>NZ_NPJZ01000001.1:0-600000 GCF_002245895.1 Rhodococcus sp. OK302
TCGTCTACAGCGACTACCTCCAGACCGACAGCACGGGACAGATCGCGTCGTTGAACAACCAGATCCGTTCCGCTCAGCAGTACCGCCCTGACCTCACGGTCTCGGCGGTGCGCCCTGCCACTGAACCCGGAGAGACAACGCGGGTCCTGTTCACGGATCCGTCACTCGGCGAATCCGAAAGGCTCGCAGTCTTCGTCGACCCGGTGATGGCCAAGCCCGTCGGCGAGTTGGCTGTGTACGGAAGCAGCAGTTCGCTGCCGGTCCGCACGTGGATTTCACAACTCCATCGCAATCTTCATCTCGGCGAACCCGGTCGCCTCTACAGCGAGTTGGCTGCGTCATGGATGTGGGTCGTCGCCCTCGGCGGTGTCTACCTCTGGTTCCGTCGGTACCGCACCGCCCGCAACGCGCGACTCCTCACAATGGATCGAACGTCCACCGGGCGCAGGCGAACCCTGAACTGGCATGGCGTCGTCGGCATCTGGATAGCCGTTGCCTTGGTCTTTCTCTCGGCAACCGGTCTCACGTGGTCGACCTATGCCGGCGAAAACGTGACCAACCTACGGACAGCCCTGAGTTGGACCACTCCCTCGGTAGCCAAGACCCTTGGCGACGCTCCCCCACCGGCTACGGGTGGGCACGAAGGCCACGGCACCGCTCCCGCTGCCGCCGGAATGATGACCGATACCAACGTCGGTCGCGTCGACACCGTTCTCGGTATCGCGAGATACCACGGCATCACCGGCCCCGTCGAAGTGTCGATCCCCGCCAACGCCGAGACTGCCTTCACCGTCACCCAAACTCGTCAGCCTTGGGTGTTCAGCAACAACACCATCGCAATCGACGGGGCAACTCAGAAGGTTACCGACGAACTGTGGTTCTCGGATTGGCCTCTGGCAGCAAAACTCTCGGCCTGGGGAATCCAACTACACATGGGGCTGTTGTTCGGCCTCGCCAACCAAATCGCCTTGGCGGCATTGGCTCTTGCACTGGTGAGCGTCGTAATTCGGGGTTACGTGATGTGGTGGCGCCGACGCCCCACCCGCGGGTCCGACTGGGCCGTGGGTAGCGCACCCGCTCGCGGCGGTATCCGCAACCTGTCGCCGTTCAGCATTGTTGCCCTGACGGCACTCACCGCACTGATCGGCTGGTTCGTCCCATTACTAGGGATCAGCCTGCTGGCCTTCCTGTTGATCGACACATCTGTTGCGGCATTCAAACGTCGCGCGACCATCTGACCCTTCCTGAAAGTACGGAGATACACATGTCTGTTCGAACCAAGGTATTCGTAGTTGCCGCATTGTCCGCAGCCCTGACCTTGACCGGTTGCTCTTCGAACTCCGAAAAAAAAACCGAGGCAGCACAATCCATCACGGTCCAGGACCAATGGATCAAGGCCGCACCCGAGATGATGAGTTCCGGATTTGCAGAACTCACCAATACCGGCGACACCGACGTCCGGCTGGTTGCGGCAACCAGTCCGGCATCCGCCCGCGTGGAACTCCACGAAGTGGTTTCCGGGGACGGCGGAACGATGACCATGCGCCCTAAGGACGGTGGACTCCTGATCCCCGCCCACGGCACTGCCTCGCTGGCACCCGGCGCAGACCACCTGATGTTCATGGAACTTGCAGCGCCACTGTTGCCCGGCACCGAAACCGACGTCACTTTGGTCTTCGACGACGGTTCGAGCACCACATTCAATGCCCAGATCCGCGATTTCTCCGGTAACCAGGAGAACTACGACCCCAATCACGGTGGCTGAGAACAGTAACCTGCGACTGAGCCGGCGGCGCCTTCTCGGAGGAGGCGCCGCCGCGCTCGCTGTCGCGGGAACCACTTGGGGTGCAACGTCACTGGCGCGGGCGGAGGAAACGCCGGCCGGCAAGAGGACGGTTCCGTTCCACGGCGTCCATCAAGCCGGGATCGCCACACCACCGCAGGCGCACGCCACCTTCATCGGCTTCGATCTGCGACCGGGGGTGGAACGCAGCGCTGTCGTCGGCATCATGAAAATGTGGTCGGCCGACGCGTCCCGTCTCACTGCCGGCGCACCCGCCCTGGCCGACACCGAGAAGGAACTGGCGCTCGATCCCGCCGGGTTGACGGTCACCGTCGGCTACGGCCCCGGACTGTTCACCAAGCTGGGATTACAAGAGCGGCAACCGGACTGGTTTACTCCCCTACCGTCGTACTCGATCGACCGACTCGAAGATCGTTGGGGCGGCACCGATCTTCTACTCCAGATCTGTGCCGACGATCCGGTTACCATCGCCCACACTGTGCGAGTACTGACCAAGAATGTGCGCTCGTTGGCCACAATTCGCTGGACCCAGAAGGGGTTTCGCAACGCTCGGGGAACCACGCCCGAGGGCACGACCATGCGCAATCTCATGGGTCAGGTGGACGGAACGGTCAATCCTGCGCCCCGAACTACGGATTTTGATTCCCTGGTGTGGGACAACGGCACCGATCAACCCTGGCTAGCGGGCGGAACATCGTTGGTACTGCGCAGAATTCGCATGGAGATGGATACTTGGGACGAACTTGATCGACCGGGACGCGAACTGACGATGGGTCGAACATTGTCCAACGGTGCTCCGTTGACCGGCACCGACGAGTTCGACGAGGCCGATTTCACCGCGACCGACAAGTTCGGTATCCCGGTGATTCCGCCGGGATCACATATAGCCCGAGCCCACCGCACTCACGAGAAGGAACAGTTCTTCCGTCGTGCATACAACTACGACGATCCCCCGAAGGCGAGCAGACCTCCAACTCGGGACTGATCTTCGCGGCATTCCAGCGGAACATCGCGGCGCAGTATCTGCCAGTGCAGCAGCGGTTGAGCGACTTCGACGCGCTCAACGAGTGGACGACGCCCATCGGTTCGGCGGTTTATCTGATTCCACCCGGCTGCGAAAAGGACGACTACCTCGGCAGTGGATTACTGAAGTAAAAAGGTGGGCTTCGGAACAACAATTCCGGAGCCCACCTTGGTACATGCTTCTTACTTCTTGCGCGGTCCCGGCATTGCCGCGCCCGGACGAGCGGTGGTCAAGCGGGTAACCCAACCGCTGACCGGCCACTTCTTGAGTCCGACGTTGTGCGGGGTGATTTCGGTGCCGACGTACTTTGCCGCGAGATCCTCGTCGACGTCGCCGCTCCAGCGCCACAACATACTGCCGTCGGCGTTACGCGTGGACACGTCCCACGACTGTGCCCGGAAGGCGCCACGAATAATGCTGTCTGCGAACACGAGTACGGGAATTCCGGCCTCAGCCCGCACTGCTGCGCCGGCTGACCATTCTTGCCGCGCAAGTTCGTAGATCTCTTCGGCGGTGGCTCCGGCGCGAGCCGAACCCGGAACGTGCAGGACAACACTGGGCGTCGGCAATTCGGGTGCCGGATCAGCGGAGTACCGCAGGGCCAGCTCTTCGACGCGGGTTGCCCGCAGATCCTTGTCGGTAGCGTCGCCGGCAAGATTGGTCAATCCACCGCCGACCTCGCTGATGCGCAGTGCCTCGACGACGGCGTGAACAGCGATATCCGCCGTGCCCGACGTTCCCAGTGCACGCACGAGAACATAGTGCTCGACTGCGGACCCGGCATCGTAGATCTCACGGATCCGAGAAATCTTGGCTGCGGTGACAGCCGGATTTGCTTCGGCGGGACCGTCGGCACCTTCCAGATTTTCGAGCTCACCGAGCGCCTCGAAAACCGAAGCGAAAACCTGGTTTCCGGTGCCGTGACCGACGTGGAATACCTGATCGTTACGCGGGTCACGCAAAGCAAATAGATACTCTCCCAAACGCTTTCCAACCTTCTCGGAGAACGGTTGCGGCGCAGGCTTGCGGACGATCACTTCGGTGGACAGAGTCCGCATCACTGCGAGACGGAGGGCATCCGGCACAGTTGCCGCACCTGCCGCACCGGAGAAGATAGCTGCCGACGCCGCGCTGATCGATGTGAAAGTACGACCCACCTGCTTCTCGAGCGAAGCGCAGATGGTGCCGACTGCGCTCAGTCGTGCGTCGAGAGTTCCTTCGCCCTCGGCGAGAAACTCTTTGATCAACGGCGCAACGAGCAGGGTGGGGCTGATACCGCGCGGAACTGTCCAGACAATAGCCATTCCACGAGACTAGGCGATCAGGGCCAAGCCCGAGGTCAGTCGCGCTTCAAAGTGGACAATTCCAGCCAGCGAGACACACGAACACTCGAGGGGTGGATCACACACAGAATCGAAGAATGAGCAGATTCACAGGAAAAGTTGCCATTGTCACCGGCGGTTCACAGGGTATGGGCGAGTCGACCGCACGTCTGTTGGCGTACGAAGGCGCGACGGTCGTCATCGGCGACGTTCTCGACGAGAAGGGCGCCGCTGTGGCGGCCGAGATCGGCGGCGTCTTCCACCATCTCGACGTCAGTAGCGAATCCGACTGGGCGAACCTCGTCGACGCGACAGTCTCCCAGTTCGGCACCGTGGACGTCCTGATCAATAACGCGGGCATGCTCGCGTTTGCCGCGGTCGAGGACATCGACGTCGCTCAGGTCGAAAAGTTGTTCTCCGTCAACATCATCGGCGCAATGCTGGGAGCCAAGACCGTGGTTCCCGTCATGAAGAAGGCTGCGCGCGGCGTGATCGTCAACATCTCGTCCGTCGACGGTCTGCGCGGCGTGAACGGGCTGAGCGCGTACACCGCGAGTAAATGGGCTGTTCGCGGGCTCACCAAGACGCAGGCTCTCGAACTCGGCCCCTCGGGCATCCGCGTGTGCTCGGTACACCCCGGTGGAGTCGACACAATGTTGGGCAACGCAGCCGGCAAGACGGGTGACGAACTCCAGAAGCCGTATGGCGCGGTTCCGCTGCGCCGGATCGGGCTCCCCGACGAGGTTGCACGTGTAACAGCCTTCGTAGCCAGCGACGACGCAAGTTACATGTCCGGAGCTGAGATTGCCGTCGACGGCGGTTGGTCGGCCGGAACCTACTACCCCGGGTTGCCCGGCAGCTGACGCACTAGAATCGGTGGTTCCCACACTCGATCGAAGGAACCGGCACCTCACATCATGACTTTGCTCGTGCGCGGTATCGAATGGTCTGATCCGGCGGCCCCACGTATCCGCGTCGTCGACGACGGTACCGGCGAGACCACCTTCTTCACACACACGTCGGTGCTGCGTTTCTCGGTCGACGAAAAGCGTGGACGTCGGTGCCTCGGATGGCGCGATATGACGGCCGACGGACCCGGGCACTCTCCGTGTGATCGAAACGCAAAGGTGACCAGCGGGCGTCAGTGTGATCGTTGCCGAAATCGTGAGGGCTTCACCACCGTGCACCAGGCCCATGTGAGTGGTGCGCACATTCATCCGAATGTGCGCACCTACCTCACGCAGCCGCAATGGCTCTACATCGACATCTTCGCCGGCGGGCGAATGAAGGTGGGGACGGCGTCGCAGTTCCGCAAGTATCCGCGCGTCGCGGAACAAGGGGCCGCGGCGGCTGTCTATGTTGCCGGCTCCACTGACGGCTACAGCATTCGCGCTCTCGAAGCTGAAGTCTCCCAGCAGTTTCACCTCAGTCAGGCTATCCGTACGTCGCGCAAACTCGACGCCTTGACCAACCGAGTCGATACCGTCTCGCTACGCGACGAGCTGGCACAGTTCGTCTTGTCGAACCGAGAAGAGTTGGCCCACATCGGATCCGGCGTCGACGGTATCGAGATCTTCGAGCAACCCGAAACCTGGACGCCGCCGGCCTGCTCGCAGATGGTTTTCGACGCCACACCCGCGATGGTCTATCCCCACACCTTCGAGACGGGCGAGCACTCGCTCTATCTCGAAGGGCTGACCGGGCCGGTGGCGCTCTTCCGCACCGACACCGACCCGGACTCCCCTCGCTTTGTCGCAGACATCTCAGCCTTGGTCGGACGCACGATTACGGTGGGCAATTTCGACTCACCCGGTGTCGCGATCCAAGAATCGCTGTTCTGACCGCTAGATACGGAGTACTGCGTCGCTAGATACGGAGTACCGCGGCAGCGCAGTCGGCTAGTAACTGCCGCATCCGATCAGGCGTGAGTCCGCCACTCTGAAACAGCGTGGACTGGATTGCGCCAATCGAGGCATGGACGACGGCACGTGACTCGGCGTCGTCCAGGTCGTCACGGAGTTCGTCGACCAGGTGGACCCATTCCTCGAGATAGAGGCGCTGTTTGCGACGTAGACGCCTCCGATCACCGTCAGGGAGGTTGTGAATCTCGTTGTGATAAACCTGCGCCAATTCACGTTTGCCGACAACAAATTCGATCTGCCCGTCGATAAGGTCCTTCAACGCCTGCCGAAGGTCGGAAACCTCCGAGACGATCGTTTCTGCGTCGGCAAGCAATGCGTCGATGACTCCGTCGAAGAGTTCGACGAGCACGGCGGACTTGCTGTCGAAGTGTCGGTAGATTCCGGATCCGGTGATTCCGGCTGCGGCTCCGATATCGGCCATGGAGACCGAGTGAAACCCATTGCGAGCCACCAAATCTGCGGCTGATGCCAGAATCTTGTCGCGGCGCGCCGGATCCCGTGTCCGACCCGGCGAACCTGGTTCTGTCACAGCGACCCCCGTTGCCATCTACGCAGGACTGCTGTCATAGTGTCCGGTAAACCTTTCCCTGACCACATTCTTCTGGATCTTACCGGTCGAGGTCCGAGGCAACTCATCGACGAAGATCACCGACTTCGGCGCCTTGTACCGATCGATATGGTCCTTCACAGATTCGATCAGTGTCCCCTCGTCCACATCGGCGCCGGCCTTGCGCACTGCAACGACCGTAATCGCCTCACTCCACCGAGGGTGAGGGAGTCCAACCACGACGGCCTCGAGAATACCCGGCGCTACGTGCATGACTGCCTTCTCGACTTCCATCGAGGAGACGTTCTCGCCGCCGGTCTTGATCATGTCCTTGCTGCGGTCTGTGAACCACAGGATCCCGTCGGTATCGAAGTGGCCGAGGTCCCCTGAGTGGAACCAGCCGTACTCGAAGGCTGTCTCGGTGGCCTGCGGGTTGTCGAGGTACTCGGTCATCACGTGCGGTCCGCGGTAGACAATTTCACCTTCGTCGCCCTGTGGTACCAGCGTGCCGTCGGGCGCCATGATGGCTACCTGGACGTTGGCCACCGGACTGCCGGCGGCACCGTTGTGGGTCAACTGATGCTCCGGTCTGAAAATGGTTGCCGTCGGGCTCATCTCGGTCTGACCGAAGAGAAGGTAGAAGTCGCAGTCGAAAACCTCGATGCACCTTCGCAGTTGGCGCTCGGGCATGGGCGCCATGGCGTACAGAGCCCGTCGCAGACTCGACAGATCCGTACTCTCGATCGCCGGATGTTCGAGCATCTCGCGGTACATCATCGGCAGACCGAATATCTGTGTAATTCCCTCACTTTCGATCTGCTGTAGAAGCGCTCCCGCCTCGAAATTGCGGCGGATATACATCGTTGCGCCGACTGCAATTGCGGTGGTGCAGTGGCAGTTCAGTTGCGCCGTGTGGAACATCGGCATCATTGCAACAAATTTGTCGTTCGCATTGAACTGTCCTTCGAGCGCCATGGAAAGCGACTCGAGATAAACGGCAGTGTGGTTGCCTACGACGCCTTTCGGTGCGGCCGTGGTGCCGCTGGTGTAGAGGTACGTGATCGCGTCACGGTCGTCGACAAAGACCTCGGGTTCGGCGCTGGACTCCTGCTCGGAGAGTTCGGCAAACGTCAACTGCAAACGACCCTCTGCAATGACACCCGTAAATTCCACTGTGCCCGGTGCCATGATGACATCGGCGACGGCAGGGACTCCGGCAATCGCACCCGCAATCGCGTCGGCAAGCTGGTTCTCCACGACAATTCCGCGAGCCTTCGAATGGCCTAGTACGTATGCCATTTCGTGAGACTTCCATCCGAGATTCAACGGTACACACACAACCCCGATCTTGGCGCAGGCGTAGTACGTCACGAGGAACTCGACGCTGTTGCCCGACGCCAAGGCCAATGCGTCGCCGCGTTCGTACCCGCGTGCCAGCAGGCCATGTGCGGTGCGGTTGACCCAACTGTTGAGTTCGCCGTAAGTAAACGTCTCGCCGTGATCGACAATCGCCACCGATTGGGGCGCTCTCCACGCGACTCTGGTCAGAGTGTCGCCGACATTGACACGATGAATCAGATTCAGAGCGGTATCGCTGACAGTCATTTCTTCCACCTTCTGCGTTGTGTGGGTATTGCCGGAGAATCAGCTGCTGTAGAAGTCTGCATACTCTTGCCGAAGCTTGTATTTCAGGACTTTTCCGCCCACGGTCTCCGGGAATGATTCAACGAAAACGAGACCCTTCGGCGATTCGAATCCAGCCAGGTTGGCGCGGCAATACGCCAGCAGTTCGCCCGACGACACCTGCGACCCGTCCTCGGTGATCACCAAGGCAGTGACGGCCTCACCCCATCGCTCATGTGGCAGTCCGACAACCGTCGCACGGGTCACCGCCGGGTGTTGAGCAAGGACGGCTTCGACGCGAATTGTCGCGACATTCTCACCGCCCGTCTTGACGATGTCCTTGTAGCGATCGACCATGATGCGGTGGCCACTCTCACCGATGGCACAACTATCGCCGGAGTGAAACCACCCATCGGCAAACGCTTCTCGCGTTGCCTGCTCATCACGGTAGTAGCCCGAGCACACCACCGGCGAACGGTACACGGCCTCACCCGGACCATCTGCGGGGTCGACGATATCGCCGCCCGCGGGATCGACCACCTTCGACGCCAAGATGGGACTGGGCACTCCCACATAGTTCTCGTTCGGGGCGGTCCTGGCATAGAGGTCGGACCACTCGTCAGGCCAGAAACGGTGACAAGCGATCGCCTCGGTCTGTCCGAAGATCGCGAAGACATTCAAATCGTTGCCGCAGTGTCGTTTCAACGAGGCGAGAACGGTCGGTGGCAGTGCAGCCCAGCCGTAGGTGATGTTGGTCAAACTGGAGGCGTCGAACTCTCGATTTTCCGTGAGGGTCTTGTCCACGGCTGCGGTCATCGCCGGAGATCCGGTAAACAGCGATGTCACTTTTTCGCGGTCGATCGCACGGCAGATTTGAGCCGGATCAGGTTTGCGTCCCATCACCAGCGTTCCGCCGCTGAGAATCGTGGACATACTGAACAGGTTGTCGCCGATGTGATAAATGAGGGGGAGGAAACTGCACTGAACCAAGTCCGACTCGAACCGCAATCCGCGCGTCAGTGACAGCGCAAAACTGTATGCGGCAAAGTAACAAGCGTTGTGGGACAACATCACCCCCTTCGGCGCCGCGGTAGTACCGGACGTAAACAGAATCTCCCAGATGTCGTCGCCGTGGATAACGACATCCGGCTCCGTCGTAGGCTGCGCAGCGCAGAAATCTTCGAAAGTCTCGCTTCCGGCCACCGACACATCACCGAAGGGAATGCTGACACCCGCGCGAACTCCCCGACCTTCGAACGACGTGGCTACCCGATCCCACAGGTCTGCATCTACCACGAGAAACTTGGGATCGGTGAGCTCGATCAAACCGTCGACCACGTCCGGCGCCATAAGGGTATTGGCAGGAGCGCAGACCAAACCCGCCTTCGCGATGCCGAACTTCGCCAGCCACGCCTCGACGGAGTTGTCACAGTAGAGCATGACTACATCACCGCGCTGGAGCCCGCGATCTATCAGCCCGTTGGCAAATTGATTCGCCAACGCATTGGCCTGTGCATACGTCAACCGCTCGAACTTCTCACTCGCGTAGGCACCATCCCAACCGACAATTGCCGTCTTGTCCGGCTTGCTCCACGTCATGCGTTCCAGCAGATCGCCCACGGCAGTTCGATCCCACCGGTTGTCCGCGCGACGGTTGACGAAGTCGTTTACGTTGATTGGCACAGCGTCCTCTTCTCGGAAAGACGTATTGTCGGATAAGTCGTATTGTCAGGAAGGCCTAGTCTGTCGCGAAATATGGTTTGTCAGTATGACTTCGGAAGTTTGAGGCTATGCTGTGCGACGTAGTTGAGGATCATTTCGCGACTGACCGGGGCCACGCGCAAGAGGCGTGCGATCGACCACTGGGGAATCAATCCGAACTCGGTACTGAAACCATTTCCGCCGTGGATCTGAATCGCGGTATCGGCCGCACCGACGGCAGCCTCGGCAGCGGCGTACTTCGCTATATTCGCCGCCTCACCCGCAGGCTTGCCGTTCTCGTAGAGCCACGCAGCTTTGGCGGTCATCATCGCAGCGAGTTCTACTTCGATCTTCGCTTTCGCAAGCGGATGCGAAACACCTTGGTAAGTACCGATCGACGGTCCCCAGACAGTGCGGGTACGCGCATAGTCCGCGGCCCGTTCGACGACGTAGCGGCCGACGCCGACGCACAGTGCCGCGCCGGTGATGCGCTCGGGATTCAGTCCGTCGAAAACCTGACGGAACCCGTCATGCTCGGTTCCGAGCAAATTAGCGGCAGGAACACGTACGTTGTCGAAGTGCAATGTGAACTGCTTTTCCGGCAGGCTCACACCGACCGGGAGCAGGTTCTTCACCAGACCGGGAGCGTCGGTCGGTACCAGGAACAGCGACATCGTGGGCCGGCCTTGGGCATCAGTGCCGGAACGTGTCACTACGACAAGCGCTTCGGCTTCATCGACTCCGGAAATGTAGTACTTGGTTCCGTTGAGCACATAGTCGTCACCGTCGCGGACCGCAGAGGTGGAGATACTGTGTGAATTCGATCCCGCATCGGGCTCGGTGATGGCGAAGACCACCTTTGCGTCACCGGAGGCCATGCGCGGCAACCAGTTCTGACGCTGGTCCTCCGTTCCGTACTTGGTGATCAGTTCGCCGGAGATTGCGCTGGATACCAAAAGCAGCAGCTGCGGACAGCCGTGCGCAGCGGTTTCCTCACACACGATCGCCAGTTCTGTCATACCGGCTCCGCCGCCGCCGTATTCCTCGGGCAGGTTGATGCCGATGAAACCGTGATCCGCGAGATCTTTCCACAGTTCGTGAGTCGGCTCATGAGCGGCGGCGCGCTCGGCGTAGTACTCGGGTCCGTACTTGTCGGTGATAGCGCCGATTGCTCGGCGAAGGTCCTGATGCTCTACAGATTCTTCGAAGTTCATGTGTGTCAACCAATCAGCTCGTCGGGAATGTCAGTGTGCCGGGCGCGGAGATACTCGCCGAGGCCTTTCGCTTGCGGATCGGAGCGGGTCGACGACGCGACGCCATCTCCGAGAAATCCGACGACCACGAAGTTGAGTGCCCGCAAGTTCGGGAACTCGTATCGGTGCACCACCAGCCCCTCGGCCTCGGGAACCAGTTTGCGAAATTGATCCACGGTCAGGTGAGCGCGCAGCCAGTCCCAGCGTTCGGCGGTGTCGGTCCATACTCCGACATTGGCCTTACCGCCCTTGTCTCCGGATCGGGCCGCAGCAACGGTTCCGAGCGCTCGACGGGACGTGACTCTCGGAAGTGTCGCTGCAACAGACTCATTGGTGTCGATCTGTTGCGTCGACTCGGCAACGAGTGCACTGTGCGGAATCGTCTCACGCGTACCGTCGGCATGGCAGACCACCTGCTCGACCTCGTCCGCGGGAATCAGCGCCGGCCAGTACACACCGAATTCCGATGCTGACGACGGAGGCGTCGTGGTGTGGAATCCCGCGTAGCCGGCAAGCGACAGTTCGACAACTGCATTGGAGAAGGCCCGGTCGACCTTGGTACGGTCGCGGTCCTTCACTGTTACCCGTAGGTGCGCAACAGCCTGCGCCATCGTCGACGGGTCCTCGACGTCGTAACGAAGCAGTTGCACATCGGTCTCATCGAAAGCGTCTCGGCCACCGAGGATCTCGAAAAGTTCCTCCTGTGCCCACTGCGCCTTCTCTGCGATATCGAGGCCGGTGAGCACCAACGTCATGGTGTTGCGGTAGCCGCCGATGTAATTCATCGCCACCTTCAATGTCGGCGGTGGGGCCGAACCGCGCGTGCCGCACACTCTGACCCGGTTGTCTCCCTCGGACGTGATGGTCAGGGTGTCGAAATGGGCAATCACATCGGGATTCAGGTACGCGGGCGCATCAACTTCGTAAAGCAACTGAGCGGTGACAGTGCCCGGCGAGACGAGTCCGCCGGTGCCGTCCAGCTTGGTGATGACAAAACTGCCGTCGTGCGCGAGTTCGGCGATCGGCGATCCCGGGTATCGACGATCGACGATCTCCGCAATCTGCGAGTAGTTTCCGCCGCACGCCTGCGGGCCGCATTCGATCACGTGGCCCGCCGCAACAGCGCCGGCCAATGCGTCGAAGTCCGTGCGGTCCCACCCGTGCCACCAGGCCCCGACGCCGACCACCAGAGCCGCATCGGTGACCCGTGGGCAGATCACGACATCGGCCCCGCGCTGTAGCGCCGACGCGATACCCCAGCCGCCGAGGTAGGCATTCGCGGATACGGGATCAGCACCGGACTCGGCCAAGGTGATGTCCTTGTCCAGATGCCGGAACTGATGGCCCGCGGCCTGCAGCACTTCAAGTCGAGGCCGTAAGTCATCCCCTTCGATGTGGGCGACGGAGAGGTTCACTCCGGCGTCGGCTGCGACTGCCCGGATCTGCTCGGCCAAGCCGGCGGGGTTCAAGCCGCCCGCATTGACCACGACCTTGATTCCCTTGTCTGCGCAGGTATTCACGACCGCCCGGAACTGCTCGAGGAATGTCTTCGCGTATCCGGTGCTCGGATCCTTCTTCTTCGACTTCCACAGTATGAGCATGGTGAGTTCGGCCAAGTAGTCTCCGGTGACGACATCGACCACTCCGGCGGGATCCGCTAGGGAGCCCTCGACCATCTCCTTGAACGCATCGAAGCGGTCGCCGTAAAATCCCGACACATTCCCGATTCGTACGGGTCTGCGGTGAACTGCGGATTCGGTCATGAGTTTTCTCCCGTCGCAATCGCTGCGGAACTGCGAGATCGGCCAGGCCCGGGTGCGCCGGCGTAGGCCTGGGCGATTCCCATCCAGGACTGTGCCACAACACCTTCCGCTTCGAGAGCGGTATCGGAGAAATTGCGGCGCTGGGTGACGACAAGTACGAAGTCGGCGGCCGGTCCGGTTACGCGATGCTCAGCAGTCTCGGGCCCCCAACTCCAAATCTCCGAAGAGTCCGGTGCCTGTAATTCGACACGTACCGGTTCGGCCGGTACCGCCCGGTCGTTGAGAGTGTGGGAGAAGGCGAAAGTGCTCACACCTAAGTGGGCGATGCTGCGTAGTCCGGCGCTCGGCGGATGAATCACTCCCAGCGTGTCGAAGATGTCCTGACCGTGAGCCCAGGTTTCCATCAGCCTGGCAGTGGCCGACGACGCGACGCTCATCTCGGGCCCGTACCAAGGAATCCGTTTCCGAGAGTCGTTGGCAGCGAAGGCGTCCAAGAGCCCAGCTCGGGATTCGGAGAACCACGTCAGGAGGTCCCCCACAGTCAGGTGTCGATATTCCTCCGCGACCAGGTCGGGAAAGTTTTCTCCACGCGCCATGAGCGCAGTTGCCTCGCGCCGGAACGTGTCGGCATCCGACATCGCGGTGACCGCAGCATCGTCGAAGTACGCCAAATGTGAGACCTGGTCCCGGATGGACCAGCCTTCGGCTGGTGTCGGGGTCTCCCACTGCGGAGGTTCCAAGTCAGTCAGCACATCGCGGATCGCGTCCGATTCGCCGCGCAAGTCGTGCAATAGGGCTGGGTAGTCGACTGCCATTACTTCCCTTTCCACTGTGGGGTGCGCTTCTCCTTGAACGACAGCATGCCTTCTTGGGCATCCTCGCTCAAATAGACTGGCTCCCATATTTGTTCGGCTCGATCAAACGATTCACTGAGCGGATACTCCGCGGTCAACGCGGTAGTTTTCTTCCCGGCCGCGACAGAGAGCGGCGCATTGGCCGCAATCAATTCAGCGAGTTCCTGTGTCCGCTCGTGCAGTTCGTCAGGCTCCGCGAGTTGATTGACAAAGCCGACGTCGTACGCCCGTTGCGCCGTCAGCGGGGCGCCGGTGAGGACCACTTCCATGGCAAGTCGGGGCGGAATCATTCGCGAAAGCGGTGCAGCCCAGGGTGATCCCCGACCGATTTTCGCTTCTGTAATTGCGAATCGAGCTGTTGTGGACGCAACGCACAGGTCGGTTGTCTGCGCCAGCAGGAAGCCTCCACCGAAGGCCACCCCGTTCACAGCCGCGATGGTCGGCTTGTCCACCATGATGTTGCGACCGAACTGGGGAACAAAATCGACCGGTGGCACCGTCAGCTTTGCGTCCGACATCTCCTTGAGATCACCGCCCGCACAGAACGCCTTCTCTCCGGTGCCGGTGATGACAAGGACTTTGGCCGTGTCATCCGTGTTGAAGCGGCGGACCCCGTCGAAGAGTCCGTCGCGCACCGCCTTGTTGAGACTGTTGCGAGCATCCGGGCGATTGATGGTCAGCCAGGCAATCGAATTCCGAACGTCGTAGATAACTTCATCGGTCATTCGATGCCCACCTCGGCCTCGTCCGCAATGATCATCAGCACCTGACCGGCCTCCACCTGCATGCCGACGGCCACGGGAAGCGTCGCGACGATCCCGGACGAAGGGGCACGCACGGTGTGCTCCATCTTCATCGCCTCGAGGACCAGAACGGGATCGCCCAACGCGACCTCCTGTCCCTCGCTCACTTCGATCCGGACTACCGTGCCTGGCATCGGCGCCATCAACGAACCCGGCTCACCTACCGTACTCGGATCGGTAAACCGTTCCACCTCAATCAATTCCGTCGACCCGAGCGCGCTGTCGACATAGTGAGCAGCACCGGACCGGGTCACCCGGTAGCGCCGACGAACACCGTCGATCGCTGCGTCCACCAGCGAACACGACACCTCGATCAGCTCGACCGACTCAGGCTTCCAGTCGCCGCTCTGCGCCGTGACGCCGTCGCGGCCGAAGCGGTAACTCACGTCTATTTCATCGTCACAGCACCGATAGGTGACGGATTGTGGCCCACTGACCAGAGTGCGGAATCCGGAGGGCAGTCCGGGCAGGACCGGAGTGCTTGTCCGGCGGCCTGCCTGCGCGGCCAATGCAGCGACGAGAGCATGAATCTTCCTCGCCTGATCGGCATCTCGCCTGAGCATCAGCTCAGCCGCATCGTGACGAGCGAGATAGCCGGTGTCGGTCTTGCCTTCCCGGAACTCGGATTCGCACAAGATTCCGACAAGCAAATCCCGGTTGGTGGTCACGCCGTGCACGGTTGTCTCCGCCAGTGCGCGCGCCACGAGGTTGCGCGCTTCCTCGCGGTCACGCCCGTATCCGATCACCTTCGCGAGCATCGGGTCGTAGAACGTAGTGACCTCAGATCCGGATCGAAAGCCCGCATCGATTCGGAGACCGGGGAATTCGGGAAATTCCAAGGTAGTCAGCGTCCCGGAAACCGGGATGAACCCCGCAGCCACGTCTTCGGCATACAGACGAACCTCGATGGCGTGCCCACGCGGCGTCACATCGAGCATCTCTTCCGGCAACGGCGCACCGGACGCAACGAGCAACTGTCCACGAACCAGGTCGATACCGGTGACCATTTCAGTGACCGGATGCTCTACCTGCAAGCGGGTATTGACCTCGAGAAAGTAGAACGACCCGTCGGGCGCCATCACGAATTCCACTGTGCCGGCGCCTTCGTAGGCCAATGCCTTGCCGGCAGTGACCGCCGCCCGCCCAAGTTCGGCGCGCAGTTCCGCATCCACCGCAGTCGACGGCGATTCCTCGATGATCTTCTGGTACCGACGCTGGATGGAACATTCCCGCTCGCCCAGGTGCACAAGGGTTCCGTGACTGTCGCCGAAGATTTGCATCTCGATATGGCGCGGCGATTCGACAAACTTTTCGAGGAAGACCGTTCCGTTTCCGAAAGCAGACGCAGCCTCTCGTCGAGCGCTCTGCACCGCCTCGACCAGTTCTGACTCGTCAATGACCATGCGCATACCGCGTCCACCGCCACCGAAAGCTGCCTTGACCAGGACGGGGAAGCCGATACGCCGGGCAGCCTCGATGAGTGCCTGCGGGTCCGCGCTGTCGTCACTGTCGATAGTGATTCCCGGCAACACCGGAACGCCGGCGTCTTCCATGATGCGCTTGGCCTCGATCTTCGAGCCCATCGCCGCAATGGCCTCCGGACTGGGGCCGACAAAGATGATGCCGGCCGCAGCACAGGAGCGAGCGAAACCCTCATTCTCCGAAAGGAACCCGTAGCCAGGATGGATCGCGTCGGCACCGGTTCGCTCTGCCGCCGCGAGAACCAGGTCTCCGCGCAGATAGGTGTCGGCGGGGGCCGTCCCTTTCAGATGCACCGACTCGTCGGCTTCCTGAACATAGGGCGCATTCTGGTCTGCATCCGAATACAGAGCCACCGTGCCGATATTCATCTGCCGGGCGGTGCGAATGATGCGCGACGCGATCTCTCCGCGATTTGCGATCAGCAGTTTGGTGATTGTCGTCATCGAATTCTCACATCCTGAAAACGCCGTAGCCGCGACGGCCGGCGACCTGATTGGAATGGGCAGCGGACAGCGCTAACCCCAGCACCGACCGGGTATCCCGCGGATCTATGACGCCATCGTCATATACCCGCGCCGAGACGAAGAAGGGGTGCGACTCGTCCTCGATCTGCCGCTCGATCTCGGCGGTGCGCTTCGCGTCCGCCTCTACATCGAACTCACGGCCGGCCGACTCCGCCGAGGCTTTGGCAACGATCGACATGACGCCCGCCAACTGCGGCGCACCCATGACCGCGAGTTTCGCGTTGACCCAGGTGAACATGAATCGTGGATCGAATGCACGCCCGGACATTCCGTAGTTGCCCGCGCCGAAAGACCCGCCCATGTTGACAGTGATGTGAGGGACCGTGCTGTTCGTGACGGCGTTGATCATCTTGGAGCCGTCCTTGATGATGCCGCCCTGCTCATATTCCGTACCGACCATGTAGCCGGTTGTGTTCTGCAAGAAGATCAGTGGCGTGTCGGTCTGGTTGGCCAGCAGAATGAACTCGGTGGCCTTCTTGGCCTCCTCGCTGAACAGAACTCCGCGAGCGTTCGCGAGGATTCCGACGGGAAATCCATGTATGGAAGCCCACCCGGTGACGAGGCTGGTACCCCATCGAGGTTTGTACTCCGAGAACCTGGAACCGTCTGCCACCCGAGCGATGACATCGCGGGGATCGAAGGGCGTGCGCGGGTCGCCCGACGCAACGCCGAGGAGTTCAGCCGCGTCGTAGAGCGGCTGGTCGGCGGGCAAGCTCGGGCCGGGACCGAGCTTGCTCCAGTTGAGGTGCTCGAGGATGTCACGGCCGATACGGATGCAATCGGCCTCGTCCACGGCGAAGTGATCCGCCAAACCTGATATGCGCGAATGCATGTCAGCGCCACCGAGAGCTTCGTCATCGGCTTCCTCTCCGGTGGCCATCTTGACCAACGGAGGGCCGCCGAGAAAAACCTTGGCTTGTTTGTCTACGAGAACCGCGTAGTCGCACATGCCCGGCACGTACGCGCCGCCTGCCGTGGAGTTACCGAAGACCAGCGCGATCGTCGGTATACCCATCGACGACATCTCGGTGAGATCGTGAAATATCTTGCCGGCGGAGACAAACAGATCCGACTGGGTCGGCAAGTCTGCGCCACCCGATTCCACCAGGTAGACCACGGGTAGCCGGTTGGTGCGTGCAATCTCCAACGCTCGGAGGTTCTTTCGCAAGGTGTAGGGGTTCATAGTGCCGCCGCGCACCGTCGGATCGTGCGCAATGATCATGCACTCGATACCCGAAACTACGCCCACTCCGGTGACGATGGCTGCGCCGACGTTGAACTGCGTGCCCCACGCCGCCAGTGCCGACAGTTCCATGAACGGGGCGTCACGGTCGAGGAGGAGTTCGATCCGTTCCCGAGCGAGCAACCTGCCACGGTCGTGGTGACGCTGGACGTAGCGCGCTCCACCGCCCGCCGCAACCAGTTCGAGCTGCTCGTCAAGTGCCGCAACAGCGGCAAGTTGGACTACGCGATTCTCTTGATACGTCGTTGATGACGTATCAATTTCTGACTTGATTACGGGCATCCCCACGCCCTTTCGTCTCGAGGTGTCCAGCAGGGCGATGGCCAAGAACACCATTCACCCTTAGTGAATGGGGATACACTAACGGACAAGATGCGGGTTGACTAGACCTGGCGGAGGGGAAATTTCCTCGAACAATGATCCACTAAGCCCACTTTTTGGAGAGCTACCTCACAGCCACCAAAAGAAGTGAATGTCACTGGTGAATTGCGAATTACTTTTGGCGGACTCAGGACGCCTCTCGCAACGTCGACGAAACCCCGGGGTGAGCACGACCCGGACAGATGCATCGGGAGAAAGCAAAATCGACCCGCAAGTTGGGTGCATTCAGTGAAGGCACCCAACTTGCGGGTCGATGAAATTCGGAGCGGACGACCTACGTCAGCAGCTGCCGGCGGCCGCCGCACTGATTCCGCGAGTTACCTCCGCCTGCTCGTCGGCGGACATCTGGGTCCACGCCGGGTACGCCTCGATCGATGTCTGAAGTTCGGCCGCAACCGATTCGCGAGTCGTCCCGCTGGTGTCACCGGACTCTTCGAGGGTCTTCTCGTATCCGTCGATGAACACGAGGACGTCAGCGCATGTCTGAGTATAGTTACGCGAAATCGCTGCTCCGCCACCATAATTCGCGGAATCCTCGGCGGGCGCGGGAGTGCCGGGTGTGGCACTCTGCTCGGCTGCCGCAGATGACGTCACCGTTGCAATCGACGTAGGCTCACCGCCGTCGGATCCACAAGCGACCAACGCCAACAGTGAGAATGCTCCGATAATCCCGGTGATTGTCTTCTTCATCAGACCAGCATGACAGATCCGATTCGCCGCATTTTCACCCAAGCTGTACAAATTTCGATACCCTGTTACATATCATGGCCAAATGTAACGATGCGACCTCGACTGCAGCGCAAATTTCCGTCACCACTGCATCTGCGATGGAGCTGGCTCGATCGATCCGCACCGGCGCTGTCACATCGAGGCAGGTTGTGGATGCCCACATTGCCGTTCTCCGCGCAGGTCACGACCTCGGAGCCATCGTGGCCAACCGTTTCACCCAAGCGCAGGACGAGGCCGATGCAGCAGACCGCTTGATCGCTGCGAGTTCTGCCGACGACGATCTACCCCCGCTACTGGGCGTCCCCTTCACCGTGAAAGAAGCCATTCCTGTTGCCGGCATGCCGTTCACTGCCGGTATGGCGACCCGACGGGGGACCATCTCCACCACGGACGCTCGCGCCGTCGATCGACTCAAAGGCGCCGGAGCGATTGTCATGGGAGTAACGAACACGTCGGAGTTGTGCCTCGGAATCGAGAGTTACAACAGCGTGTACGGACGCACTCGCAACCCGTACGACCCACGCCGAACCGCCGGCGGGTCGTCCGGTGGAGAAGGCGCAGCAGTCGGATCGGGAGGTGCCCCCTTCGGGCTCGGCGCCGATACCGGCGGGTCGATCAGGCTGCCGGCGTTCTTCTGCGGCGTCTTCGGACACAAGCCGTCGCCGGGCCTTGTACCCAGTTCCGAGCAGATCCCCTCACTCACCGCCTACTCGGGCACCGAGGTGGACGCAATGGAATCCATCGGCACCCTCGCGCGTCGAGCCGAGGACCTAATGCCACTGCTCCGCATCCTGTCCGAAAGCGATTTACCCACAACAGAATCCGTAAACCTCGAGGGCCTTTCCGTCATCATCCCCGAAGGAACTACCTATTTCCGACCACTGTCTCCGGAGATGAAAACGGCGCAAGATGCTGCAGCGCAAGCACTCTCGGAGGCGGGCGCGAATGTGCAGCGAGTTCAACTGACAGCTCTGCGTCGCTCCGCACAGTTCTATTTGATCGCCCTCCGCGAGCATGCGGGCACGTCAGTCTCCAACCTGTTCGATTTCTTCGGGGAAGCCCCGGCACAATCCCGACGGCCGTCATGGTCCCGAACCGGCAGTCTCCAGATGACATTGACCATCATCGGCGACAAACTCCCCGGGCTGCTCCCCGCGTCGGCACGTCGTAAGATCACCGACGCCGGCGAGGCACTCGCCGCTGAAGTCCATGCAGCAATGGGCGACGGCGTGATCCTGCACCCCGCCTTCCCTCGTACAGCACCACTCCACAACGGAACTCTTGCGAGGCCTTGGCTTTTCGGAGGTGCCGCAATCTTCAATCTGCTCGGCCTGCCGGTGACGCAAGTTCCACTCGGACTGGACACACGTGGGTTGCCTCTAGGAATTCAGGTTGCCGGTGCAGCCGGAAACGATCACGTGACAATTCGCGTGGCCCTCGAACTCGAACGCGCAATGGGCGGATGGCGCCCACCCGGCCAGGCCTGAGAGTTCACCGCCGATTCAGTCGGGTTTGCCGCAAATGACATACTTGTGGTTTATCTCGGATGGAAATGGACTCTCGCACATGGCAAGCACGACAATCAGTAGGCGCAGCGTAGCTGCTGTATCGATCGGCTTCGCCGCCGCACTGGTCCTCGGAGGTTGCTCCAGTTCAGTAGCCGCCGAAATCGAAACAAACAGTGCTGGTTCAGGTATCGGTTCCGGCATCACGACAACGTCATCCCCGCAAGCAAATATCGACCTCGCCGCGACGTCGTCCGCACTGACACAGCTGGCTCAAATTCCGATCAAGGGACGTGCCCCGAAAACCGGCTACGACCGTGCACTGTTCGGCGTCGCGTGGACCGACGACGTCGACGTCGAGTTCGGCCGCAACGGCTGCGACACGCGCAATGACATCTTGCGCCGCGATCTCACCGACCTCACGTTCAAGGACGGCAACCGGTGCACGATTCAGACCGGAACATTGAATGATCCGTACACCAGCAAGACCATCGCCTTCACTCGCGGGCAGGACACGTCGTCGGCAGTCCAGATCGACCACGTCGTAGCACTGTCCGATGCTTGGCAGAAGGGCGCTCAGCAACTCGACACCCAGACCCGCACCAATTTTGCCAACGATCCGCGTAATCTCCTGGCCTCCGACGGTCCCGCCAACCAGCAGAAATCCGATTCCGACGCCGCATCGTGGTTGCCGCCCAACAAGGGCTACCGCTGCCAGTACGTCACGGCGCAGGTAGACGTGAAAGCTACTTACGGACTGTGGGTGACGCAGGCCGAGCACGACGCCATCGCGGGAGTCCTCCAGGATTGTGGTGGAACTGCACCGACCCAGCAGCCGGTCGCTACGTCGGCTCCCATCGTGACGTCCAAGCCTGTGGTCACGTCTGCTCCGGCGCCGGTGTCGGCACCGTTCAAGAACTGCGCGGCTGCCAAGGCTGCGGGCGCAGCACCGGTTCGTATCGGCGATCCGGGCTACGGCCCGCACCTCGACGGTGACGGAGACGGTGTCGCCTGCGAGAAGTAGACACCTCAGGCGGGACTGTCCTCGATCGTCCACTGCGGATGTTCCCGCCCCGGTGTCACGCTGATCGCGCGATAGGAGTAACCGTCCTGCTCCACTGATTCCCAAGTGAAGTCGACGCTCTCACCGACGATCAGCTCCCGGTAACCACCCCTGATCGTCCGGGAATGCCCCGGCTTCAACTCCGGTAACGCATCGGCCCAGATATGACTGTAGAAGGCCCAGCATCCGCCGGGAGTATCGGCGGATTCGATGACGCCCCAACCCTCTTCGCCATGCCAGATCGAGACAGTTCCAGTGCTCATCGTCCGATGCTCGCATAGTGACCAGGGATCTCACCACCAAATTCGAACCCTACCCTTACGGGAGGGTAGGGTTTGGCCGATCTCGTGAGGATGGAACTCTGATGGCCACAGGCACGCTCGACCACACCAGCGTGCTTGCCGCGCTACGTTCGCCCCGACTTCTGAAGACCGAAGTGCTGGGCGGTCTCGTCGTTGCCTTGGCGCTGATCCCCGAGGCAATCTCGTTCTCGATCATCGCCGGCGTGGATCCGCGGGTGGGATTGTTCGCGTCATTCACGATGGCGGTCACCATCGCGATCGTCGGTGGCCGCCCAGCCATGATCTCGGCAGCAACTGGCGCAGTCGCGCTGGTCGTTGCACCGTTGACCCGCGACTACGGCATCGATTACCTGATCGCCACCGTTCTACTCGCCGGTGTTCTGCAGATCGTGTTGAGTCTGCTCGGTGTGGCAAAACTGATGAGGTTCATCCCGCGGAGCGTCATGGTCGGATTCGTCAACGCACTGGCCATCATGATTTTCATAACCCAGCTCCCCCATCTGATCGACGTACCGTGGATGGTCTATCCCCTACTGGTCCTGTCACTGCTGATTCTCGTGTTACTACCGAAGTTGACGTCCGCCGTCCCGGCACCGCTCGTCGCCATCGTCTTGCTGACCGCGGCAACGATCGTGTTCGCTCTCGATGTACCCAATGTCGGTGACGAGGGCGAACTTCCGTCAAGCCTGCCGAGTTTGATGTTCCCGGACGTCCCGCTGAACATGCACACCCTGTCGATCATTGCACCCTTCGCGTTGGCGATGGCTTTGGTCGGACTTCTCGAATCACTTATGACCGCAAAGCTTGTCGACGACATCACCGACACGCACTCGAACAAAACTCGCGAAGGCTGGGGCCAGGGCGTCGCGAATCTCGTCACCGGATTCTTCGGCGGCATGGGCGGTTGCGCCATGATCGGCCAGACGATGATCAACGTCAAGGTTTCCGGCGCGCGCACCCGCATCTCCACCTTCCTGGCCGGAGTTTTCCTACTGATCCTGGTTGTCGGTCTCGGCGGGCTCGTCGCCAAAATCCCGATGGCCGTGCTGGTCGCAGTCATGATCATGGTGTCCGTCGGAACACTGGATTGGCACAGTATCAACCCGAAAACCTTGCGTCGCATGCCACTCGGCGAGACGATGGTCACGCTCGTGACCGTTGTCGTCACCGTGACGACGCACAACCTGGCCTACGGTGTCATTGTCGGAGTTATCACCGCGATGGTCGTCTTCGCCCGGCGCGTAGCGCATCTGACCGAAGTGGTCGACATTGCGCATCCCGACGAGAACACCCGCGTCTATGCGGTGCGCGGCGAACTGTTCTTCGCGTCGAGCAATGATCTGATCTACCAATTCGACTACGCCGGCGATCCGGAGAACGTGATTGTCGACCTCTCCGACGCTCATATCTGGGATGCCTCCACCGTGGCAACTTTGGACGCGATCACCACGAAGTACGCAGCCCGAGGCAAGAACGTCGAGATCATCGGCCTGGACAAGGCGTCCGCCGAACGCCACGTTCGACTGTCCGGCCAAATGGGGGCGGGCAGCTGACATGGCGAATGAACACATGCAGATCGGCCAGGTAGCCGAACGCACCGAGTTGTCGATCAAAACCATTCGTCACTACGACGACGTAGGACTGGTGACACCGTCGGCGCGCAGCACCGGTGGGTTCCGCCTCTACACCGAATCCGATATCAGTCGACTTCTGGTGATCCGGCGGATGAAACCACTGGGATTCACTCTCGAAGAGATGAAGAGGCTCCTCGATTCCCTCGAAATCCTGGCCGACGCCTCAGACGACTCATCGCACACGGCCGCAACCGAATTCATCGCCGACTGCCACACTCGCGCCGAGGACAGCTGCCGGCATCTGCGCCGGCAACTTACGTATGCCGAGGAGTTGACGGCACTGCTCGCCGAGCACAGTCAGCGGCCGTAACAAACCTGGTACCACGCCCCTGAACTAGGCTTGCCTGTATGGCCCGATACTTCGACGTACACCCTGACAACCCGCAGCCCCGCGCGATCAGTCAGATCGTGGAGATGTTGCGGAACGACGCGGTCATCGCCTACCCCACAGATTCCTGCTACGCCCTGGGCTCCCGGATGGAAAACCACTCGGGGACAGACCGGATTCGCGATATCCGGCACCTGAAATCGGACCACCATTTCACGTTGGTGTGTGCGGATTTTGCGCAGCTCGGACACTTCGTGCATGTCAGCAATTCGGCATTTCGCGCCGTGAAGGCCGCCACCCCCGGGCAGTACACATTCATCCTTCCGGCAACGAAGGAAGTTCCCCGTCGCCTCGCGCATGCCAAGAAGAAGACTGTCGGCGTGCGTATCCCCAGCCACCCCGTTGTCCGAGCTTTGCTGCAGGAGTTGGGTGAGCCGATCCTGTCGAGCACCCTGCTGCTGCCGGGCGCCGAAGAACCGATGACGGACGGCTGGTCCATCAAGGAAGAACTCGACAACCAACTCGACGCCGTCATCGACTCGGGCGACTGCGGTACCGAGCCGACCACCGTCGTCGACTATTCCTCGGGGGTACCGGAAGTGGTTCGTATCGGCGCCGGAGACCCTTCGCGTTTCGAGTGAGCTGTTACGGGGTGACGATATCGAACCAGAGATCGAAGTCCTCGAGTAGCGAGATGAAGGTTTCGAGCTGGGACTGATCGCCGTCAGCCGATGCCGTTCCTCCGGTGATGGATTCGGTAAGTGAGGTCGTTCCCAAGTACACCTCGTTGAACACGGACCGGGTCAGGTCAGTGTCAATGCAGCTGCGACGACGGCCGGACCGGTGGGATTGTTGGACGGCATCGGAGCCAGCGGGTGCCGCAGTTCCATCGCGCCGACGAGGTAGAAGTTTCTCCACGTACCGTTCTCGGCTTGATACCCGAGTTGTTCATAGGTGTCCGCCAACAACTCTCGCGCCTTCTGATTGGTGGGATCGGCAAAGACCAAGTGGTTCACCAACTCTGCAGCCCAGCGGTAGTCGCCGCCGTCGAACGCCTTCCGTCCCTTGTCCAACAAGGCATCCGGTCCGCCGACCGCCTCCACGTACCGTTTCCCGTTCTCGACCGGAGGATGCGGATTCAGATGTGCGGGAACACCGTCGAACCAACCGAGGTAGAAGGTGTAGATCGCCTTGACGTTATGACTGAGTGAGCCGTAGTACCCGCGGTTGTACCACTGCTTTCCGATGGCGTCGGGCACCTCGATCTGGTCCGCGATCTCGACTGGCGTAAGTCCCTTGTTTGCCAGGCGAAGTGTCTGATCGTGCAGATATTTGTACAGATCCGCCTGATCCGAGATGAGTTTGCGGATCTTGTCATTGCCCCACGTCGGCCAATGATGTTGCGCAAAGATGATTTCGACGTCGGGGAAAAGTTCCATCGCGAGCCGCACGTAATGCGACCAGGCTTTGGCGTCGCGAGTCTTGGCTCCGCGCAACGTGTACAGATTGTGCATCGTGTGCGTGACGTCCTCAGCTGAGCCGAGTGCCTTGAAATCAGGTAGATAGAACAGCATTTCGGATGGAGCTTCGGTACCGGGTGCGAGCATGAACGTGACCCGCACTCCGTCGATCACTTCTTCGTGCACCGGTTCGGTGATGACGTTTGTCGGCACAGCGAACGTCGAAGTGCCGTGTGAGGTGGACAGTCCGAGTCCGCCCGAGACCTGCCCCTGCGGGCCTGGCTTCAGGAACGATCCGTACATGTACATGCCACGACGCGTAATCGCTGTGCCCGCCGGGACGTTCTCGGAAATCGCTTCTTCGGTGAAACTGTCCGGCGCATAGACTTTTACGGCGCCGGATGCAATCTCCGCGTCCGTTGCAAATCCTTTGACTCCGCCGAAGTGATCGCCGTGCGAATGGGTGAAGATGATGTTCTTGACCGGCAACTTCGGCCGGTGCTCGTAGTACAACTCGAGCGCGCGGGCCGCTGTCTCCGAAGACATCAAAGTGTCGCCGATGATCAATCCGGTGTCGGCATCTTCATGCTCCTCACGACGCGCGATAAAACACACTTCGGACCACGCAAGCGCGCGTCGTGCCCCGCTCTCGCGGCATCACCCGGAAGGGATGACGATCCTTCGGGAATACGATACGATACCGTTGCGTTTCGTATTTATATCTCGTCAGAACGGCGGGAGACACCCACCCGACGCCAAAGGCAGACTCATGACCGAGACACGCAGTTCAGCCCAAGTACAGAAGGGAACCGGGGCACCACCCAAGCTGGGACTTGCCCTGGTCGTCATCGCGACAGCCCAACTGATGGTGATCCTCGACAGCACGATCACCAATATCGCACTCCCCAGCATCCAAGCTGACCTGGGCATATCTGCTTCCGGCCTGGCCTGGATCGTCAATTCCTACGTACTGGCCTTCGGTGGATTACTCCTCCTCGGCGGACGTTCCGGCGACCTCTTCGGCCGACGACGGATGTTCCGGGTAGGCATCGCCATCTTTACCCTCGCGTCACTGCTCGGCGGCCTGGCCCCCAACGCTGAACTGCTGATCGCAGCTCGCATCCTGCAAGGCGTCGGCGCGGCCATCGCCGCACCCACTGCACTCTCACTGATTGCAACCACCTTCCCCGAGGGCGGACCACGCAACAAAGCGATGGGTGTCTACGCCGCAATGTCGGGTATCGGATCGACGATCGGCCTCCTCCTGGGCGGCGTCCTCACCGACTACCTCGACTGGCGCTGGATTTTCTTCGTCAACATCCCCATCGGCATCGCCCTGCTGATCGGCACCAAGATTCTCCCCGCCGGTGAACGCGCCCGCGGACGCCTCGACATCCCCGGAGCAATCACCGGAACACTCGGACTGGTGTCCTTGGTCTACGGCATCACCCGCGGCGGCGAACACGGTTGGACAACCCCGTCCACACTGATGTGGTTCGGACTAGCCGTGGCCCTTCTGATCGCCTTCATCGCAGTGCAGCGTCGATCGGATCACCCGATGATGCCGTTGCGAATTCTTGCCGACCGCAACCGATCCGGTTCGTACGCATCGATGTTGATCATCGGCGCGGCAATGTTCGCGATGTTCTACTTCCTCTCACTGTTCATGCAGCAGGTATTAGGCTTCTCACCGATCCAGACGGGTCTCGCCTACCTGCCGTTCAGCCTCGGCATGGGTCTCGCAACAGGTTTGGGTTCAGCACTCGCCGGTCGCGTCGCACCTCGCATGTTGGCCGGGCCCGGCATGATCGTCGCCGCTGCAGGCATGACCTGGTTCGCTTTCCTCGAACCTGATTCGTCGTACCTCACCCACCTGATGCCGGCCATGTTCGTCACCGCCGCCGGTCTGGGTATCAGCTTCCTGCCGATGACACTCGGCGCTGTCTCCGGCGTCAGCAACTCCGACGCCGGAATCGCGTCAGCGTTGCTCAGCACCGCTCAACAGATCGGTGGCGCAATGGGATTGGCGATTCTGTCAACCGTGGCGACCAACTCGGCAAACTCCACATTGCCGGACGCCGACAGTGCCTACTTCGAAGCGCTGGGCACCGGCGATCAATCGCTGCTGACGCAAGCTTCTGCAGCGATGACCGACGGATTCACCTCCGCGTTTGTTGTCGCGGCCGGACTGTTGATAGTGGGCGCCGCAGTCACGATGACCACGATCAACGCGAAACCCCACACAGCCAAAGATGCGCCCGTACACGTCGGATAGGTGGCAATGACAAGATAGAGAAAAGATCTGAGACTACTGATGCTGCGAGGGAGACCATGACAACGCCGACACCGAAGGCTGGTCGCCCTCGCAGCATCACTCGTGAGCGTGATCTGTTGATCGCAACGCAAGACCTGCTGGCCGAGGTTGGCTACGACCGCCTGACCATCGATGCAGTCGCCGCTAAATGCGGCGCAGCCAAAACTACGGTGTACCGAAGATGGCCTGGCAAAGCCGAATTGGTGACTGCAGCTATCACACAACTGCACGAGGTCGACGAGGCTCCGGACACCGGAGATCTTCGAAACGACTTGATTCTCATGGCCGCAGCCTGGCTCGATCCCGATTCACGACGCGACCGCGTGGTCAGCGGACTTCTCACCGCAATGAATCACGACGACTCCTTACGCGTCGCAGTCCTCGATGCAGTGGCTGCTCCGCGCGGTGCCGCGTTCCACGCGGTGATCGACGCAGCACTGCGACGCGGGGATATCGACGGCGGCTCCGACTTCGAACTCGTCGGAACCGCCATACCTGCCATCATCTTTCACCGAATCTCGATCATGGCCCAGCCTGTCGATCGCAGTTTTGTCGAGCATCTCATCGACTCGATCGTCCTGCCCGCGCTGCTCCATCCCCGAACTGTCAGGACGAACCAGCCGGGTCACGCGCCAACACTGCGGTAACGAACTCCCGCACCAACGCGCGCTCGTCCTTCTCGTCGGCGCCGGGCACCATGAGAAGCGACAGGATCACCCGGACGATCCACTTTGCCCGCGAGACACTGGCACCGTCGACCTCTCCGAGCATCGCCGTACCCAACCCGTTGATGACGTCGGATGAATTAGCCAGCTCACCAGCGAGACTCGCGTCCCCGGGAGTAAACCACGCTGCGAGCGTCGGAGTACTTCGCACTGTGGATATCGATGACAGAATTGCAGTTTCGAGCCGTTCTCGTGGATCACTGATCGCCGCAACAGATTCCGCGATGGCCGCACCCAGCGTGCGCGCTTCACGGTGGACAAACGCAATGTGCAGTGCTTGCCGGTTCTCGAAATACCGATACAGGGTGGCGCGGGAACATCCTGCAGCAGAAGCTATTTCCGACATCCCGACAGCATTGACACCCTTCTCCACAAACAGCTGCGCCGCACTGTCGAGAATCTTCTCGGCCGCCGCCAACGCACGGCCGTCACCGAGCCAGTCGCCACTCACGGTCGGCTCACCGTCATCGGAGCGCTCAGCGGCCGGCGCACGTAATTTCCGGGCGCCCACGCCATGGCATCGGCGTCGACGTGAAAATCGGGAATACGAGCCAGCAACTCCTCCAAGGCAACTCGCGCCTGCATACGCGCAGCCGACGCTCCCAGACAGTGATGGGCACCGTGACTGAACGTCAGGATCTTCTGGGGATGGCGCAATACATCCAACTCGTTGGCATCCGGACCGTACTTTTCAGGATCACGATTGGCGGCGCCGTACATCAGCCGCACTTTGCGTCCCGCGGGAATAACCTTGCCGCCCAATTCCACATCTCGCGTCGTGGTGCGCGCCAAACCTTGCACCGGAGACGTGAGGCGCAGGAGTTCGTCGACCGCGTCGGTGATCAATTCCGGATCATCGATGAGGATTTGACGCTGGTCCGGGTTTTCGGTCAGCATCGCCGCCGAACCGCCCAACATCCCTGTCGTGGTGTCGTTTCCGCCGGCGACCATGGTGAACGCAAAACCGAGAATCGACAACAGCCCAGTCATGTCGCCCTCTTCGCCGAGACCAGCAGCCAGAAGGTGGGAGATCGTATCGTCGCCCGGCTCCACCTTGCGACGCTCGATCAGCGAAGCGAAATACATCATCAGCTGGCCGGTAGCCTCCTGCGCTGTCGTCGCAGCCGCGGCCACACCACCCGCCGAGCTCGCGGACACAATCGCGTCGGTCCAGCCGTCGAACTGATCACGATCCGACTCCGGCACACCCAGATAATGCGCAACAACCATCGAAGGCAGCGGCTTGAACAGTTCTACGACGATGTCACCACTACCGCGCGCTTTCAATGCCTCGAGACGCTCGACGACAAACTCCCGGACCATCGGCTCGACCGCGGATACCTGACGCGGAGTGAACCCCTTGGACACCATGCGACGGAACTCCGACTGCGCCGGCGGATCCTGCATCACGAACGGCGGATTGTCCTGCATCCCGATTTGTTCCAACTCACCGTAGACGGTGGTCAGCCCCTTGGCTGACGAGAAAGTCTCGTAGTCACGGGCAGCGTTGTACACGTCTTCATGGCGCGTCAGGACCCAGTAGTCGTCGCCCGGCGCCTCCTCCGGAACCACACGATGTACGGGATCGTGCTCGCGCAACGCGTCGTACATGGCCCAGGGCGAGCGCCACGACTCCCCGGACGAAGGGACAAACACTGGTGAATGTGACACGGATGCAGTCATGGCTCGACTATGAGACAAAAGTGCCAATGTGTCAATGGTTCACGTGGCCGCCGGCACTATCGTGTTCGAATGACCGCGGATCCGATCACCACTCCGGCAGGAAAACGCACAGTAGTCGCCGTACTACTCCCCCGGGAACATCTCCCCTTCATCCGCGACTGGTGCTTGCACCACATCAAACAGGGCTGGGAAATTGCGCTCTATGACAACACCGGGTCGGTCGGATCAACTCGGCGAACCAGCGCCTTCAGTCTCAATCGTTGGCATGGCCGCAACGAGGACAAGCGCGGCAATTCCTATGGCAAATTTACGGAGACGCTGACCGACCGCGAAGTTCAAGAAGCCTTGCGCGACGAACTAAGGGACTTACCGGTCACCATCTTCGAGTGGCAACCGCGCGACCGCGAGGGCCGCATCGTGCACGGCCAAGTCGAGGCCTACGTCGACTACATCACCAAATTCCGCGACACCGTCACGTGGACAGCTTTCATCGACGCCGACGAATACCTGCAGTGCGCACCGGGATTGGACTGGGACGACCTACTGCACCGAGCAGCGGAACAGGAGTGCCATCGTGTCCTCCTCGACGCATTGGCCTACGAATCGCGTTGGACACCGAGCGGACGGCCACGGGAGCTTCAGAGGCTGAAATGCATTGGACTTCAGACGAATGGTTGCAAAAACATAATCAAGCTGCGTGAGGCCTCGCGGGCCGATGTCCACTGGCTCTGGAAGACCACCGAACCCGACACCTTGATACGGCCGGATCGAGCTCTCTATTCGTTCCACCATTACCGAGGCAATGGCGCGGCGCTCGATTTCACCCCGAGAGTCAACTACGGGCCGCAGTCGCACGACGACAGCCTGGAAGTTCCCCGACCTACGGACAGCAGATCGAAGTGAATGTTTCTGCCAGACACAGATATTCGCGGTCTTGATAGACCTCCGGCCCGCATCCTCAGCAAGTGAATGCGAGAACGCGGGCCGGAAGAACTACTGAACGCGAAAGCGAGTCAGAAGCCAGAACCAGTTATGCAGAGCCCGTACCGGCGTTAACCAGTCCCGCGATTCCGATAATGGCGCCAATGCCGCCGATAAGGCCTGCGATGGGCGAAGCGAACTTCGCCAGGTCGCCGAGCAACTTCATCGTGGGTGCGTCAATGCTGCCAACCATGTCTATCTCCTCATCATGGAATGTGTGCGCGTGCCTCGCGCCGGGTATGTAACGGCGCTCACATTATCTGTAAGACACCCATTTTTAAAAATGGTTCCACTGAGTGGGATGGAAATCACATCCCGCCCAACAGGACGCTGAAACAGATACTTCACGTAGCGGACAACCATTTGGCAACCATTAAATGACGAGCAGGAGAACAGCAATGGGCAAATTGGACAAGAAGGTGGCGCTCGTCACAGGCGCCGGCCAAGGGGTCGGACAGGGTGTCGCATTTGCCCTGGCCAAGGAAGGTGCGTCCATTGCCGTCGTCGGACGCACTGAGTCGAAACTCGTCGACACCTGCAAAGAAATCGCTGATCGTGGAGGCCGCGCCGAGGCCGTACTCGCCGATATCAGCGACGGCGAGTCCATTACCGCAGCGGTGGCACGAACCATCGAACTGTTCGGCGGAATTGACATTCTGGTCAATAACGCCAGCCTCAACCCTCTCGGGAACATTCTGGACTTGACTCCTGAACGTTTGTCCGAGGGCCTCGAATCCGGCCCGGTGGCAACGCTGCGCACGATGCAGGCGTGCTATCCGTCGATGAAGGCTCGCGGAGGCGGCTCGATCATCAACATGGTCAGCTCCGTAGCTGTCCGGTGGGACGCCAGCGGCTACGGCGGCTACGCAGCCGTCAAAGAGAGCGTCCGAGCACTCACTCGCGCCGCAGCCTGCGAATGGGGCGTCGACGGCATCCGAGTCAACGCTGTCGCGCCACACGCATCCTCGCCCGCACTGCAGCGATGGGCAGATGCCCGCCCGGAAGAAGCTGCAGAGTTCGTGGCAGGTATTCCCCTGCGCCGCGTCGGCGATTGCGAAACGGATATCGGCGTCGCGGTGGCATTTCTGGTCGGACCCGATGCCGGCTACCTGACCGGTGCCACCATTCCACTCGACGGCGGACAGTCACGCTGGGGCTGAGAGGGGCTCGGTGGGAATGCGTGTGTGCGGACCTGGGCCTATTGCCGGTTCAGGTCCGTTCCATCGCTGCGTTCACCTAACAAAGTCCTGTCCTCCGCCGTTGATCGGCGGAAAACAAAAGCCACCAATGCGGACGACAGGCCCAGGGCAGCCAGAATGATTAGTCCGACCATCCACCACATGGTCTCCAGTATGCCTGAACTCTCAACTATTTCGGCACGCGTCGACCTTTCAACCGGAGAATCCGGACAACTGCGAAACATTCTCTGCCGCAGTTCAACTGACCCTTTTTGTCCCCTAATTCCGAACCCGCCACGTGATCGAGGGCACATCATGCTCACCGATCAGTGCGATTCCGTGCATCCTTGAGGGATGGAATCTCCTCGTACCCTTCTCGAATCAGTCGGTAGCTCACTCAGCGCGCCCTGGGGTGGAACCAGCAATATCGCTGATCTCGACGGAGACGTTCACTGGGTCGATTTCGGCGGACCCGCAGATGCCACACCGATCGTGTTGGTCCACGGACTCGGTGGTTCGCATCTGAATTGGGTGCAGGTAGCCCCACTGCTCGCGCAGCACACACGCGTCTACGCCCTGGATCTGGCAGGTTTCGGACTTACTCAGGCCAACGGCCGCCACACGGGCATTCCCGCCAATACCGCGCTGCTGAACGCGTTTATCGACACGGTTGTGGGAAGACCGGTGATCCTGTTCGGTAATTCGATGGGTGGGATGGTGTCGGCGCTCGCCACGCACGCGCGACCCGATTCGGTCGCCGGACTGGTGCTGGTCGACCCCGCACTGCCGCTACCGATTCGAATCCCGGATCCGGTAGTGGCAGCACAGTTCCTCGTCTACTCGCTGCCATACCTCGGCGAACAAGCACTAAGACTAGGCCGACGCGCGATGACGGATCAGGAACTGTCCGAACAGATGACAAACCTCTGCTTCTCCGATCCCACCCGAGCCGATACCGAGGTCCTGGCCGCCGGCGCCGCACTGTCGACGATCCGGCGTAACTTTCCCGGTCAGGATTCGGAGTTCCTGCAAGCCGCACGGTCTTTGCTCACCACCCTGGCGCGCCCTCGCGAATACCGAAAAGCGCTGCGCAACATCACAGTTCCCACTCTCCTGATACACGGAGAGCGTGACCGCCTGGTATCCGTTGCAGCAGCACACTGCGCCGCCGCATCCCATCCGCATTGGACCACGATCATTCTCGGCGATACCGGGCACACCCCTCAGCTCGAGGTGCCGGACGAGTTCAACCGTCATGCGCTGGCCTGGCTTTCGCACACGGATCTGATCAAGAACTGACGCGCACCGGAATCACAGCTACCGAACGCCCGTCCCGATCAAGCAAGTGCCCCATCAGTTTCGGCGTATCCAAGACAATGCGTCGATCGACGACGCGCATCGTCGGCGCCCGCGCGGACACTTCCGATTCGAGCACCGCAATATCGGACAGCGATCGGAACCAACCCGAGAAAAACAGGTTTTCCGGGCCGGCCACTGTGGCCACAAGGCGAATCTCCGGTAGTACCCGCAAGATTCGTGCTGCATTGTCGACGTCCCGCACCGGACATTGTGCGAAGAACAGCACCCGAATCGGCCTTCCGGTTGCGAATCTTGCGAGTTCGCAACGCAACAGGGTGTGATGCGAGAGTGCCTTACCGAGCCGTCGACGTGCGGCTGTGACACTGATTCCGAGTTCGTATGCCAATTCTGTGAACGAGATGCGCGGCACCCGGCCGAGGACATCGATCACGGCAGCAGTATTCGAATCCAGCGGATTCCGGCGACCCAACGGGGGTGGGACCACCCCGGATTCACGCAACGTCCGAACACCTGCCGGTTCGAGAGTTCCCAGCCGCCAACGACTTCCCTCGGTGAACACCCTGGTGACAGGATGCACCCCGATGTCGATAACCCCATCGAGCAGATGGATTTCGTCGAGCACGTACCGAGCCAACGCGTCGAGGCCGGCAAACAGTGCCTCGGCCACTACGGAGGAGCCTCCGGAATGAACGTTCAGACTCATCACGTGAGGCTGCGCCGACAGATGCGCGACGATGTTCGCCCTCTTCCGAGGTTCACACCGGATATCGAGGAAAGCCAGCACTGACGCTGCGTCGGCGGCCGGATACGCAGCAATCCACGCTGCGCCGGAGTCGGTCAACGCTTTCCATCGACGCGCGGCCGTAACCGGATCAACCCCGACGACGCTACCGATCAACGCCCACGAGGCACGCGGTTGGACCTGCATGGCATGGACGATTCGCAGATCGATCTCGTCCAGGTGTGTCGATTCCTGCATAGATCAGTAAATTACGGCATGAATGCTGCATTGTGCGTCGCCGATCCCATTGAGAACGCACCCTCGAAGAATGACCACGAAGGAACGCGCTGCCAAGCATCTCGACACCATTTCCGACGCCGCCCTCGCACTGAGCCACCAGATCCACGAAGACCCCGAACTCGCGTTTGCCGAGCACAATGCGTCGGCCGCCGTCGCTGACATGCTCGAAGGTGCCGGCTTCAGCGTCGAACGCGGTGTCGCCGGACTGCCGACCGCACTCAGCGCTACCTACGGCACCGGCGAACTGGTGATCGGACTGTTTGCCGAGTACGACGCGTTACCCGACATCGGACATGCGTGCGGCCACAACATCATTGCGTCGGCAGCGGTGACGGCGGGCCTCCTCCTCGCACCGTTGGCCGACGAATTGGGCATCACCGTGGCTGTCTTCGGCACTCCGGCGGAAGAAGGTGGCGGCGGCAAGGTAGTGATGCTCGACGAGGGCATCTTCGATTCACTGCACTGCGCCATGATGGTTCATCCCGGTGCCGGCGATCTGCGATCACCCAACATGCTTGCCATCTCGCACCTCGACGTCCAGTACACGGGCGTGTCCTCGCACGCGTCCTTCGCTGTGGGAGCCGTCAATGCCGCCGACGCCTTCACCGTCGCGCAGGTGGGCATCGGTCTACTGCGGCAACATCTTCCGAAGGACGTTCAGGTGCACGGCTACGTCAGTAACGCCGGAATCGCGCCAAATGTCATTCCCGGCAGTTCGCACGGAGAATACGCGGTTCGAGCCGAAACCCTCGACGGTGTTATCGCTGCCAAACCCAAAGTGGAACAGTGCTTTACCGCCGGTGCGATTGCTACTGGCTGCGATATCGCGATGACGTCGCCGTCGCCCGCTTACGCAGAATCACGTTGGGACGCGCAATTGAGCGTTCTGTACCAGGAGAACGTCGAAGCGCTCGGTCGTACGTTCTTCGAGTACGGTGGCCCGGCCGCGGGTTCCACGGACATGGGCAACGTCTCGCATCGCATCCCGACGATCCACCCCATCATCGGGATCGAATGCAACGGCGCCGGCAATCACCAAGCGGAGTTCACTCCGTACTGCCGATCCGAAACCGGAGACAAGGCCGTCCTGGACGGCGCTTTGGGAATGGCCTGGACTGCCATCGACTGTGCGAGCGATTCCGATCTCCGTGCCCGCCTTCTGCGGCGTCCCTGACAACCGAGAATGTGTCGGCGGTCACGCGTAGGTTGGAGCCGTGCCATCAGTTCCCCAGGCACCGACCAGTTACATCTGCAGGAGGAGAGTTTTCAGATGCCCGCACGCACCCCGCTCGACGGAGCACCCTGTTGGATCGACCTCACCAGTTCCGACACCGCCGTCGCCAAGAACTTCTACGCCAACGTGTTCGGCTGGCAGGCCGACACTAATGACGATCCGCAGTACGGCGGATACTCCATCTTCAGTAAGGACGGTCAGCCCATCGCCGGCCTCGGTCCGCAGCAAGAAGGAAATCCCTACGGCAACGTCTGGACCACGTACCTCTCCTCCCCCGACGCGGCTGCATCCGCAGCCAAAGCCGAAGCGGCCGGCGGCATGATCATGATGCCGTCGATGCAGGTCGGCCCGCAGGGCAGCATGGCAATCGTCGGAGATCCCGCCGGCGCTGTCATCGGCATCTGGCAGGCAGACCAGCATCAGGGATTCGGACTGGTCGGCGAAGCCGATGTACCGGTGTGGCACGAGACCATGTCCAAGAACTACGGCGCCGTATTGCCGTTCTACTCGGACGTGTTCGGCTGGGAGTTCCAGGCGATGGGCGACACCGACGAGTTCCGCTATTCGCAGGCCAAGCTGGGCGAGACCGCCGTTGCCGGGATCATGGACGCCAGTTCATTCCTGCCCGCCGAGGTGCCGTCGTTCTGGCAGGTGTATTTCGGGGCAGATGACACCGATGCCACCGTCGCCAAGATCGTCGAGTTCGGTGGCAGCGTCCTGCGGGCTCCGGAGGACACCCCGTTCGGCCGCCTCGCATCCGTCGCAGATCCCTTGGGCGCGACCTTCCAGATATCGACAATCATGGAATGAATATTCGCCGACGGAAGGCACCTGAACTGCTGCTCAAGTGCCGTCCGTCGGCTCCCATCAGCTGAACGCTCGCCCAGAAGGTGTGCAGTTTTGGCCTTCCAACGCCTAATCTCATGGAATGCCCGTCCCCGCACCTCTCCTCGATGTGTACTCGCAGCCAACTCTGTCGACCCTTGCGCCGTCAGTTCTCGCGTCACTGGGGGTAAACGGCGAAGCCAATCGACTGAACCTGCCACCCAGCAAACGAACAGTGATTCTGCTGGTAGATGGCATGGGGGCAAACTTGCTCACACGCAACGTGGAGCATGCTCCGTATCTGAACTCACTGGTCGGCTCCCCCATTCGCGCCGGCTTTCCCACCACAACAGCCACCAGCATCGTGTCCTTGGGAACAGGCCTACCGTCGGGCGCGCACGGAATCACCGGCTACCAGTCATACGTCGAAGAAGCCGATTCGGTGTTCAACTGGCTCGGCTGGCACCCCAGCGGCAAGAAGGATTCGTACGCCGATTCGATAGTTCCCGAGATCCTCCAACCTCAGCCCACCACTTTCGATCGGGCGCAGGCTGCCGGTATCACGGCCACCACGGTTGTCCCGTCCAAGTTCGACGGCAGCGGACTCACCCGCGCCGGTATGCGCGGAGCTAATTTTGCCGGCATCCAGGCGTACGGTGATCTCCTCGCCCACACGGTTGCAGCGTCGAAATCCGCCGAGCGCACGTTCACTTACTGCTACGTCAGTGAGATCGACGCCCTCGGGCATGTGTACGGACCCGAATCCGAGCCGTGGCTTCATCAACTCGCGCTGGTCGATCGTCTTGTTGAACAACTGGCCACCGCACTCGGACCGGATGTGACGCTGATCGTGACCGCCGACCACGGGATGGTCGAGATCGCCGATGCCAACAAGATCGACTACGACGACTCGGCGATTCTGTCCGAGGACGTCGTGGCTCTCGCCGGCGAACCGCGGTGCCGGCACATCCACACCCGCGACGGCGCAGCACCCGACGTGGCCGAGCGGTGGCGCGCCGAACTCGGCGACCGGATGTGGATCGGCACCAGAGCCGAGGGCATAGTGGCCGGATTGTTCGGACCCTCAGTGCATTCCGCCTACCAAGGGCGAATCGGCGATGTGATCGCCATCGCCACCGACGACATCGCGGTGGTTCGCCGAACAGTGGAATCGGGCCTGTCCGGCCTACCCGGCCAGCACGGCGCACTCACGTCGGACGAACTGATGGTTCCATTGCTCTCGTCACAACCGCACTAGGTCGACCGGTAACGAGCGAGGGCCCACGAACGTGAAAAGTTCGCGGGCCCTCGTATCGGGAAAGATCAGACTGCGGCAGCTGTTCCCAGCGGCGGCAGGATGACTACCTGACCGGCATAGGACAGACCGGCACCGAAGCCCAACAGCAGAGCCTTGTCACCCGGCTTGGCCTGGCCGTCACGGAGCATCTGCTCCATCGCCAGCGGGACCGAAGCAGCGGACGTGTTACCCGTCTCGACGATGTCGTCGGAGATCGGGAAGCCCTCGGGCAGCTTCATGCTGCGGGCGATGACATCGTTGATGCGCTGGTTGGCCTGATGCGGTACAAAAGCGTCGATGTCTTCGATCGACAAACCGGACTTTTCGAGGGTGCGAGTGGCAACCTTGCCCATTTCGAAGGCAGCCCAACGGAATACGGATGTTCCGGCCATTTTGATCCACGGGCGAGCGCCGACGGGATTGGCGACGAAATCAAGCCAACTCGGCTCCTGCTTGATGGCGTCGGACTGACTTCCGTCCGAACCCCACTCGACGGGACCAACACCGACGGTATCGCTCACACCGACGATGACTGCGCCGGCGCCGTCACCGAAGATGAAGCGCACGCTGCGGTCCGTAGGCTCGGTGGTGTCACTCATGCGGTCAACGCCGACAACAAGTGCGTAATCGGCGGTTCCGCCACGGATCAGATCGCTTGCCACGCCGAGAGCGGTACTGAATCCGGCACAACCAGCAGCCAGGTCGAAGGCAGCCGGGCCTTTCATACCGAGTTCGTGGGCAATTACGGATGCGGCCTGCGGCGTCTGCAGCTCGTATGTCGAGGTGGCGATAATGACAACGCCGACCTGTTCGGGCGAGATACCGCTGGCAGCCAATGCACCACGTGCTGCATTGAGAGACATCGCGACGACGCTTTCACCTTCACCGGCGAAACGGCGCGACTTGATGCCGGTACGAGTCTGAATCCACTCGTCGGTGGAATCGATCGTCTCGCAGATCTCGTCGTTGGTCACAACCCGCTCGGGGCGGTGAACGCCGAGCCCGAGGAGGACGGACTGCCGACCTCCGGCCACACTGGCAATCGGCTTTCCCATTGATCGATCTCCTCGTTGTTTCTGGTGATGACTCGTATCCGACATCACACGTTACGTAGCGGACGCAGGCCCTCGCCTCTCAGGTCACCGTTCGATCACGACAACAACATGAGGCTGGCTCACATTACGCTCCAGTTAGGTCATTCGTCCAGATGCAGTCTCACTCCCGCAATATGAGCTGGAACTGCAGGAACACGAAAACGCCCGACACCGGAAGTCGACAGGCCGAGTTTGCGAATAAATTTCCTATGCGCTTGATCACAATAGAGCCACTAGTTGCGCGTTTTGCACGATTTACCGATTTCCCAAGCACTCCACCATCAATCCCCACACCTCCGGCTCTCGTGAGCCGGAGTGCGAATGAAGCCGCCGGACGGAGCGCCCGAGAACGCAATGGCACTAGCGTTCTCAGTCATGGACGCCGCCGCCTGGGACAAGAAATACGAACAAACGGAACTCGCCCGGGGCGTTCCTCCCAACGAACTTCTGGTGGAATACGCGACAGCCCTCCCCTACGGCCAGGCTCTGGACCTGGCATGCGGCGAGGGCCGCAATGCGTTGTGGCTGGCAACGCGCGGCTGGGCGGTGACAGGCATCGACTTCTCACCCGTTGCGATCGAGAAGGCACGGGCGATCGCGGCCCGATCACCACGCTCGGTAGTGGAGCGACTCGACTACCGATGCGGTGATGTCAGAACCGTCGAGTACGGCTCCGGATACGACCTCGCGCTCGTTCTCTACCTCCATCTCCCCGCCCCGGAGCTCATTTCGGTTGTGAACCGTGCCATAAATTCCCTGAAACCTGATGGAATCCTCATGATTTTGGGTCACGACCGAAGCAACGTCGACTACGGCGTCGGCGGACCACAAAATACCGAAATCCTTTATACCCCAGAGGATTTGATGGAAGAATTCGGCCCGAGACTGAAGTTCGAGATCGCCGGAAATCCTCACCGACACACCGAAACGGGAATCGCGATCGACGCTCTTGTCATCGGCCGAAAATTAGATGTTGGCAGTTGAAAGAACGACTAGTAACATGTATTAAGTTACCGACGAGTAATAAACTTCGGGCGGTACTAGGAGTGCTGGACCGCACCACCTCACTGGGAGAAGCAGAAGACATGGGCCATTACAAGAGCAACGTTCGAGACCTCGAGTTCAACCTCTTCGAGGTACTCGGACTTGAAAAGCTACTGGGCGAAGGCGCTTGGAGCGATCTGGATGCCGACACCGTCCGCAACATGCTGGCCGAGGTCGCACGTCTGGCCGAGGGACCCCTTGGCGAGGCATTTGCCGACGCCGACCGCAACCCGCCTGTCTTCGACCCCGAGACCCACGAGGCGACTCTGCCCGAGTCGTTCAAGAAGTCCTTCAAAGCCATGTGGGACGCCGAATGGTTCCGCATGGGGCTGAGTGAAGAGATCGGCGGCGTACCCGTCCCTCGCACGGTCGTCTGGGCCATCGGAGAAATGATGCTCGGCGCACAGCCTGCAGCCTTCATGTACCAGGCAGGCCCCTCCTTCGCTGACGTGATGTTCAACAACGGCACCGAAGAGCAGAAGAAGTGGGCAGCCACCGCTGTCGAACGCGGATGGGGCGCCACCATGGTCCTCACCGAGCCCGACGCCGGCTCCGACGTCGGCGCCGGCCGCACCAAGGCCATCGCGCAGGACGACGGCTCCTGGCACATCGAGGGTGTGAAGCGCTTCATCACCTCCGCAACCTCGGACGACCTGTTCGAGAACATCTTCCACCTTGTTCTCGCTCGCCCCGAAGGCGCCGGACCGGGCACCAAGGGCCTGAGCCTGTTCTTCGTCCCGAAGACGCATTTCGACTTCGAGACCGACACACTCGGCGAGCGCAACGGCGTCTTCGTCACCAACGTCGAGCACAAGATGGGCCTCAAAGCGTCCACCACCTGTGAGCTCACCTTCGGTGGCCACGGAATCCCCGCACAGGGCTGGCTGGTCGGCGACGTCCACAACGGCATCGCGCAGATGTTCGACGTCATCGAGCACGCTCGAATGATGGTGGGCACCAAGGCGATCTCCACACTCTCCACCGGTTACCTCAATGCTCTCGACTACGCCAAGCAGCGCGTCCAGGGTGCCGATCTCACCCAGATGAGCAACAAGGCCGCACCGCGCGTCACCATCACGCACCACCCCGACGTGCGTCGCAGCCTCGCAATGCAGAAGGCATACGCCGAAGGTCTGCGCGCTGTATACCTCTACACCGCAGCGCACCAGGACGAGGTTGTCGCCCAGCACGTTTCGGGCGCTGACAAGGACACCGCGTTCCGCGTCAACGACCTGTTGCTCCCCATCGTCAAGGGCGTCGGCTCCGAGCGTGCGTACCAGTACCTGACGGACAGCCTGCAGACCCTCGGCGGCTCCGGCTTCCTGCAGGACTACCCGATCGAGCAGTACATCCGCGACTCCAAGATCGACTCGCTGTACGAAGGCACCACCGCCATCCAGGCGCAGGACTTCTTCTTCCGCAAGATCGCCCGTGACCGCGGCGTCGCACTCGCTCACGTTGCCGGACAGGTCAAGACCTTCATCGACAGCGAAGCCGGCAACGGCCGTCTCAAGGCGGAGCGCGCACTGCTCGCCACCGCCCTCGAAGATGTCCAGGCCATGGCTGCCACGCTCACCGGGTTCCTCATGGGTGCCCAGGAACAGCCGTCCGAGCTGTACAAGGTCGGCCTCGGCTCCGTGCGCTTCCTGATGTCCGTGGGCGACCTGATCATCGGTTGGCAGCTGCTTCGCCAGTCGGAGGTTGCGCTCGCAGCTCTCGACAACGGAGCATCCGACAAGGACAAGGCGTTCTACGAGGGCAAGGTCGCCATCGCGTCCTTCTTCGCCAAGAACGTCCTGCCTGAGCTCACCGCGTCACGCGAGATCATCGCGAACACGGACAACGACATCATGGAGATCGACGAAGCTGCGTTCTGAGTTTCTGCAGAACAGGTCCGGCCGCTGAGGGTTCCCCTTAGCGGCCGGACCTGTTCTGCGTCCTGATCGTGAAGGATTTCGCTCGCTGAGCGAGTGAAATCCTTCACGATCGGCGCGTGTCCCGCTGATTGTGGTTGGCTGAACCGAAGTTGCCGAATCCGACAGACGAGGTGAACGCTGTGACCGCTCCCGGCTTGGCATTAGTGGCACGAGACTTGACGCTGGACGGCCCCTGGGGCCCGGTGTTCGGTCCGATCAATCTCGATATCGGAGCGGGCGGAGTCACTGTCGTCGAAGGCTCGAGCGGATCCGGACGCACCTCACTGCTCCTTGCACTCAGCGGCAGGTTGAAGCCAAGTTCCGGTTCGCTCAACGTATTCGGACGCACCCGCCCTCGTGACATCTTCAAGATCTGCTCCATCGCCGGTTTCGAGGGCATCGACGAACTGGCGGAATCCGTCACCGTTCGCGACCTCATCACCGAGCAGATCCGTTGGGACGCACCCTGGTACAAGCTGATGGGCCGCGCCGGCAAGCCGGAACTCTCCGCAGTGTGCGCTCCGGTGTTCGGTGATCACCCCTTGCCTCGACTCGGCCAGTACGTCAGCGACCTCGGCGAACTCGAAGCCACCCTGCTGCGCATCGCCGTCGCGAACACCAAGAAGCCGGCGGTACTCGTCATCGATGACCTCGAACAGGTCCGGCGCGATTCCGAGCGCGCCTATCTGCTGGAACGCCTCGCCGATCTAGGGCAACACCAGACCATCGTCTGCTCAACCGTGAACCCCCTTCCCGACGGATCACCCGCCGAATCCGTCACGCTGCTCGACGATGTCACCAATCCCGAACAAGAAGGGGCGAGGTAACCGCGATGCTCGCAGGAATGTCACTCGGAACCGAACTCAAGCGGTTCTCCCGGGGAGCCATGCCCCGAATCGCACTCGTCACCATCATCCTGATGCCGCTTCTCTACGGCGCAATGTACTTGTGGGCGTTCTGGAATCCGTTCGGTGAGGTCAACAAGGTCCCGGTCGCCTTGGTAAACATCGACCGCGGCGCCATGGTCCAAGGGCAGAAACTCAACGCCGGCGACCAGGTAAGCCAGGCGCTCCTGGACTCCGGCGAACTCGACCTACACCTCGTCTCCCCTACGGAAGCAGCACAAGGCGTTTCGGACGGCACCTTCTACTTCTCTCTGACCCTGCCCGAGAACTTCAGCGAAGCCGTAGCGTCTCCCACTTCCGCCAATCCGCATAAAGCCCAGTTGCAGTTCGCATTCAACGACGTGAACAACTATCTCGGCACCATCATCGGCCAAAATGCTGCCCAGCAGATCCTCAATCAGGTAGGCGCCACGATCGGCGCCCAGTCAGTCGAAACGGTGCTTCTCGGACTCACCGACGCCGGTGCCGGGTTGAAACAGGCCGCCGACGGAGCCCAGCAACTCTCGACCGGAATGACGACGGCCAATGACGGGGCAGGCCAACTTGCCAGTGGCTCGAAGACTTTGGCCGACAACATGGTTACCGCCAGAGACGGCGCCGCCACCCTGGCCGGTGGCACTGCTCAACTCTCAGCAGGGATTGACACTGCCACCGGCGGAATCCTCGCCCTGACAGATGGATTGGGCCAGCTCAATCTCGGTGCCGGCCAACTGGGCGACGGTGCAACACAACTCAGTGGTGGTGTCACCCAAGTTGTCGATCAGCTCAGCGTTCTGGGCAACACACAAGCTCAGGCGACCCAGCTGGTCAACCAAGCGGTGGCCACCCTACGAATGAACCCCGATCCCCTTTCCCAACAGATCGCCAATGCCCTGGCTCCCGCGCAAGACATCCTCCGCAACCAAGGGTTCGGCGAAGCCACGATGGGTCAACTGGCCGAACTCAAAGGTGGCGCACAACAACTCGCCTACCAACTCGGCGATCCGTCGAGCACCTTCCGCGCCGGTTTGAACGCCGCAGTGGGCGGCGGCGGAGAACTACGCAACGGGCTCGTCCAACTCCGCGACGGTGGCCGAGAGGTCAATGCCGGAGCTCAAACTCTCAGCAGCGGCCTGGTTCAACTCACCGACGGCAGCATCGAACTCTCTGCCGGCGCAGCCACACTCGCAGGCGGCACCCAACAATTGCAGGCCGGTTCCGCCGAACTGGCAAGCAAGCTGACCGAAGGCGCCGGACAGATCCCCAATTGGACCGATCAGCAGCGAACCGCCACAGCCCAAACACTCTCCAGCCCCGTCGAATTGCAGGAAACCTACGAAAACCGAGCCAGCACATTCGGTACGGGGTTTGCCCCGTTCTTCCTACCTCTCGCACTCTTCGTCGGCGGCATCATCACCTGGATGCTCCTCAAACCGCTGCAGAACCGGCCCATCGCCAACGGGTTGGGCGCGCTGCGCGTTGTCCTCTCGTCGTACTGGCCGGCACTGTTGATCGGCATCTGCCAGGTGCTCGTCATGTACTTGGTCGTGCACTTCGGGGTGGGCCTGCACCCCACCCACACGGCGGGTACCGTCGGCTTCCTGATCTTGATCACTGCCACCTATATGGCCTTGATCCAAGCATTCAACGCGATCTTCGGGGTGTCCGTCGGACGCGTCGTCACCCTGGCATTCCTGATGCTGCAACTGGTTTCGGCGGGCGGCATCTATCCCGTGGAAACAACCGCAAAACCGTTCCAGATAATCCACCCATTCGACCCGATGACCTACGCCGTCAACGGATTGCGGCAACTCACCGTCGGCGGCATCGACTCGAGACTCTGGGTGTCAATAGCGGTACTCAGCGGACTGCTGGTTGCGTCCCTGGCAGTCAGTTCCCTTGCCGCTCGGCGTAATCGACAGTGGACGATGGACCGGTTGCACCCGCCGATCGAGGTTTAAGGGTTCCGATTGTGAAGGATTTTGTCCGCTCAGCGAGCGAAATCCTTCACGATCAGGCCGCCTTGACAAAAAATGACAAGTAAACTTTACTTTTCCCATGCCTGGGAAAGCCGGAGACAACCGAGTTCGTGAGCACCGACGCCTTGTCGGACTCACACAGGCGCAGCTAGCCACGGCCGGGCAGGTGAGTCGGCAGAGCATCGTCTCCGTCGAACGTGGCGACTACGCACCCAGCGTCTACCTGGCACTACGCCTGGCCTCAGCACTGGGCACAACTGTCGAAACACTCTTTCCGCTACCGGAACATGTCGAGGAGTCAGCGTGAGCACCATGATGAAGGCAATGCGATTCGTCGGAGATTTGGATGACGACTTCTACCAGGACGAACACCAACGCGACGTGTGGAACGAAGCGTCCGCAGTGGGGCTGCAAGGTGTCTTCTGGGCTGTTTTTGTGAGCTCAGCGATTCTCCCCTGGGTTGCCGGCCAGACCGGAGCCTGGATTTCACTGGCACTGTTGATCACTGCACTATTCGGCTCGGTGCTCACGATCGTCTACGCAATCGGTCGCGACGTCGACGCATACTTGCTGTCCAACTACAAGCGCCCGCGAGTCGTGCTCAGCATGGCCCTTTATCTTCTCGCCGTAGTGGGAATTATGGTGCAACTGAAGTTCGATACCTTCCAGGAATCGTCCACCTGGCTCGGCGCACTAGCCGGTGGCCTCGTCGGCGCTGGTATGGCGATCGCGGCCGTCAAGCATCGCCAGCAGCGCAGCAAACGACGCGACGAGGCCGAGGAAGTCCTCTGAGCTCACCTCGAAGTTCGGGCGGGACAACAGAATCCATAGAGTTGGTAAAGTCGTGCCAGGTCACGGGATCGCGAGTACCGTCGAACCGGTGAGCACACGCCTCGGATACCAGATGCCCAATTTCAGCTACGGCGGATCGGTCAAGGACCTGTTTCCCACCGTCATAGCGCAGGCCCGCGAAGCCGAAGCCGCAGGTTTCGACACCGCCTTCGTCATGGATCACTTCTACCAACTCCCCGGAATCGGTGCCCCCGACGCCCCGATGCTCGAGGCCTACTCGGCCCTCTCCGCATTGGCCACGGCTACCGACACGATTCAGCTGTCCGCGCTGGTCACGGGCAATACCTACCGAAACCCGCCGATGCTCGCAAAAACCGTCACCACTCTCGACGTGGTGAGCGGCGGGCGCGCCATTCTCGGCATCGGCGCGGGCTGGTTCGAACTCGAGCACAACTCCTTCGGCTACGAATTCGGCACCTTCACCGAACGCTTCCAGAAACTCGACGAAGCTCTCCAGATCATTCAACCGATGCTCCGCGGACAACGCCCCACTTTCGACGGCAAGTGGTACCACGTCAAAGACGCCATCAACGAGCCACGAGTGCGCGACGACCTCCCGATCATGCTCGGCGGCGGCGGTGAGAAGAAGACCTTCGGTTTGGCTGCGCGGTTCGCTGACCACCTCAACATCATTTGTGATCCGTCGGAACTGCCTCGCAAGATGGAAGCCCTCGCGGCCCGATGCGACGAGGTGGGACGCGACCGCGCCACCCTCGAAACCAGCTTCCTGACCTTCATGATGATCGACGAGGACGGCGACAAGGCCCGCGCGCAGCAGGCCGCATTCATGGCCGAGCGCGGACTCGACATCACGACCGCGCCGGCGGACGTAGTCGCGAAGGCCACCGAACGCCACTTCGTCGGCAGCCCCGACGACGTTGCCGAGCAGGTTCAGACGCGCATCCTCGACCACGGCATCGACGGCGTCGTCATCAACCTCATCACCAATGGCGACGAGCCGGGCATCGTGGACCTCGCGGGCCGCACGCTCGGACCGCTAGTGGGCAAGTAGCAGTTTCCTACTCGCACTTCACGATCGGAACCGGATCGTATTTGACGGTGCGAGTGTTTCGGGAAATCTCTGCGCCGGTGGCGTGATCGGTGATCACACGGGTATCGCTCGTCGTGAAGCCGGGCGCGCCACTGGACGGCACACACCCCGGCCCCTTGGGCAACACCACGGTGTTCGGTGAAGTGGGTGACGTACGCGGACCGGTAATCGACTCCACGTCGACGGTTTTGGTTCCCCAGATCCGAACCGTCACTTGCGAAGACGTCGTGATGGTTTCGATCATCACACCGGTCTTCGAAGGATTGCGGAACTGCAGATCGATGGCTCCGTCGAAGATCGTCGCCTCACGCGCCGCCGGGTACCGCGAGATGTAGTAGCTGTGCTCGGTATGGGCGATATCGTCCATCCCGGCAAAATAGGTGGCGTTGTAGAGCGTCGTCGCCAGCTGGCTGATACCGCCGCCGACTGCCTTGTCCGGGCGACCGTTGTTGATGATGCCCGATTCCACATATCCCTGTGCTGCTCCGCGCGGACCCGTGAACTCGTTGAACGAGAACGTGTCTCCCGGCTTGACTATCGCGCCGTTGATGACCGATGCCGCCAGAGCGATGTTCACACCGGACGCGTATTCGAAGCCTCCAGTGGTGTATTCACTGATCACTTCCTTGATACCGAGACCCTCTGCAGCCTCGGTGGTGAGAGCCGGCGGAACCGCACCGTACACCGCCGGAGTTGCCCGAGAAGCTGTGCTGCTCAGGAGAACCGGAAGGTCCTTGACGGTTTCGGGCCAGTTGATCAGGTCACCGACAACTCCGGGGACAACGGTCGGCTTCCCGCCCGCGAGAGTGATCGATGCATCCTTGGGCTGAACTTCCGTCGACACCAGCTGCGGCGCCAGGATCTTGATCGCCGCGTCCGTGTTGTACTGCGGCGTCAATCCTCCCGAACCGTCGGGAGTGAACGACAGGATCTCGCCGATCTGCTCGACGCCGATACTCGCTTCCTTGCCGTCGCGCCCATTGACGACGATCTCGCCGGAGACTGCCGGCTGAGCAACATCTTTGAGGGCGCTGTCAACGCCGGCCTGCGTCACCGTCACCGGAATGTCATCGACCGGCAAGACGACGATACTGCCGTCGGACCATTCCTTCGTGAACGTCGATGCCGCGCCCGGAAGATCGAGTGCACGGCCCACCACGGGCGACACGCCTGATGCCTGACCGTCGGAGATGACAATCGCACCTTCGACCGGAGCCCGGTCACTGTTAGCTGCAACAACAGTCATCGACGCATTCAACGCCGCCTCGTCGACGGTCGAAACAACCGGCACCTCACGCGAGGTGAAGAACGACGTGATCCGAGTGATCGGATTGAGTGGTTGCGCATTCACTCCCGCCAACGTCGCCGACCAGTCCACGTCGATTCCAGCCGACGCCGGGATGATCTGGGAATCGGAACCGTCGGCACTGACCGCGACCGGTTCAACGAGTCGTGGACCGAGCTCAGACCGCAGGACGATCTCGGCATCGGCCGGCGAGAGGTTACCGATATCGATGCCGGCGACCTGAGTTCCCCGGGGCGTATTTCCGGAAGACGTGAACACGTCCAACCCGTAGGCAAGAACACCGATCGCAAAAATTCCGGCAAGGATCAGCGCCGGTTTGACCCAGGGTCGTGAGGGCGCCGTCGGCGTTTCGGGAACGGGCTCAGGATCTCGAACGACCGGCTCGAAGTGCTGTGTCGGGGTGAACTGCTCGGTCGGCTCGAACTGCTGAACATAGGCCGGCACCGCGGGGATGACCGTCGTGATTTCGTTGGCCGATTCGTCCGCTGTGAAATCGGCGGACTCCTCCGCGGCGACATCGGCGACATCGGCGGCATCCGCGGCATCCGCGGCATCCGCGGAGCTAGTCTCGGAACCCCCGGCTGCATTCGGCGAATCTGCCGTTGAGTCAGAGCCTGTTTCAGATCCGTCCACACCGTTTGTTGCTTCGGGTGGCGAACCGTCTGTGTCACTCACTCGTTGACTCCTCGCTGCATCGACCGGGCTGCGGCGCATACCGACAACTGCCTTACAGACTATCTGGACATACGAGAGCCCCGCGCTGCTGCCAGGTCGGGGGTCAGGCAGCAGCACGGGGCTGTCTTGATTATCGGTAGCTATCCGTCAGCGTTACACCCGCGGCAAAAAATATTTGTGAAAGATTTCGAGGATCCGACCACCCCTCGCCGCCGGATCCTCGAAATCTCCTCCAATGGCGATGATCACTGCAGGTGAGCACAGTTTTCAACGCCCAAGCCTTACCGCTCGATGATCGCGGTGACACCCTGTCCGCCGGCTGCGCAGATCGAGATAAGGCCGCGGCCTGAACCCTTCTCCGCGAGCATCTTTGCGAGTGACGCCACAATGCGTCCACCCGTCGCAGCAAACGGATGACCTGCAGCCAACGACGAACCGTTGACGTTGAGTTTGCTGCGATCGATCGAACCGAGAGCGCCGTCGAGACCCAGACGCTCCTTGCAGTACTCGTCCGACTCGAAGGCCTGCAACGTCGCGAGAACAACCGATGCAAATGCTTCGTGAATCTCGTAGTAATCGAAGTCCTGCAGCGTGAGCCCGTTGCGTGCCAGCAAACGCGGGATCGCGTACGTCGGGGCCATCAACAGACCGTCCTTGCCGTGGACGTAATCGACGGCTGCGGTCTCGGAATCGACCAGGTGAGCGAGGACCGGAAGATTGCGTTCCGCAGCCCACTCGTCCGTCGAGAGCAGTACCGCCGACGCACCGTCGGTGAGCGGCGTCGAGTTGCCGGCCGTCATGGTGGCGTCGCCGAGCTTGGTGCCGAATACCGGCTTGAGGGTGGAGAGCTTCTCCACCGTGGAACCGGGACGCAAGTTGTCGTCGCGGGTCAGACCGAGGAACGGCGTGACGAGGTCGTCGAAGAATCCGCGGTCGTAGGCGGCAGCCATGTTCTTGTGGCTGGCGGCGGCCATTTCGTCCTGGTCCTCGCGCTTGACGCCGAATTCCTTGGCGGTGATGGCAGCGTGATCGCCCATCGACTTGCCGGTGCGAGGCTCGCCGTTGCGCGGAATCTCGAGGCCGAGCATGCCCGCGCGGACGTTGCCGAGGAGCTTGATGCGATCGCCCGTCGACTTTGCACGGTTGAGGGAGAGCAGGAACTCACGAGCCTGGTCGTTGACGCCGATGGGGGCGTCCGACGTGGTGTCCGTACCGCCGCCGATACCGGAATCGATGCGGCCCGCCGAAATGGCGTCGCTGACAGCGATGATCGACTGCAAGCCGGTTCCACAGGCCTGCTGGAGGTCGTAGGCCGGCGTGTACGGGCTCAGTGCGCTACCGAGAACCGACTCGCGGATGAGATTGAAATCACGACTGTGCTTGAGAACGGCGCCACCGACGACCAGGCCGAGCTGCTCGTCCTGCAAGTTGAAGCGACTCACCAGGCCGTCGAGCGTAGCGGTGAACATGTCTTGGTTGGACGCCTGCGCGTATGCCCTGTCCGAGCGGGCAAAAGGAATGCGATTGCCACCGACGATGGCGACGCGGCGGCGCTGACCTGCAGACTTGGCAGCGGCGGTGGAAGGCGCGGCGGTTGTGGCGCCAGTCGCGCGGGGCTTTGCGTTTGAACGGGCTTTGCTGGTCACTTGCGTCTCCAAGGATGGTGCGATTACCTGTTGAAGACTATTCTTACTCAGTAGTAAGTTACTTGTCTATCGCCGCGTTCAATTCGAACGCCCGGTGCCCGACATGCCGAAACACAACAGAAGGTAGGACCGTGGCAGCCAGCAAGGGAGCTCCCGACCTCTATTCACAGTTCCTCTCGTCCGCCCCCGGCGCGTTCATCGCGTCGAAGGCCGGCCTTCCCAGGCCCGAGAACCTGCGCCGTTACAAGGCCGGCGAACCCCCGCTCGCCGGACCGATCCTCATCGGCGGCAACGGCCGGCTCGCAGAACCGTTGCGTGTCCTGCTCTCCGACTACCCCGCCGCACAGGCACATGACACCAGCTTCGGCGGACTGGTATTCGACGCCACCGGAATCACACAGGTCACCGAACTCGAGCAGCTGTTCGAGTTCTTCCAGCCCGTGATCCGCAACCTCGCACCGTCCGCTCGCGTCGTCGTCCTCGGCACGACGCCCGAAGAGACGTCCAGCGTCGACGAGCATGTTGCGCAGCGCGCTCTCGAAGGATTCACCCGCAGCGTCGGCAAGGAGATCAAGCGCGGCTCCACTGCTCAGCTCGTCTACGTCTCGGCCAATGCATCCACCGGCCTCTCGGGCGTCGAATCGACTCTGCGCTTTCTTCTTTCGGCCAAGTCGGCATTTGTCGACGGCCAGGTCATCGTCGTCGGAGCGCAAGATTCCGTAGCACCGGCCAACTGGGACAAGCCCCTCGACGGCAAGGTCGCCGTTGTCACCGGAGCAGCCCGCGGCATCGGCGCCACCATCGCCGAGGTTCTGGCCCGCGACGGCGCACATGTGATCTGCGCCGACATTCCCTCTGCGGGAGCAGAACTTTCGGCTACCGCCAACAAAGTCGGCGGCACGTCACTGGCTCTCGACGTCACTGCAGCCGACGCAGCCGAGGTTCTCGCTGCCCATCTGCTCGAGCGTCACGGCGGAGCAGACATCATCGTCCACAACGCCGGCATCACCCGCGACAAGACTCTCGCCAACATGGACGAGGGCCGCTGGAACATGGTCATGAACGTCAATCTCCTTGCACCGCAGAAGATCACCGAACACCTCGTCGAGAAGGGCGCCCTCAAGGAGGGTGGCCGCGTCGTCGACGTGTCCTCCATCGCCGGCATCGCGGGCAACCGCGGCCAGACGAACTACGGCACCTCCAAGGCCGGCGTCATCGGCCTCGTCCACGCCGAAGCCCCTGTCCTGGCAAAGAAGAACATCACCATCAATGCCGTCGCACCGGGCTTCATCGAAACCGCCATGACTGCAGCCATCCCCTTCGCCACCCGCGAAGCCGGTCGCCGCATGAGCTCCCTCCTGCAGGGCGGCCAGACCGTCGACGTCGCCGAGACCGTCGCCTACTTCGCCAGCCCCGCATCCAATGCTGTTACGGCGCAGGTAGTTCGCGTCTGCGGCCAGAGCCTCCTGGGCGCATGATGGCAACCAAAACCGTTGCCCTGACCGAGCAGCCCAAGACCGCCGACATCTACTCCCGAGCTGTACTGGGACTGATGCCGTGGAACAAATCCGGTTCACGCTCGGTACCGTCGACCGTCTACACCCTCACCGGGCTGAAGGTAGACACCGACAACCTGGCTGCGTACTGCCGTGTCACGGGCCTCCGATTCGGCGATACCCTGCCGATCACCTACCCGTTCACGTTGGCATTCCCGACCGTGATGAAGCTGATGGTCTCGAAGGAATTTCCCTTCCCCGCAGTCGGTTCCGTGCACGCCGAGAACGTCATCGAATCATTGCGCCCCATCTCGGTCAGCGAACCGCTGGATCTCTCGGTTCACGCCGAGAATCTGCGCGAGCATCGCAAGGGCCTGCTGATCGACGTCGTCACCGAAATTCGGGTGGGGCGCGAGCTGGTGTGGCGACAGACGTCGTCGTTCCTCAACCAGCAGAAGACCTCACTGTCGGGTGAGGTTCGGCCTGAACCCAAGGCCGACGAGGTTCCACCGATGCCGATGAGCACCATCCGCGTCGACCAGACCATGATCAGCAAATACGCCGCCGTCTCCGGCGACCGCAATCCCATCCACGTTTCATCCTTGGGTGCCAAGGCTTTCGGATTTCCGAAGACCATCGCTCACGGAATGTGGAGCGCCGCAGCACTCTTGCGGACAGTGGAAGGTTCCATTGCCGACAAGGTCACGTACAGCGTGCGCTTCGGCAAGCCAATTCTCTTGCCGGCAACACTGAACGCCTACGCAGATCGCGTCGACGGCGGTTGGGATTTGGCTCTGCGCCACCCGAAGAAGGGCTACCCGCACGTCACTGCGACGCTGCGCTGAGCTGGTTTCCCCCCACTCTGGACCGCGTGAACGTATCGCTTCCCTTATCCAACAAGGGGAGCGATACGTTCACCCGGGAGAGGGGGTGGGACTATTCGGGCTTTTTCTTGCCCGACAGACCGCGCCACGCCAGGGACTCGAGCAGATCCGCCGCCTCGTCCACTTCGATTTCGCCGCCGGCAACACGGTCGGCAACAGCCTCACCGGCCCCGACGAGTGCAATTGCGATGATCCCGTAGTCGTGGGCAGCATCCGGATCCTTGGTGCTGGACTCGAGCAGATGCGCGGTCAGTTCGATCAACCTGTCGCGACTGGACTGCACGGTTCCCGCAAAAGCCTGCTGCCCGACGGCCTGACGGTAGAGCACCATCCACGACTTTCGGTTGGCCCCCACGAATCCGAGGAACCCTTCGAGGGCAGCGCGCAGTTGCTCACGCGGTGTCAGATTGGGTGCACCGGCCGGGGCAAGTGCCTCGAGAAAGCGCAGACCCTCACGGTGGATGCATGCGGCAAAGAGTTCTTCTTTGGAGCCGTAGTACAGGTACAGCATCGGCTTCGAGATCTCAGCTTTGGCTGCAATGGCATCCATCGAGGTTTCGTGGAATCCCCTGTCCGAGAACACGTCCACGGCCGCGTCGAGCATCTGCTGCTCACGCACCGCGCGTGGCAGTCGCTTTGTGCCGCCGGCCATGCTTCCTCCAACCACAGGGGTAAATTTCGATCTTACTCTACGGTAAGATATACCGTCGACTCAGCAGGTGATTGCGCCCTTGGTCTGCGCCACAGTCACCACGGCCTGGTCAACACGAGACTGCGGCAGAGCGCCTGACGCAACAGCCTCTTCGAGATGATCGAGCACCCGCGGCACGTCCTTGGTTGTCAGCCACAAAGCCTGGTCCACGCCTGCCACCAGTGCGGCCTGCACGGCGTCGGCAATATCGTATCGGTCGGTGATGGCCTGCATGCCACTGAGGTCATCGGTGAAGACCGGTCCCGTGAACGGTGCTGCGCCGTAACCGGTTCCGGCACGCAAGAACGCAACCGCCGACGGGCTGATACTGGCCGGGACGCCCGGTTCGGTCAGACCCGGAACCTCCAGATGGCCCATCATCACGCCGACGCCGGTGTTCGCCAACTCACGAAAGGGAATGAGATCCGACGCGATGAGATTCTCGATTGGCGGCGTCGTGACCGCGCCGGTGTGCGAATCTCCGGATGCACTGCCGTGGCCCGGGAAGTGTTTGATCACCGGGAAAATGCCGGCATCACGCATTCCCTGCGCGTAGGCGCCGGCATAAGCGACAACGACCTCGGGATCATCCGAGTACGAACGATCGCCGATCACCGAATCGGCGGGCTGAGAACTCACGTCGACGTCAGGTGCGTAATTGACCGTGATTCCCAGGTCCTTCAGTCCGCGACCACGCTCGAGCGCCATTTGGTACGTCTGTTCCACCGTCATCGTCTCGGCAGTTTCCCGTGCCGACGGATCGGGTCCGAGGATGCCCGCGACCCGAGAAACGCGTCCACCCTCCTCGTCGATCGTGACCATCAACGGCAGATTCGACGCCGAAGTTACTTGCGGTACTTCATGGTTGGTCAACATCGACTGATCGGTCCAACTGCCGACGAAGATGCCGCCGATCTGCTCGCTGTCCACGATCGCCCGGGCGTCGGCGGTTCCGGTGACTCCGACGTTGAGAAGTTGCGCAAGCTTCTGCCGCAGCGACAAGGACGCGAGAAGATCGCTGCCGCACGTGGCCGGTGCCGGCACCGTACTGGAAGCCACCGGCGCCGACGCCATCTCGGATGTAGTGGTCGCCAGGGTCGAGGATGTCGACGTCTCGGGCGCTGCGACGTCCCCGCCGTCGGTCGAGCATCCCGCTACCAACCCTCCGCAGAGCGCAAGGGTGGTCGCCGTTTTTGCAAACTTGATCCGCATACTCCGACCGTAACGGACCCGATGCCCTTACACTCCCTCACGGGCGCCTTGGGACGGTAGCCTGGACGTGAACCGATTCCCCGCCAACGAGGAGGTCGTGATGCCACAAGGATTGATGCTCATCGCGTACGACGGTTCCGACAACGCTCGACGCGCTATCACCTACGCGGGGCGTTTTCTTGCCGCTAATCGCGCAATTCTTGTCACCGCGTGGGAGCCGATGGTTCGCCAAGCTGCCCGGATGTCCGGCCTCTCGGGCGTGATGCAACCCGAGTGGATACCGGACGACGACGTCGAGGACATCGCGTACACCGATGCCAAGAGCACGCTGGCCGAGGGCGTCGCGTTGGCTGAGGCCGCCGGTTTAACTGTGGAAGGTCGTAGCGCCGAATGCACGTCGGCCATTTGGTCGGCGATCGTCGAAACTGCTGACGAGTTGGATGTCGACATCATCGTCACGGGCACACGCGGCACCACCGGTTTGCGCTCGTTATTGCAGAGCAGCGTCGCGGATCATGTTCTGCGTCACAGTCATCGACCGGTGTTGATCGTCCCTCCAGGTAAGTGACCCGCCCGGGTAGCCGACTAATGTGTTAGCCACCATGGACGGTTTTGTTCTCTCTCGGCCCGATCACAGTGTGCTCACTCGCGGCGTACGACGCAGCTTCGACTGCGCACGCGCAGCGGCCGACGCGTTGTCGGACGGTTCTGCGCGTCTGATCGTCGGGGCACTGCCCTTCGACCCGTCGGCGCCGACGGCTCTGTACGAACCTGCCCACGCCACCGTCACCAACGGTCCGTGGAGTCCGGAAACCGTCGGCGACTTGCCGGTCACGCGGGCGGTTCGCGAAATCCCGTCGTCGGCGGAGCATCTGCTGCGGGTGGAAAAACTGATCGATCGCCTACGCAACCGTGAACTCGACAAGGTGGTCTCGGCCCGGACCGTCGAACTTCTTGCCGAATCTCCCATCTCTCCAACAGCACTCGCTGCCCGGATGGCTGCGCTCAATCCCGCCGCCACCACTTTCTCCGTTGATCTCAGCGCCGCGGGAGCCGGTTTCGTGGGACACAGCCTGGTGGGCGCCACCCCCGAAGTGTTGGTGAGTCGGCGGGGAACGGTCGTGACATGCCGCCCCCTCGCTGGGACTGCGCGGAGAGGCACGTCACCCGAGTCTGATCGCGACGCCGGCACAAGCCTTCTGCATTCCACGAAGAACCTGGCCGAGCATGCGTTTGTCACTGCTTGGATTCGGGAAATTCTGGAACCGCTGTGCTCCGACCTTTCGGTGCCGACGACGCCCGAGCTGACCAGCACCCATGAGGTCTGGCACCTTGCCAGCCCGATTCGCGGCATTCTGAGGGACCCCACCACCTCCGCACTCGGCCTTGCGATAGCCCTCCATCCGACACCCGCGCTCTGCGGAACGCCCACCGATGCTGCCTTGGACGTCATCCGGGACATCGAAGAGCCGAGACGGTTCTACGGCGGCGCCGTCGGATGGTGCGACGGCGACGGCGACGGCGATTGGGTGGTTGCGATTCGCTGCGCCGAGATCAGTGCCGACGGGCTCACTGCCTGGGCTAGCGCGGGCGGCGGAATCGTCGCCGAATCGGACCCCCAGGACGAATTGGACGAGACAACCACGAAATTGCGGACTCTACTCACCGCGCTTGGTGTTCGAAAAACAAACTAATCCACACGTACTGGGGCCAATCGTCCGAATTCTCGAGAACGGGTGATACCTTGACCCGAACAGTTCGTACGGACCGGTAAGTTCCGGCCGACCGACCCACGACCTATTGGGAGATCCGCGATGACGAAGTTCCTTGTCCCCGGCGTGGTTAGCGCTGTCGCCGGCGTCGTTCTGGGTGCCGCCGCCATATTCGGCGCAACGGCCGCAGCTTCGGACAACACTCGTCCCGAGATCGACCGCAGCGGAAACGCAAATTCTTCCATCCTGAACCAGGTTGAGTACGGCAGCCGCTGAGAGCGCAAGCCTCGCGAGTTCCCGTTCTTCCGCCGACGCAGTGCCGTCGGCGGAGCCTCTGTCCAAGCGGTGGCTGTTCGGCGCCTCCGTTGTAGCGTTTCTTCTCACCTTTCTTCAGGCACCCGGGCTGATCACAGCCGACACCAAGTACGACCTGACACAAAATCCGTTCGGCTTCCTCGAACGTGCTTCACATCAGTGGAGTAGTCAGGCTCCACTTGGCCAAGTTCAGAACCAGGCCTACGGGTACTTCTTCCCGCACGGCCCTTTCTTTGCGTTGGGCGAACTTGCACACATTCCGCCCTGGATGACGCAGCGCATCTGGTGGGCATTACTGCTGATCGCCGGATTCTGGGGCATCATCCGCGTCGCCGAAGCACTGGGTGTCGGTAGCCGGAGTTCTCGTCTTATCGCGGCAGTGGCGTTTGTCCTGTCCCCTCGCGTACTCACGACTCTCGGCTCGATTTCGTCGGAAACCTTGCCGATGATGTTGGCGCCGTGGGTGTTGCTGCCGGTAATTGTGGCGTTCCGCCCTGTGCGCCTTTCTGGTAGCGCCGACTACCAAAAAGGCGCACAGGGCCGAAGGCCCTATTGGAAATTGGCCGCACAATCCGGCCTTGCCGTTGCCCTCATGGGCTCGATCAACGCGGTCGCTACCGCCGCCGCCTGCCTCGTCGCTGTTATCTGGTGGCTCTCGTACAAACCGAACCGCGCGTGGCTGACGTTCACCGCATGGTGGGCACTGTTCGTCGCTCTCGGCACGCTCTGGTGGATCGTTCCGCTGCTCCTCCTCGGCAAGGTCAGCCCACCGTTCCTCGACTACATCGAATCTGCCGGCGTCACGACGCAGTGGACGTCGCTGGCTGAAATCCTCCGGGGCACCGATAGTTGGACACCGTTCGTATCGCCGGAACGTATTGCCGGAGCTGTTCTCGTCACTCAACCAGCAGCCGTGGTCGCGACAGGCTTGGTTGCGGCGGCCGGACTCGCCGGACTCGCCATGCGTTCCATGCCTGCCCGCGGACGATTGACGCTCATCCTCTTTGTCGGCATCACCGGATTGGCTGCCGGGTACGTCGGTGAGCTCAGTTCGCCGATCTCCGATCAGGTTCGTCTGTTCCTCGACTCCGCTGGTGCACCCCTGCGCAATGTCCACAAGCTCGAGCCGCTGGTCCGCTTGCCGCTGGTACTCGGACTCGCCCATCTGCTGGCGAAAGTCCCGCTGCCGGGCTCTGTTCCGACTGCGCGTTGGCGACGCGCTTTCATTCACCCCGAACGCGAACCGATGGTTGCGTTGACCTCCCTGATCCTGGTCGCGCTCACTCTCTCGACGGCCTTGGCGTGGACCGGCAAACTGGCACCCCGCGGCGCATACCCCGAGGTGCCGTCGTATTGGAACGAAGCCGCACAATGGCTGGAAGACAACACCTCTCCCGGCTCCGAAGCCGAACGCGCCCTGATAGTGCCGGGAGCGCCCTTCGGCAGCCAGGTGTGGGGACTGACCCGCGACGAACCCCTTCAAGCGCTGGCGACGACGCCGTGGGCTGTCCGCGACTCGGTCCCGTTGACCCCGCCCGGCGCGATTCGTGCCCTCGACTCCGTGCAGCGCCTGATCGCCGACGGCCGTCCTTCCGACGGACTCGCGCAAACGCTTCTCGGCCAAGGCATTCACTTCCTCGTCATGCGCAACGATTTGGACGGCGACACCTCTCGCTCCGCCCGGCCGATCCTGGTCCATCAGGCGGTCGAAGGCTCCCCCGGAATCAACAAGGTCGCCGAATTCGGCGACGACGCCTCACCGAAGCCGATCGAAGGCCTTGTCGCCGACAGCGATCTGCGCCCCGGCTACTCGCCGATCGAGATCTTCCAGGTCACCCCACCCGATGGCAGTGACGCTGTCAGCGGCCCGTATGCGGTAGACCTCACCACTGTCCCGCGCATCCAAGGTGGACCGGAAGCCGTTCAACGCCTGCATGAAAGCGGATTGGTTCCCGGCACCGGCCCCGTCGTATTCGCCGCCGATGCAGCCGCTGCCGGATTGCCGGTCGATACAGCAGCCGCAGGCTTGCCCCTCAATACTGTCACCGTGACCGACACTCCTCGTGATCGCGAAACCGATTTCGGTCAGGTGGACAATCACAGCTCCGCGCTGAGGACTCCCGAGAGTCAACGACGCACGTACAACCTGGTTCCCGACTACCCCGTCACCGATACCCCACTGGGAGAAGGGCCGTCGCTGGTAGAAGGGCAGTGGAGCGGCGCGTCGATCACGGTCTCGAGCTCGGCGTCCGACGCCACCCAACTGGGCGGGACGTCGCCGTCGAGCAGTCCCGCCGCGACGGTCGACGGCGATCCGGGTACCGGCTGGTTCAGCAACGGAATCGAACGTGCCCTCGGACAGTGGTTGCAGATCGACTTCGACACTCCCATTTCGAGTGGCCTGCTCCATCTGACTACCAGCGCCGCCGCAATCGGGGCACCCGTCAAATGGCTCGAGGTGTCCACACCGAACGGAAGCACCGCGGTCAAGGTCGATCGGCCAGGCGAGCCCGTTACCGTCTCCATCCCGGTCGGTACCACGCCGTGGCTCCGGGTGACGGCAACGCATACCGAAAATGGCTCGGTCGGAACGCAGTTCGGTATCAGCGAGCTCATCGTCGAAGACTTCGCCGATCGCAGTGCGCCGAAGCCGGTTCCCATTCGCTTCGACACCGTTCTACCGGCGACACCGAACAACTCTTCCGTATCTTCCTGGAATCTGACCCAGGAATTCCCGGGCCGAAATTCCTGCGCGAACACCACTGAACGAGTGCGATGCAGCAACGCATTCATGGCGATCCCCGAGGAACCGAGCCGTTTCAGCCGCACCCTGAGCGTCCCCGAAAATACTTCTGTCACAGCCGCTCTGACGGTTCGAGCGCGCCAGGGCCACGCATTGGAAGAGCTCCTACGCGTTCCCGGCCGAATCACGGCCTCCGGTTCGAGCGATATCGGCGACACCCGCGGATCAGCATTTGCCGCCGTTGACGGCGATCCACGGACCACCTGGTCCGCGTCCCAGAGCACCGCCGAGCCCGGTGGCCCCAAACCGACTCTTACCCTGACGCTTCCGGAACCGACCCTGGTCACTGCCCTCGACATCACGCCCAGTCTCGGCGTCTTGCCGTCGTTGCCGACCAGCGTTGCCGTAAATCTCGGAAACGGGCCTCAGGTGCGCAGACTTGACGATGGAAATCGAGTGTCACTGTCCCCCTTCGTCACCGACAAGATCGTTCTGAGTATCGCGGACTGGGATCCGGTTCTCGACCAGAACGCAATGGGCTTCGCTCAGGTGCAGCCGACGGGCCTGGCAGAAGTAGGCGTGATCGGCAGCGACGGCACAGCTGTTGCGGGTTCCGGCGTGCAATCCGACAACGCCCTCGACGGTCGGCAGATCAACGTGCCCTGCGGCACCGGCCCGACGATCACGATTGCGGGACAACAGTTCCCCACAACAATCGACACCACGGCCGGGCAACTCCGCACCGGAGCGCCGATCGAGGCGACGGTCTGCGGGATAAACGCATCTGCGGACCTTCCCGCAGGCCAACCGGAGGTGTTGGTCGAACCCGGACCGGCATTCTCGGTCGACATCCTCGACCTCACCACTGTCGGTTCTGCTCCTCTGACAGCGCAGAAGAACAGCGCGCTCGTGTCTTCGGCGTGGACGGCCAATCACCGCGAACTCATCGTCGACGATGCCGCCACCGATCAATTGATCGTCAACCCGGAAAGCACGAGTACCGGCTGGATCGCCACCGCGCCGGACGGTTCCGAATTGGCACCAGTCGTAGTGAACGGCTGGCAGCAGGGCTGGATCGTGCCCGCCGGTACCTCCGGGACCATCGCTCTCGATTTCCCCGGCGACCGCTGGTACCGACTCGGAATCTTCGGCGGGTTGGTACTGCTGATTCCGTTGATGCTGGCTGCGCTTCTCCCGACTCGACGCGCCCCGAAGTCCCCGACACCGCCGCGGCCCTGGCATAGCGTCTCTGCGGGCTGGCTAGGCGTCTTGGCGGCATCCACGGTAATCGGCGGTGGAACCGGAGCGGCGATCGTCGTCGTCTGTTCCGCGATTGCTCTGGGGTTGATGCGGAAGATCGGACCCGTTCGCACCGCCCGCGTCATGGTCGGAACTGCCGGTGTCGCCGCGATGGTCAGCATCACCATGCTTTCCACCGGACCCTGGCGGGCGCCCGGCGGATACGTCGGAGATTCGTTCCTGATTCAGTTCTCGATGTTGGTGGCGTTGGTCGTGACCGGACTGGCCGCATTGCCCTTTGCCGACTCACCGATGTGGCGACGCTTTTCCCAACGGGTCACGAAGATACGCGCCGGTTCCTCCACCAGCGCGTAACTTGCCGACGCCACAGCCACACTCAGAACGAACGTCAACGCCAGAACGTAGAAGAAGCTGCCCGAGAACGGCGCAATTCCGAACACCGGGAACACCGCGTTGAGAACCGCCAGATGCCAGATGAAAATTCCGTACGACCAGCGGCCGATCGCCAACGCCGTCGTGCCCGCCAGAAAACGATGCTCCGCCAGATCCCGCAGCACCAACGGAGCGATCAGCGCAAAACTGATGATCGCACCAAGCAGGATCTTCATCGAGAACTGCCAAGGCTCCGGACGCACCAGCCCCTCCGGCCCCGCCAGATCGGTGCACGACAAAACAAACGCAACGAGCGCCACACCCGCCAACAGCAACCGGTGATGAGCGAGACGGTGCATCCACGTCGACGGGCCGACAGCCAATTCCGCCAACACCATCCCCACCCCGAACCACGGCAGATACCCCGGCAACCAATTGTCATGATGAATGAAATCGGGGGCAGGGACCGGCAGGAACGACCACGTCAACGCCAACCCCGACACCCCCAGCAGCAACGGAATCCGCCACCGCGCCGCACCTCCCCGAAGACGCACCAACAAAAGCGCAAAAGAGGAAGCAACAGATAGAACGCCACCTCCACCGAGAGGCTCCACATCTGGGTGAGTCCCTCGGTGAGCGTCAAAGGAACGAAGACTTGCACCAGACCGAGATTCGCGAGCCACACCTGGTATCCGCCGCCGGCTCCGGGCAGGAAAAGAAGTATGAGCGTCACTGCCACCCAGTACGCGGGGAGAATACGTGTCGCGCGCGATATCCAATACTTCACGGTTTCTTGTGGTCGACCGATTCCGCGGGCCGCAGCTGCATGCGGACGCCACAACAGAAATCCGGACAGTGCAAAGAACACTGCCACGGCAAGATCAAGCCGACCGAAAGCTCTTCCGATCGCGCCGGATTGTGCTTCGCCGGTCTGGAATGCAACGTGAGTGACAAGAACGCCGAGTGCCGCCAAACCTCGCATACCGTCCAAAGCGGGAATGAAGCCCCGGGCCTGCGGCGGGACGGTTCGAGAAGATTTCACGGGACTTATCATCACGGATAATTGTGCACTCCAGGCTCATTGTCCGAAACCGCCAGGCACTTCAAAGAAAATGCCAGGCCAATTCATGACCTCATGCGACAAACCGGGCCGGTGGACTGTTAGTGTTCTGCCACACAGGGTGTCTACGGTGACCCCATACGACCTGCGCAGCTCATATCGTGCAGGTTCCCGAACCTCAAAACTACTAACGGGTAGGAGTCACAGCATGGCGGAACGCTCAGGGCCGAGCCGGATACTTCCTTGCATTCTGGTGGGCCTTGGAGCCTTCCTCTTGGCCATCGCCGTCCTCATTCCTACCTACATGGTGGGAAAGTTGGAGAAGACGCCGCTCGACCTCGAGGTGACCACCATCGCGACGGGCAACGGCAGCGTCCTCAACTCCGCGTCACTGCTCGCGGGTAAGGCACAGGTCGACAAGAACGTACCGATCGTCGCTCAGCGCTACGTCACGACGCAGGATCCCTCCGATGCCGACGTCATCACGGTCCAAGCCGGCCAGACCGTCATCCGCACCGACAAGCAGGGCGACAGCGGACTCTTGACTGCATCCGTCGACACCGTCACGCTCGATCGCGTCAGCTCCATGCCGACCAACGACCCGGTCGGAACCATTCAGACCGACCCCGGTCAGCCGGCGCAGGAACTCTCCCGCGACGGATTGCAGTACAAGTTCCCGTTCAACACGGAGAAGAAGACCTACCCGTACTTCGATCTCAATGCTCGCGCGACTCAGGACATCGACTTCGTCGAAGAGACCGAGATCAACGGCATGAAGGTCTACCACTTCACGCAGACGGTCGAACCTGTCGATCTGTCGAAGGTCGTCAACTCCCCCACGAACAAGCTGACGCTGCCTGCCGACACCTGGGGCGTACCGGGTGGCGAAACCCCCATCACGATGACGCGTTGGTACACCAACGTCCGTGACCTGTGGGTCGAGCCCAAGACCGGTGTCATCGTCAAGGGCCAGGAGCAGCTGCATCAGTACTACGGCCGCAACAAGAACTCGGTCGACGTCGACGTCCTGAACGTCACGCTTCCCTTCGACGAAGCAACCATCGAGTACCAGATCGGGCAGGCCAAGGACGGTATGGATCTGCTCAACCTCGTCGGTCGTACCGTTCCGATCATCGCCGGCATCCTCGGCCTGATCGCACTGGCCGCCGGTATCTTCCTCGGTGTGCGCGGCGGCAAGGGTGGAACCCCGGCGCCGGCGCATGGCGGCGGCGGCCAGGCTCCGAGCGGACAGCGTCCCGCCAGCCCCGCTCCCGGCGAGCACGACTGGACCGCCGACGACACTCAGGTGATCCCGCGTCCGGATCTTCGCAAGGACTGAGAGTTTCGCCAGTGAAGCTGGCACCCGTTGTATGAAGTAGGCACCCCTTCCCGCACGTCGGAAGGGGTGCCTACTCGTTGCAGAGGGTGCTAGCTCGCGCTCACACTCGCACGATCAGCACTCCGCACCGCTGCAGTCGCCACAGCAACCGCTGTCACCGACGCGACTACCACCGCAGTCCCGATCAACTCGCCCGGCGTCTCCGCCCACACCAGCATCACCGTGCCTTCGACGACTAGCCCGATCCACGCCAGTACGGCAACCCTCGTGCGTTCCGACGCGATTGCCGCGAGCAGAGCGCACTGCAACACCGCCAGCACTGCGCCGTGCAAGGCAAAGGCCCACAGCATCGACGCCACGGGGGCGTAATCGTCGCCCACGAGCACCGGCACCAACGGGCCTGCGATTGCCGCGCCCAGCACCAGAGTTGCGCCGATTCCGACGAGCACGGCCAACGCAGTCCGCACAGCGCGGGCCGACTGCGCGGGATTCGCCATCTTCGGATACAGAACTACCCCGACCGCTTGAGGCAGCCAGAACGCAGCCTTGGTTGCCACCGCGCCCAGTGCGTAGATACCGGCGTCGTATTCGCTCAGGACCACGCGGACGATCAGCAGGTCCAGCGACGACAACGCGATCAGGGCAAGTTGGACCTGCGAGGCCGCGAGCACGGACGCAACACCGATACGGACAGGCTGATGCTCACTCTGGACTACGGTCCGGTCGAGAATCCGAACTACCGCCACCAACAACGCTGTTCCGGCCGCACCCGCGACCAGCGCCCCGGAGGCTGCGCCGCCGAAGGCCAGAACTAACACTGCCGGAACAACTTTCATTACTCCTGCGCCCGCAAGAACGGCACTGAGCGCACCGAATCGGCCACACCCCTGCAACAATCCCTGTTCCGTGGCCAGCAACACCAACATCGGAGCTGTCACCAAAGCCGAAAACGCTGCCACAATTCCGGTATCGAGAAGCCAGGCCATCGCGGGAGTGAGAACAACAGCAAGGACCGCAACGATCGCCGCGCATCGATAACCCAACGACCGCAAGGCTTCTACGCTCTTACCTCGTACGGCCTCACGGGCGACCACTGTCTGCAACGCCAAGGCCGGGACTGCCAGCACCAACTGCGCGGCCAGGAGACTCGCGAATTCGCCGTACCCGGCGGGGCCCAACCATCTACTCGCCAACCACGCAAGCAGGTACGCAGCAACATTCGCCGTCATGGAACCGGCCATCACCATGCTGACCCCTGCTGCAGCGGAACGGTCGAGGGGTTGGCGCGCCATGCGACCAATGATGCACCACGTATCGTGCGCGTCATGACAGTGCAGCCGAAACGCGACAGCTTCGTAGCGGCGGTGTACAGCCTGGCACTGTCGGCGTTGATCCTCGGGCCACTGTTCGGCTCCGGCTACCTTCTGCTGCGCGACGCCGTCAGCACCCCTCGGTCGTACCTCACGGACTCCGCTCTCGGACTCACCGATGCAGCCGCACGCGCGGTGCCTCAAGACGCTCTCATTGCGGCACTGAGCACAGTCGTCGACGGCGGATTGGTAGTGAAAGCCCTGTTGTTCACCGCACTCTGGCTGGCAGGTTGGGGCGCGGCGCGCATGGTTGCGGTACTCCTGCCGAGCGCCGGACTGGGACCACAACTGGTGGCGTCGACGGTCATGTTGTGGAACCCGTACGTCGCCGAGCGTCTGTTGCAAGGACATTGGAGCCTGCTGGCGGGTTACGGCGCGTTGCCGTGGATTGTGTGCGCCGGCATCGGGGTACGACGCCGGATTCCCGGTTCCTGGTGGGCATTGGCAGCAGCTTTGGCGTTTGCCGGTCTGACGCCTACCGGCGCACTCCTGGGATTGACGACGGCCTTGGTGGTGGTTGGGTCACCCGGCGGGCAATCGCCGGTCCTGCGACGCCTGAGCGGGGTATTCGCACTCTTTCTGGTTGTCGCCTCGCCGTGGCTGACTGCAACACTTCTGTCCGACGGCGCCGGCGCCGGCTCCGACCCTGCCGGGGTGGCAGCGTTTGCCGCCCGCGCGGAACCCGGACTCGGAACACTGGGCAGTCTCGCCGGTTTGGGTGGCGTCTGGAATTCGGCTGCGGTTCCGGCTACGCGCGCAACGCTCTTCGCCGTGGTCGGGACGGTTCTGCTCCTGATCGTGGTGCTCAGCGGCATCCCCGCGCTGTGGCGGCGTCGTCGTAATCCGGTTATTGCCGCCCTGGGACTCCTGGCCCTCGCCGCCGTGCTCGCTCCGGCTTTGGGCGCGACGCCGTGGGGCCTCGATGTGGGCCGCTGGTCTGTCGAATCCTTTTCGGGCGCAGGCCTGCTCCGAGACTCACAGAAGTGGGTGGCTCTGGCGGCGCCCTTCTACGCTTTGTCCGCAGCTGCCGCCGTGATGTGGGCGCAACAGCGCTTTCCCCTGCCCAGACCGACGTGGTCGATCGCTGCCGTGGTCGTCACTGTCCTGGCACTGCCCGATCTGATCTGGGGCGTCGGCGGGGCACTGAAACCTGTAACCTACCCGCAGTCCTGGACCACAGTATCCGAGCAGCTGAGAGGCGAATCCGGTGATGTAGCAGTACTTCCCGCCGGAATGTTCCGTGCCTTCACATACAGCGGAGACGCCCCGGTTCTCGATCCGGCGCCGCGTTTCCTCCCCCTCGACGTCCTGCAAACAGGACAACTGATAGTCGCCGGTGGAGCTGTCGGTGGAGAAGGAACTCGCGCCGGCCAGGTCGAGGATCTCTTGCTTTCCGGCGGCGGAAGCGCCGAATTGGCCGCACTCGGCGGCGGATGGGTATTGGTGGAACGGGATACGCCAGGCCAATTCGACGAGTCTTCACTCCGCGATCTGGAGACGGTATTCGCCGACAACGATCTCGCGCTTTATCGAGTACCCGGAGATATTGCCGTGCACCAAGCTTCGAGCATCTCTCGCGCCGCCGTCATCATCGCCCACCTGGCCTGGGTTCTGATGGGGATAGTTGCACTGCTGTCAGTCGGATTGCACAAGAACAGAATTCGACTCGCGCGGCGCCACCAAACCTGAGACCCGTTTCCCGTCCGCCGTGGCAGTCAATACTTCGAACACCCCGGTTCCGGTCTGCTCCCAAGAAAACTCGCCGGACCATACCCGCGCTTTCTCGCCGAGAACCGTTCGAAGTTCGTGATCGCGCAATAGAATTCCGGCTGCCTCGGTCAGTTCGGCCACGTCCGCATCACCGACGCTTTCGCCGCCCACCAGAAGGCCGGTCACACCGTCGACGATCGAATCCGTCAAACCTTTGGAACTGCGGTATCCGATGGTCGGCACACCATGCTGCGCAGCTTCGATGACGGCCAGCCCCCAGCCTTCCTTGCGAGAAGGCATGAGGTGAATCCACGACTGCCCCAACAGTTCATGCTTGCGCGCCTCGTCGACATGTCCGTAGAACGTCACTGCGTCGTCGATACCCAACTCGGCAGCACGATCACGCAGGTTCTGCTCCCACCAGCCGCCGCCGATGACGTCGAGATGAATATCCGGAACCGAAGGCCGAAGTACTGCAACAGCTTCGAGAGCATCCTCGATCTGCTTGTGCGGCACCAGACGCGAGAGTACCGACATCGTCGGGCGAGAGGCGCGGGTGATCGAACCACCTGCGTCGACGCCCACCGGAAGTCGATCAGCCCCGTTGCGCACCACGGCAATTCGACCGCGATCCACTCCCAGGTCCGCCAACTCTTCGGCCGAAGGCAGTGACACGGTCAGATACTGACTGTTTCGATGCGTCCGCGGGGACAACCGGGATTCCACCCACCAGCCGATCCGGCCGACAAGTTTGCCGGCCACCGGCCACTGTTCGCGATGGCAGTGATGAACCAGCAGGGTGACAGGTGCGCCGGTCACCATCTTCGAGAAGAAAGGGATCCCGTTCTGCGTGTCGATGACGGCGTCGGGACGAATGCCTTTGAGCGAACCGAATCCGAGTCGGCCGGCGGCAATCGCAGCCAGTGCCCGCGGGTACACGCTGAAGCGTCCACCGGAGCGGCTGATGGTGATGCCGTCGCGATTCTCGGACGCGGGAGCACCGGGATACGACGCCGTCCGCAACGTCACCTGGATTCCGCGCGCGGCGAGCTGGGTTCCGACTTGCTCGAGGTACCGCTCACTTCCGCCGCCCTGCGGGTGCCCGGTGTCGCGCCAACAGAGCAACAGAACCTCACGCACGTGCGTTACTCCTACGAGTTCGTCCTTGCGACCGCAGCGGGTGCGTGTGGTCTTGCGGGGGATGCCCACCGTGACCGGTCGGTAACCCTGCGGAACACCCTAACTGTTTCTGCGTCCGGATTGCCTCGCTCGGTGAACACTGGATTCGACGGTATTCGTGGACCGAGCACACGAGTCGCTAAAGTTGCTTTCCGTGACCAAGCCCGCAGTGACCCGCATTTTCGGCCGACGGGCAACCCTCAAACGATCCGTCGCGTTGCTCAGCGACTTCCGCCACGAGCAAAGCGCGCCCGATATCTTCTACGGCGCACTGGCCCGCGACTCGGTCGAATTGATCTCGGACCTGCACGAAGGTCACACCGGTCAGTCTTTGGACGGGTTGACGGTTCTCGATGTCGGCGGCGGTCCCGGCTACTTCGCGGAAGTGTTCCAAGCCGCCGGCGCCCGCTATATTCCGGTCGAACCCGATCCGTCGGAGATGCACGCAGCCGGCCTGACCGTCGGCGGCGCTGTTCGCGGATCCGGCCTGGCTTTGCCGTTCCGGGACTCGTCCGTGGACATCTGCTTCTCGTCGAATGTGGCCGAACACGTGAGCGAACCGTGGCTGATGGCCGAGGAAATGTTGCGCGTCACCAAACCCGGCGGGCTGATGGTCCTCTCGTACACCCTGTGGTGGGGGCCGTTCGGAGGCCACGAAACCGGACCGTGGCACGCCTTCGGCGGCGAGTACGCTGCCCGGCGTTATCTCCGCACCACCGGCCGCGAACCCAAGAACAAATTCGGCACGTCATTGTTCAAAGTCGGCGCCACCGACGGCCTACGCTGGGCCCGTGGAACACAGCAGGGTGAACTACTCGCCGCAATCCCCCGCTATCACCCGTCGTGGGCTTGGTGGATGGTCCGCGTTCCGGGCCTGCGGGAGTTTCTGGTGAGCAACCTCGTCGTGGTTCTCGAAAAGAAATAACGTGCGCCTCGCACTCGACATCGGTGGCACCAAGATGGCTGCCGGCGCCGTACGGGAGGACGGAAGAGTCCCCGATGTCGAGACCGTGCCAACTCCCGACACAGACACCTGGGCCACCTGCGCGGCATTACTTCGGAGAGTTGCCGACGGCAGAAAAGTCGACGCGATCGGGATCGCCTGCGCCGGCCCGGTCGATACCGTCGGCGGCGTCGTTGCACCCATCAACATCAGCGAGTGGGCCCGAGGGTTCCCGCTGGTCGAATCCGTAGAAGCGCTTTTTCCGGGCGCCCACACAGCGCTTGCGATGGACGGCGCTGCCGCGGCGCTGGCCGAACATCATCACGGCGCCGGACGCGGAATCCCGAACCTCCTGAGCCTGGTCGTCTCCACGGGAATCGGCGGCGGAGTTGTCCTCGGTGGACGCATTGCTACCGGTCGCACCGGCAATGCCGGCCACATCGGGCACCTGGTTGTCTCCGGCACCAGCTCTGTCCCTGGTGCCGACGAACCCTGCAGTTGCGGTGGCGCCGGCTGCCTCGAGACCGTCGCGAGCGGTCCGTCGGCCGTTCGGTGGGCGAGAACTCAGGGGTGGACCGGCAGCACCGGACTCGATCTTGCCGAGGACGCGCGCGGTGGTGACCCCGTAGCAACTGCGGCGCTTGCGCGAGCAGGCCACGCCTTGGGGATCGCGATCGCGTCCGCCGCGGCTCTACTGGATGTGAACCTTGCCGTCCTGGGCGGCGGGTTCTCCCAGGCCGGCCCACCGCTGTGGGAACCGCTCCTCGAAGCGGCTGCCCGACATGCCCGATTGTCATTCATCTCGGACCTGAGCATCGTGCCCGCTCAACTCGGGACTGCCGGAACTCTGACGGGCGCCGGACTGCTGTCCCTCGACGTCGATATCTGACACGGGTTCCTTCCCGATTTCTGCAAGGCAAGTCCCAGTAAACGGATGCCGTCTGGTACTTATTTCTGTAACGTGTTTTAGTGTTCCGACTCACACATCGCAGGCTTGGCACACGACAACAGTGGAAGGAGGTGACCATGAGTTCCGACGTTGCCTCAGCAGACGAAGCTGAACATCTCGCTCAGGTCGCCCGACCGAGCAGTTCCCAGCGTGACACCGAAGACCTGCGTGAGCGCCTCGAGCGATGGATGGCGGCCAAAGTACCGGCCGGATCCAGCGTGACCGTCGGCGACGTCACCTTGCCTGCCGCCAACGGCATGTCCAGCGAAACCATCCTCTTCGACGCAACGTGGGACGGCGAGCACCACCCGATGGTCGCGCGCGTTGCACCGGCGGCGACCACCATGCCGATCTTTCCGACCTACGACCTCGAAGCCCAGTTCCGAACGATGGCGCAGGTCCGCGAGCATTCCGACGTTCCGGTCCCGTCCGTCTACTGGTCCGAATCGGGTTCCGACGCTCTCGGCGCACCGTTTTTCGTGATGGAACGCATCTCCGGCCAGGTTCCGCCAGACGTCATGCCCTACACCTTCGGATCCTGGGTAACCGAGGCAACACCGGAGCAGCGCCTGACGCTTCAGAACAGTTCCGTGAAGGTTCTCGCCCAGTTGCACGCTATCGAGAAGCCGCTCGAGCGATTCGACTTCCTTCAACTCCCGGGATCGGGTTCGACTGCCCGAGAAGCAGTCTCGGCACACATCGCCGATCAGCGTCGATTCTACGAGTGGACTGTCGCGGACGGAGCACGGTCACCTCTCATCGAACGCTGCCTCGATTGGGCCGAAGCCAACAACCCCGCCGACGACTCCCCCGCAGTACTCAGCTGGGGCGATTCCCGGATCGGGAACGTCATGTACCAGGACTTCGAACCTGCTGCGGTGCTCGACTGGGAAATGGCGGCGCTCGGCCCGCGTGAGATGGATCTCGGCTGGATGGTGTTCCAGCACAGGTTCTTCGAAGATCTTGCCACCCTTGCAAACTTGCCTGGCCTGCCCGATTTCCTTCGGCTCCAGGACGTAGCCTCGACCTACGCCGAACTCACCGGACACACCCCCTCCAACCTGGAGTACTACGTCACCTACGCAGCTTTGCGACACGCCACGGTGATGTACCGCGTCCAAGCCCGTGCAATAGCTTTCGGCCACGCCGAGACCCCCGCAGACCCGGACGACATGATCCTGCACCGGGCATCACTCACCGCGATGCTCGACGGCACCTACTGGGAAGGCGTGAACTGAGCATGTTGTCACCGATGGACGATTACCCCATTCACCAGATCGCCGAGCCTGTCCGGCACGTTGCCACCTCGGACCGAAACTTCTACGACCGCTACTACTTCAACTGCTACCCCACTGACAACGATGAAACCTTCCTCATCGTCGGACTGGGGCAGTACCCCAATCTCGGTGTCATGGACGGTTTTGCGGTCCTCCGCCACGGCGACCATCACATCGTGGCTCGGATGTCGAAGGCTCTCGGTGCCGACCGCACCGACACCACGGTCGGACCACTGCGCATCGAGGTCCTCGAAGGCCTGCAGAAACTTCGTGTCGTCCTCGAACCGAGCAGTGAATACGATCTCTCCTTCGACATCACCTTCGACGCCACCATCCCGGCGGCCTTGGAACCCAAGCAGTTTCGTCGCCAACTCGAACGAGTTACCTTCGAAACGTCCCGCTTCTTGCAAACGGGAACGTGGACAGGAAATCTCACCGTCGACGGTGACAAGATCGCGATCGACCCGACAACGTGGCGCGGCAACCGCGATCGTTCGTGGGGCGTGCGTCCGGTCGGCGAGGCCGAACCCCCCGGCCGCCGCGCCGTCGACGATATCCAGAACTTCTTCTGGGTCTACTCCGTCATGCAATTCGACGATTTCACCATCTCCGTCATCATGCAGGAAGACGCACAGGGTCGACGCCTCATCGAAGAAGCGATGCGGGTGTGGCCGGAACCGGGCCGCGACACGGAATGGCTCGGCCGACCCGAGCATAATCTGATCTTCTGCCCCGCCACCCGCGACGTCACCGGCGCCACCCTCACCTTCCATCGCCCCAGTGGTGAGGTACTGACCGTCGATTGTGAACTGTTGCTGGCCAACCACATCGGCATCGGCACCGGCTACGGACTCGAGCAGGACTGGCGTCACGGCATGTGGCAAGGCGAACTCGTCGTGCAAGGCCTGCGACACAAAGTCCACGAATTCGAACCCATGCAGCGCATGTTCTCCCCCGTGGACAACCTCAGCAAATTCCATCTCACCGAGGGTGATCAAACCTTCGACGGCACGGGACTTTTCGAAGTCGCCGCCATCGGACCCCACGAGCGTTACGGCTTTACCAGTTTCACCGATATGGCCCCAGAACCTCAGACCGACAACACCGAGGAATGATTGTGATGACAAAGTACGACAAGCTCTACATCGGCGGCGAGTGGGTCACCCCCGCCACCGACCAGGTTCTCGAAGTGTTCTCCCCGGCAACGGAAGAGCTCGTCGGAAGCTGCCCCGTCGCCACCCCCGCCGACATCGATGCCGCAGTCGCCGCTGCCCGCAACGCTTTCGACAACGGTCCGTGGGCCAAGACGACGCCCGCCGAGCGCGGCGCGATCCTCGCGAAGGCCGCCAAGCTCCTCGAAGAGGGCAGCGCAGAACTAAACCAGCTCATCTCCAACGAGATGGGCCAGCCGCCTTCAATGGTCGCCATGATGCAGCAGACCCCGTCGATGGCGACGCTCGGCTTCTACTCCGAACTCGCTGACAAATTTGCCTGGGAAGAGAAGCGCACCGGCGTCTTCGGCCAGACCAAGGTCACCCGTGAGCCCGTCGGCGTCGTCGCTGCCGTTCTCGCCTGGAACGTTCCACTGTTCCTCGCGATCAACAAGCTCGCTCCCGCTCTGCTCGCAGGCTGCGCCGTCCTACTCAAGCCGGCTCCCGAGTCGCCGCTCTCCGTCCATGTGGTTGCCGAAATCTTTGCCGAGGCAGGCGTTCCCGCCGGCGTCATCTCCGTACTCCCCGGTGGCGCCGAGACCGGCGAATACCTGGTCTCGCATCCCGACATCGACAAGATCACCTTCACCGGCTCCAGCGCCGTCGGCCGCAAGATCGGCGCCATCGCGGCACAGAACCTCAAGCGCTGCTCCCTCGAACTCGGCGGCAAGTCCGCTGCGATCATCCTCGAGGACGCCGACATTGCTGCCGGTATGCCGATGCTCGTCATGTCCGGCCTGATGAACACCGGCCAGGCCTGTGTTGCACAGACCCGAATCCTCGCTCCCCGTTCACGTTATGACGAGGTCATCGAGGGAATGAAGACCGCTGCCGGTTACATGACCGTCGGCGATCCTTCGGATCCGGCAGCCCAGCTCGGCCCCTTGATCTCCGAGAAGCAGCGTGAGCGCGTCGAGGGTTACATCGCCAAGGGTCTGGAAGAGGGCGCTCGTCTCGTTCTCGGCGGCGGCCGTCCCGCCGGCCTGGACAAGGGCTGGTACGTCGAGCCCACCATCTTCGCCGATGTCGACAACTCCATGACCATCGCCCGCGAAGAGATCTTCGGACCTGTCTTGTCGGTGATTCCGTACGACTCCGAGGACGAGGCCATCAAGATCGCCAACGACTCCGACTACGGCCTCGCCGGTTCCGTGTGGACCGCCGACATCGAGCACGGCCTCGAAATTGCCGCGCAGATCCGCACCGGAACCTACGGAATCAACTGGTACGCCTTCGATGCCGGCTCACCGTTCGGTGGCTACAAGAACTCCGGCATCGGACGCGAGAACGGACCGGAAGGCCTCGAAGCCTTCTGTGAGAGCAAGTCCGTGCTCATGCCCCCCGGCTACACGAGCTGATCTTGACTTGAGCTAGCACCCTTTGTGCACAGTGAGCACCCCTTCCATCAAGACGGAAGGGGTGCTCACTGCACGAAAAGGGTGCTCACTTACAGCGCCAAACCGTCCGCCCCCGCCTAGCCTGAGAATCGTGAGCACCGAAACCGAGACAAAGGCATCACAAGACGAAAGCACCGTCACCGTCGTACTGGCGTTTGCCGCAAATGCTGTGATCGCCGCGGCAAAAACAGCGGCCGCGATCATCACCGGATCTGCGTCGATGGTCGCCGAAGCCACCCACTCGTGGGCCGATACCGGCAACGAGGTGCTGCTCCTCATCGCCAACAGGCGATCGAAGCGAGTCCCGGACCGCGAACATCCACTCGGATACGGCCGCGAGGCCTACATCTGGTCGATGTTCGCGGCCCTCGGACTCTTCGCCCTCGGCGCTGGAGTGTCGATCACCCACGGAATCCAGGAACTATTCCATTCCGAGCCGGCCACCGACTTCGGTGTTGCCTACGCAGTTCTCGGAGTCTCGTTCATCCTCGAGGGCATCTCGTTCCGCCAGGCGTACAAACAACTCCGTGGTGAAGCAGCAGCCGTCAACCGCGACGTACTTGCGCAGGCACTCAACACATCCGACCCCACGACGCGGGCCGTGTTCGCCGAAGATGCTGCGGCACTGATCGGTTTGGTCATCGCGTTTGTCGGCGTGCTGCTGCACCAGATCACCGGCTCACCGATTCCCGACGCCCTCGGATCCATCTGCGTCGGCATCCTGCTGGGCGTGATCGCGGTGATCCTGATCGATCGCAATCGCCGGTTCCTGGTCGGCGAAGAAGCATCGCCGACGCTCCGCGCAGCCGGCATCGAAGCACTCACCGCGCTTCCCGACATCAACCGAATCACGTTCCTGCGCATGGAATACCTCGGTCCGCGGCAGGTGTACCTGGTTGCGAGCGTCGACCTGGTCGGCGACTACGCAGAATCGCGAGTCGCCCACACCTTGCGCGAACTCGAGCGCACACTCGAGCAGAGTCCACGCGTCGTGCGGGCGATCCTGACACTCTCGACGCCTGAAGAACCGTCCATCGCGGCCTGAGTGAGCACCCTTTGTGCACAGTGGGCACCCCTTCCATCAAGACGGAACGGGTGCTCACTTCATGAAAGAGGTGCTCACTCCCCCAATTGTCGAGCCTGCCCCGGATACTCTCGATTGATGCGCGCACTGGTCGTTGTCCTAGCGGTTCTCGGTTTTGTAGTCGGAGGAATTCCCTTGCTAGGCGTTCTGATCGACGTAATGACCAGCTCCGACGACACCGAGATCCTGTATCAGGGAGGGTACGCACCGCTAACTAACGTGCAGATGAGCCAGGACTACGAAGCGTCACTGAACCTCTACTTCGATTCTCAATCCAATCCGACGAGGAATTGGTTCCTACTTGCCAGTTTCCCGTTCCTCGGAGCAGGATTGGGCGCTCTGACTGCCGCGCTGCTGGGGCGTCGAGGATGGCACCTGACACGAGCCTGAACAGACGCCAATGGCCGCCCACCTTCGAAACGAGGGGCGGCCACCGACAAACAAGTTCAGATATACATCGCCGGATCGATGTAACTGTTCGGATCCACCAACTTCTCCTTGGTGGTGCGCGGACGCGCCACTGCGGGAATTCCGGTTGCAATGGAATCAGCCGGAACATCTCGCGTCACAACAGCATTGGCGCCGATAGCACTGCCTTCGCCGATGACGACGGGGCCGAGGATCTTGGCACCCGCACCAACGGTGACGCGATCTTCGAGCGTCGGGTGACGCTTGACCTGCTCGAGTGAACGACCGCCGAGGGTGACTCCGTGATAGAGCATGACGTCGTTGCCGACCTCAGCCGTTTCCCCGATCACGACGCCCATGCCGTGGTCGATGAAGAACCGTCGGCCGATGGTGGCGCCGGGGTGAATCTCGATGCCGGTGGCAAAACGTGTCAGCTGCGACAGCACCCGGGCGGGGCCGCGCAGTGCGGGCACTGCCCACATCCTGTGCGCAACTCGATGCGACCAGATGGCGTGCAGCCCTGAGTAAACGAGCGCGTTCTCCGCATTACTGCGCGCGGCAGGATCCTGACCGCGCGCAGCCTGCAGGTCCTCGCGAATGGTCCCGAGGATACTCATTGACCTCAGTCCCGGATGTGTTCGAACAGCGGGGTGGAGATGTAACGCTCACCGAAGTCGGGGACAACAACGACGATCAACTTGCCGGCATTCTCGGGGCGCTTCGCCAATTCGAGTGCGGCCCAGACGTTGGCTCCGGAGGAGACACCACCGAGGATGCCTTCATCCGTACCCAATGCGCGGGCCGTGGTGACTGCGTCGTCGAACTTGACGTCGACGATCTCGTCGTAAATTTCGCGATCGAGGATGTCCGGCACAAAGTTTGCGCCGAGACCCTGGATCTTGTGGGGGCCGGGCTGGCCACCGGTGAGGATGGGCGAATCGGCAGGCTCGACGCCCACGATCTGGACGCCGGGCTTGCGTGCGCGCAACGCGCGGCCGACGCCCGTCAAGGTTCCACCGGTGCCGATGCCGGCGACGAAGATGTCGATGGCGCCGTCCGTGTCTGCCCAGACCTCTTCGCCCGTCGTGGCCTCGTGGATGGCGGGGTTCGCGGGGTTGCCGAACTGGTTGGCCGAGACAGCGTTTTCGGTCTGCTCGACGATTTCCTTGGCCTTGGCGACTGCGCCGGCCATGCCCTCGGAGCCCGGGGTCAGGACGATCTCGGCGCCGTAGGCACGCAGCATGACGCGACGCTCGGTGGACATCGTCTCAGGCATCGTCAGGATGACCTTGTAGCCGCGTGCAGCGCCGACCATGGCGAGGGCGATACCGGTGTTACCACTGGTGCCTTCGACGATGGTGCCGCCGGGCTTGAGTTCACCGGACTTCTCGGCGGCGTCGATGATCGCAACGCCGATACGGTCCTTGACACTGTTTGCCGGGTTGTAGAACTCGAGCTTCGCTACAACCTGTGCGCCGAGACCCTCGGTAAGACGGTTGAGTCGCACCAGCGGGGTGCGCCCGACCAACTCGGTGACGTCGTTGTAAATTCCGGCCATTTCCGTACCTCCATGCGGTCGCAGTGTCGACCGGATCGTTTCGCTGACAACGTATTGCATCATTCGATGTGGCCTATGCCTCAACCGGGCCGGTCAAATTACCAGAAGCGACCCGAATCAGCACGAAAATGCCCTCAAACGCCGAATGCCGCATCAATTCGATTAGATCGAATCGATGCGGCATCGGGTCATGCAGAAGAACTAGAACGCAAGGGACTTCAGCCCAGACGCTGCTTCAGAGCCTCGAACTCGTCGCGAATGCCGGTAGGCAGCTTCTCGCCGACGAAGTCGAACCACTCCTCGATGAGCGGGATCTCGGCCTTCCACTCGTCGATGTTGACCGCGAGAGCCTCGGTGATGTCGGCAGCCGACACATCCAGGCCGTCGATATCGAGAGCGTCACCGGTGGGAACGACGCCGATCGGGGTGTCGATGCCGGCAGCCTTGTGCTCGATACGCTCGACGATCCACTTCAGGACGCGAGAGTTCTCACCGAAGCCTGGCCACAGGAAACGTCCGTCGTCGCCGCGGCGGAACCAGTTGACGTAGAAGACCTTGGGCAGCTTGGACTCGTCGGCAGCCTTGCCGAGGTCGATCCAGTGCTGGAAGTAGTCGCCCACGTTGTAGCCGAGGAACGGCAGCATTGCCATCGGGTCGCGGCGAACCGTGCCGACCGTGCCCTCTGCTGCTGCGGTCTGCTCGGAGCCGACCGTGGCACCCATGAAGACGCCATGCTGCCAGTCGCGAGCCTCGGTGACCAGCGGAACCGTCGTCTTACGACGTCCACCGAAGAGGATTGCCGAGATCGGCACGCCCTTCGGGTCGTCCCACTCGGGAGCCATGATCGGGCACTGCGACATCGGGGTGCAGTAGCGCGAGTTGGGATGAGCAGCCTGGTTGCCGGATTCGGGCGTCCACTCGTTGCCCTTCCAGTCGATCAGGTGCTGCGGGTCGCCTTCGAGGCCTTCCCACCAGACGTCGCCGTCGTCGGTCAGTGCAACGTTGGTGAACACCGTGTTGCCCTGGTCGATGGTGCGCATGGCGTTGGGGTTCGAGGACCAGTTGGTGCCCGGTGCCACGCCGAAGAAACCGAATTCCGGGTTGACGGCGTACAGCTGTCCGTCGTCACCGAAACGCATCCAGGCGATGTCGTCACCGAGGGTCTCGGCACGCCATCCGGGGATGGTCGGCTGGATCATCGCGAGGTTGGTCTTGCCACAGGCGGACGGGAATGCCGCCGCGATGTAGTAGGCCTTGTCCTCGGGGGAGATCAGCTTGAGGATGAGCATGTGCTCGGCCAGCCAGCCTTCGTCGTGCGCCATTGCCGAAGCGATGCGCAGCGAGAAGCACTTCTTGCCCAGGAGAGCGTTTCCGCCGTAGCCGGAACCGAAGCTCCAGATCTCACGATCCTCGGGGAAGTGAGTGATGTACTTGGTGTCGTTGCACGGCCACGCGACATCGGCTTGGCCTTCGGCCAGCGGAGCACCCAACGAATGCAGCGCCTTGACGAAGAATCCGTCGGTGCCGAGCTTCTCGAGAACCTGGGCACCCATGCGTGTCATGACGCGCATGGAGACGACGACGTACTCGGAGTCCGTGAGCTCGACGCCCAGCTTCGGATCCTCGGCGCCGAGGGGTCCCATGCAGAACGGCACCACGTACATGGTGCGTCCGCGCATGCAACCGCGGTACAGGTCACCCATGAGGGTGCGCATTTCCGACGGGTCCATCCAGTTATTGGTGGGGCCTGCGTCGACTTCTTCCTTCGAGCAGATGTAGGTGCGCGATTCGACGCGTGCCACATCGGAAGGATCGGAATTGCCGAGGAACGAGTTCGGCTTCTTTTCGTCGTTGAGGCGTGTGAAGGTGCCTGCCTCGACCAGCTTGTTGGTCAGCCGGTCCCACTCTTCGTCCGAGCCGTCAGCAAAGACGACGCGAGCCGGCTGGGTGAGTTCGGCAACCTCTTGCACCCACGCAAGGAGTTCCTTGTGCTGCGTGGGGGGCGTGCCGTCAGTTCCATTGAGACCGGGAATGGTCGCTGAGGTCATCAAACTCTCCTGGGGTGAGCCGGAACCGGGTTCTTCTGACACACGACGCACCTTCACAGGTAGCGCCCCGATACCAGTTGATCCCGGTGTCCCCCTCTCGACGGGGTCCAGCCGCGTCATCCACTCACGTGAATTCCACGGACGCCGGGTGTCCTATGTAGTGAGGTTAACGCTGGCTGTTCACCTGCAGGTAATCGGGTGTGGTCAGAATTGTCACAGAAACGATTCAGATGGTGTATTCAGGCGGCGTACCCGGCCCGAGAAGGCCTCAAACGGCCACTTTTGCTCCAAAAGTCCCGGCAACTTCACTCATAAAGTCCCGGCGTCGATGCGGTCCCAGACCAACAGGCCTTCGTCGTCGCGGTGGCATTCCCACGCGGAGTAGTCGCCATCGGCTTCGACCATCGCCACGCGGTCCACGGCGCCGTCGTGATCGAAATCCGAGACGACGACGAGTGCATCGTCGGAATGGATGACGCGACTGTCGACGATTCCGTCCCCGTCCAGATCGAAAGCGTCGAGATTGACCGTCAGATCGCCGACGTCGACGGCACCCGACCCCGGTCCGAACGTTGCCGGATCGATGCCCTCGGCCGGCAGATGCACGACGGGCAGGTGGCAGACGTCGAACCGACCTGTGTCGACGTTGTCTGCCGTGATCAGAAAGCTGTCCATGGTTCCCCCTGTAGTCAGTGCCTGCTGCGCCTCGCTACGGCAACCCCTACCGAACGACGAGACTCATCAGTATTACCAGATTTCGGCAGCTCCTCCCCCTCGAAGGTTTGTGCCTGTGGATAACCTGCTCAGGGACCGGATCCGTTCAGAACTGCAAGGTCTCGTTCACAGGCTGCCAATTGTCCGGTATGCGCCTGGCTCAGCGTCCGGAGTTCGGCGTCGATCTCCACGATTCGAGCCTGCGCCGACGCAATCAATTCACGACTTTCCGCCATGATCGCGTTGCCGAGGTCCACTTCCGCGTCGAGAAGTCCGTTCAGTACGCGTTGCTCCCATTGCGCTCGCACGGTAGACATCGTTTCGACCAACCAGGCGCGAGCGTGCGCTCGGTCTGCGGCAACGCCTCTCGCTCGACTCAACCACCACGCTGCTACCCCGCCGAGCGCGAGGGTCACCGGAATGCTTGCAATGTCCAGGGCCGGAATCATCTCCAACGGAGTGACTGCGATCCGACCCAAACCGAGTCCAGCCGATGCCCCGACCAACACGGTGATTCGCTCTTCGTTCCCGCGCGGCCGCGCGGCCGGTCCGTCGGGAAAACGCGGCACGGGAAGATGGCCACCGGCCTCCCCCAATCCGACTGCAGTGGACATCGCGGCATCGAAAATGATTGTGTCGCTAGCAACTTCATGTTCGAGACGCTCCGGCAAGCTCAGGAGTTCAGCTCGGACAGACTCGTCGATCCAGATGCGTGCCGACGCCACCGTCGTACGGGTGGTGTCTGCAATCTGCTGTGTGAGATCACCGCGTGCCCGTTGGAGCCGGCTTCGCATCTGGGCAAGACGTTCACTGCGTCGGCCGTCACGTTCGGTCAGTAACTGTGCTCGCTCCGAACGTAATTCGACGCCGGGGACATTCTCGCGGAGATTTCGGATCTCGAGGTCGATCATTCTTCGGGTTTCCGCGATCACTTCGCCGCCGGGCTGGGATACGGCACGCAATCGGACTGCGTCGACAACGGCGAACAACGACGCCGCCCCATCGTGCTCGGACAAATCGATGACGGCGGCGGCACCGTAGACATCACTATGGGCAGCAAGAATGCCCAGGTCACGGACACGTACGGATTCCCAGTCCGGATAGACGTCCACACGGGTCAGCACTACCGCCAACGGAACGCCACCAACCCCCGCCTCGTCGAGTAACTCCAGTTCTTCTCTTCCGATCACGCTGGCGGCGTCAATGACCAACAGCACGATTATCGCGTCGGTCGCGCACTCGACGGTGACATATCCAGCGCGCGAGCGAAGCAACTGTTCCACCTCTTCGCGCCCACACCGAGGCAGACCGATAACAAGAACCTTTGCAGCACTGCTAAATTCACCTTCTTCGACGTTCCCCGACGCCCCGGCCGGATTCCATCGCTCCACCACCGGCCGCATCGCGGCGGACGCTCCCGTCGGATCGTCGGTCACGGAGCGACCTCGGGTCGCTCGGGTCCGCCGCCGAGCGAAGCCCACCTTCTGACGTATCCACGCTGAACGAGCGAAATCGCGTCCGGCCACGAAGAGTGCTCGCGTTGCGCCTGCCCGCCCCACCATGTTGCGCACAACAGCGCATCGTCGACCGTCTTCGGCAAAGCGGGCGCTGCGGCGACAAACTCCTGCAACTCCGGACGCACCAGTGCTGCAGTCGCGGCAAAGATCACCCCGCTCTCGTCAGCCAAGTACCGCTCGACTTCGTCCTGCGCGCCGGCCTCGTCTGCGTCGGCCACGGCGGCAAGCCTGTCGAGTACTGATCGCATTCCGTCGACTCTGCGCCACCACGCAGTCTCGAGGATCCGGGCGAGGGCGTCGAAAAAGACGCCACCGCCTTCTCCCGTCAACGCCACCAGGGGAACCGTGGCAGTCCCGACCTCATCCGCAATCTCGGCGGCTCGTCCGACGGCAGCTCCCCAGCCGTCACCCACGCAGTCGGCCTTGTTCACGACGACAAGCCCACGATCGGACAACCGCCCCGCTGCACGCCGATCCACATCACGAATTCCGTCGACAACCACGTACACGACGCAGTGGTGGGTCAGGTCCGGATCACTTGCCCCCGGCACATCTAATGCTCGCGTCTCCGTCGGGATCACCGGAGCACCGCCGACACGACGCGTCGCTCTGCTGTCACTTTCGAGCAACCGGACCACTGCCGACCGACCCACTCCGCTTCGTCCGGCAACAAGCACCTGCAGCGGCGCTGTCAGCGATCCGACAATCGAATGCACGGCTTCTGCGGCGCGCTGATCGATCGGCATCAGCCGGTACGCGAGCCGTCTCAATTCGTCCATCGGTTCCGCGCTCGCATCCTCCAGCGAACCCGCGGACATCAATCGAGCCCCAGTTCTCATCCCCACCCCACGCTCCCCTCGTGCTGGCCAGATTCTGTCAGGTCCACTTCGCGGGAGCTGTTCCCGGCACGTCATCCGGTGTTGAATTACACGGATTCCTGTCCTGTTTTCCGCGCTTTTCACAGAAAGCCTCAAGTCGAACTTCAGACCCGTCTGCGATATATGGCGCTCATGCGTGACAATGGACGCGTGAACGAAGCCGATCAGCACGCACTGCCAACCCCGAACGCTGGCGAGACGGAAGAATCCAAGGGTTCCCGTCTCCATCCGCGCGTGACAAGTTTCCGCTCGCGCCGGGGTGCGCTGACCGACGCACAGCAGAAGTCGTGGGACCGTCAGTGGCCGCTCATCGGCGCCGACGTGTCCGATACCCCCTCGACGCGAACGCCTGGTTCGGACGCGACGCACCCCTGATCATCGAGATCGGATCGGGCACCGGAACCGCCACCGCAGCGATGGCCAAGGCCGAGCCGCACGTCAATCTCGTCGCCATCGAGGTCTATCGCCCCGGGCTTGCGCAGCTGCTCCAGCAGGTAGAACGCGAAGAAATCCCGAACATTCGTGTACTCCGTGGTGACGCAATGGACGTTCTGGAAAACATGATCGCCCCCGAATCGTTGACGGGTGTGCGCGTGTTCTTCCCGGACCCGTGGCCCAAGGCTCGGCACCACAAGCGTCGCCTGTTGCAGGCTCCGACCTTCGCGCTGATCGCCAACCGTCTCAAGCCGGGCGGAGTTCTTCACGTCGCCACAGACCATGCCGACTACGCCGAATGGATCGATGAAATCGGTAACCAGGAGCCTCTGCTGACGGCACTCGATTGGGAGTCCCCGATGACCCATGAGCGGCCTGTCACGAAGTTCGAGGACAAGGCCCATCAAGTCGGAAGTGCAATCAACGAGTTCATATGGGGGAAGATCAGAGCATGAGTGTCAGCGAACAGCTATCTGACGACGTCACGTCATCAGGATCTCCCCTCGACCTCGGTCGTGACTCCCGCCACCCCAAGCGGGTACTTCTCGTCTGGGACGCCCCTAACCTGGACATGGGCCTCGGTGCCATCCTCGGTGGACGCCCGACGGCCGCCTACCGGCCACGATTCGACGCTCTCGGCCGCTGGCTACTCTCGCGCACCGCTGAGCTGTCCACTCGGGAAATCGGCACTCTCGAGCCCGAAGCGACAGTCTTCACGAACATCGCGACCGGCAGCGCCGACGTTGTACGCCCCTGGGTCGAAGCGTTGCGTAATGTGGGTTTTGCGGTGTTCGCCAAGCCGAAGGTCGATGAGGACAGCGATGTCGATTCAGACATGCTCGAGCACATCGCTCTGCGGTACGGCGAGGGCTTGGCCGGAATTATGGTCGCGTCCGCCGACGGGCAAGCATTCCGCGAACCGTTGGAGAACATCGCAGCAACCGGCATTCCGGTTCAAGTACTCGGATTCCGCGAGCACGCCAGCTGGGCTGTGTCGTCCGACATCTTGGACTTCGTCGATCTCGAGGACATTCCCGGCGTCTTCCGCGAGCCTCTGCCGCGGGTAAGCCTGGATACTCTGCCCGACGAGGGCGCCTGGTTGCAGCCGTTCCGACCGCTTTCCGCCCTGCTCATCGGGCGAAAAAGTGTTGCCGAATAGGAGTTGATCAGTGTTCGCCAGCTGGGGAAGCATCGTCTACCGTGCCCGCTTCACCGTCATCGCCGTCATGGTGGCGGGTCTTCTTGGGCTCGCCGCTTACGGTCTGAGCCTGCAAGATCACCTCAGCCAGAGCGGCTGGGACGATCCGGGATCGCAATCGGTCGAGGCTGCCAAACTCGCTGACGGCACATTCGGGCGGAGCACAACGGGCGACGTCTTGGCGCTGTATACAGCGCCTGAAGGCAAGACCGTCGACGATCCCGAGTTCCAGGCGAAAGTCATCGACAGCCTGAAACGACTCGTCGCCGAGCACCCCGACCAGATCATGAAGATCAACGGTTCGTACTTCAAGGTCGGCGACGGACTCTCCGTCGCCGCCTTGGCGGATCCGACGAGGCAGCACGCGGTGGCCAGCGTCGCCATCGCGGGCGACAACGACACAGCTGTGTCCAACAACTTCCGCGACGTCGAGAGCGCCTTCTACATCGACGGCGTCGACGTTCAGTTGGCCGGCCTGCAGCCGGTGGCGAACTCTCTGAACGACACGATGGCCAATGACATCAAGCGCATGGAAATGCTCGCGATTCCCGCCGTCGGTATCTTGCTGTTCTTCGTGTTCGGTGGCGTGGTCGCTGCGGCACTCCCCCTGATCATCGGTGGCCTCACTGTCATCGGGGCCAACGGCATCATCCGTCTGATCACCAATTTCACCGAGGTCAACGCATTTGTTGCGCCCGTGGTCTCGCTGATCGGACTGGGTCTTGCCATCGACTACGGCTTGTTTATCGTCACTCGATTCCGCGAAGAGATAGCCGAGGGGCACGACATCCCTTCCGCAGTCCGCAGAACCGTCATGACGGCCGGTCGAACAGTCATGTTCTCGGCCACGATGGTCGCGGTCAGCCTCGGCGGACTTCTACTCTTCCCTCAGGGCTTCCTGAAATCCGTTGCCTACGGCGGAATCGCCGCCGTCATGCTCGCCGCGATTGCGTCCGTCACGATCCTGCCCGCAATTCTCGGAATTCTCGGCAAACGGGTGGACGCCCTGACCTTCAAGCGACTGCGTCAGACCAAGACCAACGAAGAAATCGAGAACGGGTTCTGGGGCAAGCTCACCACGTTCGTGATGCGACATCCGCTCAAAGTCGCGATCCCGATCATCGTCGCTTTGCTCCTGATGATCATTCCGCTCAGCGGCATAAAGTTCGGTGGCATCAACGAGACGTATCTGCCGCCCAACAGTCCCACCCGCGTGGCGCAAGCCGAGTTCGACGAACTCTTCCCGGGTAACCGCACCGAGCCTGTCCGTCTGGTCATCGAGGGCGCAGACAATGCAGCTCTCGGCCAGATCATGAAGACGGCCAACACCGCTCCGGGACTCGTCGAGAAGTTCACTCCCGAGCAGGCGACGAAGAACGGCGTCAACGTCCTCAAAGCGGGCCTGACCGAACGCAACGAGGCTCGTCCCACCGTCGACTACCTCCGGTCCGCGGAATGGCCTGAAGGTACGACGGTCCTCGTCGGCGGCACCCCCGCCATCGAGCAGGACAGCGTCGACGCACTCCTCGACCGCCTGCCGCTGATGGTCGTCACGGTCCTTCTGCTGACGACGTTGTTGATGTTCCTGACCTTCGGATCATTGGTCCTGCCTATCAAGGCAGCTCTGATGAGTGCCCTCGGATTGGGGGCGACACTCGGAATCCTGACCTGGATCTTCATCGACGGACATGGCTCCGAGATGCTCAACTTCACGCCCGGCCCCATCATGTCGCCAGTTCTGGTCCTGATCATCGCGATCGTGTACGGCCTCTCCACCGACTACGAAGTGTTCCTGCTCTCCCGCATGGTGGAGGCCCGCGCCCAGGGCGCAAGCACGACCGAATCAATCCGTATCGGAACTGCGCACACCGGCCGAATCATCACTGCGGCCGCTCTGATCCTCATCGTGGTGACCGCTGCATTCGGCCTGTCCGAACTCGTGATGATGAAGTACATCTCGTACGGCATGATCTCGGCGCTCGTCATCGACGCCACGCTCATCCGTATGTTCCTCGTGCCCGCCACAATGAAGCTGCTCGGCGACGACTGCTGGTGGGCTCCGGCCTGGATGAAACGTATCCAGGAAAAGATCGGTCTCGGCGAGCCGATTCTGGACAGTGAGCTTGCACTCGCCAACATCCCGCAGCTCATGCCTGTCGGCGCGATCGCCGGACCAGGCTTCGCCAAGACCGCGACATCTCGGGTGCAGCCTCCCATCACGCCGGCTTCGGGTAAACGTGAACCAGACCCCCTCACCGAGCCCATCCCCCTCGGCGAAATGTCCGTCAAAGCGCCCACCGTCAAGCCCGGCGAGACGCCGCGGCGCCGCAGTACGGACCGGCCACCTCTTACGGCCCCGCAGGACCTGATCGAAGCGCCGGTTCCCAACCCGATGTACAAGGCTGTGAAACCTACACCGGCGTCTCCCACTGCAGCCGAAGAACGTCCGATCGAAAGCTGGTTGTCGGATCTGCGCACCACGGAGGCGACGCCGCCCGCATCGAGGCCACTTCCCGTCGTGCGAGCAACTGTCGCAACCAATGGGAGTGCAAGCAACGGGAGTGCAAGCAACGGGACTGCACACAACGGTGCCAGCCAGCCTGTCACCGAAACCCCCGTCAACGGAAGCACTGCGGTCACCGGAAGCACTGCGGAGGATGCAGCCAGTGGACGCCACCGCCCTGACGACAACAATGCCGTCAGTGTCAGCGAACTCATTGCGAGGCAGAAGAAGCAGAGTTGACCTGTTCCTGCTTGCCGAATGCGCGTGCGTAGCGCGTCCCGACAAGCAGGAGCAGCAGTCCGACGATGAGGAATGCAACACCACGCACCAGACCGCTGAGTGTTGCGAGATCGAACAGGAAGAGCTTCGCTAGCGCGGCGCCGGTGAGCGCAAGCCCGGTTCCCAGCATCACGTGCGCGTGCCGGCGGTTGTTCAGGCCGTACACCAGGGCAGATGTGGCTGCCAGCATCCACACTACGGTCGCGGCGCTGTGGCCGAACACAAATCCTGTTGCCGCGCCCCAGATCTCGATGCCCGAAGCCACCAGTGCGCACGTCAATCCGTAGAGGGCACCCAGACCGGCGAGGGCCCAGATCGTGGCAATGTTGTTCTCGTCTACCAACTTCAGTCGTCGGATCGTCCACGCACCGGCGATGAGTACGCCGATTACAGCGAGGCCTGTCAAGGCAGAGATCGCATCGAGGTGCGCCGACGCAGCCCGAGCCGTCATCAGCGCCGCGGGCGGAACCGACACCAGGAATCCGATCAGCCCGGCCGCGGCAAAGATCGATCCGAGGGCGAACACGAATCGCGATCCGGCCGAGAATGCAACACCGAAGAAAATCATCGCAACCACGAGAAGAACTGCGGCGATCAACGATTCAGGAGATCCCGCCGCGCAGCAGAGCAGCAGCGCCAATGCCCCGGCGCCGGCAACTGACATTCGAAGGTTAGCCGACAGAGCACGGCCCACCGCAGCTCCGGACAGGAGAAGCGCAGCCGTGACGCCGTACAGCACGGCCACCATCTGACGGTCGAGGAGCAAGCCGACAGCGATCAGCGGGAGTGTCGCAACAACGAAGGTTGCACTCGACCATCCGCCCGGAACGCCGCCGCGTGAAGGTGAACCGGCGCGCTGCACCAGAACCGAAGAGGTCAAGCCGATCGCAGCGACAAGAATTGCGCAGACAACCAATTGAGCTGCTTCACTATCGGTTGCGCCGGAAATGAGCCCCGAAGCAACGGCGACGACGAGTGCGAGTACCACCGGCACCGTTCGAGCCAAGCCCAGGTACTTCCATTCTCGACCAAGCTGGGCGGAGAATGCCGCCAGCTGGATTGCGACCAGAAAACCGATGAGCGTCAATGTGATTGCACCCGTCAGCACCGGGGCCAGCAGTGCAGCGCCGAGCACGATCAGCAGTGCAAGCGGTTCGGAATCCCATTTCACTGCCACGGCAATTCCGGCAGCGGCAATTCCGAATGCGACCACCATCGCCACCGGTACAACGAGCCAGCCGTACAGGACCGACGCGGCCATGACGTCGAGGTAGAGACCGGCCAATCCCGTAGCCACCAGCGCAATTGCGCCTATCCGGCCGCCGGGGCGTCCGTACACCCGAAATCCGGCGAAGATCAATCCCCCGGACAGCGCGGCACCACCGATGACGCGGAGCGGTGGCCCGAAGAATCCGGCCTGAGCCGCCAGCACCAGAAGCATGACAACCCCGATCAAGGTGACCGAGACGCCGGCAATCGCCAGTAGCCGACTGATCACTCCGTCGCGCTGCCACCACGGCTCACGACGGGTGTACGGCGCGCCGACATACTGCTGTGGCGCCGAAACATACTGCTGTTGCGGCCGCGGAGAGTACTGCTGTTGGGGTGCCGGAGCGTACTGCTGTTGCAGCGGCGGAACATGAGACGGAGCTGCCGGGGGCGGAACCTGCACAGGCATCTGCGCAGGCACACTCACCAACTGCGACTGCAGGATCGACAGGTTCTGCCCCAGGTGGTGCAGCGCTCGACCGATACTCTCGCATTCGGTCGACAACGCCGTCACGAGTCGCGGATCGACGCCCGGAGAACTTGGTGTGGTCATACTCCGAGCCTGCTATCGGAGACCCGGATTCAGATGAGTAGTACTACTCGATTGCCCCGGGTGCTTCTTCAGATCAGGAACCCAGGATCTTTCGGAAGGTCGTCCCGAAGGGATGTTTGGCGGTGACGCTACCGAAACGGACCTTGCCGTGCACCACAAGATGCAACGGACCCATGTGCGGCCCGCTGCGCACCTTGTTGGAAGCGCTGCCTCCGATGGCTTCGACGTCGTTCATGTCGACGGTGGCTTCCTCGGGAACGATCAGCGCAATCGAACTCGCATAGTCGTTGATCGAGACGTGCACTATCTGAGTCTGCATGACTGCGCGGGTGAAATCGATGGTGACACTGGACATTCGGGTGTCGATCACCACCGATGGCGGAACAATCCAGGCCCCGTTTCGGGTCACCGTCGACATGCGTCCACGAACGATCGCTGCGTTGGCCGCGCCGTACGGCCCGGTTGCGGGAACACCGACCGGCGGTTGCGGCTGGGTATACCGAACCTGCTGGGGATACTGCGTCTGCTGAGGTTGCGGGTACTGGGCCTGCGGATACGGGTAGCCGGGCTGGCCTGCCGGATACGCCGGCGGTTCGTAATCCGAGATCAAGGTGATGCCGGGAAGATCTGCCAGCACGGCGTTCAGTTCACCGCGAGTCTTCGCGGCCAACGCGGTGTCCATACGTTCGGTGAACTCACCGAGCGAGAGCATTCCCTGCCCGACTGCTTTCTGCAGCAATTCGCCGACGTGCTCTCGCTCTGCATCCGATACTCGTAGATTCCTGGCCTCCATGCCTCCAGGATAAGCGCTAGTCGAGTCCTTGCTCGATTGCGTAGCGCGTCAATTCCACCCGGTTGGCCAACTGCAGTTTGCGGAGCGTGGCCTGTACATGGTTTTCGACGGTTCGATGGCTCAGGGAAAGCCGCGTCGCAATCTGCTTGGCACTGAGGCCCTTTGCAACCAGTCGCAGTACCTCGGTCTCACGTTCGGTGAGCCTGGGAACCTCCGGTGCGCGGTCGTCAGCCGGGGCACTGGACATCCGCCGGTACTCGCCGAGAACCAGTCCGGCAAGGCCCGGGGTGAATACTGCCTGCCCGTTGTAGGTGGCTCGTACTGCGTCGAGCAGTTCCGCGACGGAGGCACTTTTGACCAGGTAGCCGGATGCTCCGGCTTTGATCGCGTCGAGAACGTCGTCGCGTTCGGACGATGCTGACAGCACCAGAATCTTGCTGTTCGGCGAGACTTCGAGCACTGCTGCGGTGGCCTCGGCCCCGTTTCCGTCTGTCAGGTGCATGTCCATGAGAACGACGTCCGGCTTGACGGCGGCTGCCCGATTGCGGGCGCGCTCGACACCGTCAGCGGTGGCTGTCACGGTGAACCCGGCTGATTCGAGGTCTCGGGACACTCCGTCTCGCCACATCGGATGATCGTCGACCACCATCACGGAAACGCCCGCGACTCCGCCTTCTTCAGTCACTGTCATCGCTCCCCTTCGGAACCTTGATCTCCCATTCGGTGCCCTCCCCGGGGCCGGTGTGCAGGGTTGCGGTGCCGCCGAGCGCCGCCACACGACCGAGAATGGACTTCGATACTCCCATGCGGCCTTCGGCTTCGGCGGCAGCCAAACGACCTGCCGGGATGCCAACGCCGTCGTCGCGGACGCTGACGATGACTTCGCCGGGCAGATCCTCGAGAAGTACGTACGCTTTGGCGCCAGGTCCGGCGTGGAGAGCCGTGTTGGACAGGGCATTGTCGACGATTGCGGCCAGTTCGATTGCGCAGTCGCGACCGAGAACCACCGGGTGGGCGGGAGTGGAAACGGAAACGGTTGTGCTCGCCTGAGTGGTGAGCAGTGGAGCGAGGTCTACGCTCTGGCCACCGACGTCGGCGGTGACGCCGGAACTCTGCTCGGAGATGAGCATCCGCAACGCGACTTCCTGTTCCCCGGCCAGTTCGGCGAGTTCCGCGGCGCCGCCCCCGAGTTCAGCACCTCGTCTTCGAACCATCGCCAGAACTTGCAGAACTCCGTCGTGAACTTCTCGGGCAAGCCGTTCGCGTTCTTCGGTAGCAGCGATGAGACGCACCGCTTGTTCGAGTTGGAAATGGGCGCGTCTGGCGGTGGTGGTGGCCACGCCCAGCGCCAAACCCACCGAGACCAGGACCGGGGCTGTGGCGTCACGCCACAGATCGAGATTGATCTGGTCGCGAATGATCGCGCTCGCCGCGGAGATGAGAACGCCCGACGCGATTCCGAGCCAGGGGCCACCGAGAATAGCCGCAGAAATCACCGCATTGGTCGCCCACAGTGTGGTGGGCAAGGTCTGGTGATTCTGGTACCACTCGGGGTCGGAGACGAGCCTCGTCGACGCCATCAATGCAATGACGACTACTTGATCGGTGAGCACGACGTAAGTGCGTATCCGACGTCGCCGCTGTATCTGACGTTTGAGCGTACCGGTGTGCGGAACCGTTCCGCCGGCGAGCAATACCGCGGAGACTCCGGACCACACCGCCATCAGCGCGACAAAGAACCAGCTGAGACGTGAATTTGTGTAGTCCGAAGCCGACGCGAATTGATAGCTGATCGCGTAGATCAGTGTGACCAGCCGAAATGCCTGCGCGGCCCGCCACAGCGGCGCATCCGGATCGGTGTCTACTCCGGAAACGGTGGGCCGGTAGTGCAATCGCCGTCGGCCGGCAGGTTCAGGCAGCTCAGATTCAGGCTGTGCAGGTTCAGGCAGTTCAGGTTCAGTCATCGGGTGTGACATCGCTCGGTGCGATCGGATTTTCGGTTCGCGGTTCGGTTCGCACTTCGTCGGGTTGCGCCGGGTAGAGGGGTGTCTCGGGATCTTCGACGTGCAGTTGCTCGTACACAGTCTCAGGGTCGTCTGCGAGCAACGAGCGAATTGCCGTGTTGAGGACGGCGACGATGGGTACTGCGAGGAGTCCGCCGACTATCCCGGCGAGGACGATGCCCGTGGTAATCGCGAGAACCACTGCCAATGGATGCAGTCGAACCGCTCGTCCGAGCAGCAACGGCTGCATGACGTGCGCTTCGAGTTGCATCACGCCGATGATGATGCCGAGCACGATCAGGGCGGTCAGGAGTCCCTTCGTGACCAGGGCAACGAGAACTGCGAGAAAGCCTGTGAGAAAGGCGCCGATAATCGGGATGAACGCGCCGACGAACACCAGCGAAGCCAAGGGCATGGCCAGCGGAACACCGAGGATGACCAGGCCCAAACCGATTCCGATGGCGTCCGCAGCGGCAACTGCAACTGTCGCGCGTACGTATCCGATAAGCGATCCGAAGCCGGCGGACCCGGCGATCCGTACTCGGCGTCTGGAATCACGCGGAACGATCCTGGTGACGAATCCCCAGATCTGATCGCCGCCGTACAGGAAGAAGATGAGAGTGAAGAGGGTCAGGAAGGCACCGGTGAATATCTCACCGATGACGGTTGCCGTGGTCAGGGCGCCGCTGGTCAGTTCTTCACGATTGGACTGCACCGACTTCACGATGGAATCGCCGGCCTGCCGAATCTGATCTTCACTGAAATGGAGCGGGCCGCTGGTCAGCCAGTTCTGGATCTGGGTGACGCTGGCGGCAAATTGGTCGGTGAGCTGTGGCAGTCCGTCGATGAACTGCGCGACGACAAAGGCCAAGATTCCGGCGACAATTCCGATCGCGCCGAGCAGTACGAGGATTACCGCTGCGGATCGCGGTACACCCCACGCCTGCAAGCGGTCCACCAACGGCACCAGCAGCGCCGACGCCAGGAGCGCCAGTCCCACCGGAATGAGCACTGTCTCGAGTCGCAATACTACGTAGGCGAGGACGGCCAAGCCCGCGAAGATCATGATGAGGCGCCATGACCATTCGGCGGCGATGCGCACGCCGGGATGCACTGCCTGGGCGTCGGCGCTGATGGGCTTTCTCATACCCGCTCGGACTCGCTCAGACCGAAATCCCCGTCCGCATTCCCCACATTTGCGTTCACATCGGGAGCCTAACTCTCTATGCCGACAAGCGAGGGAGGACGCAAAATCGGACGCGCATACCAACAGTTCGACCCCAGCCAGCTAAATTGAACGCTGTGCGGGCCTCATACAGAGCGATAGCGGTGACGATCCGCAGTCGATGGCCCATCTATATGCTCTCGATGCTCGCGGCCAATTTGCTCGGTGCAGTACTGGTTTTTGCGTTCGTCCGGTACGGCGTGCCCATCCAGGAGTCCGACTCGATCGTCGCCAAGCATGTCCGTAACTTTGCGATATTCGGGATCTACCTCGCGTTTGCGGGAGTTGTCAGTCTGACTGCGGCGGCGATGATGCTCCGCAAGGTCATTCGGTGGCGATTGCGCGGCGGGCCGCCGACACGCAGTGAGCAGATGGCAGCGCTGCATGCCCCGCTCCGGCAGGCGATCGTCCACCTTGTTCTCTGGGTCCTCGGCGGCGTCATCTTCGTGCTGCTGACCATCAACGAGGTACCCGGATTGGCTATCGCGGTGGTCGTCACCGTGTGCATGGCTGCGACCACGACCTTCGGATTCACGTACATGCTCGGCGAGCGGATCCTGCGACCCGTCGCGGCCCAAGCTCTCAGCGAAGGCGAATTCGACCGGACGATGGCTCCGGGCGTCGGCACCCGCCTGGCGATGACGTGGGGGCTGGGCACGCTCATGCCCGTCGCCGGCATCATCCTGCTCTGCGCCACTCAACTCAGCAGCGACTTCGATTTCGCGCCCGACTCGTTGGCCTGGACAATCCTGTTGATCTCGATCATGGCGATCGTGCAGGCTCTTGCGCTGTCCATGTTGACTTCCAGTCAGATCTCCGACCCCATCCGCCAGCTTCGACGGGCCATCGAGCGGGTCCAGCGCGGTGCCACCGACGTTCGTGTCGAGGTGTTCGACGGCAGTGAGATCGGGCGTCTGCAGGTCGGGTTCAACCGGATGATGAAGGAATCCGACGAGCGGAGGCTGCTCCGGCAATTGTTCGGTCAGCATGTCGGTGAAGACGTTGCTCGACGCGCTTTGCAGTTCGGTACCGAACTCGGCGGCGAAACACGATTTGTTGCAGTCCTCTTTGTCGACATGGTCGGGTCGACGGGTGCTGCGGCCGAGCGTCCGCCTGGCGAAGTAGTCGAACTGCTCAACGAGTTCTTCCGGGTTGTGGTCGACGTGATCGACCGTCACAACGGGTTCGTGAACAAGTTCATGGGAGATGCGGCGCTCGCCATCTTCGGCGCTCCCCTCGACCGCCCGGATGCGCCTACCGCTGCCCTTGCCGCGGCCCGCGAACTGCGCTTCAAGCTCGATGAAATCACCGGTCTGGACGTAGGGATCGGTGTGAGTGCGGGGTTGGCGGTCGCTGGAAATATCGGTGCGGCGGAGCGCTTCGAGTACACGGTGATCGGTGATCCGGTGAACGAGGCTTCGCGTCTGACGGAGCTTGCGAAGTTCCGTCCCAGCCGAGTTCTCGCGTCGACGAGCGCACTGTACTTCGCTGATGAGGAAGAACAGGCGCAGTGGGAACTGGGCGAGCAGGTCCAGCTTCGCGGGCGCCGGCGGCTCACCCATCTGGCCTGGCCGGAAAAGTATCCTGAGGTCGATCCCGAACCGATTGGTTAGGCTGAGTCAATGGCTCAGCCTGGAAATACCCCGCCCAAGGCCGCATCCGGCCGGGTCAGAGGGCGCTTCTGGTGGCTGAAATACGTCGTCGGTCTGGCCTTGATCGCTCTGCTGATTGTCGAGGGAACCATCCTTTGGCCCAAGCTCAGTGAATCGTGGCGCACGCTGACGGAAATCCATTGGGGTTGGGTTGCGGCGTGCGTCGGCGCACAGGCTTTGTCGCTGAGCGGTTACGCATCGGTTCAGCAGAGACTCCTCAATGCTGCCGGGGTGGTGGCCGGGCACGCCCGGAACCTCTCGGTCATCTACGCGAGTACCGCGATGGCGCTGACGTTGCCCGCGGGGCAGGTGTTCTCCACGGCCTTCACGTACAAACAGACCCGCAAGTGGGGTGCGACGCCGGTAGTCGCCTCGTGGCAGTTGGCGATGTGTGGTGTGATCGCAGCTGCGACGCTGGCTCTTCTCGGCGCCACCGGTGCATTGGCTTTCGGCACCAAGGTCAGCCCGATCACGATGACCATCTCGATGATCGGTGTAGCTCTCATATTTTTCGGTCTGCGGTACATCGCGCAGAACCCCGGCAGTATCGAGCGCGTCGGACATTGGGTTCTTGCCCGATACAACAACTTTCGCGAGAACCCGGCAGACCGTGGAATGGCGCGTTGGTCCGAGATTCTCACTCAACTGGATTCGGTGGAACTGAGCCGCACCGATACCGTCGTCGCTTTCGGATGGTCGGCAATCCATCGTGTTGCCGACGTGGCGTGCCTCGGATTCGCATGCTGGGCCGTTGGTGCGCAACCCTCGTTTGCCGGGCTGCTGATCGCTTTTGCGGCAGCCAAGGCGGTGGGAAGTATTCCGCTGATGCCCGGCGGCCTGGGCTACGTGGACGCTGCATTGATCACGGCGCTCACCATCGCCGGAGCCACCGGCGCGCAGGCAATCGCGTCCGTATTCGTCTACCGCATGGTGAGTTTCGTGCTGGTGGTTATCGTCGGATGGATTGTCTTCCTGATTTCTTTCCGCGCAACTCGTCACGACGACGCCGAGATGGCTATCGAGTTCGAGCGTCGCCAACAACCGGGCGCTTAGCCGCAAACGTAATAATCCACACCGTGTGATGCAAGCCACTCTGGGTTGCGGAAGAAATCCCGAGGGTTCATAGTTGAACCAACAAGCAATTGAACATTCAACTAATTATCGAGGAGCTTCGATGACCACCGCCACCACCACCTTGCCCGCATTGACCGCCGGAACCTGGGTCATCGACCCCACTCACTCGGCCGTCGCTTTCTCGGTTCGCCACCTCATGGTCTCCAAGGTTCGCGGAACGTTCGACGAGTTCTCCGGAACCGTCACGGTCGCCGAGGACGGCACGCCTTCCGCCGAGGCCGAGATCTCCGTCGACTCCATCAACACCAAGAACGAGCAGCGCGACGGCCACATCAAGTCCGCTGACTTCTTCGACGTCGAAAAGTTCCCGAAGGCAATCTTCAAGTCCACCGCAGTGCGCGCCAAGGGCAGCGACTTCGTCCTCGCCGGCGACTTCACACTCCACGGTGTAACCCGCCAGATCGAAATGAACCTCGAGTTCAACGGCGTCAACCCGGGCATGGGCAACGGCCCGGTTGCCGGCTTCGAAGCCACCACCGTCATCAGCCGCAAGGACTTCGACATCTCCCTCGAGATGCCCCTCGAAGGCGGCGGAACGGTTGTCGGCGACAAGATCACCCTGACCCTCGAGATCGAGGCTGCTCTGCAGGCTTAAGGCCTTCGCCCCTGTGCGCCTTTATTAACCGCCCGCGGTTAATAAAGGCGCACAGTCGTATGGTTGACGGCGTGAAGAAGCACACGCTCCCCCTCCTGATCGACGCCGTAATCGTGATCGTGTTCTGCGCAATCGGCCGTCGTACCCACGACGAAGCGAATGCGCTCGCCGGGTTGACGATGACTGCCTGGCCCTTCCTTACCGGCTTGGTCATCGGTTGGTCCGGCACGCTCGCGCTCTACCGCGACAAGTTCGACGCCACTCTCCTGATCCCTACCGGCGTGGTCGTGTGGCTCTCCACCCTCGTCTTCGGAATGCTGCTTCGAGTTCTCAGCGGTCAGGGCACGCAGTTCAGTTTCATCGTGGTGGCCACGCTCTTCCTCGGCGCCTTCATTCTCGGTTGGCGCGCTCTGCTGCCGGTGGTCGCAAAAATTCGCGCCCGGCCGTAACCGTGTCGACGGTCCCGAAATGTCCGTAGAAGTAGGACACTTTTCGGATGAGCAACACCACGGAGCCGGTCGAACGTAGCGAAAAAGAAGACCGAGGGTTCTTCGGCCAGCCATTTGCGCTGGCCAACCTCTTCGGTGTGGAGATGTGGGAGAGATTCTCCTTCTACGGGATGCAAGGCATCCTGATCTACTACTTGTACTACAGCGTCAGCGACGGCGGCCTCGGCATCAGCCAGGCCGCCGCGACCAGCATTGTCGGCGCCTACGGCGGCACCGTCTATCTGTCCACGATTCTGGGCGCCTGGGTTGCAGACCGCCTGCTCGGCTCCGAACGGACCCTGTTCTACAGCGCTTCGCTGATCATGGCCGGCCACCTCGCGCTAGCGGTGTTCCCGGGCTTATGGGGTGTGGGCATCGGCCTGGTCATGGTCGCGTTCGGCAGTGGCGGGCTCAAGGCAAACGCAACATCTCTGGTCGGAGATCTGTACTCCGAGAAGGACGAACGTCGCGACGCCGGATTCTCCATCTTCTACATGGGAATCAATATCGGCGGACTGGTCGGTCCGCTGCTGACCGGCGCGGTGCAGAAGGAGTGGGGATTCCATGCCGGATTCGCCCTCGCCGCCGTCGGCATGGCACTGGGCCTGATTCAGTACACCTTGGGCCGCAAGCACCTTCGCGGTATCGGTGAAGTCCCGGGCAATCCGCTCCCGCCGGAGAAGCGTCCGGTCTACATCGGTATCGGCATCGTTGCGATCATCGTGGTGTCCATCGCGTCGATCACCGGGCTGATCCGAGCGGACAACATGTCCGACATCGTGGTCGGCTTGACCATCATTGCGTCGGTCGGGTACTTCCTGCTCATGCTGACCAGCAAGAACATCACGAAGGTCGAACGCAGTCGAGTATTCGCGTTCATTCCGATGTTCATTGCCAGCGCGGCCTTCTGGTCGCTGTTCCAGCAACAGTTCACCACCGTGCCCGTCATCTCGGACAAACTGTTGGACCGCAACCTCTTCGGTTGGGATTTTCCGCCGACCTGGGTGCAATCCATCAACCCGGTGTTCATCATCATCTTCGCCGGTGTCTTTGCAGCGATGTGGACCAAACTCGGGCCACGCCAACCGTCGTCGCCCATCAAGTTCGCAATCGGTACCGGCATCATGGGTCTGGCATTTCTGGCCTTCATCCCCATCACCGGCGGTGGACCGAACAGCGCGCCACTCCTCGGACTGGCGGGAGTGCTCCTGCTCTTCACCTTCGCGGAACTGTTCCTCTCCCCCGTTGGTCTTTCTCTCGCAACCAAACTCGCGCCGGAGCATTTCCACACCCAGATGGTCGCGTTGTTCTTCCTGTCCGTTGCGTTGGGCACTTCGATGGCGGGAACTTTGGCGGGCTACTTCGACATCGACGACAGCAAGCCGTTCTTCCTGGTCATCGGATTCACGTCGATCGGAATCGGAGTCATTCTCGCGGTCGCGTCGCCGTGGATCAAGAAGCTGATGCAGGGCGTGCAGTAGCTATTTGACCCACAGCCACAGCGCCAGAGCGAATCCCGCCATTGCCACTGCCACGCGCAGTACCGATGGCGGGATTTTCTTGACGACGGGAGGTCCGCACCAACCACCGGCCAACGCGCCGAGAGCCATCGCCAGCGCAGCCACCCAGTGCACCTGTCCGGAGAACGCAAAGATGAGCGCTGCAACCAGATTCGCGATACCGAGAAAGAAGCTCTTCAGGATCGTTGCACGCCACACTGTTTCGGACGTGAGGATCAGCGTTGCCGCAAGAAAGATCACGCCCGCGCCGGCACCGAAGTAACCGCCGTAGACGGCAACGGCAAACAGTGCCGCGGAGTAGATTCCCGGACGCTCTCCCCCACCGGAAAGCTCACGAATTTTCGGCTGCAGTAGCAATGCGAGTGCCGCGAAAGCAACCATCGCCGGTACGACGGATTCGAAGGATCCTTCCGGCGCAAGCATGAGAATCAGTGCCCCGACAACACCGCCGAGTGCCGAATAGAAACCCCACCGAACAAGTTTGGGCCCGGTGTCGGCAACCTCACGGGAGGAGTTCGCCAACGCTCCGACGCCGACGGCAACCAGCGCAACAGTATTGGTCATGTTGGCACTGACGGGCGACAATCCGACACTGATTAACGCGGGATACGAAACGATGGATGCCAGTCCGGTGACAAATCCGACGAGTCCGCTGAAAAATCCCGCTACGACGAGGAATCCGAAATCGAGCAGGTTCACGAATCATGAACCTACCCGGTGCCGGTACCTACTTGTCGGCAGGCTTGGCAAGCTCCTGAAAGAGCTTCTCCGTCATCTGCTGCGCCCGGTCGTTGCCGTCCGCATCAGCGACGAGCACTGCAAATGCCAGGTCACCGCGTGATCCGAAGAACCAGCGATCGTCACCGCTCGCAGCCCCCGCCGCCATGAGATCGGGGTACCCCACCAGCCCACCGGCGCCGCGCATGGAGTCGCGCAGACGGTTGTTCACATCGGCCGGCAATGGGGATGCGGCGACGTCAGTGGTGGCCGGCTGACCGAACACAATCATCGGCGTCGGAGCACTGCCGCGTGCGATAGATGCTGCGAGCATTGCCATTCCGAACGGAGTGACCTGCGGATCGCCGGTGTTCACTGTCTTGTTCGACGCCAGAATGTTGCTCACGGACTGATTGCTACCCGGGCGGTCGGACGCAAATACTGCCGTCTGTTGGTCCAAGCCGGGGATGTTGAATCCGTTGCCCAGGCCGAGTTGCTGCGCGGTACCCGTCAATTGTTCGGGGGACACCGCACGGGGGTCGACGCCGTTCTGAATTGAGGCGGCGAGCCGGACGAGGTCGAGGGCACCCCCGGCCGGACGTAGTCCGGTAAATGCGATCGGTCCCTGTTCGATTGCCTGATTGTTTTGTGCTGCAGCAAGAATCGCACCGTCAGAGGGTCGGATCGCGACGATGGCTGCGGGAGTTCCGGCACTGACGACAGCCTCGATGGCCGCGAGTTGTGTGTGAGAGTCCAAGGTTGCGGCTACATCAGGACCGGGAGGCCCTTGGACGCCGGCTTGCTTGGTCGGCACGCCGCCCGAATCAACGAGGTTGACGGCCCATCCTGCGGTGGCGTCGCGGTTTGCCTGCCACACAGTGCGCAGCGGATCCAGGAGTGGCGAGCCGATCCGCCTGTCCGACGCGATCAACTTGGGTGTCTTGACAACCACAACGCCGGGGATGGCGAAATCGCTTTCGAGATAGGCGTAGTCGGGGTCACGGAGCAGTACTGCGGTGACCGGCTTGCCGGGGTTCGCCGCGAGGTCGGCGAGCATCGATTCCGACGTCACGAGCGGAGCGACGGGTTCGATGACTTTCGCGAGTCGCGTGGTGGTGTCAACGGGATCGGGCATTGTTGCCGGGTCGAGGGTGATGGCGTTGATGGTCTGCTCGTTCATGAGCAGAGTGCCGCCGGCGTCGACGACTTTGGGCGGCGCCGCATCGGTCCGGGTGTAGGAGACTGTGCGTCCATTGCCGAGGCCGGGAACGATGACGGCCGGATCCCAGGACAAGCGCCAACCGACGGAGAGGTCGCGGACTTCGCCTTGCGACTGGTAGGTCCAGTCTTTGCCTTCGCCGAAGTTCCAGGCGGCATCGAGTGTGAAGAATGCGGAGTCGTTACCGAGGTCCATAACCTGCGCGACGTCGAAATCTGTCGACTTCGCGTCGAGGCCGTCAAACATCTGCGCGATCGATGCGCGGGCGGCGTTGGGGTACGAGGTGAGGGCGGCGGCGGCGTCGATGTCACGATTGTTGAGGGCATTGACAAAGTCTTCGACCACCGAAGCGGCATCGGTCTTCTTGTCTCCCCCGACGACGCACGATGCGAGTGCCACTGTCATAACGACAGCAGCTATCGAGGCAATAACGTATTTCCCGCGACGGCTTATCTGTGATCCGGTCCCCATTGCAGCAACTCTTCACTCCAGTCACACCGGTAACAAGCACGGGATGCCTACGAACGTGTCACGGTTGAGCCACGGAGGCGTCATCGAACTGCAACCGCAATGAGGTTTCAGCGCAGAAAAGTACTGGCTACCTGCACAGCAGGTGCGGAGCTGTCGGCGCCGGCAATGAACACCGCAAATGCCAGATCTCCCTTGATCCCGACAAACCATCCATGGGCGGGTCCCCCGTCCACTTCCGCCGTTCCGGTCTTGCCCAACAGTCCGTCGATGTCCGCGAGCGAGGTGGCCGTTCCGCCCGTGACGGTCTCTCGCATCATCCTGCGCAACTGTTCGGTCACCGCCGACGGAGCGGGCGCAACCGTCTGATCGGCGACGCCTGGTTGCCCCTTCACAAGCATCGGAACCGGTGTCGCACCATTCGCGATCGACGACGCGACCAACGCCATCCCGAACGGCGTGGCCGTGACTGCGCCCTGCCCGATCGCGGACTCGACACGCTCAGCCGGAGTGTTCGCGGCGGGAACCTTTCCGGTCACCGTCGTCAGGCCCGGGGTGACATAGTCGACGCCCAATCCGAATTGCAGGGCCGCGTTATGCAGAGCGTCGGCGGGCAGTCCGACGGCGAGCCTCGCCATCGTGGTGTTGCACGATTTCGCAAATGCGGTGTGCAGCGGTACCGAGTCGAGGTCGAACTCGTCGTCGTTGGGAATCTGCCGGCCTTCGATGTTCTCGGTCCCGGGGCACGGCAGGATCGTGTCGGGAGTCGCGACGCCGGCTTGCAGCGCGGCCGACGTCGTCACGGTCTTGAAGGTCGATCCCGGCGGGTACAGACCGGTCAAAGCAATCGGCCCCTCAGCATCTGCAGCCGAATTTTGCGCCACTGCCAGAACTGCACCGGACGACGGTTGCAATGCAACGATCACTCCCGGCTGCGTGACCCCGGCAAGTGCGTTTTCGGCGGCCAACTGAAGGTTTCGATCGATCGTGGTTGCAATGTTCGGGGCGACCGGGCCGTCCTGCCCGGCGAGAGTCGTTGCGGCGCCGTTCTCTTTCACCAGTTGCACCGCCCAGCCGGCAGATTTGTCCTGACCTTGCTGCCACAGATCCGCAAGCCCACTGAATGTCGGCGACGAAAGAGCCTTGTCGACGGAAAGCAGCCGTGCCTGCGGCGCCAGCGTCACACCGGGTACGGCAACCAGTCGATCTTCAATGGGTGCAAGGTCTTCCGTGCGAAGGGTTATGGCGGTGACGGGTTTGCCGGCGGCAGCAGCGAGGTCGCTGCGCAAGGAGTCCGAGGTGATGGTCGGTGCGATCGGTGACAGAAGTGCCGCTACGGCAACGGTATCCGCGGTGGGATCGAGATTCACCAGGGTCACCACCTGCTGCTCCATGATGGGTTGGCGGGCGGAATCGAGAACGACGGGCGGTGTGCCCGTCGTGGGTGTGTATCGAAGGGTTGTCGATGCCGTCAGATCCGGGGCGAGCAACGTCGGGTCCCATCGGATCAGCCAGTTGTCGCCGCTCGCCGATGCGCTCCCGTGCGTCGAGTACGACCAGTCCTGCCCTTCGGCGAACTTCCAGGATGCGTCGAGGGTGAAGGTTCCGGCGTTGTCGCTGGATTCTTCGGCATCCGAGACCGTGAACGTGCCCTCGTCCTTCCCCAGTCCGTCGATCATGGCTGTTATCGCTGTCGATGCCGCGGCAGGATCCGTTGTGAGGTTGGCAGCCGTCTGAACATCATCTGCCGTGAGCGCCGACGCGAACTGCTCGGCCACTGATCGCGGCTGGTCAGGGCCACTACTGCAGGCGACGACGCTGCCCGTCATAGCTGCTCCCAGCGCCACCGACGCTATGGCTCGTCGGATCAATCTGCGGCGGGTATCGACTCTTGACTGGCGCACATTCTCGATCATGCCCGAATTTGTGGCGAAGCTTCGAATATCGGTGTAATCATGTAATCAGTGCAATAAGCACTGCAGACGACTTCTCAGGAGAACGTCATGAAAAATTCACACGGCCCCGGCGAGCGCGGATTCGGTCGCCCGGGTGGTTGGCAACAAGCTTCTGTTCCCGACGCCGGTGACGCGGCCGACTGGTTCGCCGGCCGACTCCCCGACACCTGGTTCACCGGCCCCGCCGATGTTCAGGTGGACCGCGAGGAAATTGTTGTCATCGGAGAACTACCGCCTGTCGACGGCGGAGACGCGGCTACCGAGGGGCGTATCTCTCGCTTCCGTGAAACCACACGCGCCGATCGCATGCGTATCGCCGACGAGGCGGAAGCCCGATACGGACGCAAGGTCGCGTGGGGAGTGAAACTCGACGAAAAGACCGTCCTGTTCACACATCTCGCAGTTCCGGTGATGACGAGGTTGCGGCAACCCGAGCGCAAGGTTCTCGACACATTGGTCGACGCGGGTGTCGCTCGATCACGTGCTGACGCCCTCAAGTGGACGGTTCGTTTGGCAGGCCAACACAGCGAACAGTGGCTCGCGGAACTACGGGACGCGATGTCGAAGGTGGAAGACCTGCGAGCGGAGGGCCCAAAAATCTGAGAGGAGATCCACGCAACAATTCAATTGCCTACGTCGACGGCCATCGAGTACCGTTGACGGCGAATCACAAGCGTCCGCGCCAGCGGTGAGCGCATCAAACGCAAGACAGCAGAACAGGAAACGGGCCGTTGCTCATCTAGAGGTTAATTACGCGAAGGCATCCACACCCATCAGCCGCGGCTGAGCCGGGTGGTTCCCCGCACCCTCTGGAGTACGCATGACCCATTCTCATTCATACCTGTCGCTTTCCGATCTCACCTTCACCTGGCCTGACGGCGAGCAGGTTTTCGCCGGCCTCAACCTCGTGTTTCCCAGCGGCCGAGTCGGCCTGGTGGGACTGAACGGATCCGGGAAGTCGACACTGTTGCGCCTGATTGCAGGCCAACTGACACCGGATTCCGGCTCCGTCAACACTTCCGGCGAGATCGGGTATCTGCGCCAAGACATCACATTGGACCCTGCCGTCCGAGTTGATGACATCCTGGGCATTCATGACCTGCGAAAGGCTTTGCACCGCATAGAAACCGGAGATGGTACGGAGTCCGATTTCTCCCGAGTCGACAACAACTGGGATATCGAGGAACGCGCGATCTCCACTCTGCATCGCCTTGGCCTCGAGCGTGTTGTACCCGATACCCAAGCCTTGGGACGCACGGTGGGAACTCTCTCCGGCGGCGAGACAGTACTACTCGGCCTCACGGCTGCACTACTGAAAAATCCGCAGGTACTGCTACTGGACGAGCCGACCAACAACCTGGACCGCGAGGCCCGCGGCAGGGTTCACGATGCAGTGCAGCAGTTTCCGGGCACTGTCGTGGTGGTGAGCCACGACCGGGAATTGCTGAACAGCATGGAGTTCACGGTTGAATTGCGTCGCGGCAATCTCCGAGTGTTCGGCGGCAACTACTCGATGTATCAGGAAATAGTTGCTGCCGAACAGGAAAACGCCCAGGCTGCTGTACGAGACGCCAAGACCGATCTGGCAAAACAGAGTCGCGAACTGATCGAGACACGTATCAAGCTGGACCGCCGAAAGCGGTACGGACAGAAGATGCTCGACGAAAAGCGTCTGCCACCCATTCTGGCGCAGACTCGCAAGCGTAAGGCCGAGGTGTCCGCGGGAAAGCTGGCGGTCAGCCACATCGGAAAGGTCGACGACGCCAAGTCCGCACTCACCGACGCCGAGGAATTGCTTCGGGACGACCGTGAGATTCGGCTGAATCTGCCTGCCACCGAGGTATTTCCAGGACAGCAGGTGACTACGCTGGACGAGGTGACATTGCGTAGCGGCCAACAAATCTCACTGCAGATCACCGGACCCGAACGCATTGCAATAGTGGGACGCAACGGAATCGGCAAGACAACACTGCTCGACGCAGTCTTGGCGTCAGCTCCGTTCGTTCCCTACCGTGCCCTGCCCCAAAGACTCGACGTGTTCGACAATGACCTGTCGGTCGCCGACAACGTCGCACTGGCTGCGCCGCACGCAACCAGTGAGGAAATTCGCGGACAGCTGGCTCGATTCCTTTTCCGCGGAACAGATTCCGATGTGTTGGCGTCAGCTCTGTCCGGCGGCGAACGGCTTCGCGCAGCGCTGGCCACCATCCTTCTGGCGCAGCCGGCACCAAAACTCCTACTACTGGACGAACCGACCAACAACCTGGATCTGCCGAGCCTCGCTCACCTAACGCAGGCACTACAAGATTTCCGGGGTGCGCTTGTAGTTGTCAGTCACGATCTCCCCTTCCTGCGGGACATCGGAATCACCCGCTGGATCAGTATGGATGAGAACGGAATTCAAGAAATCGACCCCGAGTAGCCCGCCGCCCGGTTCACGTCCATACTGAATCGGTGATGCAGGACGTGAGGAACCCGGTCGACGGCACCCGTATCGCGTACCAGGTTGTGGGGACAGGCACTCCCCTGCTGATGGTGCACGGCACAGCCTTGTCCCACTCGATCTGGCGGGGATTCGGCTACGCCAAAGCCCTGCAAGCGCAGTATCGACTCATCCTCGTCGACATGCGTGGTCATGGCCGGAGCGACAAGCCACACGATTCCGATTCCTATGCAATGGATCTGGTGGTTGCGGATCTGCTCGAAATCCTCGATACCGAATCGCCGTTCGAACCCGCGCATGTCTTGGGGTACTCGTTCGGTGGTCGAGCCGTATTGTCGCTGGCAATCGAACATTCCGACCGAGTCCGATCGCTGACCGTCGGCGGCGGCAGTAGTCGACCTATGACCGGAGCGTTCGACGCTCTGTTCTTCCCGGGTTGCGTCGACGCTCTCGAGCGCGCCGGTATGGACGGCTTCCTCGAGGGCTGGGGTATCAGACGCGGTAGGCCCGTCGATCCGCAGACTGCTGCGGCGTTCCGTCGCAATGATGCGCTGGCCTTGGCTGCGTACATGCGACGGTCGGATGTCGAACCCGGAATCGACGACGCCGTTCTTCGCGCAATGACCACCCCGACGTCGATGTTTGTCGGCTCGAAAGACCGGGAGCGGCGCCCCGATACCGAGTACGCCGCATCCCTGATCCCTGATTGTTCGTTGACCGTTATCGAGGGCACTGATCATGCCAGTGCCGTCGCAGCCTCCGAAGCTGTTCTGGCGTCGCTAATTCCGTTTCTGAACCAGAACTAGCCTAGTAGTCCCTTCGCGATGTGCGTGACCTGGATTTCGTTGCTGCCGGCGTAGATCATGAGCGACTTCGCGTCGCGCGCGAGCTGCTCGACGCGGTACTCCGCCATGTAGCCGTTGCCGCCGAACAACTGGACGGCTTCCATTGCAACCTCGGTTGCCGCACGGGATGAGTACAGCTTCATCGCCGATGCCTCTGCCAGGGTCACCTTGTCGCCGGCCGCGGTGCGCTCGATTGCGTTGAAGACCATGTTCTGCACGTTGATTCGCGCAATTTCCATCTCGGCGAGCTTGAGCTGAATGAGCTGGAACTGCCCGATTTCGCGGCCCCACAGCTTGCGTGACTTTGCGTAGTCGATGCTCAACCGGTGGCATTCGTTGATGATGCCCAATGCCAGGGATGCGATGCCGATGCGCTCGGCAGCAAAACTTTCCTTGGCACTGGATTTTCCGTCGGACTTTCCGCTGTCTTCGGTTTCGCCGAGTAGTCGGTCCTTGGAGATGCGCACGTTGTCGAAGAACAACTCGCCGGTGGGCGAGGAGTTCATGCCCATCTTCTTGAAGGGAGCGCCCTGCGTGAAGCCTTCCATGCCCTTGTCGAGGATGAACGCGAGAACCTTGCGGTCGCGGCGGTCGACGGACGCGTCACCTTCGTCGAGCTTGGCGTAGACGATGGTGACGTCGGCGTACGGACCGTTGGTGATGAAGGTCTTGTTGCCGTTGAGGATGTAATCGTCGCCGTCGCGTCGTACGTAGGACTTCATGCCGCCGAAGGCGTCCGATCCGGAGTCGGGTTCGGTGATGGCCCACGCGCCGACGGTGTCGAACGTGACCAGCCCGGGCAGCCAGCGTTCCTTCTGCGCCAGGGTGCCGCGGCTGCGGATGGTGCCGGCGGTCAATCCGAGGCTCACACCCATGGTGGCGACGAGGCCGAGGGTGACGCCGGCCAGTTCACTGTTGAGTACGACGCCCATGCTGCCGGCGCCACTGAAGGCGCTGGATTTCTCACCGTCACCGGCGGGGGCGTCGCCACGCTCACGGGCGAGCGACTTCTCGAGGCCTTCGCGTGCCATATCGGCCAGTCCGAAGGTCTCGTACAGCTTGCGGATGATGTCGAAGGGAGGCAGTTCACCACTTTCGAGCTTGTCGACGTGTGGGCGCACCTCCTTGTCGATGAAGCCCCGCAAGGCGTCGCGGAACATCAGGTCGGTGTCGGACCACTCGTACATGTGCCTGCACTCCAGTCAGTGAACGATCAAGGACGACTGCCGGGGAGCAGTCATACACCGAATATAGAACACGTTCCAATTACAGGGAAAGAAACTCAGCTGATCAGCCCCATACGCTGCGACAACCAGGTCAGTTCCTTCTGAAGAGCAGCCGACCACACGACAAAGCTGTGGCCTCCGGGCAGCTCGAGGTACTTCACATCCATACCCGCAGCTTTTGCCGCGTCGTAGACCTTCTGCTGACCTGGTTTGAAGTCCTTGTCGTCGGAACCGACCACGACGATTCCGCCCGAATTCGGGAACTTCCGACCCGCCAGAATGTCCATCGGATTGACCTTCTTGAACGCCGCTTCGTTGCCACCGAATATCTGGTCGACGGTGCGCGCGCGGTCGCCGAGTGAAGGCTCGAGCTGACCGGAGAGGTCGAGGAAGGTCGGGTAGACGTCGGGGAAGTTGGTCGCCATCTGCAGCGAGCACGTTCCGCCGTAGGAGAGTCCGCCGATGGCCCAGGCCTTCGGATTCGTATCTACCTGGAATGCTGCGGTCACTGCCGCCGGTAGATCCTTGGCCAGGTACGTCGCGACATTGCCGGCCGGGGAATCGGTACACAGCGGATTTGCGAATTGTGTACCGGTGGCGTCGGCCAGAACGACGATCGGCGCCAGCCCGGCGTGTTCATGTGCAAAGGAATCCATTGTGGCGGTGAGCTTCCCACCTTGCAGCCAGTCTTGTGGACTCCCGGGTTGCCCCGCCATCAACACCAGAACCGGAAGCAGCGGACGCGGATCCGTGAAGTATGCCGGCGGTAGGTACACCTCCGCATCGCGGGCGACAAATCCTGAAACCGTGCCGGGGACAGGCAAAGTCGCGACCCGGCCGTGAGTTGTCATGCCTTCCGGCGCTTTCCACACGGTGTCCGTAGGATTTCCGGTGACGACCGGGGTTGTCGGTCCGGGTACATCGCGGAGAGCGATTCGATCGAAATCGTCGTGGCCCAGCACAATTCCGATCGTCGGATAGGCCGAGAACTCCAGATTGATCTGCGTCGCAGCTGCGAGAACAACCAGCAACGCTGCCACCACGGAGGCAGCGGCGCTGCGAATGCTCCCACCCGCCTTGATGCGTGGGCCGAGAAGCAGCAGCGCGTACACGCCCATCCCGATCCACACGTAGATCGACATCGCGATCGGATCGGGGAACGGCACGATCACCTTTTCCACCAGGATCCACGCGGCCACCATGATCAGGAGTGCAACGAACCCGCACACCGGGATCGCGTAGCGGTAGAACCACCGCGCCTTCCCACTCAGTAGCCACACTCCACCGAGCGCCCCCAGCACCGTCAGGAACACCGGTAAGGGCCCCGAGATCACACTCGTTTGATAGAGCCAGTCCACGTCGTGCCTCTCACATCAAGAAATGTCGCTCGCTCGAGGCTAGTACCCTGAACCAGGTGACATTCATCAAGGTCTGTGGACTTCGCGACGCCGATACCGTCGATCTAGCTGTGCGACTGGGCGTCGACGCCATCGGTTTTGTGTTCGCCGAGAGCGTCCGCAAAGTTGATCCCGCACTGGCGGCAGATCTCATTACTCGGGTACCTGACGGCATCAGAGCGGTCGGCGTATTTCTGGGCAATCCCCTCGATCAGATCCTCGACATCGCCCGGGCCACCGGACTGAAGTATGTCCAGGTCCACGATCTCGATTCCGCCGAGCAGGTCCAGCGTCTGCGCGACGCCGGACTCCTCGTGATTCGTGCCGTTGTTTCCGGCAAGGTGCGCGACGGGTACAACCTCGATCTGGGTGAGGACGAACTCCTGATCGACGGCGCTGACGCCGGGTCCGGAGTGCCGTGGGACTGGGCGCAGCAGCAATCACGCCCGCAGGGGCAGTGGATTCTGGCCGGCGGACTCAACCCCGACAACGTCCGCGACGCAGTGGACGCCACCGGAGCCTGGGGCGTCGACGTATCCAGTGGCGTCGAATCTTCGCGCGGCGTGAAGGATCACGCGTTGATCGAAAACTTTGTCGCAGCAGTACGCAGCTGACTTCGTGAACACCATCACGCCAGACATCAACGCCGCTCAACGGCGAACCCTCCGAGTACTAGTTGCAGCCCAGATCCTCAGCGGAGCAGGGTTGGCCGCCGGCATCACCGTCGGGGCGCTCCTGGCGCAGGACATGCTCGGTTCGACGGGCCTCGCCGGCCTCCCCAGTGCTCTCTTCACCATCGGATCTGCTGCTGCGGCAGCCACCGTCGGCAGGCTTTCGCAGCGACTCGGGCGTCGCGCCGGACTCGCGACCGGATATGCCGTCGGCGCACTCGGTAGCCTCGGCGTCGTTGCTGCTGCCGCCTTGGACAACATTCCACTGTTGTTCATTGCGCTCTTCGTCTACGGAGCGGGAACGGCAACCAACCTCCAAGCCCGCTATGCCGGCGCCGATCTCGCGGCCCCCGCTCACCGGGGACGAGCCGTCAGTACTGTCCTGGTCGCAACAACCGTCGGCGCAGTGATCGGCCCCAACCTCGTGACCGTCCTCGGCGATCTCGCCGAAGCGATGTCGATTCCCCGCCTCGCCGGGCCGTTCATGCTCGCTGCACTCGCCTACGGCGCCGCCGGACTTGTTCTCTGGGTGCTCTTGCGTCCCGACCCACTGATCCTGGCGAGGACACTTGCCGACGACACCGAGGGCGACGACGTTCCCTCACTCACTTCGGCCCCGACATCGATGTGGAACAGTGCCGTGGCGCTCGGCACGACGATCATGGTCCTGTCCCAGTTGGTCATGGTCGCGATCATGACAATGACGCCGATCCACATGCAGCATCACGGGCATGGGGTCGGCGCCACCGGCATCGTGATCGCTGTGCATGTCGCAGCGATGTATCTCCCCTCACCGCTGTCGGGGTTTCTGGTCGACCGCTTCGGACCTCGCGTCGTCGCAGTCGCATCGGCGGTCACACTTCTTGCTGCCGGAATCACCGCCGCGGTTGCGCCCACCGATTCGGTATTCAGCCTCGCTTTGGCACTCGGCCTACTCGGCCTCGGATGGAGTTTCGGTTTGGTCAGTGGAACCACCATCATCACCGGAGCCGTCCCCTTGAGCGCGCGCGCTAAAACTCAAGGGACGGTAGATGTCTCTATCGCCATCGCCGGTGCCGGCGGCGGACTGGCATCCGGATTCATGATGGCGTCAACCAGCTACGCCGCTCTCGCGATTGCGGGTGGTGCGATCTCGCTGGCCATCATCCCGGCAATCGCCTTTTTCACAAGGATTCCCACGCGCTCAGCACAGTCCGAATCCCCGTCACCAATTGCAAAGGCTGATCGATCATGACGTGATGGCCGGCGTCGGGAATCTCCGCAATGATGGCTTCCGGCCCCAGTAGGTCGCGTATGCGATCCATCATGCTCTCGAAGATGATTCCGTTTTCGGCACGGAAATATGCTGTGCGACACCGAGGCCGGTGGGTGATTACACCTTCTTTGTGCACCGTCAGAAAGAAGTTCGGATCGAATTTCCAGGACCATCCACCGTCGGCGGCAACCATCGAGGTTTCCACGACGTGGTCTCGGACGTAGGGCAATGCGGCGTCCTGGGGCGGTACGAAACGGAACCGCGACTTCGCGACTTCACTACTCGGATAGACCTTTTTCGGCCCGAATGCGACCTGGTGACGGCCGGCCTCTTCTTCCGGCGTCGGCGCAAATACCGGCGAGTCGATGATGACAACGCCGGCAAGCTCTTCGCCGTACTCGTGTGCGGTCACGAACGACACCATGCCGCCCATGCTGTGCCCCACCAGGATCGGCTTTCCCTCGATCCCACCGGCACGGCCTGCGGCGAGCGCTTCACGCCCCCACTGAGCCATCTCGTAACTTGTCCGGGCGTCGCTGTCCCCGTGCCCGCTCATATCGAGGGCGACAACTCGATGCCGGTGCGCCAATTGCGGTCCGACGTGATCCCACCATCGGTTATGCGCACCGCCGCCGTGGACCAGGATGATTCCCGGCCCGACCGGACCCCAGGCACGGAACCGGATGGTCGCACCCTCGACCTCCAGGGCGCCTGTCTCGACCGGCGCTGACAAGGCCTTGGTGAACCAGTCAGGCACGGCAAGCACTTCTTCGATGTTTGTGTTGCTCATCGATCGAACATACCCATACGAGGCGAACGGTCCGGAACCCTTCCCCGGTTACCGCCTGATCGCCTATATTGAATCCGGCCTCAAGTTCAACTGACCTGCCGAGAGGGACACATGCCCAACCGCCAAGTACGCCTCGCCGCCCGACCAACGGGACTTCCCGATGCCTCCACCTGGGACTACGTGGATGGTGACATTCCGGTAGCCGGACCCGGCGAGTTTGTCGTCAAGGTCGAATATCTCTCCCTCGACCCCGCAATGCGCGGTTGGCTCAACGACGTCAAGTCGTATGTTCCGCCCGTAAAACTCGGTTCCGTCATGCGCGCTCACGGCGTCGGACACATCACCGACTCTCAGCATCCCGATTACAAAGTCGGTGATGTTGTCGCGGGATCGTTCGGTGCCTCCGAATACGGAATTTCCGACGGCACCGACGTCACGCGTGTCGACGAGTCGATCGCTCCCCTGCCCACCTGGCTCGGCGCCCTCGGATTCCCGGGCGTGACAGCCTATTTCGGACTGCTCGACGTCGGGAAGCTGAAGGACGGCGACACCGTTGTCGTATCCGGTGCCGCCGGCGCCGTGGGCAGCCTCGTCGGCCAGATCGCAAAAATCCACGGCTGCAAGGTGATCGGTATCGCCGGCGGGCCGGAGAAATGCGCTTGGCTCACCGACGAACTCGGTTTCGACGTCGCCGTCGACTACAAGAACGACTCCGTCTACAAGGCTCTGCGCGCAGCAGCACCCGACGGAATCGACGTGTACTTCGACAACGTCGGTGGCGAGATCCTCGACGCTGCACTATCCCGCCTGCGCTTGCACGCCCGCGTGGTCATCTGCGGCGCCATCGCCGGATACAACGCCACCGAACCTCAACCCGGCCCGTCGCACTACCTTTCGCTGCTTGTAAACCGGGCAACGATGACAGGGTTTGTAGTGTTCGATTACCTCGATCGATACTCCGAGGCGCAGGAACAGATCGGAAAGTGGATCAAGACTGGCCAATTGACTGCTCGTGAACACATTGTCGACGGCGGCATCGATGCTTTCGGAGACAGCCTCAATCTACTGTTTGCGGGTGCGAATACCGGAAAGCTTGTCCTGCGGGTATAGCCGAGTCCTCTCCCAGCCTCGGCGGCGCCGTCCGATACGTCGCCGGCGTGACGCTCAGACCGATCGGGTTGGCCACCTGCCTGATCGGCTCTGGGCGACGCGGATCATCGATATTCACAACAGGATTCAGGTTCAACCGCTCGGCCAAGTCAACTGCCTCGGCAATGTTGTTGAGCGGCCCACAGGGAACCCCTCGTTCGGTGAGCTTCTCGAACCAGAAGTCCGCGTCACCGGCCGCGAGTGCAGCGGTCAAGGCATCGAAGAGTTCTTCTCGATGCGCGACGCGTGAGCCGTTGGACAAGAATCGCACGTCAACAGCCAACTCCGGGATACCCAGAACCTCGACCAACGCACCGAATTGGCGATCGTTACCCACCGCCAGCACCAACGGTCGGTCCGCAGTCTGGAATACCTCGTACGGCGCCACGCTGGGATGCCGATTACCCATGACTTGCGGAACTATCCCGGCCGCAACGTATCCCGATGACTGATTGGCAAGTGCCGACAGCAACGACGACAACAGGTTGACTTCTACGTGCTGCCCTTCGCCGCTTCTATCCCGATGACGCAGCGCCGCAAGAATTCCCACACTCGCATGCAGGCCGGTGATGACATCGACCAGAGCGACGCCGGCCTTGGTGGGAGTCTGCGGATCCGGCCCGGTGATGCTCATCAGTCCCCCGACCGCCTGGATCAACAGGTCGTATCCCGGTAGCGAATTGTTGCCGCCGAAACCACTGATCGAGCAGTAGACAACACCCGGATTCATTTCTCGCACAGCGTCGTAACCGAGTCCGAGCCGATCCATGGTGCCGGGAAGGAAGTTCTGCACAACGACGTCCGCGGTGTGCACCAGGTCTTGCGCGACCGACAGATCGTGTTCGTCACGCAGGTCCAACGTCACGGACTTCTTGTTCCGATTTACCGAGAGAAAGTAACTTGATTCGTCCCCAACCCACGGTGGCCCCCAACTTCGGGTGTCGTCACCGACGCCGGGACGCTCGATCTTGATCACCTCGGCACCCAGATCGGCGAGAAGCATTGTGGCGTAGGGACCGGCGAGCACTCGCCCGAAGTCTGCGATGACCAGATCTCCCAGTGCCGATGTCACCGGAATGCTTCCTCTCCGGTCAGTGCGCGCCCGATAACCAATTGGTGCACCTCGGACGTACCTTCGTAGGTGAGTACGGATTCGAGATTGTTGGCATGGCGAATGATCGGGTACTCGAGAGTGATGCCGTTGGCACCCAGAATGGTTCGGCATTCGCGAGCAATCTTGATTGCTTCACGCACGTTGTTCAGCTTGCCCGTGCTGACCTGCTCGGGCCGCACCGTGCCCGCGTCCTTGAGGCGTCCAAGATGAATGGCAAGCAACTGACCTTTACCCAATTCGACTGCCATGTCGGCAATCTTGGCCTGGGTAAGCTGGTAGGCCGCCAGCGACTTGTCGAAGACCTTTCGATCTCGGGCATACGAGATTGCCGTCTCCAGGCAGTCACGTGCTGCGCCCATCGAACCGAAGATGATGCCGAAGCGCGCCTCGTTGAGGCAACCCAACGGACCGGACAGGCCACGGGCCTTGGGCAGCATCGCCGACGCCGGCAGACGCACGTCTTCGAGTACAAGTTCGGAGGTTACCGAAGCCCGAAGCGACATCTTGTTCTTGATCTCGGGGGCCGAGAAGCCGGGAGTGTTTGTGGGAACAACAAATCCGCGCACACCGTCATCGGTTCGCGCCCACACCACCGCCACATCCGCGATGGAACCGTTGGTGATCCACATCTTGGTGCCGTTCAGAATCCAGTCGTCGCCGTCTCGCTTGGCGTTGGTGAGCATGCCCCCGGGGTTCGATCCGAAGTCGGGTTCCGTGAGGCCGAAGCAACCGATGGCTTCACCGGTCGCCATGCGAGGCAGCCATTCGTTCTTCTGCTCTTCGCTGCCGTTGTGATGAATCGCGAACATCGCCAACGAACCCTGCACTGACACGAGACTGCGAATTCCCGAGTCGACGGCTTCGAGTTCCTGGCACGCCAACCCATAGGCGGTGGCGCTCATCCCGGCGCAGCCGTAGCCGTCCAGGTGCATGCCCAGCACTCCCAAAGATCCCAGTTCCAGTGCCAACTCCCGCGCCGGCAGGGCGGCGTCCTCGAACCACTGCCCGATGTGCGGACGGATGCGACTATCGACCATCTTCCGAACGGTGTCGCGAATCGCGATCTCCTCGGCGTCGAGCAGGGTGTCGATGGCAAAGAGTTCTGACAGGGACTGCGGCGTGGTCACGGGACCTCCATGGGGGAATCTGGAACCTGCTTGACAAACTAGGCGAGAACGATTGTGCAATCGTTTGCATCACCTAGAGTAGAGACCGACCACGGACCCGTCAATCCCCGAATTCGTACCAGGAGCCCCGCCCTTGATGCCGCCTCATCCGTCTGACCGCAGCAGTGGACGTCCGCCCACACTGCGAGAAATCGCGGACAAGGCGGGGGTCCACATCTCGACGGCGTCGCGCGTTCTACGGCAATCCGAACCCGTCGACGGGTGGTCCGACTCAGCTCGACGGGTACGCCAAGTTGCCGAAGACCTTGGCTACCAACCCAATTTGTGGGCCGCCAGCCTGCGAACACGTAAAACCACGACGATCGGCGTGGTCATGCCCAGGCTCACCGACGGCGTCGTTGCCACCATGTTCGAAGGCATCGAAGAGGCCGCGACTGCGGCCGGCTACTCGGTTCTGCTCTCCAGCCCACCCGATGACGTGGATGCACAACGCAAAGCCGTCGAGTTCCTGATCAGCCGTCAGGTCGACGGCCTCATGCTCAGCAGCATCCACCTGCCGGGCACCGATTTTGTGGAGTCGCTCGCCGTTCGTTCGCTCCCGGTTCTGCTCCTCAACCGACACATCGACGTCGGACTCCCCTATGTCAGCGGCGATGATCGCCGCGGTGGATATCTCGCCGGAAAACACCTACTCGACTGCGGCTACCGAGACCTCGGGGTAATTGCCGGACCCGACCATGCCAGCACTTCCCGCGAGCGCGTTGCCGGATTCCGGGATGCGCTCACCGAAGCCGGACTGAAATTGCCGGCGAACCGGATTGTTGCGTCGGACTTCGAGGTGGACGGCGGTGTGCGCGCCGCAGCCACGCTACTGAGCGGCACAACGCGTCCCGATGCGATCTTCACAGTCAGTGACACCATCGCAATCGGCGTTCTCGGCGTTGCCCGCGACCTCGGCCTGAGCATTCCCGACGACCTTGCACTGGTGGGCTACAACGACATTCCCGTCGTCTCCCAACTTCCCGTCCCGCTCACGACGGTACGGTCACCCGCCCGCAAGATCGGCGCGACCGGAGTCGGTCACCTGCTGTCCCTCATGGGAGGAAAGAGCGTCGAATCGGTGAAACTACCGGTCGAACTGATCGTGCGGGCGTCGACTCGCACAGGTTGAGCACTACCAAACTTCGGATTCTCCGATTCCCAACTGACGCGCATAACGCGCGTTCAAATCATCCCACCCGTACTCACGAGCCTTGGCTCCCACGACGGGACCGAACGGCGAACCTGCGAGCAGTGCGTCCAGCACGTCGAAGCACAGATGCCAGCCCGCCGCCAATGCCGAAGCCATGCCCTCTGCCCTCGAACGCTGGGTCAGCACAACGTGAGTGCCGCCCTCGACGGGAGATAGTTCCCAGATCAATTCGTCTGGGCCCCATTCATGTTCGAGCCGACGAGCCTCTTCTGCCACCCGCACGGACACCGGTAATGACATGTCGGGGCTTCCGTCTTCCGAGAGCATGATGATGACTGCCTCGCCGACGCTGCTCAGATCACGATCAGCCGTGTACGGCGACCACTGCGCCAACATCTCCGGATCGGTTACGGCCGCCCACACCTGGTCCACGGGGTACGGCAACGTTCGAGGAAAGGTAACGACGGTGTCGTCGCCGTCGACGCTCACCGTGACGTCGGACAGGTCACTGGGCTGATATTGCTGAGCACTCATAGTTCGATCTCACCAGGTACCACCGACAGGAGCAACCGACCACTACTTTGCTGCGCGCTCCCGCATCACCAAGGTTTGAATTGCGACGCCGATCGGACCGTGCACGTCGTACATCCTCGACATTGTCGTGCCGGCGCCGCTCGTGTCAGCGTGGGTTTCCGCGATCAAACCAATCCATTCACCCTGCGGCGGACGGTGCAGATGCAGGCTCAGATCCGCATTGGCGAAGAGATACTGCTCGACAGGCAAGATCCAGCTCAGACCATTCCCGAAGTCGGCGACGGCGGCAGCGCGCATGGCCGGCGAGGCTGGTCGCCCTTCGATCAGGGGAACTGTCAGGCGGAACCACGCCGCGCCCGCGCCGGGAGCGGCCGAGTCTCCTTGTGCCATCAGAATTTCCATCGCCGACCAGTAGAACGACGTACCCGTCGGCATACCGGGGATCACGAGCCGCTCACTGCACTCTGAGGGCGGTGGCAACAATTGTTCCGGGGACCAACCGGGCACATCATCCTGCACAGTGATGGCTTGACCCCGCAGCAAAAGTGCATGCGCCCGAGCCACCAGCACATCATCGGCATACAACTCGATGGTCGTGCGTGTCGTGGAACGCGCGGGATGGATTTCCTGACGGACGGTCAGGGGCGCCACCGGCACCGGCTTGATCAATTCGACAGTCAGTCGCGTCAACTGCCACCCGGGTTCGGACACCGCGGCTTCAGCCAGATGCGCGAGCAACGCACTGGGAGCGCCGCCGTGCTGCGCCCGCGGATCCCACGGACCCCGCGACAAGACGCTGGGCAGCCACACCCCGTCTTGCTGCGAATACACTGCCTTCGATGAGGTTTCTTGATCTAGCACGGCATTACCGGTCACAGTCGATCCTCCTAGTTCGCTGGTTCTAATACTTACACCAGCTAAAGACCGAACAGTTCGAATGCCTCCCGGATTGCCTGTTCCACGACGGGAAATTTCGCCACCGCCAGATCGTGTCTGGCACCTTCGAAATCCACCAGCCTCGTCTCCGCCGGGATCAGAGTCAGTGCCGACCGCATTTCGTCGGTGGTGGCAAATTCGTCCTTCGAACCGTGAACCACCACAGTCGGTGTGCTCAACAGCGGAAGGTGCTCGATACGCAACTTGTCGGGCTTCTTCGGCGGATGCAATGGATAGGACAGCAATATCAACCCGTCCACCAGACCGGGATTCTCGGCCGCAAGCATCGACGCCTGTCGTCCACCGTACGAATGACCGCCAAGAAGAAGCAGACCCGCTGTGGCGTAGTCACTACGCAGCGTTGCAACAACTTCCGCAATCCCGGACCGATCTTCGGCAGCACGCGACGGGTGCGGCGGACCTTTCGGCCGGCGTACCCGGAATGCCAGATCGAACCGAAGAACCTGCACTCCGGCTTCGGCAAAGCCTTCGGCAACTGCCTTCAGCAACACTGTGTCACAGTTGCTTCCAGCGCCGTGGGTGAGAGCCAACGTCGCGATCGGATCACTGTCAGGACGATGGAGAAATCCTTGCAGTTCACCACGATCAACCGTTTCGAGGGTAGTCATGGCCTCATTCTCGTCCGGCCGTCGCGCGCCTGCTCCACCGCTGTTGTCAGGCTTCCCTCGTACGCCGGTCCGTGTCCGGGAAACAGAACGCCGGCGGGTGCTGACGCGATGTTACCCAGAGCCTCGTCCGTCGCAGTCCGGTCGTGGTTGAACGGGCACACCAGAAACTGCGGCCCCGCCACCCGCGACGTCGCGTGCCCCGTCACCAGAGCGTCGCCCGACGCGATCACGCCCGCACCCGGAACCAGGTACGCACTGTGCCCGTCAGTGTGTCCATGCGTCGGGATGGGGATGATGCCGCCCGGAACATCCAGGGCACAGTCTTCCGTAAATGCTTGCGCCTGAGGTAGTTCCGCACCCTTCAGTGCGCCGGCGCCGATCACGTCGAACAGCCATTTCGGTGCACCCCGGCGCCACAACAGCAGCGGAGTCTTGGCTGGACCGAGTTGCTGCAGATACTCGCGCCGCGCATGTGCCACCTCCAACGGGTCCATCAACACCGGTATGTCGTGACGGGTCAGGATGTCCGCGATGCCACCGATGTGATCGATATGGGCGTGAGTGACGAGCACCGATCGAACATCCTCGATGACGTGGCCGATCTGCTCGATCGACCGTTCCACATCACCGCCGTTGGCCGGATACCCGCCGTCGATCAGCGTCAGATCGGAACCATCTTCTACAAGAACCCAATTGGCGTGTCCACACCGAACCAGATAGGTGTTCTCGACACGGGTGATGGACAGTTCGCGGAGCGACGGCATGCCCTACCCTACGAGCTCGTCCTCCCAGTCTGCAATGTCTGCCGTGCGAAACCGAAGCCATACGGCTGCTCGATTGATAGTGTTCGCGCCGTGACGGAATCCACCAGAAGCGTCAGTCGCCTCAGTGCTCGAGATCAAGCCCAAGCACTCTTGGTCGCAACCGCATTCGCGCTGCCCACGATGGTTCGGCGACGGATCACCGGCCCACCGGTGCACAAGGACGGGCTCACACTCCACCCCGACGCCCAGATGCTCTTGACACTGTCGAAGGCTCGCCCGCGACCTCCACTGTCATCCGAAGCTCAGGTGCTCGCGGCAGCCCGCTCCGAACTGGCGAGAACAGCCAAAATGATGGCCGGCAAGCCCATCCCCATTCACACCGAGGACATTATCGTCCGGGGCTCCGACGGGCCACTACGCGCACGTCTCTACATTCCGACCCACGAGTCCGGTGCGCTTCTGGTGTTCTTTCACGGCGGCGGTTGGGTACAAGGAGGTATCGAATCACACGACGCTCCGTGTCGACTGTTGACAGAAACGTCGGGTGCCCGCGTGGTCTCGGTCGAGTATCGCCTTTCGCCCGAATTCCCTTTTCCCACACCAGTTGACGACGCCTACGCGGCGTACCGGGACGTCGTGGCGCGAGCGACGGAGTTGGGTGCGGATCCCGCGCGCATTGCGGTGGGTGGCGACAGCGCGGGAGGGCATCTCGCTACCGTCGTCGCACTCCGCGCACGTGACGACGGCCATCAAGTGCCGGCGGCTCAACTCTTGATCTATCCGGCCACCGACTTTCACGAGAAGGCACCGTCACGAGCAACATTCGCCGAGGGATTCTTCCTCACGACGGCAAACGTCAACTTCTACGCGAGAAGCTTTCTCGGCGTCAACGCAGATCCACTGAATCCTTGGGTATCACCGCTGCGCGCACCGAACCTGAGCGGCCTTCCGCCGGCAATAGTGGTGACTGCAGGATTCGACCCACTTCGCGACGAAGGCGAGTCCTACGCACAGAAGCTGCAGGACAACGGAGTTCGTGTGGTGAGCCGCCGCTACCCGGGCTTCATCCACGGGTTTGTCAACATAGTCGGCCCCAGTGCCGCGGCACGCACCGCGGTTGTCGAGATCGGCGGAATGCTGCGAGCACTGCTGAACGAAAGCGCTGCCGAGACCAGCTTTCGTCCTTAGCCATGAGTCAGATGTGGCACTCGTCCACTACCGCGGTAACAGGATTTCTCGCACGGTATCAACCAATGGATCAACCGCGAGTTCCGGACTGATAGCCCGCTGGAGTCCCAAACCGATTCCGACACTGAGTATCCGAAGTGCCGCGACATCCGGATCGATCGACGGCTTCACGCCGTTCACTTCGGTCAGGTGCCTGACGACTCCCGCGATCAGGACTCGCACCTGCTCGGCACCGGACGCGATTTTCTCGCGGATCTCGTCGCTGTGACGCGAGCGGACCGAGTACTCCACTTCGAGAAGAGTCCACCGCTGGTCACCGATGGTGCGCTCGGCCCACACCGCGAACTCACTGATGGCGTCGTCGACGCTCGATCCCGCTCCTAGTTGTTCGGTGATCTCGCCGACCTTCGTCAGCCTGATTCGGCCGAGCACCTCAGCGCACAGTTCGTCTTTGTTCTTGAAGTTCGAGTAGACGGCGCCTTTGGAATATCCCGCGTCTTCGGCAATTTGATCGAGTGATGCGGCTGCATATCCGCGCTCGAGAAAATGTTCGACTGCCGTCACCAGCAGAGTTTCCCGAGTCTGCGCCTGCGCTTGTTGCCTGGTCAGTCGCGCCATCAGAGCCTCCTGCTGTCTTCGGTATCGAAATACCCACGGTAGCTGAATACCGAACTTTCACGTCAGTTGGAATCCCTAAGTTTGGGGTACCAACGTTATCCAGATACTGATAGTCTCCGAAATATGACTTCGAATGTGACGGGCGCCGCACCCGGCTCCATCAGACGTGGACTCGCCATCGGCTGCGGCGGGACTCTCGGGTTCGCCTGGACAGTGGCGGCATTGGCAGCAGTCCAAGAGGCCCTGGACTGGGATCCACGAGAGGCAACTGCACTCATCGGCACCTCGGCCGGCGCAGAGTTCGTCACCATGCTCGCCAGCGGTGTCAGCGTCGCCGACATGATCGCAATGCAACTCGGCGACCCCACCGCCCGACCTGAACTGCGAAAGCACCTTCGGTCCGCACCCGGACGGATCCCACCGCTTCCGCGTCTGGGTATCGGAAACCCGCGCTTGGCTCTACAGCGCGATCTCCCAATTCTGAGTCGCCTGAGCGGCATTGCGCCGGTGGGCGGCGGAGATCAGACGTGGCTCACCGAACTTGCCGACGCCCTAACTCGGGGTGACGCTTGGCTTCCCCATCCGCACGCGTACCTGGCGGCGATGGACTACCGGACCGGCGGCCGGGTTGCTTTCGGATCACCGGGAGCTCCGAAAGCAACTCCCGCCCAGGCGCTTCGCGCCAGCTGGGCGATCCCCGGCTGGTTCCCGCCGGTGACGATCAACGGAACACGGTACGTCGACGGCGGCGCTTCGTCGACAGCATCAGTGGACCTACTGCTCCCGCTGGAATTGGACGAAATTATCGTCTTGGCTCCCATGGCATCTCGTGATCTACGCCCTGGACGCGGCGCCGCCCGCGTCGAGCGCGCAGCGCTCCGGTCACCCATGTCCCAGGGCTTGGACCGCGAGATCGAAGTGGTGCGCCGGGCCGGCACCACGGTCCTGAGAATCGACGCCACCGATCAGGATCTCGCGGTCATGGGTGCCAATTTTATGGACAACCGTCGACGCTTGGCAACCTTCGAATCCTCACTGCGCACCACCCGCGCAAGTGTCGCAAGAGAACTGAAACTTTCCCCACTTCAGACACCGGAGGTCACCCGATGAAATCACATGTCGAGGTGGTCATCGTCGGTGGAGGTATTTCCGGAATCGGTGCTGCAATCCGGCTCCGAGAACTCGGGATCGAGGATTTTGTCATCTTGGAGAAGGCCGACTCTTTGGGCGGCACGTGGCGCGCCAATACGTACCCCGGTTGCGCGTGTGACGTCCCGTCAGGGTTGTACTCGTATTCCTTTGCTGCCAATGCGGAGTGGACAAGACTTTTTGCCGAGCAGCCTGAGATTCGTGACTACATCGACAGCACAGCCGCAGCTCACGGGATCGACCAGCACGTTCATTTCGGCGTCGAAATGCGCGATGCGCGCTGGGATCACGAACAGTCAGTGTGGCGCCTCGATACGTCGGATGGTTCTATCACGGCGCGATTCCTGATCGCCGCAAGTGGCCCGTGGAATGAGCCTCTCACCCCAGATATTGCGGGGCTGAGCACTTTCGACGGCGAGGTCTTCCATTCCTCGCAGTGGAACCACGATTACGACCTGACCGGCAAGCGCGTCGCCGTAGTCGGCACCGGCGCTTCGGCAGTTCAGTTCGTGCCCCGCATCGTCTCGCAGGTATCTGCACTTCACCTGTATCAACGCACCGCGCAGTGGGTGCTGCCCAAGCCCGACCATTACGTCCCGCGCATCGCGCGTTCCGTCATGCGCCACGTTCCCGGTGCCCACAAGGTGTTACGCAGCATCGAATACGGAATTATGGAGGCGCTCGGTTTCGGATTCCGCAATCCCTGGGTTCTACGCCTAGTCCAGAAACTCGGCTCGGCTCAATTGCGCATTCAGGTGCGAGATCGCCGGTTGCGCAAGGTTCTGACCCCCGATTACACACTCGGCTGCAAGCGCCTGCTGATGTCCAACACCTATTACCCGGCGCTGTGCCAACCCAACGTGGACGTTCACCCCGCCGCCGTCACCTCGATCCGGGGCAACACCGTGATCGGTGCCGACGGTACGGAATCCGAGGTCGACGCCATCATCTTCGGAACTGGATTCCATATTCTCGACATGCCGATCGCCACCAAGGTCTTCGACGGCGAGGGACGCTCACTCGACGAACACTGGAAGGGCAGTCCGCAGGCTTATCTCGGTTCAGCGGTCAGCGGGTTCCCCAACGCATTCATCCTGCTCGGCCCCAGCCTCGGTACGGGCCACACGTCCGCATTCATGATCCTGGAAGCACAATTGGACTACGTGACACAGGCAATCAGCCATGCACGGACACACAATTGGCAGACCATCGACGTCCGCCCCGCGGTCCAAGCCGCCTTCAATGCCCAGGTTCAAGATGCACTGGGAACTACCGTGTACAACGCGGGCGGTTGCGAAAGCTACTTCTTCGATGTCAACGGCCGCAACAGTTTCAACTGGCCGTGGTCGTCCGGAGCCATGCGTCGACGCCTACATGATTTCGACCCGAATGCCTACAACGACACCATCACCGCGGAGCGAACCTCATGAGGATCTTCGGCAACAACTATCCGGCAATCGACCTCGCCGGCAGCGTAGTCGTCATTTCCGGCGGCGGACGCGGAATCGGCAGAGCCACAGCGCAATTGTTTGCATCTCAGGGTGCACACGTTTGCGTCGGAGACATCGACGAGGACACGGCTGTTGACACAGCAACGACGATCGGCGGGCGCGGCTACGCACTCGACGTCACCTCCCGGCCGTCGTGGGAAACCTTCACAGCCAAGGTGATCGAGGAGTTCGGACACATCGATATCCTGGTCAACAATGCCGGCGTCATGCCGATCGGCGCATTCCTCGACGAGTCCGACGACGTCAGTCGAGTCACGCTCGACGTCAACGTCTGGGGACCGATTCACGGAATGCGCTCTGTCCTACCGGGAATGGTCGATCGCCGACGCGGTCACGTTGTGAATGTGGCGTCCATGGCCGGCAAGCTTCCCGTTCCGGGAATGGCCGTGTACAACGCCAGCAAGTTCGGCGCAGTCGGCCTTTCTGCCTCGGCCCGTGTCGAATTCGCCGATTCCGGGGTCAGTGTCAGTGCGATCCTGCCGAGCGCTGTTCGAACCGGACTGTCGTCGGGAGTCCCATTGGGTAAGGGGATGCCGACAGTCGAACCCGAGGTGGTTGCGCAGGCCGTCGTAGATTCGGTTGGCCATCGCCGAGCCGAAACTGCCGTTCCGCGTTACCTTGCCGGCTGGGACGTCATCGACGCTCTGGTTCCCGAATGGGTGATCAATATCGGGCGACGCGTCATCGACGATCGTCGCGCCCTGACATCCGTCGATCCGGTCGGACGTGCCGACTACGAGCAGCGTGTTGCGCGGCAAGCAGAAAATGGGAAGCGTGAGAGGCCCTGAACCGGGTAGATTTCCAGCCATGTATGTCCGCCGAGAGACTCCGTCCGACCGCGAAGCCATCTATGCACTGCTGGGGGCCGCATTCGCGGATCAGGCGCCGCCGGGCGAAACCCCGTACGAGATCGAACTGACGCGCCAACTCTTCGCTTCGGACGAGTATCTCCCGAAGCTGTCCTTGGTCGCCGAGATCTCGGGTGAGATCGTCGGCTTCGTACTCGGAACCCGGGGTTGGGTCGACGGCCTGGAAGCTGTGGGATTGGGTCCGCTGGCCGTCACTCCGGGCAATCAACGAACGGGGGTGGGGTCGGCGTTGATGCACGCGGTAATCGGCGCCGCCGACGCTCTGGATGTACCACTCCTCGCGTTACTCGGCAGCACCGAGTACTACCCACGTTTCGGTTTTGTCACCAGCACCGAGGTAGGCATCGAGTCTCCGGAAGCCGAGTGGGGTGCGCACTTTCAGATTCGCACCCTCACCACCCATCAGCCGGATCAGACGGGCACCTTCAGATACGCCACACCGTTTAACGCTGCTTGACCGTCAGTCGAACAGTGTCGGTGATGTGCCGTCGTCGGTAGTGCCGTCGGCGGGCACACTCTTCTTGCCGCCTCCCTTACGCACGACAGTCAGGGATGTGGTTCGAAGCGACAACCTGTGCCCGTCACCGTGTTCGAGCAAGGCCATTCCCTGTCGGACTTCGAGTACCGTCCACGGTCCCGCATGTCCCGCTGCCTGCACGAGGTCACCGGACTCCACTTCAGTTGCCATGACCCACTCCTTGTTCGTCGTGTCCTGCACGTTCTCGTTCACATTATCGACGCGGCCACCCAGCGCTCGACGCGCAGGGTGCCTACGCTGCGCAGCAACCCTTCTGGCGTGATCGAATTTCCCTACATTCGGGCCCGAACAAACCTGCAACAAGTTACAGTTTCGACGACGGACCACCTAAGGAGAACCCTGTGCGTTACGGACTCAGCTTGTTCACCAGCGACCGGGGCATTCGCCCTGCCGATGCCGCTGTCGCGGCCGAAGCCAGCGGGTTCGACGCCTTCTACGTCCCCGAGCACACCCACATTCCGGTGTCGCGGGATTCCGATCATCCGGGAACCCAATCCGCGGCGCTGCCGGATGACCGCTACCTGCGCACCCTTGACCCGTGGGTAGCGCTCGGCACTGCTGCATCGGTCACCAGCACGATTCGTTTGGGTACTTCGGTGGCCTTGCCCCTCGAACATGATCCGATCACCCTCGCGAAGACCATTGCGTCACTCGATCACCTGTCCGACGGCCGAGTGGTTTTCGGAGTCGGATTCGGTTGGAATGCAGAGGAACTCGCCGATCACGGCGTTCCGCCGAACAAGCGTCGCACCGCATTGCGCGAATACCTCGAAGCCATGGGCGAACTGTGGTCGAAGGACGAGGCCTCGTACGACGGCCAGTTCGTGAAGTACGGCGCAAGCTGGGCCTGGCCCAAGCCGGTACAAAAGCCGCGCCCGCCCATCCTCCTCGGCGCTGGGGCTAGCGAAAAGACATTCAAGTGGATCGCGAAGTCCGCCGACGGCTGGATCACAACCCCGATTCAGCAGGAGATCGAAGAGAACGTCACACTACTGCGCAAGATCTGGGCGGAGGTGGGCCGCAGCGGTGAACCCGAAATCACTGTTCTTGCCGGAAAGCCCGACCCCGAAAAGCTCGCCCACTGGGAAAGCATCGGCGTAACCGAGGCGATGTTCGGAACTCCGGACAAGGCGCCCGAAGAAGTTGTGGAGTACATCAAGCGATTGGCCGGCAAGCTGGGCGGGTGAAGTCCGCCACATCATCTTGACCTCAAGTGCACTCGAGATCTTAACGTCGGTACAGCACACACCAAGTGTATCGACTGCAACAATCGAGTAGCGAAGGGCAGGAAACCTGTGACGACGGAACTGGTTGGACCGCAATCCGATTCAATACCAGCGATGTCGATCCGCACCTCATTTGTCGACGCGTTCCGAAACCACCCGGCCGGCGTCGCCGTCATCACAGCCACCGGCAATGACGGCCCGGTCGGGATCACGTCGTCGTCGGTGATCTCGATCAGCGCCGATCCCGCAGTGCTCGCATTCTCGCTGCAATCTCTACGTGGATCTGCCGCCGCAATCGCGACTGCGACCAGTTTCCTTGTACACCTTGCTCATTCCGAAAATGCAGAACTGGCTTCGACATTTGCGACGCGCGGCGCCGTCCGGTTCGGCGACGACATGGAATGGTCATTCCTCGAAACTGGTGAACCACTTCTGCACGGAACCGGGCATGTCCTGCGGGCGGTCCCGCTCAGCACAACCGCTTGCGGGTCCGCGCTCATCGTCACTGCCGAAGTTGTCGACGTCGTCACTCCGGCGCGAATTCGCTCGCCCCTCGTCTATCACGACCGAGCGTATCGACACCTCGCTCCCACCCAGACCCCTCAACCGAAAGGTGCTCAACTATGACCGAATACGTGTTGCCCCAGCTTGATTACGATTACTCAGCCCTCGAGCCGCACATTTCCGGCGAGATCATGGAATTGCATCACAGCAAGCACCATGCCACGTATGTCGCGGGCGCAAACAGTGCGATCGAGCAGTTGGCTGCGGCCCGTGAAGACGGCACCATTGCAGCCAAGGCCCCGTTGCTCAGCAAGAACCTCGCCTTCCACCTGGGCGGGCACACCAATCACTCCATCTTCTGGAAGAACCTCTCCCCCAACGGCGGTGAGCGCCCCGAGGGTGAACTGGCCGCCGCGATCGACGAGCATTTCGGTTCGTTCGACGCGTTTGTCACCCACTTCTCCGCCGTTGCAACCACTTTGCAGGGTTCGGGCTGGGCTGTGCTGGCGTACGACACGATCGGGCAGCGCCTGATCATCGAACAGCTCACCGACCAGCAGGGCAACATCAGCATCGGCATCGTGCCGCTACTCATGCTCGACATGTGGGAGCACGCCTTCTACTTGCAGTACAAGAACGTGAAGGCCGATTATGTGAAGGCGTACTGGAACGTCATCAACTGGGAAGACGTGGCGCAGCGTTACACCGATGCCACTGCGGTCTCCCTACTGGGTTCCGGCAAATAGGTCGAGATTTGATGCGGCGGAATCCAGCTCAGATCCGCCGCATCACCGAAACGACTTTGCCCAGAATGGCTGCACCGTCGCCGTCGATGACCGAATAGGCGGCGTTGCGGGGCTCGAGGTAGACGTGGCCGTTGCGGCGACGGAGCACCTTCACCGTTGCCTCGCCGTCGATCATCGCGGCGACGATCTCTCCGGAATGCGCCTCCTCTTGGCGGCGCACGACAACAACATCGCCGTCGCAGATCGCGGCATCAATCATCGACTCGCCGCGCACTCGCAGCCCGAACACCGTGCCGGAGCCGACGAGTTCCCGAGGGAGTGCCAGCACCTCGTCGGCATGCTCGTCGGCGAGAATCGGTGTGCCGGCGGCAATATCGCCGACTACCGGCACCCTCACGTTGTTGTCGGACGAATGCCCCGACGTTCCGCCGGAGAGGAACGGGCGCACGTCCAACTGCCGTGTCATGGCCGTACCGCGGCGGAGGAAACCCTTTTCCTCGAGACCCTTCAGATGCTTCGACACCGACGACGTCGAGCGCAGTCCTACGGCGTCGCCAATCTGCCGGGTACTCGGCGCGCATCCGTTGGCGGCCACCCAGTCTCGGATGGTCACCAGAATCCGCTGCTGGCGCGGCGGCAGGGTGGAGGCGTCGAGGCCACCGAACATGTCAATGTCGTCGTAATCGGTCACCCACGAATCGTAGTGGGGTGGCGGCAACCCTTTGGTGCATGTTATCTCAGGTAACATGCACCAAAGGTGGCCGAACCGACGGCTGCGGCTCGAGCCCAAGGGGATAGCAGTGCTGGATATCAGCGGTTTGATCGCGACCTGGCGCCCCACGCTGGGCGACGCAGCACGAAACGCCTGGGGACTGTCATTCGGCGACGGCGTCGAACAACCCCAGCGCACTCCGAGCACGTTGATCACCAGTGGCCCACATCGCGATCTGTACCGCTTCGGCGACGCCGCAGGCGCACCCGTCCTCCTCGTACCGCCGCTGGCCGTCACCGCACACTGCTACGACCTGCGTCCGGGCCAGAGCCTCGCCGCACACCTCAGCAGCGGAGGCCATACGCCTTACGTCGTCGATTACGGCACGATGCGATATGCCGACCGCGACCTGGGATTCGAAGCCTGGGTCGACGACATACTTCCCGAAGCGATCCGGACGGTCTCCGAATTACATGACGGTGCAGCCGTTTCCGTCATCGGCTGGAGTCTCGGCGGAACCATGACCCTACTGACTGCGTCGGCGCACCCCGAACTGCCGATTGCGTCGATCACGACCATCGGCACGCCCATCGACTACACCAAAATCCCGGCTATCAGCCCACTTCGGCTGATCGGCAAGTACACCGGCGAGCGCCCACTGACCACCGTCACCGACCTGGTGGGCGGACTTCCCGCTCCCATCGTGCAGGCAAGCTACCGAGTGACCGCGCCGCAACGGGAGCTACTCAAACCGTGGTTTATCGCCAAAAATCTGCACAATACCGAAACGCTGGCCCGGATGGAATCGATCGACAACTTCATGGCGGAGATGCCCGGATATCCGGGCAAGGCCTTCCAACAGATCTGTGAACAGCTCATCCTGGGCAACGGCCTGCTCAATGACACGATCACACTGGCAGGCCGAAACATCAAGCTGGCCAAACTGAATGCACCGGTACTGTCGATCTCCGGAGCGTCGGATGTCATCGCACCGATTGCATCGGCGGTGGCGATCACGTCGGTCCTGACCGGATCGCCGTCCGTCCGATTCGAAACGGCGCCGGGCAGCCACCTCGGTCTGGTGGCCGGCCCGACGGCAAAGAACTCCACGTGGGCGTACATCGACAGCTTCTTGGAAGAAACTACGCGACAGGTTGTTTCAGCTAACTAACCGCCGATCACGGTGCCATGTCGAGCCAGCCCACAAATCCCGACGGGTCGTGACGACCCATCACTGCATGCTCGAACATGCCCCACCCCTCGGCACCGTTGCAGGTTGCGCGCGCGATGTGGTCGATGGTGCCGTAGGGAAGCTTTCCGGTGATCGCAGGGTCGTTGAGGTCGTAGACCGACGACGACGACCAGTTACGTCCACGCCATTCTCCGTGCGTCCAATCCGAGTCACCGCCGTAGCCGGCACCGACGTTGAGTGCGACAAAACCCAGGGTCTCGATGTCGACAACCAACGGTTCACCCGACGGTGTAGTCAGGTGCAGACGCGCGCTCTCCGGATGCCGGGTGCCGGAGCGGTACTTGATTTCCGTACGCGGCCAACCCAATTGCTCGACGCGGCCGTCACGGAAGGTTCGTGTTGCATGGCTCAGCGTCCGGTAGCCGTCCGGGCTTTCCTGCACGATCACCATGAGGGCAAAGTCGTCGAAGCGCAGCGGTACATAGGTCCACCAGTGGCCGCCGGTCGGAGTTTCCGCCATGCGACCAGCCGGATCCGGCTCGCCAACGGGCCTGATCCCCCACGAGCGGTCCCGCGTTCCCGTCCACACCGCCGGATCGACAACCAGGTCTTTGCCGCCGACATTCATTGTTCCGGACCAGCTTCCGACCTGTGCGAAGCGAGTGGCGTCGAGGATCGCGCGCGGGCCGGCCATCAGTGTGTGATGCTCCTCGAGCACCGAATCGAAGGCGCCGTTCCAGGTCATGTCGAAGGCAAGATCTTCGTGTTCACAAATGACGCGGATAGTCTGCAGCGGCTTGACTACCTCGATTCGGTACCCACCCACCTCCGCCTTGGTCGACGTTTCCTCGTGCGCATCGGAAAAGCGAATAGCTACTTGGGTGTCTCCGGTACGGACCGTCGCAAATGCATCGACAACTCCGAGGTTGGGGTAAACCCCGAGTCCGGTCACCAGAAAGACGTCACCCGTACGATCGTGCGCGTTGAAGTAGCAGCGATCGTAGAAGTTTCGGTCGGTCGACGTCATGCGTGCCATCGACAACGGTGCCTGATGCACCGGGTATTCGTCGAGATCGATCGGCTTCATTTCTTCTCCCATTCGTAGGTTCCGTCAATAAGTCCGGCGAGCATCGCGTGATGCATCACGTACTCGTCGAGATTCTCCGGAGGCTGCTTCTCCCCGAAGTGGATTCGCCGTCGTTCGATCTGTGACATGACGATCCCGTGCCGCAGTGCGGCGTAGACCAGATAGAAGTCCAAGTCACGGACGGTAAATCCCGTAGCATTTTCGTATTCCGCCACTACATCGTTGCGCCGGAACATGTCCGGTAAACCCGGCATGGAGAACTGCTCGGCCAAGTCCTGGAACTGGCGGTGAAAGAAGATGAACCAACCCAGATCCAACTCGCGCGGCGCCAACGTCGCAGATTCCCAGTCGAGCACGGCAACCGGATCTGTTCCCTGGAACATGATGTTGCCGATGCGGGCATCACCCCAGCACAGGACGTCTTCGCTGGGGTCGCTCGGCCAGTGCTCTTCGAGCCAGTCGAATGCGCTTTCCAGCACCGGAATTCGCAATCCGTCATGGCGACGGGTCCATTCGTAGTACGCGCGTTCACCCTCGAAGTGTCGACGCAGGCCCGAACTGTCGCTCAAAGTGCGCAAGTCTGCATCGATGCCGTGAATTCGCGCCAGAATGTGGACGCTGTTCGACTGAACACGCGCCCGGTCTGCGACGGCGGATTCTTGAAGCCACCCGCCGAAGACGTAGGGCGGATTGTCGACGGGAACGGCACCGGTGACACGGTCCATCACCAGGAACGGAGTCCCCAGGGCGTCAGCGGAGTTCTCGACCCAGCGGACGCGCGGTACCGACACGTCACTGCACTGACGAACCGCAGTCAGGACGTCGAACTGGGCTTGGAGGTCGTAGCGGGGGAAAACCGGAAACGCCGTAGCTTCGGGCGCCAGGCGCGCCACCAACTGCGCCGTCGTCGCGACACCGTCTTCGGTCCAGTCCAAGTCGAATAATACTGAGACACTGGACATTCCCGAGTGAGTTGGACGGCTCAGATTGTAGACGCGAACGTCGGTAGCGGTGTCGAGCTTTGCGGTGAGCCAACGCTCCAACTCAGTGGAGACAACCTCCAGATCGGTCTCGGTCGTAGTGATCGACGCTTCCGCTTCCTGCGGCATACCCGTTGTCACGATAGTGAACTCTCCTTCGCGCTACATACTTTCGACTAGGTCCAAATTCTTGTACTGCGGGCCAAATATAGACTCGAGTTCACCTTTATGGAAGGGTTTGGAGAAATTGGAAGTGGAGACTCGATGTCAACGAATCAACCGATCGCCCTCACTCGCCGTGAGCGCAACAAATACGAGACGCGTCAGCGCCTGTTGAGCGCAGCTCGAACACTCTTCGCCGAGAAGGGCGTGACGGGTACGACAATCGACGACATCGCCGAAATGGCAGATGTCTCGAGGGCAACTTTCTTCAACTACTTCCAGACCAAGGATTCACTGGTCTCCGCGTTGCACGACGGGCACATGCAGAAGTTGGCCGTCTTGATCGACGGCCTGCTCGAGCAGGACCTGACAACAGCGCAGCGGGTTCGACGCGTCTTCGAAGACGTCACCGATGCAACACGCCGATTCCGCATCTATCTACGCGGAGTGACCGGTGAACTCGAACGGGATCTGGCAAGCAACCAGATCAGTCAGGAAAGAACCGAACAGTTCAACGATCAAATTTTGCGAGTGCTTGAACCCGGAATCGCTGCCGGAGAAGTTCGAACGGATTTTCCGATCGAATTTCTCGCTCAGACTGTTGCAGCCGTGTACATTTCGTCGGTCCGCTACTGGCACCAGGACTCCGACTACGACATCGCCGACGGCTTCGACACCACCATGCGATTCATCGCCGAATCGATCGGACCACGCAGCGCTACCTCGTAACTCCCGCAGCCACAGCAGCCTTGTACCAATCCGGAAACTCGCTCAACAATCGTGAATAGAGTTCGGAATCGGAAACGGTATCGATGTCGTCGAGCGCAAAGAACCCCGCGTTGTCGACAATCCTGCCGTCCATGTCGTCGAGTTTCTCGAGTACGCCGTAGTTCGCTTTTCCGATTCCCACGAACTGCCAGAACGCGGGCAGCGCCGACGCCGCGCGCATGAGTTTCGTGATTTCCCGACGCTCGGAAAACCCACCGTCGGTGAAGAAGAGGACAAGTGTGGGAGTGTCACCCGGGGTCAGACCCGAAATGATCTCTGTCATGATCGGAATCTCACGATTGACTGCGCCGATCGCGTCGTAGTTGAACCCGCCATGCTTCCCGCGCAGATGCAGATAGGTCTCCGACCAGGATTCTGCCTCGTGCACCGAGATCTCCGGAAGTTTATGGAAGCCAACCGCATACAGGTACGGCTCGAGCTTTCCGTCGTCGTCGAGCTGTATCGCGACAGGAATCATGCGCTCGACAACGCGATGCACCACCTTGGTTTTGTACTGCTTGTTCATGCTGCCGGTTTTGTCGATCACCAAGATGACTCGGGCTCTGATTCCATTGCCGCCCTTGGTTAACAGCACCTTCGCGACTTCGCGCTTGCGGAGGTCCAGCTTTTCGCGCTTGACCATCGACAGCTTGGCCTCGTCGGGAACGGTGCGAATTCCGTCGGCGGCAACGGGCGCTGGTTCTTCGTCCACCGATACACCGAAAGTTGTAACCAGGTCTGCCAGCCCTCCGTCCCAACCGGCCGAGACATTGCGAATCTTCCACGAATCGCCGCGCCGGTAGATCTCGATGAGCACCGCAGCGCGTTCGGTGGTGAGACCCAATGCGGGAGCAGAAATCGGCGTGCCCCCAACGGACTGGATGGACGCCCCCAGATTCGCCACAGCAGAGAGTGCCCCGGCCACATTCTGATCAAGCGATACCGCGACACTGAGCATCGTGATTTCGGACGGCACTCTCGCGACGTCGATGTCGACTACCCCACCGTCACCGATGCGCACTGCGCCTTCCACGGAAATCGGCTGATTGAAGAAGATGAAGTCGGCGTCGCTGCGAACCTTGTTGCCTGCTCCGAGCTGAAAAACCATCAGGTCGACACTGCCGGGAGCAGCGCCCGTCACCGCCACTCGTAGCGTGTTTCCTTCGACAACCGTGTTCGCCCCACGCACCAATTCCATGTGCAAATCCTATCGAGCGCCAGTCCGGGAATAGATTCCTCCCGCTCGATGTAATACTTGTGTAAGCAATACTTGCGAGCGCAAATAAATGAGGAGAGTGACCGAGGATGAACACCGACGAACCGGTACGCAGCCGCACCTGGCGCAATCTGGTGGTCGCGCACAGCATCATCCTCGGCAAGATGGAGGCTGATCTTCGCTCCGCCACCGGACTCACCCTCGGCCAGTACGACGTGTTGCTCCGACTCCACGAAGCCCCCGGTAACTCCCTACGGATGGGTGACCTCGCCGAGCAGGTCCTGGTCACCACCAGCGGAGTCACCCGAGTCGCGGATCGCCTGACAGAAGCCGGTCTGGTCGAACGTATCCGCCCGGACAACGACCGTCGCGTCGTCACCATCTCACTCACCCCGGCCGGCAAGAAGACCCTGCGCGCCGCCTCTGACATCCATCGGCGAGGGATAGCGGAATACTTCGCCGATCTCATCGAACCGGAAGAACTCCCGGTCCTCGACAAGTTCTTCGGCCGCCTCGCGGCGCACCACACCAACACGGGAGATGCCTGCGACTTAGGTGTCCGGCAACTCCCCATCACCCCCACGAATCGATAGAGAGAAAAGACATGGCATTCGAACTCGGCATCTACCACTTCGGCGAGCTCACCCCCGATCCCACAACCGGCAAGATGATGAATCCCGGTGTCCACCTTCGCCATCTGGTGGAGCAGGCAACAGTCGCCGATCAAGTCGGACTCGACGTCTTCGGCGTCGGCGAGCATCATCGGACAGACTTCGCAGTCTCGTCGCCCGCAGTCGTCCTGGCCGCAATGGCACAAGCCACCAACTCGATCAAGCTTTCCAGCGCCGTCACGGTCCTCAGTTCCGACGATCCGGTTCGCGTGTTCCAGCAGTTCTCCACGGTCGATCTCCTGTCGGAAGGTCGCGCCGAGATCATTGCCGGCCGAGGCTCGTACACCGAGTCATTCCCGCTGTTCGGTTACGATCTGTCCCAGTACAACGAGCTCTTTGCCGAGAAGCTCGATCTGCTTCTCAAACTGCGTGACGAGAATCCGATCAACTGGGAAGGGAACCTCCGCCCCAGCCTGGTCGACGGTGACGTGACACCGCGCCCGGATCGCCAGATCCCCGTGTGGATCGCCGTCGGCGGCACTCCCGCCTCGGTGGTTCGCGCCGCCAAGCTCGGGCTTCCGTTGTCGCTGGCCATCATCGGCGGTAGTTACCAGCAGTTCGAGCCCTTTGTCGACCTGTATCGCCGGGCGGCAGCCGATTTCGGCCATGACCCGAAGAACCTGAAAGTTTCGATTGCGTCGCCCGGCTTTGTCGACACCTCGAAGCAGGCTGCACTCGATACGTCGTACCCGTACTTCCAGGCCGGCTGGATGCAGAACCATCACCAGCGCGGAAACGGAGTTCCCATGCCGCGCCGGGCTTACGAAGCTCAGGCCACCACGGCCGGTGCATTCTTCCTGGGCGGTCCGCAGGAGATCATCGACAAGACGATGGCGCAGTACGAACTGTTCCATCATGACCGCATCATGATCCAGATGGGATTCGGCAACGTCCCCCAGAAGGACATGCTGCGCGCTATCGAAATCCTCGGCACCGAAGTTGCTCCCGTCGTCCGTAAGGAAATCGAATCCCTGAAAGCATCCGAGAAGTAGGACTCCACTCATGACCACACCACTCAAAGTTGTTGCTGTCGTAGGCAACCTGCAGAAACCGTCGAAAACTCGTGCGCTGGCCGATCTCATCGTCGACACTCTCGGCGATTCCGAGCAGATCGACGCCACCTTCATCGAAATCGTCGATCTGTTGCCAGGGCTGGCGGGAACACTCGATCGCGATCAGGTTGACACAGCCACCGCCGACGCACTGGCTGCGGTGGAAAATGCAGACATCGTCATTGCGGCATCCCCGGTTTTCCGGGGGTCGTATCCGGGATTGTTCAAGCATTTCTTCGATCTGGTGGATCAGTACGCGCTGGCGAACACTCCGGTGATTCTTGCTGCGACCGGCGGCAGTGATCGACACGCACTTGTTCTCGATCACGCGTTACGCCCACTGTTCGCGTTCTTCCAAGCCTGGACCGCTCCGGTCGGAATCTATCTCAGCGCAGGCGATTTCGACGGCACCACTATTCTCAATCCCGAGGTGTTCGAGCGTATCGAGATGGCTGCCCGAGACGTCCTGCCTGTTGCGCGAATGCTGGCGGACCGCGCATCGGTACCGGCATGAAAACTCGATCGACGCCCGCCGGCCGACGCATGGTCGAGCAACTGAGACAGGTCCACGAACCACTGCGAGCCGATGTCGAGGTTCTCGAGCAGGCACTGGTACTGCTGGCTGACGAAACAGCTGACCGCTCATCGATTCCGGACATGATTTCCGGACTCACCATCGCTGATTTTGTGTGGCAACTGCGTGTCAACTGCGATTTCTACTGCAATACCTTGACGTTGCATCACACGATCGAGGATCAACGGATGTTCCCCGTCATGACGCGGAATTTTCCCGAGCTGGCACCGGCAGTCGAGCGGTTGCAATCCGAGCACAAGGCTGTCGGCGAGATCGTCTCGGAAGCAAAGAGAGCGTCACTGCAGTTGAGCACCGATCCGACAACTGTGGAGCGTGCCCGTACCGCCTTCACCGAACTGGCCGATCACATGCAGTCCCATCTCGATTTCGAGGAGGCAACACTGTTTCCGTACTTCCGGAAGATGGATCACGATTGGCACTACGGCTGACCTCGCAAAGGCTCAGTGAATCTTCGGGACAATCGCAGTAGCGTCGAGTAGGAACCCTCTTGTCAGGAGATCCTCATGACCAGTTCGGAACAACCTATCCAGCCTGCCATCCCCCGGAACCCCGAACGTCCACCCGTTAATGCCGGGTGGGCAGTGGCGTCTCTGCTCTTCTTCTGGCCGCTGGCCTTCGCGGCATTCACACATGCCTTCAACGTCTATCCGTTGTGGGCCGACGGCGATGTGGCGGGCTCACGCTACGCGTCGGATCGAGTGAAACGACTGGGGCAGATATCGCTGATCATCGCCGGCGGACTGCTTCTGATCGTGTGCATTCTCTACGCGATTGCTGCAATCGTGTGGGTCGCAAACGGCAACGACCACACGATGCATTACAGAATGCACTACTAGGCGTCTAGCGCATCACCCGATCCGTGAACTCCATCGTCTGATCCATCGACGCCATCAACGATCGACTGTGGGAGACACCGTCGATTTGCTGATATTCGAATTGTGTTCCGCGGACACGCAAGTCGGCAATCTGCGCCCAGGTGAGCGGAATGGGTACCGTCGTGTCGGACGTGGATTGAACGATGCGCAGTGGCCGGTCGTATCCGTCGACGGGCACTTGCAGCATGGAACGCAGGAGGTCGTGCATGTGTGGCGTCCACAAGGATTGAGCAAACAGCGCCCCCAATTGAATGTGTTCGGCAGCAACTGCGCGGCCCAGATCGGCGGCACAGACCGTTGCAGCTTTCTCCATCCACGAAACACCGAGGGGTGAAAGGTACTGGCGAACATTCTCTTCGGACCGTTGATCGTCGATGCCGGCGAGAACGTAGAGCGCATACCCTACGAGACCGCTGATGCCGAGTTCCGGAAACAGCGGGCCACCGAGCGGGAAGAGCCCTTCCATGTGGGTGGGCCCGGCAACAACAACAGTTCCACGGAAGTCCAATTCCGGTGCGCGAGAGCTTGCTTCGTGACCGGCGAAGTACGCCGCGTGTCCTCCTTGCGAGAGACCCGCCACCATCCAGCGGTCGTCGAGGACGTCTCCGTACACCTCATGCGCGGCTCGAACAATGTCGACCGCATTGGCGCCCGCGGCGTGACCGTCGAGATACGCAAGAGTTCCTTCCGTGCCCATACCGGAGTAATCGGTTGCTACCACCGCGTAGCCCGCGGCCAGCCATCGTTCGATGGGTTCGCGTTCCACCACATCGAAACCCGTTGCCGAGGGCGCGCAGGGATCTGCGATGCCTACTGTTCCGTGTGCGTACGAGATCACCGGCCAACCGTCCGGCGGCGGGGTCCCTTCGGGAAGAAATATCGAACCTGACGAGATCCCGGGGTGATCCGCTGTCCGCAGCGTTCGGTAGACAACCCGTTCCGAGACGGCGGCTCCGGCCGGTAGGACGCTCGCTTCGAGAGGCGCGCGCGAGATGACCGATCCGGCAATCGGCTCATCTGCGGTGGCAACTCCCAGGTTGACCAACAACATCGTGCACACGACGGCCAAACCTCCGGCCACCCGCCTGGAACGGACCATATTGATTTCTCCTCGACGTGTCGCCGCCCGTACGAACCTCCATCATCGACCAACCGTCGGCTGAAAATTCCGGTTTTGCTCGGATAATTCCGATCTCGCACTACTGAGCGTCACTCAGTAGTGTGGGTTTCAACCACCCTTCGGCCAATGACGGCGCACTCGATACGGAGTCCGAACAGATGAGCATCGAACACCTCGACGTAGTGATTGTCGGCGCCGGACTGTCCGGCATCGGTGCGGCGTATCGCCTCCAGACCGAGCTTCCCGGAAAGTCTTACACAATCCTCGAAGCCCGCTCGAACAGCGGTGGAACCTGGGATCTGTTCAAGTACCCCGGCATTCGCTCGGACTCCGACATGTTCACTCTCGGCTATCCGTTCCGTCCGTGGACGGACGCCAAGGCAATTGCCGACGGCCCGTCCATCCTTCGTTACGTCCGCGACACCGCTCGCGAGAACGGCATCGATCAAAAAATTCGGTACAACCAGAAGGTGGTAGCGGCATCGTGGTCGTCCGAGACCGCTACCTGGACGGCCACCATCGCCAGCGGCGATCGTATTCACGTTCTGACCTGCAATTTTCTGTATCTCTGCAGTGGGTACTACAGCTATGACGCGGGCTACACACCAGATTTCCCCGGACTCGAGACGTTTGGCGGGACGGTGGTACATCCGCAGTTCTGGCCGGAGGATCTCGATTACGCCGACAAGAAGGTTGTTGTCATCGGAAGTGGCGCTACCGCAGTCACTTTGGTTCCGACGATGTCGCGCACAGCCGAGCACGTCACGATGCTGCAGCGGTCCCCGTCGTACATCCTGTCTCTTCCGTCGAGCGACAAGATTGCTGATTCCGTCCGCAAGATCTTGCCGGACAAGCTGGCACACAGCATAGTTCGATGGAAAAGTGTTCTGATCAATCTCGGGTTCTACCAACTGTGTCGACGCAGCCCGGCGCGGGCCAAAAAGATCCTCAGGTTGGCAGCCAAGAGACAACTGCCCCAAGATGTTCCGCTCGATCCACATTTCACGCCGACGTACGATCCGTGGGATCAGCGCCTGTGCGTCGTCCCCGACGGGGATCTGTTCAAGGCCCTTCGCTCCGGCAAGGCGTCCATTGAGACGGATACCATCGACACCTTCACCGAGACCGGCATCAGACTCTCGTCGGGTACCGAACTGGAAGCCGACATCATCGTCACCGCAACAGGTTTGAAGATGGAAGCCTGCGGCGGCATGACCATCGAGGTGGATGGCGAGGCAGTGACGCTGGGCGAGCGATACGTGTACAAGGGCATGATGATCAGTGGAGTTCCGAACTTTGCCCTGTGCGTCGGATATACCAACGCATCGTGGACTTTGCGCGCAGATCTGACGTCGATGTACGTGTGCCGGTTACTTTCCGAGATGGAGAAGCGCGGTCACACGACGTGCGTTCCCCAGGTGAATGAAGACATGGATCAGCGGCCCATTCTCGATCTTGCGTCCGGATACGTGATGCGCGCCGTCGAACAGTTTCCGAAGCAAGGTTCGAAGTCGCCGTGGAACATGCGTCAGAACTACATTCTGGACCGACTTCACTCCACCCTGGGGAACCTGGAAGACCACATGGAGTTCTCGGGTCCGGCATCTCTCACCCCCGCATCCGTCGGCAAACCGTCCGGTAGGGTTACCAGATAATTCCACGGCTGGGGGGCATTGAAATGAAGGTTGTTATTTTCGGGGCGACGGGAATGGTGGGCAACAGCGTTCTGCGCGAATGCCTGGATGATCCACGAATCGACACTGTTGTCACCGTCGGCCGCAACGCGTCCATCACTACCGACGCGAAGGTCATCGACGTCGTTCATCGCGATCTGCTCAATCTGACGGCAGTCGAAGCAGATCTGGCTGGATCCGACGCCTGCTTCTTCTGCCTCGGTGCGTCCTCCGCGGGAATGGACGAACCTGATTACACCAGGGTCACTCGTGACATCACGCTCTCGGCCGCAACAACGCTCTCACGCTTGAATGCCCAGACGGTGTTCGTCTACGTGTCCGGCGAGAGCGCCGACTCCACCGAGACCAGCCGGACAATGTGGAAACGGGTACGCGGCGGAGTCGAGAATGCACTGCTCGCACTCCCCCTCAACGTCTACATCTTCAGACCGGGATTCATCCGTCCACGCCCGGGATCACCGTCAAAAACCTGGTGGTACAAAGCGTTCTACACAATCTCGGTACCGCTCTATCCGCTGTTGAAAAGGATGCTGCCGGGCAGTGTCACCACCAGCGAGAACATCGGAAAAGCCATGATCGCCCTCGCTGTGAACACCCCGGATCTTCCCGATCGTGTTCTACACAGCGACAGGATCAACGCACTCGCGTCGGCCTGACAGCCCGGTTTCGATAGACAAATCCCCGCGCCACCAATTCCAACGCCACTGCCACCGAGCAGGTTTGAGCCAGCAGCAATCCTGCCAACACGAGGATTTGGACGGCGCCGGCTTGCACTGCCGAACCCGTGGCAAGCAGTACACCGACAAACGCACCGGGCAATGTCACGAGGCCAACGGTTCGGGTTTGGTCCAGCCCGGGCAGCAAGGCGTCGGCACCCGCGGTGCGAGCCACTTCCCATCGCGCATCCCGCTGCGAGAAGCCAAGGCTGAGAGCGGCTTCCACTTCTCCGTATCGTCCGTCGATGGCGTCGAGACCACGCTTGGCAGCCAACGACGTTGCCGTCATGGCACCGCCCATCACGATTCCACCGATCGGCACCAGCGCCACGCCTTCGAGGGGCACGACCCCGGAAACCAGCATCAGGGGAAGCACAACACCGACTCCCGACGCCACCGCAACGCTCAACCATGCACCGGAGATTCCGGCCAGGGATCGTCGTGCCGCGGTATATGATGCTGCACCGAACATTCCGATGAGAACGAGCACCGCCGACCAGATGTGCGCGAGGGCCGCAGCCAGGATCACGGAGATCGCTGCGAGCTGCAATGCTCCGCGCACCACCGCGCCGGGAACGGCGCGGACGCTACCGAGGTGAGTGAAGCGATAGATCACGGCCGCCAGTACGGCCATTGCGAGACAGAGCAGTCCCAACCGGATTCCGGAGTCGGCTATCGAAATGCTCATGGGTCTCAGTGTTCCCCACGTCGCGAGCGAGTTCGGTCAGAACACCCAACCGCGAAGGGCAACAAAGCGCAGGCCTCCGACGAGGGCGCTCACACCGATCACGAATCCGGCCTGCAGAACACCCGAGACCCCGGGGAGAAGGAAACCCAACGCGCTGATGGCCGCCGAACTGGCCGCCAATCCGATCAGCGCAAGTCCGCCGCCTTCCCACTGTGCGGTGAACCAGTGGACGCGATCAGCGGCGTGGAAGGTGAGCCGGCGGTGAAGTTCGTTGGCCAGGATGGTGCTGAGCACTGCGCCGACAGCATTTGCGAGAAGGACACCGTCGCCGTGAAGCGCAAGGAAGGCACCGAAGTAGAGGATGTTGCTGATTCCGCCGACAAGAGCGAACCGAATGAGCTGAACGAATGCGCGATCACCGGTGAGGAGTCCCGTCAATTTCGCCGAGATGCCACCCTTTTGCCTACCTACCACCGAGGTCGGATTGCTCCCGACCCAGATGTCAGACGTGCTCATATGTAGCTTCTCTCGTGAAATTAATCGGAACCATACGTTCCGCTTAGCAATATAGCACTAGCGGAACCGAGCATTCCGCTTAGTGTCGTAGACTGTGAGGATGCCGACAACACACCCCGACGCGCCTGGTGCGGGAATCTCGGCCGACTGCACGCCACCGCGCCTGCGCGCCGACGCAAAAGCCAACCTCGAGCGCATCCTCCACTCCGCTCGAGCAGTCTTCGGCGCCCAAGGCCTCGACGCCACCCTGGCCGACGTCGCGCGCCATGCCGGCGTGGGAGTCGGAACTGTCTACCGACGGTTCGCCAGCAAAGACGAACTGATCCAGGCTCTCTTCGACACCCGCTGCGCCGAGATCGAATCCCTCGCGACCATCTCCCTCGAGGCGCCCGACGCTTGGGCCGGCCTCGTCCACTATCTCGAAGAAATTTCACTGCGCATGTCCGACAACCGCGGTTTCGGCGACCTCCTCATGGACAGCCGCTTCGAGTCCGACGCGTTTTCCAAGGCCCGCGCGAGCATCACTCGCAGCACCGCCGCCCTCGTCAATCGCGCCAAGGAGCAGGGAACGCTGCGCAGCGACTTCGAGATCAATGACGTCCCTCTCCTGATGCAGACAATCAAGATGGCGCAGAACTTCGGCGGCGACGAAGCCCCTCAGGCGTACCGACGAGTGCTCGGGTTCATGATCGACGGACTGTGCAGCTCACGGTCCGCGCCCCGCGAGCTTCCGGTTCCTGCGCTCAGTACCGATCAACTCGACCATGTCCTGCATCGCTGCCGATCAGCTTCCGACGGCGGCTGCTGATCAGATACTCAGCGCCGACATTATCTCGCTGAATGCGCCCTCTCGCCCCGGCAAGATGACCTTCTGAAACAGCGTCAGCACGCACTCGTCGAGTTGGTCCGTCGCGGAAAAACTCTTGCGCGACACATCGATTGAACGAAGACCGTGAGCTCGCACGTACCGGGCCAACTTGGTTCCGTCGCGCAGTGCCGTTGCCTTGCGCCCCGACGAATGTTCGAACCGATACCGACGTCCGGCTACTGCAACTTCGCAGAATTTGTTCCGGCGCCGCATCGCGCCCAGTTTTCCGTCCGAAACGCTCACGGCACCCACACCCGGCAACTGTAAGGTCGCAGGCTTGCCTTTGATCAGGGCCGGACCGTATCGATCGATACGTTCAGCCGTGGATTCCCGCTTCCAACTGCCGAAATGACCTGTGAACTCGCTATCCGAAGCCGGAAAGAGTTCACCGCGCAGCACACCGGCCGGATCGAAAATAGCCACTGATGAGAGGTCTGCCGCGATTTGCACAGACCAGCCGGTGTCGGTCGGACTTTTCCACTTCATGCTCAGCAGTATTCCGCACCGGCCGGGGCCAGTATTCCGCACCGGCCGGGGCCACCGTTCACACGGCGGTGACCCCAGCACGTTCGTCAGTGCGCGAGGACCAATTCACCCTCAGGTGCCGACGGAAGCAGACCACTGCGGATGACCAGCCCCGTCAACACTGCGCCGACCACGAAAATGGCTGCGGCCCAATAGAACGTCGTTGTGTAACTTTCGACGGCTGCCTGCGCTTGTGTCAGCGGATTCATCTCGCGGCCGACCAGATACTTGGTGGACGCCGATGCTGCGATAGTGCTGAGCAGTGCGGTACCGATGGAACCGCCTACCTGCTGCATCGTATTGACCGTCGCCGAGGCAACTCCGGCGTCCTCGTATCGAACTCCCGAGGTGGCGCCCTGCATCGACGGCGCGAAGATGGTGCCCATACCGAGGCCCGTCACGATGAGTCCGGGCATGATGTGGACGGCATAGGTGCTGTCGACGGAAATCTGCGCCAGAATTGTCAATCCGATTGCAGCGATCACCATTCCGCTCGGGATGAGGATTCGCGGACCGAATCTGGGCAGGAACACTGCCGTCGACAGTGTGGCCGCGGTGACGATTCCCGCAACCATCGGCATGAAGGCCAGTCCGGTAGCGATCGGCGTGTAGCCGAGGATCAGCTGCATGTAGTAGGTCAGGAACAGGAAGACCGCGAACATGCCTATGCCGGAAAGGAATATGGCCAGGTACGCGCCGGCACGAATCCTGTCGGCTACCACGCGCAGCGGAAGCAACGGATGGTCGGACTTGGTCTGCCAGTAGATGAATGCGGCCATGAAGACGACGCCCGTACTCAGCCACGCGATGGTGGGGCCTGAACTCCAGCCGTCGGACTCTGCCTTGGAGAATCCGAAGACGATGCTGAACAAGCTGATCGCCACCAGGATTGTTCCCGGGATGTCGAGTTTCGGCCTGTCACTGGTCGCGACGTGGGGCGCGAACAAGATCACAGCTCCGACCAATGCGATTGCCGCGAAGAAGAGATTGACGAAGAGGCACCAGCGCCAGTCGACCCATTCGGTGAGCGCACCGCCGAGCAGTAGTCCGACAGCGCCACCGGCGCCGGCAACGGCACCGAAGATTCCGAAGGCCTTTGCGCGTTCAGCCGGGTCGGTGAAGGTCACCGTCAGCAAGGACAGCGCCGCCGGTGCAAGAAGTGCACCAAAGACACCTTGACCCGCACGTGCGGCGACAAGCATCTCGAAGTTGACGGCGGCACCACCGATGGCCGAGGTGACCGCAAAACCGATCAGGCCGACGATGAAGGTGCGCCTGCGACCGAACAGGTCGCTCAGCCGACCGCCGAGCAGCAGCAAGCTGCCGAAGGCCAAGGCGTAGGCCGTGATGATCCACTGACGATCGGAATCCCCGAACTCCAGTGAGCGCTGCGCAGCCGGCAGCGCGATGTTGACGATGGTGGCATCCAAGACCACCATGAGCTGCGCAATTCCCAGAACCGCGAGAATCAGCCACCGTTTTGCGTGGTTGTCCCCTGAAGGCGCCGGGGACTGCTCGGTTTCAGTCCACTCAGCAATGTCTGACATATTCCCTCACCCAACCTATGCGGAGATGGCTTCTCCGGTTAGAAAAAACGGTACACCCAAACGGAGATGTTGTCTCCACTTGGCGAGTAAACTGGACATCATGAGTACCGCAATGGAACGCCCGCTTCGCGCCGACGCCGCACGCAATCGGCAGTTGATCATCGATGCCGCACGCGAGCTGTTCGCCGAAGAAGGAATCGACGTCACGCTTGACGACGTCGCTCGCCGCGCGGGTGTCGGCGTCGGAACGGTGTACCGACGATTCTCCAACAAGGAAGAGTTGATCGACGGCGTCTTCCAGCAGAATTTTGCCGATATGGCTGCCGCCACCGAAGCCTCTCTCGCCAATCCTGATCCCTGGGACGCGCTGGTCACTTTTGCCGAATTCGCTTGTGGCCGTATGTCGGTCAATCGTGGACTCAAAGATGTTCTCAACGGAACCGACGAAGGGTGCGAGCAGGTCGCAGGCCAGCGATCCATTATCGAACCGGCCGTCGAAGAAATATTCAAGCGGGCACAAGACGCCGGAATGCTGCGCCCCGACGCAGTGCCCACCGACCTCTTCGGCCTCATCTTCATGGTCGGTGCCGTCACCGAGTTCGCCCAACCCGTCAATCCGACCGTGTGGCGTCGGTACATGTCGGTAATGCTCGACGGACTCCGCACCGAGGGCCTGCACCGTGACCCACTCCCCCTGCCGCCCTTGTCATCCGATGAACTGCACGAGGCCAAGCAGCTACTGAAGACGCGGAAGCGATAAGCCACTAACCGCCCCATAAAACTGCAACATGTTCTAGCATTGCCGAATGGACGTGAGCTACGAGGGAACCAAGCGGGAAGTAGCAACAGACAAGGGAATCTTGCGCTATCACGAGGCCGGCGACGGCCCACCGCTAATCCTGCTGCACGGCTCCGGAATCGGAGTCAGCGGATGGCGAAATTACCGCGGAAACCTGGAGGTCTTCGCTGAGCACTTCCATTGCTACATACTGGAGTTCCCAGGTTTCGGTATCAGTGACCCCGTCGACGGACACCCGGTTATCACTGCCAGTTCGGCAGTTATCCGCTTCATGGACGCACTCGACATTTCGTCGGCGGCAATGATCGGCAATTCGATGGGCGGCGTCGTCGGCGTCAACGTGGCCATGCGACATCCCGAGCGGGTGAGCAAACTGGTCACCATCGGCGGGGTGGGCCCAAATATCTTCAGCCAAAACCCCAGCGAGGGAACGCGTCTACTACAGCAGTTCGCTGACGCCCCCAGCCGCGAAGGACTGGTTCACTGGCTCGAATGCATGGTGTTCGACCCCAGCGTCATCACCGAGGAACGGATCGAGGAACGCTGGGAAACCGCGAACGATCCGGCCTCACACCAGAGCCTGGAGGCGATGTACGGCTCCAAAGCATTTGCAGCGCAACAGCAGATGATGTCCAAGTCGGATGTGCCGCCGTACTGGTCGATGATGCACAAGGTGCAGTGCCCGACTCTGCTCACCTGGGGTCTCGACGACAGGCAGTGCCCGCCGGATATGCCGATGATCCCGCTGCGGCTCATCCCCAACGCCGAGCTGCACATCTTTCCCAACTGCGGTCACTGGGTGATGGTGGAAGCCAAGGAAGCATTCGAACGAGTCACGACCGAGTTCCTCCTCCGATGAGCTGAACCTCGAAGTGATCTACAGCTCGTTGGTAGTGCACTTTCGGTGCGAGCGGTCTTCACCGATCCACTGGAAACAGGGAAAATGTCCGGTACTTTTACTCGGTGGTTGCTTCCGGTAGCCGCACCGCACCGTGTGCGGACAGCCAGGGAAGGGCACAACCATGACATCTTCTGATCTTCTCCACCGGCGGACCCGCCCTCGCCGTGGCCGTATCGCTGCCGCATTCGGTGGTGTTGTTCTCGCGGCGGCCGCGGTCGTGACTGCCAGCACCGGCCTCGCCGCCGCCGCAACACCCGACCAGACCCTCACCGACGCCTGCACGCATTACGAGCCGGACCCGGACCCGACCGCCGTTCCTCCCCGAGTGTCCAACTGCCACGGCGCGAACCTGGAGCTCGCGAACCTGGCCGCCACGAATCTGACTGGCGCGAACCTGACCGGCGCGAACCTGGCCGGCGCGTTCCTGGCCGGCACGAATCTGACCGGCGCGAACCTGACCGGCGCGAACCTGGCCGGCGCGTTCCAGATCGAAGCGACCCTGACCGGCGCGAACCTGACCGGCGCGAATCTGACCGGCGCGAATCTGATTCCGGCCGCTATCACGGTGCCCGCCACATCCGTCGCCAGCGCCACCGTCACCTGGACCTTCCCCACCCTGCCCACCGGACTGGACCGCAGCACCTGTGATCGAGCCTCCGGAACACTGTTCCCCGTCGGCAACACCCTCGTCACCTGCACGGCAGGCAACAGCAAGGGGTCCGGTTCGGGAACCTTCACTGTCACGGTCACCCCCTATCCCGTAGCGCCGACCTTCGTCAACCCCCCGATGCAGCAGTTGCGCGCCGTTGTCGGTACCGCGTTCACCCCGGTCACATTCACTGCGACCGGAACCCCGGAACCGATCACCATCATCGTGACGGACAAGACGCAGCTTCCGCCGGGAATGACCTTCGAAAATGATCCCGTCACGGATGTCCCGACTTTGGCCGGCACACCGACCACCGCGGGTAGCTACACCTTCACCGTCACCGCAACGAACGGCACCACCCCCGACGCGACTCTGCAGGTGACGGTCGTTGTCGCCGACGCACCGGTGGTCGACCCGCCGGCGACCGGATCGCTCGGTTCACTCGGTTCGCTGGGCTCGATCTTCGGTAGCTGAGCTGAGTTGACGTAACCGCACCACCCCCATCGATAGAACAGTCGAAGCCTCTCACCTGGTGGTGAGAGGCTTCGTCGTTGGTTCCGGCCGAAATTCTCGGTGAACTGCTCGTGGTGCCCGTCAATACCAGGACTCGTCAGATCCCCTCGTTGCAACCCGTTTATCCCGTGTGTCCGATACGACGCAGTGATGTACCGGTCATCGGTGGTGCACTTTTCAGTGCGGGCATTCTTCACCGATCCGGCCGTAACAGCATGAATGTCCGGTACTTTTGCTGGGTGGTTGCTTCCGGTAGCCGCACCGCACCCCGTGCGGACACAGCCCGTGCGGACACAGCCCGGAAAGGGCACCCCACCATGACAAGAACCGAGAACCAGCACAAAAACCTGCCTCGAAGAATGACCCGCGCACCGATCACCGCTGTAGTGGGCGGGGTTGTTCTCGCCGCGTCGGTGATGTTCGGGACTGCTGTCGGACCCGCCGCAGCAGCGGAGACCCCCGCTGAACTCCTCACCAGGGTGTGCACGAGGTACGTCCCCAACCCCACCTCCTTGACCTATACCGATTGTTCCAACCGAACCTTGAGCACCGCGGTTCTGACCGGCATGGACCTGCGCTACGCGAAACTGACCAAGACGGACATGACCGGCGCGATCCTGACCGGCGCGAAACTGAGCAACGCGGACCTGACCGAGGCGAGACTGGACTCCACATCCCTGTTCGATGCGAACCTGACCGGCGCAAAACTGACCGGCGCGACCCTGACCGGCGCGAACCTGACCGCCGCGAACCTGACCGGCGCAGATCTGTCCGGCGCCATCCTCACCAACGCGAACCTGACCGGCGCAGATCTGACCGGTTCCTCTCTGATTCCGGGAGATGTCACGGTGCCCGCCACACCCGGAGTCGGGACCGCCCCGACCCTGCCCACCGGTGTGGACTTCAGCACCTGCAGCCTTGCCTCCGGAACACTGTTCCCCGCCGGCACCACCACTGTCACCTGCACGGCAGGCAACACCATGGGGTCCGGTTCGGGAGCCTTCACTGTCAACGTGACCCCGTACACCGTGGCCCCGGCCTTCGTCGACCCTCCGCTGCAGCAGTTGCCCGCTGTCGTCGGCACCGCGTTCACCCCGGTCACATTCACCGCGACCGGAACACCGGAACCGATCACGATCATCGTCACCGACAAGACGCAGCTTCCCCCCGGAATGACGTTCGAGAACGACCTGGTCACCGGCATTCCGACCTTGGCCGGAACACCGACCACTACTGGCACTTACACCTTCACTGTCATCGCCACGAACGGCACAGCCCCTGACGCCACTCTGCAGGTCACGGTCGTTGTCACCGCGCCGCAGGCGACCGGATCCCTCGGTTCGCTGGGCTCGATATTCGGTAGCTGAGCTGCGATTCGCCCCTCCTGAGCGGAGGAACGGCTCCGCGAGCTGTGGTCTCAACCCACGGAGCCTTGTCCACAATCGCCACCGGTTGCGACCCTGGACCGTGCACCTTGTTCGATCGCGAATCACCGCGAATCACCGCGAACTCGATGTGATCCAGAACACTATTTGGCGGGAGGTTGCAACTACGTTGCGACTTCGACCGACGCAGTCACGACGCTGGACAGTCCGCCGCCGGCAGGTTCTCGGCGGCCCACGTCGTCAGCTCGTTCAAGGCCGGCAACAATGCATGCCCCGACGCTGTGAGCTGGTATTCCACCGCGACGGGCGGACCGGCGTCGACACTGCGAACCACCAGTCCCGCGCCCGCCAATTCCGTCAACCGCTCGGAGAGCACCGAGTCACTGATCCCGCCGACAGCCCGCTTGAGCTCGGCAAACCCTGCCGGCCCGCTCAGCAGCGTGCCGAGAATGACACCGCTCCAGCGTTTGCCCAGAAAGCTGAAGGCACGCGCCAATGCCGCATCACAAACACGGGCTTCGCTCTTACCTGGCATTGCCACATCCTAGGCTCCGACGAATTACATGCCGTCGATTCGCCGCAAGAGCGACTCCTGGACCACGGTTGCAGCCAAGACGCCGTCACGCGTCCAGAAAGTTCCGGTCGACAACCCACGTCCGTCGGTCGCGGAGTCGCTCTGCTGTCTGAACAGCATCCACTCGTCGGCTTTGAAGGGTCGATGGAACCACATCGCATGATCGAGTGAGGCCATCATGATGCGCGTCGGGTCTTCCATCAGTGAACTGTGCGGCTGAATGTCGAGGGATGCCGTCGACGCCAATGTCAGGTCCGACGCGTAGGTCAAGGCCCCCATGTGAAGCACCGGATCGTCGGAAAACTGTCGGAGCGGTTTGAACCACACGCATTGTTCGGTGCGCCCGTTCTGCCCGCGCAGTACGTTGTCCGGAACAAATCTCAGCGACATCACACGGTGGGTGATGTTCCGGCGAAAATGTTCCGGGCGCAGACGGGCCCAACGTTCGTACGGATCCGGAAGGTCCTCCGGACTCGGCACGTCGGGCATGTCACTCTGTCGGTCATCACCGAACTCGGGGAGTTTGAACGACGCCGAGAGCGTGAAGATCGGCTCGCCGCCCTGCACTGCCGTGACCTGACGAGCGCAGTACGTCCGACCGTCCCGAACGCGCTGCACCTCATAGCTGATGGGCGCGCCCGGAACTCCCGCACTGAGAAAGTACCCGTGCATCGAGTGCGCCATCATCTCGCCGGGTACAGTCCCGCCGGCAGCCGTCAATGCCTGCGCCGCAAGGTGTCCGCCGAATATCCGCCCCGGAGAACCGGCATGGCACGATCCTCGAAATCTGTCGGAACCGAGATTCTCCAGTATCAGTAGGGTCTGCAGATCGAGAACCTCGACGTTATGTGCGGGCGCCTCCGCATCAGCGAATTTCACGCCCATAGCGTCCCTGCGTCAACAGGTTCGGTGGCCGGGGGCGTCGGCAGACCGGGATCTGAGCGGGAGAATCGCGGTGCCGGCCGGTGCTGCGTGACACCATCGAGTTCCACCAACGATTCACGATGAGCCACATGCGGATTCGACGACGCCTCCGCAAACGTCAGCACCGGAGTAGTGCACGCGTCGGTACCGTCGAAAATGGCCGCCCACTCGTCGCGAGTCTTCGACAGGAACACATCCGCGAACACCTTCTTCATCTGCGGCCAGGCGTCCTTGTCGTTCTGCCCGGGCAACGATTCCGGGTCCAGCCCCATCCCGCCCAGCAGGAGCGAGTAGAACTGCGGTTCGACCGCGCCGACGGCCATGTACTTACCGTCGGAAGTTTCGTACGTGTCGTAGTACGGCGCTCCGGTGTCAAGCATGTTCACGCCGCGCTCGTCCGACCAGCGGCCGAGTCCGCGGAAATTCCACATCATGTGTGAGAGAGCCAGAGTCCCATCCACCATTGCCGCGTCGACAACCTGCCCCTGCCCGGAATTCTGTCGCTCGAGAAGCGCAGCAAGAATTCCGAACAGCAGGAACATCGAGCCGCCACCGAAGTCGCCCACCATGTTCAGCGGTGGCACCGGACGCTCTCCCTGCCGGCCGATCGCATGCAGAACACCGGTCAGCGAAATGTAGTTGATGTCGTGGCCGGCCACCTGCGACAGCGGACCTTCCTGGCCCCACCCCGTCATCCGGCCGTACACCAGACCTGGATTACGTTGCAGCGCAACATCCGGTCCTAGTCCGAGCCGCTCGGTGACACCGGGCCGAAATCCCTCGATGAGCACGTCAGCGCGCTCGATCAAGCCGAGGACTACCTCGATGCCGGCCGGATCCTTGAGGTTCACCTCGGTGATACGACGCCCACGCTGAGTCTGGTCACGAGGCTGACCCGGTCCGGGGATCAGCCCGGCGCGCTGGACACGGACAACGTCGGCCCCCAGATCTGCGAGCAGCGTCGCTGCGTGCGGACCCGGACCGATTCCGGCAAGCTCGACGACTCGAATACCGGCGAGCGGACCTCGACCTGTGGTGGTAGCCATTATTCTTCCTCGAATTCTCTCAGTCGTGACGGAAGTGTTGTGTTGGTGCCTTTTCAGCCGAGCAAGGTTGGCAGCGCGCGAGCGAGATTGCGCTCGTGAACCTGCGAGGCACCCTCGTAGATGCGAAGAGCCCGCACATCACGCCACATCCGCGGCACCGGATGGTTACCGACGATGCCGACGCCGCCGAGCACCTGTACCGCACGGTCGCCCACGACGGATGCCATTTCGGTGCAGTACAACTTGGCCGCCGCGATCCGGTGACGCGGCGGAGTGCCACGATCGAACTCGCGCGCACAGTCGAGGATCATCGCTCGGCCGGCTTCGAGTTCCGCGTAGCTGCGCCCGAGCATGGACTGCACCGCACCGAATTCGGCCAACGGTTGCCCGAATTGTTCACGCTTGCCGGCGTACTCCATTGCCTCGGTGAGCATGCGGGTTGCCTGCCCCACTGCTGTGGCAGCGACGTGCGTGCGGGCCTGATTGATTCCGCGCATTGCATGAACCATTCCCAAACCTGTTGCACCACCGATCAACCGGTCGGCGCCCACCCGGACGCCGCGGAGGCTGACCTCCGCTACCGGCCCCTCGGCGTGGCCGTTCATCAGTTCCGGCAACCGGGTCTCGACGCCGGGAGTTTCCCGATCGACCAGGAACGACGAGATCTCGCCGTCCTCGGTACGAGCGAACACGATCAGAACATCAGCCCAGGCCGCATTGGTGATGTAGCGTTTCTCGCCATCGATGACGTAGTCGTCGCCATCGCGAATTGCGGTGGTACGCACTGCGGAAGCGTCACTGCCGGCATGCTCTTCGGTGAGAGCGAATGCCATGACACACTCCCCCTCTGCCATTGGCTTCAGGTACTTCTCGCGCTGAGCGTCGGTGCCGTATTCGAGCAGGATCTGCGACGCCAGACCGATGCTGGTGGAGAAACGAGAACGGTATACAGCAGACGACCGGGTGAACTCGAAGGTCAGCATCACCTGCTGCTCGACGGTCCATCCCAAACCTCCGACCCGGACGGGCAGAGTGATCGCAAACAAGCCAAGTTCGGCCATCCGCTGGACCAGATCAGCGGGAACCTCACCGGCAGAAACCATCTCGTTTTCACGGGGAATGAGTTCGTTGTCGGTGAAGTTACGAATCACCTGCCGGTACGCCTCGAAATGGAGAGTACGAATCTGCGGATCGATCATAATGATGCTCCTACGGAAAGGTTCGATGTGGAATACGCGGGCGTGCGCTTTTCCAGAAATGCCCGGCGTGCTTCTTCTGCATCCGGCGAATACGCCGCGCCGATGAGGCGGTCAACCTCGCCAACCAGATACTCCGGCAACGGGCGTCTCACTGCCTCTTCGAGATTCATTCGTGCACCGCGGATAGCCATCGGTGCCGAATCAGCCAACCGGCGAACCAGCGCGTGCACCCGCGAATCAAGATTCTCGACGCCGACCACCTCGGTGAGCAGTCCGTGTGCAAGTGCTTGGGAAGCACTCAACTTGTCTGGGAACAGCATGATTTCACGCGCTTTCGCAGTGCCCAGTACACGGGTGAGTATCCACGGCAGGGCCAGGTCTCCGGGAAAACCCACTGCAACGAAGGCCGAGTTGAATACCGCGGTATCAGCGCTGATACGCAGATCGCAGGCCAGCGCGAAAGACAGGCCACCGCCGGCGCAGCCACCTCGAATCGCGGCGATACTCGGTTTCGGCAGGTCGATCAGAGCTTCGATCACTCGAGATGCACTCCGGAGTCGAACCCGATCCGCTTCTGCCGAAACACCTTCCACGATTCGGGACGAAGGATCCGAGGCATGATCACGCCCCACACAGAAGTCCGCGCCGGCGCCGGTGAGTACCACGGCCCGGACAGTCGCATCCGCTGCCGCCCGATTCACTGCTTGCTCGAAGTCGCTCATCAACTCGCGCGAAACCGCGTTACGACGCTCCGGCCTGTTCAGGGTGATGGTCGCGACCCCATCGATCGCGTCGTACAACACCGTCATGAGACGTAGCTTTCACGCAGAGTCCGCTTGAGGATCTTTCCCACTGGCGACAGCGGCAATGCGTCGACAAAATCGACCGTTCGCGGGGCTTTGTAGCGCGCAATACGTTCACCGACAAAATCGCGGAGTTCCTCACCACTGAGGATAGTTTCGGGGGTCAGGACAATAACCGCATGGACTCGCTCACCCCACTTGTCGTCCGGGACACCAATGACTGCGCAACTACTCACTCCCGGGTGCAGGGACAGCGCCGCTTCGACTTCCGCACTGTAGACGTTCTCGCCGCCCGAGATGATCATGTCCTTGAGTCGGTCGACGAGAAACACGTAGCCGTACTGATCCATGAAGCCAAGATCACCGGTGTGCATCCACCCGTCCCGCAGGGCTTTCGCGGTCTCGACCGGATTGTTCCAGTAGCCCGTCATGACGTTGTTGCCGCGCACGATCACCTCACCGATTTCACCGCGGGAAAGTTCCGTATCGAAGGCGTCGACTATCCGCACCTCCGCATGTGGCGCCGCGCGGCCCACCGAACGCAGCCGTTCGGGATGCTCCGGATTCCGATGATCCTCGTCGCGGAGCACCGTCGCTGCCGGTGCGAGCTCGGTCATTCCGTATCCCTGGTGCAGTCGCAACTCCGGTAGCCGTTCGATCAGTGTGTGCAACAATCTTTCCGGCATCGGCGAGGCGCCATAGGTGATGAAGCGGAGGCTGTCGATCGGCAGTCCAGCGCGAGCAGAGTATTCGAGCATCGACGCCACCATTGTCGGGACGAGTACCGTCTGGGTCACCCGCTTGTCCGCAATGGTTTCAACCAACTTCTCGACGGTGAAATCGCCCATCAGAATATGGGTCGAACCCTCAACTGACGATCGCACCAGTCCGGCGAAGGCAGCGAGATGAAACAGCGGAGCGACATGCAGATAGCGTCCCGCAAGATTCGGTCCTCCCGTGCTGGCAAGAACTCCCATCGCAGACGTCAAGATCTGGCCGGCGCTGAGCATGACGCCTTTGGGTCGACCGGTGGTGCCGCCCGTGTACATGAGCACAGCCAGCGCGTCAGAGTCGGCATAAGTGTCGGAAACCGGAGCCTGTGAAGCCAGAGCCAACTCGTAATCAACAGCGCCGGCATGAAGTTCTTCCGCACCGAACACAATCACGGTCTCCAGCACCGGGCACCTGTCACGCAATTGCTGGGCGACTGCGCGACGTGGGCCGTCGACCAGCAGCACTCTGATTCCGGCGTCCTCGATCTGGAAGGCCAGTTCGTCGAGGCTCCAGCGATTGTTCAACGGAGACAACACCATCGACGACCACGAACATGCAAAGGCATACTCGACATATTCGAGGCAATTGGTAGCCAGCATGCCCACCCGGTCTCCCGGTTCAAGCCCGCGCGAGGTGAAAACCCCCGCCAAACGGGAAACACGGCTTTCCAACTGAGCGAAGGTCAGTTGTCGATCGCCGTCCACGACAGCGATGGCATCCGGTTCGCGCTGGACCGACCGGTGCAAACCCTGAGTGAAGTACATGTGTCCTCTTCCGATATCAATGCATGCCAGGAAAATTCAGTTGTTGCAGTACACCGGCGATCGTTTCTCCAGGAAGGCGACGCGCGCCTCTTCGACGTCTGCCGAGTATGCGCACGTGATCAAGCGGTCAGCTTCATCTACCAGGAACTCCGACAGTGGACGCGACATCGCAGACTCCAGATTCAACTTCGCGCCGCGTACCGCCAGCGGAGCTGAATCAGCCAGCCGTCGAGCAACTTCCCATGATCGACCGGCCAGTTCGGTTGCCGGAAGCACTTCGTGAATCAGTCCGGACTGCACGGCGCGGTCAGCTCGGATCCGCTCGGAGAGCAACATCAACTCGCGTGCCTTCGACGGCCCTACGGCGCGCGTCAACAACCACGCCATTCCCATATCGCCCGAAAGGCCGGCGCCGACGAATGCGGTATTGAACACTGCATTCGTATCGGCGTACCGCAGATCGCAGGCCAGGGCGATGCTGAGTCCGGCCCCGGCGCACCCGCCTCGAATCACGGCGATGGTGGGCTTCGGGATCTGAACCAAAGTCGGTATTATTCGCGAAACATCCAGCAGGCGAGTGCGATCCTCCTGCTGCGAATCCCCCCTCACTACGCGCCGCGAGGAATCGCCCGACTGATCGCGGCCGACACAGAAGTTGTCGCCGGCACCGGCCAGAACGATCGCGCGGACTTCCCGGTTACCGGCCGCCGATGTCAGAGAGTCCTGCAATCCTGTGAGTAACTCGAGCGACAACGCGTTGCGCCGGCTCGGCCGGTTCAACGTGATCGTGGCGATACCGTTGTCGACGGTATACACAGTGTCGTCAGTCATGGTGCACTCCCTGTGAGTCGGTCGGCGATCTCCAACTGCAGATCCCCTGAATCTTCCTGGACCAGAGCAACAGTCATTCGGGTAAGCAGTCCGTCGAAGCGAGCCCGGGCTTGCTTGCCGATGCCCTCCAACTCACCGACAATCGCGAAGGTGTCCAGCACCTCGGCGTCGATGAGCCCGCCCATCTCCTGCCAACGGCCCTGGCGTGACAAAGCATGCAGTTCCTCGTGCAGTGCGCCCCACCCGTGGTGATCGAGCACCGGGCGGTATGCGGGTGTGGAACCGTAGAACGCCAGGCGTTCCCGGGTGGCCGTCACCGCGGCGTCGTACTCTTCTTCCGTTCGTCCGGTCGCGAAGAGAATCAGACCGGAGACGTCGAAGTCCTCGCGTGCCGAAACTGCTCTGCCTGCATTCACGGTGGGCAACGTGACGTCACGCAGGTAATCCGCCGTGGTGAAGGAATGACAGATGAGCCCGTCGGCAACTCGGCCTGCGGCCTCCGTCATCTTCGGACCGACACCGGCAATCCAGATACGTGGGCTGCCCACGTCGAGGGGTCCGGGATCGAACATCGGCGTCATCAGCGTGTGGTTGTAAAAATCGCCTCGGAAGTCGAGCTTGTCTCCCGTGCTCCACGAGTGCCAGATAGCGCGCAGTGCAGTAGCGAATTCCTCCATGCGTGCCGCCGGCTTCGACCACGGCATGCTGTACCGGCGCGTGATATGCGGCGCCACTTGAGAACCCAGCCCGAGCACCATCCGACCCTTGGACAGGCGTTGCAGGTCGTAGCTCGTGTGTGCGACGGTCATGGGGTTGCGTGCAAAGGCGATAGCTACCGACGTACCAAGGTCGATCCGCTCCGTGGACTGCGAAGCCAAGGCCAGTTGAAGAAATGGGTCGTGCCGGGTCTCCGGAACAAAAAGTCCGTCAGCGCCACACTTTTCGGCTGACTGCGCCGACGCAACCACATCTTCGGGGTTGCTCGAGAATGTCAGATCCACCTTCACAGCGAACGTCCTCTCAACCCCGCCAGTTCACTCAAACGCTGCCGGTGCAGACGCGCCGGCCCGAGCAGCGTCTGTACGCTGCGCGCCCGCCGGTAGTACAGGTGCGCCGAATGCTCCCACGTAAAGCCGATACCGCCGTGAACGCGAATGTTGGACTCAGCGCAGATGCTCAGTGCGTCAACGGCAGCCAGGTAGGCGTGCTCGGTTGCCAAAGGATCAGGCGCGCCTGTCTCCTCGAGAATCGCGACAGCGTCGTGAAGCACGGTCGACGCCGATTCCACCGCAACCCACATGTCGGCGCACCGATGCTTGACTGCCTGGAAACTGCCGATCGGACGGCCGAATTGGTGCCGAACCCCGGCGTACTCGACCGCAGTGTCCAGGCACGCGCGGGCTGCACCGATCGATTCGGCCGCTAGTGCCAGAGCCGCGTAGTCGAGGGTGCCCTGCAGGATTCGCCAACCGTCCCCAGCGCTGCCGATCAATCTCGCCGGCACCGCGTCGAATTGCAGCCGGGCCTGCTTGCGCGTGAGGTCAACGGTTTCCATCGCCGTTCGTGTGAGCCCCGAAGCGTCGGATTTGACGGCGTACAAACCGATTCCGTCGTTGTCTCGAGCAACCACCAGCACGATATCTGCCGACATACCATCGACCACGTGCGTCTTGACTCCGGTCAACGTGAGATTTTTGTCGACGCGGGCGGCAATCCCGTCCGCGTCCCAGCGAATCGGCTCTTCCATCCAAGCCAACGCCGCTGTGGTTGCGCCCTCGGCAATTCCGGGAAGCAACTCTTCGCAGACCGACTCGTCGCCGGACAGGAGCAGTGCTGTGGTGGCCAATGCCGTCGTACCGAGTAGCGCGCCCGTGTACAGATGGCGACCGGACTCCTCGAACACGGGGATGAGATCAGCAAAGCTGAATCCTGCTCCGCCGTAGCGCTCGTCGACGGCCAGTGCCGGAACGCCGATGGTCTCGGCCAACTGCTGCCAGGTGGCGCGGCTGTAGCCCTCGACCGTGGAGAACAGGCTACGGGCACGTTCCTCGTCGGCATTCTGATCGAGGAAGCGACGTAGTGTCGTGGCCAGTTCGGTGCGTTCGACGCTGTGCGAAATATAGCTGTCTACAGTCACTTCGACGTATTTCCTTCCTTGACGAGGGGTTCGCGTGGCAAGCCCAGGATTCGTTCACCGATGGTGTTGCGCTGGATGTCGTCGGTACCGCCGCCCATGGCCATCCCGGGAGCATTGAGGATCTCGAACGCCAGATCTTGGTCGCGAGATCCCGGATTCCAGGCCAAACCACCGTCAAAGCTGTACTCAGCGGCCAGCTTTGCCGCCCGTAGCCCATTCCGGGTACGCAGCAACTTGCCCAGTGAAGTTTCCGGTCCGAGAGGAATTCCGGCTTGCGCACGTCGAGCTATCTGACGCGAGACGAGCGAAGCGGTGCGCTCGTCCATCCACGCATCGAGCAGAGCGTCGAGATTGCCGCCGTCGGCGACTGATTCGACTATTCGCGCCATGGGCAGTGGACGCCGGACGGTATTCTCGCCCGCCTTGGCCACCGCGAGTCGTTCGTGCCCGAGCACCGTCAATGTGGTTGACCACCCGGTTCCGACGCCGCCGACGACGCGGTTGTCCGGAACGAAGGCGCCGCCGAGGAAGACCTCGTTGAACTCGCTCTCACCCGTCATCTGACGAAGTGGTCGCACTTCGACGCCGTCTGCGTCCATATCGATGAGGAACATCGTCAGGCCGCGATGCTTGGCTACCGTCGGGTCGGTTCGCGCCAACAACAGTCCAATGCCCGCAATGTGCCCGTACGAGGTCCAGACTTTCTGTCCGTCGAGGATCCAACCACCCTCGGTGCGAACAGCTTTGGTTCGCACCGAGGCGAGGTCCGATCCTGCTTCGGGTTCGGAGAACAGTTGGCAGGCGATGGTGTCGCCTCTCAACATCCGTGGGCCGAATTCGGTTGCCAGCGCAGTTTCTTCGAGGTCGATCAAGGACTGCAGGATGACGTTGATGCCGAGGAAGAACATCTTGTCGTCGACCATTGCGCGGTTCGCGGCCACCTGTGCATAGGCCTGCTCGAATTCGGGGCCCAACCCCTGGCCGCCGAAGCGGGTCGGGACCGTGAGTCCGGCGAGGCCGGCGCCGTGCAGTGCGCCGCGGAATGCCAGACCGCGCGGGACTTCCCCCACGACCCCGGCCAGAGCGGCCGGGATCGTATCAAAAATGAAGGTGCGCAGCCGTTCTTGGAATATCTCCAGGTCTGCGGGCCCCGTCATGTCGGACATGTTCAGAATCCTGCCGCTTTGGCGATGATCGTCTTCATCACTTCGTTGGTACCGCCGTAGATTCGCGATACGCGTGTGTCTGCGTACAGACGCGCAATCGGGTACTCGAGCATGTAGCCGTAGCCACCGTGCAGCTGCAGGCACTTGTCGATGACCTCGGCAGCGTTCTCGGTGCAGAACAGTTTCGCCTTGGCGGCGTCGGCAACACTGAGGTCCCCGGTCTCGTGCAATTCGAGAGCGCGATCAACCATGCACTGAGCTGCCTCGACCTTGGCGATGCAGTCGGCGATCACGAACTTGGTGTTCTGGAACTCGGCTACGGCCTGGCCGAAGACCTTGCGGTCACGCACGTAGGCGGAGGCGAATTCGATGGCCCCGACAGCCGCGGCGGTCTGGGTTACCGCGATCATGAGCCGTTCCTGCGGCAGGTTGTTGGCCAGGTAGCCGAATGCGGCACCTTCCACGCCGAGGAGGTCTTCGACCGGAACCTTGACGTCGGTGAACGAGAGTTCTGCCGTGTCCGAGGTGCGCATGCCGATCTTCTCGAGCTTGCGACCTACCTCGTAACCGTCGAGCGTCGTGTCGACCGCGAGGATGCTCAGTCCGGCGCGACGGTTCTCCGTGGTAGCCGGCGAGGTGCGGCAGATAACGAGGACACGGTCAGCCTGCACACCGCCGGTGATGAATGTCTTTGCGCCGTTGAGGATGTAATGGGTGCCGTCCTCGGACAGCTTTGCCGTCGTCTTGATGCCGGCTAGGTCCGAACCGGTGCCCGGCTCCGTCATCGCGATGGCGGTCATCATGTCGCCGCTGATGAAATCAGGCAGCCAGCGCTGCTTCTGCTCTTCGGTGCCGTAGGTCAGGATGTAGGGCAGGACGAGACCGGTGTGGACACCGAAAGCGCCGAAGGTGACTGCGGCACGGGCAGTTTCCTCGCTCAGGGCGGCCTGGAACTTGAAGCTGGTCTCGCCGGCTCCGCCGTACTGCTCGGGAACCGTCATACCGAGAACGCCGAGCTTGCCCAGCTGGCGGTAGAAATCGCGCGGCACCATTCCCTCGCGCTCCCAATCGGAGAAGTTGGGAAGCACCTCGGATTCGATGAAGCTGCGGATGACCTTGCGGAAATCCTCGTGCTCTTCGTTGAATACTATGCGCTGCATTGTTTCTCCTGAATCTGGTGGTGATGTTCGAAAGGTGAAGGTGAAGTGTTGTGGGGCGGCGATTCTCAGCTGAGAATGCGCACACGATCGCGAGTGGCGTTAACCGTGCAGAGTGCGATGACGGCACCGATGGCTGTCGCGATACCGAAGACCTGGAAGGCCGTGGCGTATCCCTCCGCCGCGCTCGGAGCGTTGTCGACGATGACGCCGGTCAAGTACGGAGCGATCAGACCGCCGCTTGCCATCAGTGCCATGAAGACTCCCAGTACCGCGGCCAGCTGCTGCGGCGGGCAGATCTCGGAGATCGCCGCATTGAACTGCGGGATGATCACGGAACCGAGGCCGTAGCCCACCGACACCACGACGACCGCAACGATCGGGGTCTTGATGAACGGCATGGTGACCAAGGCAAGCCCGCAGAGCAGCAGCGCAATTCCGGGGACGATGCCGCGCAGGACCCGTGAACTGGCGCCGCGCGACATCAAGCGGTCGCTGACGGAGGTGCAAAGGAACATGAAGAACAGTCCGGCGATGCTGGGGATGCCGAACATGGTTCCGGCCTGAACTCGCGAGTACCCAAGTCCCACTTCGAAATACGACGGAAGCCACGTGAGGACCACCGTAACGAGAGCATACATCGTGAACACGGCGGCAAGCGCACCGAGGAAAGTGGGCGTCAGGAAGATCTTCATCAGCGGCACCTTGGCGACAACAGGTGCGCCGGCATCAACCGACGCGGCCTTGTCGGACTTCCTGACCGGGCGCTGCATGTAGGGGCCCTCTTTCCAGGTCGCCAACCACAGAGCGCACCAAACGATGCCGACACACGCGAGGATGATGAAGGTTGCCCGCCACCCCCACGCTGCGACAGCCAAGGCCATCAGCGGAGCGATCGCAATCTTGGCAATCGAGGCACCGGAAGCGAGCATCGCGCCTGGCACACCACGCTTTTCGATGGGATGCCACGAGTAGGCGCCGGTGTGAACAAGTGCGTTGGTCGGCCCCTCGAAGAATCCGAGCATCATGCGCGTGACGAGAAGCATTCCGAATCCGGCGACTACGACCAGAGGGATCATCGACGCCGCCCAGCCCAGGGACATCAGGACGAGCAACCATCGCAACGACAACCACTTGTGCAGAACACCGGCGAAGAACCCACCGACGGTGAAGGCCAGGAAGAACGCACTGCCGACCAAGCCGATCTGCGCGGAGGTCAGACCGAATTCCTTGGCCAGGGGCTGTGCGACAAGCCCGAAGACCGCCTTGTCTGCCCAGTTGACTACGACGAGCAGCACAAGGACGCCGGTTAGCCCCCACGCTCTCACTCTGGACTCTCCCTCTACTTGCTGTGGTGCGGCAGTCGGAAGAAGCGGCTTGCTTAACGTCATTCTCATCGATCCTCTCGGGCAATGGCGACATCTGCACGATTCGCGGAGCGAACCAGTGGCAGTGCGTACTAGAAGCAGAGCGAACAGATCTCAGTAACTGGGTACTGGATGCGGGACTCGGGGACCGGTCCGGTGTGCACTCGACGTGGCCTTTCGACCGCCGAGCACCGACTCTGTGACGCACGCCACCTTGCCGCCTACGAAGTAAATCATTAATCGACATTGGAACGCAAGACCTTGAGATCTCGGATGCCGACCTCATGTAATTCATCTATATGTACGACGAAAGTCCCACGTAAATGGCCACTGTGACTCAGTAGACAGAATCGATTGGATGGTGTTAAGTAAATACTCATCCGAACAGATTGGAGCTAGTTGTGACAAGAAAAGTCCACGTTGCCGGAGTGGGAATGATCCCCTTCACCAAGCCCGGCAAGAGTGAGAACTACAACGTCATGGGTGAAACCGCTGCCCGCGCCGCCCTGAACGACGCCGGCATCGACTACTCACTGGTCCAGCAGGCCTACGCCGGCTACGTCTACGGCGATTCCACTGCCGGACAGGCCGCTATCTACGGTCTCGGACTCACCGGAATCCCGGTTATCAACGTCAACAACAACTGCGCCACCGGCTCCTCGGCGCTGTTCCTCGCCCGCCAGGCAGTCGCGAGCGGCGCGGTCGAATGCGCGCTCGCCGTCGGGTTCGAGCAGATGAAGCCCGGCGCCCTCAAGCGCGTATGGGACGACCGGCCGGCGCCGATGTTCCGCACCGACGATCTGATGACGGAACTGCAAGGTGTCCACGACGGACCTCGTGCGGCCCAAATGTTCGGTGGCGCAGGCCTTTCGCACATGGAGAAGTACGGCACCAAGGCGGAAACCTTCGCGCAGATCTCCGTCAAGGCCCGCAAGCACGCCGCCAACAACCCCAACGCCGTCTTCCGTGACCTCCTCACCCTGGAACAGGTCATGGACTCCCCGCACATCTTCGGGCCCCTCACCCGCTACCAGTGCTGCCCGCCCACGTGCGGTGCCGCAGCAGCGGTTGTGTGCAGCGCCGAGTTCGCCCGCAAGCACAACCTCACCAACGCCAACGTCGTGATCGAAGCGCAGGCTCTCACCACCGACACGCCGAGCACGTTCGAAGCCCGCGACATGATGCAGCTCGTCGGCTACGACATGACGGCCGCCGCCGCAGCGCAGGTCTACGAAGCCGCCGGCATCGGCCCCGAGGACGTCGACGTCGTGGAGCTGCACGACTGCTTCTCCGCCAACGAACTCATCACCTACGAAGGCCTGGGTCTCACACCGGAGGGCACCGCCGAGAAGTTCATCCTCGACGGCGACAACACCTACGGCGGCCGCGTCGTCACCAACCCGTCGGGCGGCCTGCTGTCCAAGGGCCACCCCCTCGGCGCCACCGGATTGGCGCAGTGCGCCGAACTCGTCTGGCAGCTACGCGGCCAAGCCGGTAAGCGTCAGGTCGAGGGCGCGAAGGTCGCCCTGCAGCACAACCTCGGCCTCGGTGGCGCCTGCGTCGTGAGCGTCTTCACGAAGGCAAGCTGATCATGGCCATCGACCCCGCTGTCATCGGCAAAGTCCTTCCCAGTCACGAGGCACTCGCCGAGCGCGGGCGCCTGCGTTTCTTCGCCAAGGCCATCGGCGAGACCAACCCGATCTACTCCGACGTCGAAGCCGCCAAGGCCGCCGGCCACCGCGACCTCCCGGTCCCGCCGACGTTCCTGTTCTGCCTGGACATGGAAAAGCCCGACCCGTTCCTACTCCTGCGCGAGCTCGACATCGACGTGCGCCACATCCTGCACGGCGAGCAGGCCTTCGAATACCACTCCCCGGCCTACGCCGGCGACACCCTGGCCTACACCAGCACGGTCACCGACACCTACTCGAAGAAGGGCGGGGCTCTCGACTTCCTCGTCCGCAACACCGAGGTCACCCGTGACGGTGAGCTGATCGCCCGTCTCACCAACACCCTGGTCGTCCGAAACCCGAAGGCGCAGAAATGAAAACAGGTGACGTCCTCCCCCAACTCGAGCTCGCCGGCATCAGTCGCACCACGCTCGCGCTCTACGCCGGCGCCTCGGGTGATCACAACCCGATGCACATCGACCTCGACGTCGCGCGTTCCGCCGGCATGGAGGACGTCTTTGCGCACGGCATGCTCAACATGGCATACCTCGGCCGGTTGCTGACCAATTACGTTCCGCAAGAGAACATTCGCTCGTACAGCGTGCGATTTGCCTCCATCACACCGCTGCACGGCAAGCCGACGTGCACCGCCGCCGTGACCAAGGTCGAGGACGGCGTGGCACACCTCGATCTCACCGTCGCTCTCGCCGACGGCACCGTCACCCTGCGCGGCGACGCCGTCGTAGCCGCGTAAAAACTCACATCATCGAAAGGACTCCCGTCATGGGCAAGCTCGACAACAGGATTGCACTCGTCACCGGATCCGGCCGCGGTATCGGCCGCGCCATCGCCCTGAAGTTCGCTGCCGAAGGCGCGAGCGTCGTCGTCAACGATCTCGATCCCGGCCCCGCGAAGGAAACCGTCGAAGACATCATTGCCGCCGGCGGCAAGGCCGTCGCGTGCGTCGGCTCCGTCACCGAGGAAGGCTTCGCGGATCGGTTCGTGAACACCGCGATCGACACGTTCGGTGGCCTCGACATCATCGTCAACAACGCCGGTTTCACGTGGGACAACGTCGTGCAGAAGATGACCGACGAGCAGTGGGACACCATTCTCGATCTGCATCTGAAGGCGCCGTTCCAGATTCTGCGGGCAGCGCATCCGTACATCAAGGCGAACCCCACGGACTATCACCGCAAGGTCGTCAACATCTCCTCCACCGCCGGCACCGGCGGCAACGCCGGCCAGGCCAACTACTCCGCCGCGAAGGCCGGCATCATCGGCATGAGCAAGACCCTCGCGAAGGAGTGGGGCCGCTACAACGTCAACGTCAACGCCGTTGCCTACGGACTGATCAACACCCGCCTCACCGAGGCCTCGGCCGAGGGCAACGCGAACATCGACATCGAGGGCCGCGAGATCAAGGTCGGCGTGAACCCGCAGTTGCTCGACGCAGCAGCGAAGACCATCCCATTCGGCCGCGCCGGCACCCCGGACGAGGCGGCCGGCGCTGTCTTCGCCCTGTGCATTCCGGAGACCGACTACGTTAGTGGCCAGTGCCTGATCTGCAACGGCGGCAAGAGCTAACTCCTCCCTTCGAAAGGAACGGTCCCCATGTATTTGACTCAGTCACTGCAACGTTCGGTGCAGCAACGCCCCAACCAGCCCATGACCGTCTGTGGGGACCGGATCCGGACCTGCGCCGAGGTCGGCGAAAGGGTTGCCCGTCTCGCGGGTGCCTTCCGCGGCCTCGGTGTGGGAGTCGGCGATCGCATCGCAATGCTGGCGCTGAACTCCGACTATTATCACGAATACTTCTTTGCCACTTGGTGGATCGGTGGCGCAGTCAATCCACTCAACACTCGGTGGAGCGCGACGGAGATCGCATTCTCACTCGAAGACTCGGGAACGACGGTTCTGGTTGTCGACGACACGTTTCTTCCGCTCCTGACCGAAGTGCGCGCACTTTATCCGGCGTTGACGGCGGTCATCCATTGCGGTTATCAGCCGACACCGCCCGATGCCCACGACTACGAAACCTTGATCGCCACAAACGAACCCGTCGAAGATCTTCGAGTCGGCGGCGATACGCTGGCCGGAATCTTCTACACCGGTGGCACCAGCGGCCATCCCAAAGGCGTCATGCTCAGCCATGCCAACCTGGTGACGTCGAGCCTCGGCGCCGTCGCAAGCAACCGAACTGCCGTCGCCGGCGCACGTGCCTTGATTGCCGCCCCGATGTTTCATCTTGCGTGCCTGGCTAATTGGACCGCTCAGAATACCGTCGGCGCCACCTTGGTCATGCTGCCGACATTCGATCCCGCCGTTGCACTGCGGTTGATCGAAGACCACAAGGTCACTTCGATGCTGTTGGTGCCCACCATGATTCAGATGCTCATCCGACACCCCGACCGAGCTACCCGCGATCTGTCGAGCATAGTTGCCATCCAGTACGGCGCCTCTCCCATCTCCGAAACGCTACTGAACCAAGCGCAGCAGGCATTCCCCCAGGCTGCCTTCATGCAGGGCTACGGCATGACCGAGGCCGGACCGGGACTGACCATGTTGACTCCGGAGGATCACCTCGACGCAACCCGTCTGAAATCGGCCGGTCGGCCCATGGGACACGTCGAAGTGCAGGTGGTCGACGAGAACGGCCGCGAACTTCCCCGCGGCGAGGTCGGGGAGATCATCGCCCGCGGCGGCAACATCATGTCCGGATACTGGAACCGGCCCGAAGAAACGCGGTCGGCGTTGCGTGACGGCTGGCTGTACACCGGCGACGGCGGCTACATGGATGACGCCGGCTATCTCTTTGTCGTGGACCGTCTCAAGGACATGATCATCTCCGGCGGCGAGAACGTGTATTCAGCCGAGGTCGAGAACGCCCTGGCCACCCATCCCGACGTGCTCAGTTGCGCCGTCATCGGTGTCCCCGACGACCGGTACGGCGAGCGTGTCCACGCAGTGCTGGTGGTGCGTCCCGGCTCCGCCGTGACCTGCGACGAGATCCGAGCGCATACGAAGAAACTGATCGCCGGATACAAATCCCCACGAAGTATCACTCTCGTCGAGCAGATGCCCGTCTCTCCGGCTGGCAAGATATTGAAGAGAGAACTCCGTAGGCAGTTCAACGACCTGTCCGACAGTTCCACGAACTGACCTGCGCCACCGAACCCGAGGGCCCCATGACGATCGAAACATCGGACACCGCACCTGCGACTGCGAAGAAAACTCTGCGCCCACGTAACCGTAAAGCTCAGATCATCGCCGTGGCTCGTGAGCAATTCGGGGCCTCGGGTTACCACAACGTCAGCATGGAGGGCATCGCGTCTGCGGTCGGCATCACGGCCGGCGCGCTGTACCGCCACTTCCCCAACAAGCAAGAACTCCTCGCTCAGGCAATGCTCAACGCCACTGTCTCGATAATTGCAGTTCTCGACGATCTGGACCGCAACGATTCCAAAGCGGTGTTTACGGCGTTGGTTCGGTACGGCATGGATAACAATTTTCGAAGCGTTCTCTTCGATCAGGAGTCCCGAAACCTCACCTCGGAGCGGCGGTCGGAGGCGCGGGCCGGCGTCCAGGCAGTCACTAATCGGGTTGCGGACGCCCTCCGCTTCGAGCGTCCCGAACTCTCCGATACAGATGTCTCCATGCTCGCGTGGGCCCTCACCAGTATCGCCTTCAGCCCCGCCAAACACCGGACGACGCTTCCTCGCAAGCGCTATGAAGCCTTGCTCGTCACATTGTTCGATGCCGTCCGGACTGCCCCGGCGCTCCCCGAAGACGAGCCTCGACCAGACCCTCGACCGACGTCCGGTTTCAGTCATACCTCTCGCCGTGAGAGTTTGCTGAGCGCGGCGATCACTCTGTTCGATCGCCGCGGATACCAAGCGGTGACAATGGAGGACATCGGCGCCGTCGCCGGCATCCCGAGTTCGAGCATCTACAGCTACTTCGACAGCAAAGCCGAAGTGCTGCAAGCGATTCTCACTCGCGGTAACGAGACGCTCCGACTCGGACTGGTTCACGCGCTCGGTAAGGCCGAGTCCCGCGAGGATGCAGTTGCCCGGGTCGTCCATTCGTATACAACCGCCGTGATCGCACCGGAGAGTGCAATCGGCATCCTCATCGAGGAATCGAACAACCTCTCGGCAGAGACTCAGTCGTCGGCTCAAATCTCGCAGCGGGAGTACATCGACGAGTGGGTGCACCTGCTCGGTTCCGAATCCAACGAGGGTCGCGCGACGGTGTTGGCCGTGATCGGCATGATCAACGACCTCACCCGCGTCCGTATCGAAACGAGGCAGAGCGCGATCGAGTATCTAGCCTGTCGAATCCTGTCTACGCAACTAGTCTGACCGCTCACATCGCCACCTCGAGTCAACGATCCGGTGCTACCGTTTTCCGCAAGTCACTATGTTTTTACTAGCAACTTGGAACGGAAGTACATCTATGTCGCTCGACGCAGCCACACCCTTCACCGCGCAGCAGCTCGACGCAGCCGGCCGCGAACTCCTCTTCACCGAGGCCCGCACCGCAAATTCATTCTCCAACGAGCCCGTCACCGATGACGAACTCACCGCTATCTGGGAGCTCGTGAAGTGGGCACCCACCGCGGCCAATACGAACCCGCTGCGTGTTCTGTTCGTCCGCACCGAAGAGGGCAAGGCTCGCCTCGTTGAGCACATGGCAGACGGCAATAAAGCCAAGACCGCGTCGGCGCCCGCCATTGCCGTTCTGGCTGTCGACACCAAGTTTTACGAGCACATCCCGACTCTGTTTCCGATCCGTCCGGAGATGAAGGACCACTTCGCGTCGAACGAAGCCGCCAGCACGGCGACCAGCCAGTTCAACGCTGCAATCCAGGCCGGATACCTGATTCTTGCTATCCGCGCACAGGGTCTGGTTGCCGGCCCGATGGCCGGTTTCGACGCTGCCGGCATCGACGGAGAGTTCTTCGCCGACGGCCGCTTCAAGACCAGCCTCGTCGTGAACATCGGCCACCCCGGCGAGAACCCATGGTTCGATCGCCTGCCGCGTTTGGCTAACGAGGACGCACTCAGCTGGGCTTGATTCCAGAGTTCTACAACGGGAGGGTTCGTTTCTCGAACCCTCCCGTTTCCCTATCTCGAGGCTACTTTTTGCGCACTTGCCTTAACTCTGAGCGCGCCGATCAGTCCGAGCAGCAGGAACGCTGCTGATACGTACAGCGAGTAGCGCGTGGCCTCGGCAAATCCGTCCGACAGCAAGCGCACTACATCCGGACCGGCTTCGCCCAATTTCCCGTGTGTGCCTTGATCTCTCAGAACTCCGATAGCGCTGCCGGCAGATTCGCGGGTGGCGTCGGAAAGTTGGTTGGCCTCCGACGCGGGCACTCCGCCTGCTTCGAGGGTGCTGGGCATATTTCTCGACAATCCGAATGCCAATACTGCTCCCACGAGCGCACTTCCGATTGCCGAACCCAATTGACGGACCGTGCTCTGCGTTGCGGAACCTTGGCCGGACTCTTCGGGCGGTATGTCTGCCAGGGTGGTTCCGGTGAGCTGAGCTGATGCCAGACCGAGCCCGGTTCCGTAGATCACCAGAAGTAGGGCCAAAAGCCACGGTGCCACAGTCGAACTCACGAATACCGCAACAACGATGACGCCGACAACTTCCAGAAGCAACCCGAGGATCACCGTTCCGGGGGCACCGATCAGTGCCGTGAGATGCCGTGCGAGAGAACCGGATATGAACGCGCCACCGGCCATCGCGGCGAGCACGAATCCGGCGCCCATCGTCGAGAGCCCCAATGCATTGACGAGGTAGAGGGGCAGCACGAACAGCAGGCCGAACTCTGCGATCGCCACCATCATGGCGGTCACGTTGCCCCAACTGAATGTGGGTGTGAAGAACAGGTTCATGTCCAGGATTGCGGAGCGGTGAATCCGTCCGCGATGCCGCTCCCAGAACGCAAATCCGATCAGCAGCATGATTCCGATCGCACCGATCGTGGGAACCGCGGGCAGTGGCGCATCAGTCGACCAGGTAATCCCCAGAACATTCAGATCCGCTTTCTGCGTCCACCAACCGAGACTGTCGCCTTCGATGAGCGCAAAGATCACTGCTCCGAAACCGAAGGAACTCAACAGAAGACCCGGAATATCGAGTCCGGGGTCGATGACTCCCGCCCGAGTTTCCGGTACGACCACGTAGGCGGCAATCAGCAAGACAATGCCGATGGGAACGTTGATGATAAAAATCCAGGGCCAGGTGAAGTAGGTGGTAATCCAACCGCCGAGCAGGGGACCGATGGCGGCGACGCCGGCGATGACGGCGCCCCACACACCGAAGGCCATGGCTCTGTCCTTGCCCCGGAAGATGGAGTTCATCGAGGACAACGTTGCCGGGAGAACGCAGGCTCCGCCGACGCCTTGGATAGCGCGAGCGAGGATCAGGGTGGTCGCACTGTCTGCCATCGACGCCATGAGGCTGCCGATCACGAAGATGGCGATGCCCACCATGTACAGGCGTCGGCGGCCCAATCGATCACCGAGGCGACCCGAGGTGAGCAGTAGCGCCGCAAAGATCACCGAGTAGAGACTGTTGATCCACTGGGCATCGTTGAAGTTCAAGTTCAGGTCGTCAACCAAAACAGGTAGGGCAACTCCGACGATGGTGCCGTCGATGACGATCATCGCCAGTCCACCGACCAGAACTATCAGGGCTACCCACTTGTTCGCGGGTACTGAACTCTGCGGCTCAGCCGTGGTCTCACTCGTCGGCTTGTCCATCTCACACTCCCGAAACAGGCGAATTGGTCGATTTACCTTATGTCCGTTTCCCCACATTCGCAGCGAAGTCTCCGGAAAATCCCTCATCCAGAACAACATCCGACACGCTGCCTTCGGAATTAGTTGCAGTACCAAGTTTTTAGGACGAAAGTCGACGGAAACCCCTTGCGCTCCGAACACGGCTTGTGTACCGGATGTGTGCGAGGGGTACGCCTTCGAGCGAGCAGATGTCCGAAAGAAAGTGGGTTCGGAAATATGGGCGCACTGTGGGATTTTGTCGTCGAACGACGACAACAGCTATTGACCGACTCTTATCTCCACGTTTCAGCCGTTATCCAGTCGGTGATCATCGCAACGATTGCTGCGGTGCTCATCGGAATTCTTGTGTACCGCAGCCCTGTTGGTTCGTCACTGGCGACAGCACTGGCCAGCACGATTTTGACCGTTCCGTCGTTTGCACTTCTCGGACTTCTCATTCCGATTCTCGGGTTGGGTGTCCCACCCACCATCACTGCGTTGATTCTCTATGCGCTGCTTCCGATCATCAGAAACACGATCATCGGACTCGCCGCGGTCAACCCGGCCATCACCGACGCAGCACGTGGCGTCGGTATGAACCGACTCCGCGTTCTGAGTCGTATCGAACTACCCATCGCCTGGCCGTCGATACTGACCGGAATGCGCGTCAGCACCCAGATGCTGATGGGCATCCTCGCTATCGCCGCGTACGCCAAAGGCCCTGGACTGGGCAACTTGATCTTCTCCGGGCTGTCCCGCGTCGGCAGCCCCAATGCGGTTCCCCAGGCCCTGACCGGCACCGTTCTCATCGTCATTCTGGCCCTGATTCTCGACGGTATCTACGTCATCATCGGCCGTCTCACTACTTCGAGGGGTCTTTCATGACTGAAACCATCCCGTCCGGCATCTCCGCAGATCAGAAGGTTTCCGGCGTTGAGATCGTCCTGGAATCCGTGACCAAACGGTATCCGGGACAGAAGGATGCCGCCGTCGACAACGTGTCCCTGACGATTCCGGCGGGCGAAATCGTCGTCTTCGTCGGACCGTCCGGTTGCGGCAAGACAACAACAATGCGCATGATCAACCGCCTAATCGAGCCCACCTCCGGCAAAATCACCATCGACGGCAAAGACGCGCTGTCCATCGACCCGGACAAGCTACGACGCGGTATCGGCTACTCGATTCAGCAGGCCGGCCTGTTTCCGCACTTCACGATCGCCAAGAACGTGGCCACTGTTCCCGGCCTCATCGGCTGGGACAAGAAGCGAATCACAGAGCGTGTCGACGAAATGCTCGATCTTGTCGGCCTTGATCCGGATACCTACCGTGATCGCTACCCGCGACAGCTTTCCGGCGGTCAGCAGCAGCGCGTCGGGGTTGCGAGAGCACTTGCCGCCGATCCCCCGGTTCTGCTGATGGACGAACCTTTCGGCGCCGTGGATCCGATCACGCGCGGACTTCTGCAAGACGAATTGATGCGTCTGCAATCGGAACTCGGGAAGACCATCGTATTTGTCACTCACGATTTCAACGAGGCCGTCAAACTCGGCGATCGGATTGCCGTCCTGGGCAACCAATCCAGCATCATGCAGTACGACACTCCCGAGGCCATTCTCGCCAACCCCGCCAACGACATGGTCGCCGGATTTGTCGGCGCCGACGCTTCGCTCAAACAGTTGACCTTGACTCGCGTGCGTCAGATCAAGCTCAAGCAGTGCGTCACAGCCCGTGAGACCGACTCGGTCGAAGGTTTGAGAAGTAAACTCGCAGATCGTAAATGGAAGTGGGCACTGGTCTTGGACCAGCGCGACCGCCCCCTCCGCTGGGTATCGCCGATGCACCTCGCTCACGCGACGTCGCTGCGCGGTATCGGCAACGAACTCGGCGAGGCCGTCTCGATTCAATCGACCTTGCAGGACGCACTCGAGGCCTTGCTTGCCGAGAGCAACGCATCCACGGTTGTCACCGGCCTACGCGGCGAATACGTCGGACTCATCACCATCGACTCACTGGTCAGCCATCTTTCGGAGATGCGCGCAGAACATGAACATGATCACGACGAGGATGCGGAGTGAGCGCGTCGACGGCAGACCTCGCCGCCGCGACCGTCGATCTGGGCGCCGCGGAAACTGCCGCAACACGTCGAGCAGAGCGGGCGCGGTTGCTCGTTCAGCCGATCATCGTCCTGATTCTTGTAGTCGGCGTGCTGATCTGGGCATTCACCCGAGATCTGACCGCCACCCAGAAGGCCAGTATCAACGCAACAAACATCGCGACATTGACGTGGCAGCACATCATGCTCACCGCCGCGGTCGTCATCATCGTGGTTGCGCTGGCAGTGCCGCTCGGCACCCTGTTGACGCGGCCCCGGTTCACGCGGCTGGCCCCGATCATTGTGGGAATAGCCAACATCGGCGCGGCCGCACCGGCAGTAGGCTTGCTGGTCCTGTTTTATCTGGCCACCCGAACCACCGGATTCTGGATCGGGGTGTTCCCCATCGCGTTCTATTCGTTGCTTCCGGTGCTACGCAATACAATTCTGGGCTATCAGCAGGTAGACAAGACTCTGATCGACGCGGGACGTGGTCAGGGAATGTCGTCGTTCACCATCCTGCGACATCTCGAGTTCCCCATGGCTGTCCCCTATATCCTTGCCGGCCTTCGCACTTCGTTGGTGTTGGCCGTGGGAACAGCGACGCTGTGCTTCCTCGTCAGCGCCGGTGGCCTGGGAATCATGATCGACACCGGCTACAAACTTCGCGACAACGTCACGCTGGTGGTAGGTGCGGTACTTGCCGTATCGCTGGCCTTGTTGCTGGACTGGTTGGGCGCATTGGCCGAACAGTTCCTCGGCCCCAAGGGATTGCGATGATGTCGAAGAAGAAGCGCGGCTGGAAGGTCGTTGCAGTTGCACTTGGCCTCACCCTTGTTGCATCGTGTGGTCTCGAATCCGGTGGCGCAGTTCCCCTGGCAGTAGGCCCGGGCAGCATCCAGCCGGTTCCGGAACTCGAGGGTGTGAAGATGACCGTCGGGTCCAAGGACTTCACCGAACAGATAATCCTGGGATACATGATCGAATTCGCCATGGTCGCAGCCGGCGCCGACGTTCGTGACCTCACAAATATTCAGGGCACCAACAGCACTCGGGACGCCCAACTGAACGGGCAGATCGATCTCACCTATGAATACACGGGTACCGGCTGGATCAACCACCTCGGCAACGAGATTCCGCTACCCGACTCGCAGGCACAGTTCGATGCCGTGCGAGATGAAGATCTGGCCAAAAATGACATGGTCTGGATCGATCCGGCACCGATGAACAACACCTACGCCTTGGCGATGAACAAGGAAACTGCCGAAAAGACCGGCGTCAAGACGATTTCGGACTACGCACGCCTAGTTGAATCGGATCCGGGGGCTGCTGTGACGTGCGTCGAAACCGAATTCAACGTACGCCAGGACGGATTCCCCGGATTGGCAGCCAAATACGGATTCGATGCAAGTCGTGCGCAGCGACAGATCCTGCAGAGCGGCATCATCTATCAAGCAACCGCCGACGGGAATCAGTGCAAGTTCGGCGAGGTCTTCACTACTGACGGCCGCATCATCGCCCTCGACCTCGTACTGCTCGACGACGATCTTTCCTTCTTCCCGAAATACAATCCGGCATTGGTGATGAAGAAGAGTTTTGCCGACGCCCATCCGCAGGTAGCCGAGATCATGGCACCAATTTCGGCCCGGCTCACCAACGAGGTCATGACGGAACTGAACCGACAGGTCGATGTCGAAGGCAAGGAACCTGCCGAAGTTGCACGGGATTGGATGGTCTCGGAAGGGTTTGTGACAGTGAGCTAGCTACCTCTTGCGTCCCACACAGAAGACCCTGCGGAACGGAAAGAGCGTGCCCGCCGAGGTTGTCGGGTAGGCCTCACGCAACAGCTCCGAGTACTGCTGTTCGAACTCGAAACCGTCAACTTCACCCAAGGCTTCGAGTACCGGACGCAGACCGGTGCCCCGTACCCATCCCAGAACTGGATCTTCGCCGGCCAGCACATGGACGTACGTCGTTTCCCAGGCGTCGACCTCAAACCCGTGTGCGTGCAACCGCGCGGCGTAGTCAACCGGGTTGTCAACGCCTTCGGGTCCGCGAAGCACCCCGCCCACGCGGTCACGCCAGGTCGCGGACTCAGCGAGGTCGCGCATCAGCACATGTGATGGAGCGTCGAAGTTTCCGGGAACCTGCCACGCGAGCCATGACCCCGATGCCAGGGAATCGGCCCACTTGTCGATCAAATCGCGATGGTTCGGAACCCATTGCAAAGCAGCATTACTCACGACAACGTCGTATCCTGCCGCGTCGAATTCGTTGATGTCCTCCAGCGCAATGGTGACGTTGCTCGGTAGGTCCATCGGCGCCTGGGCAATCATCTCGGGCGACGAATCGGTGCCCATAACATCAGCGTCGGGCCATCGCTCACCAAGCATTGCAGTCAAGGCCCCGGAACCGCAGCCCAAGTCCGCGACCCGGGAAGGTTCGTCTGCAGCGACGCGTGAGATGAGTTCGACATACGGCCGCGAGCGTTCGTCGGCATATCGACCGTAGATTTCGGGGTTCCACGTGAGAGTTGCCATGTACCCCATACTGCCTGTCCTGCGCCGTTCTTGTCGGGACCGAACCGTTCAGAACGGTGGTGGATCATCCCCGTAATCCACCGGCTTCCGCGGACGAACCACGTACTTACGTCCCGACGCTGTTGCCCGCACCCGCATCAACCGCTGCAACAACTGAGTCCGCCGCCGAACTTCCAGCCGCCGCTCCCGCCGCGCCAACTTCTGCGCCCGAACATCCATCAGCGCACGCCGCCGCCGGCGTTCACCCCGAACCCGGGCAGCCTTGTTCTCGAGTTTGGTGCGCCTTCGTGGCCCGCCCTCCGGCAGGACCGGATCGGTTGCTCCCGCCAGCAGCCCCGCCGCCCGGGTCCGGTAACAATGCCCCGTCGGAGAAACCAGGCTGACCGTGCGATCCAGGTTCGGGGTGTGCAACCACCGGCCGGAATGCTTGAGCCGATGATGATTACGGCAATACGCCGACAAATTCGACGCGGTCGTCTTCCCACCTCTGGCGGGATCGGCGTGATCGAACGGCACCAGATGATCGAGATCGCAATTCCACGCCGGAACGTCGCAGTGCAACCACTGACAACTCCCCGCCGCCGCCCGCAGCCACGTATCCAATGCCGCACCGGGGCGGTAGACCAACGCCGACGCCGGCAGTGATTCCGAAACTGGCTCCGCCGGCACCCGCACCTTCTTGACGATCGCACCCTTCGCGATCTCCCGGGCGTGCTCGGCGCTGATCACCCCGTACCCGTCCAGATGCGCCGGCTCGTCACCACCATCGACGCTGTTATTGAACGTCGACTCCGACATCACCACAACCACCAACGGCCGACGCACCACCGCCAACCCACCACGGTCCTGCGGACAATCCACCCGGCCACAATCACACGGCAACACCGCCGAACCATCCAACAGAGCGCCCAACGCATCCGCCCGCCGCTGCTCATACGTCCGCGAATCATCCCGGCACACCGACAGAGCCAACTCCCGCAACCGACCGTCGAACAGTCGGGCCTGCTCCGCCGGAATACTGCCCACGATCCGGGCCATCCCGTCCTCCATGGCACTGACCCCGATGAACCGGTCCGCCAACGCACGACGTCGGCGCTCCCGCATCCCTTCCGGGTCCACCCGCGCCACAATCCGATCGATCACGCCCGTCAACCGGCGACCCGTCAACCCCGTCCCACCATCCACGGCTGGAGCCAACACCTGTTCCAGGACAAGGCGTTCCACCTCGTCGATCAAATCATCCGACACATTCGCAGTGGCGGAGTCGATCAACCCGACCCGGTAGACATCCAGTTCTCCGCGCGCCATCGCCTCCCGGGTACGGTGCAGGCGGGTCTTCAACGCGAAACCCAGGCCGATGAGTTTCCCGGCCGCTGCGCGGCCCATCGTCAACACCGCCCCGATCTCCGATTCCGCCAACTCGTGCGCCGTGGACGACCACGTTCCGGAGGCCGTGTGCTCGGCACTACGGCGGGTGAAGAACTCGGCAATCGCAGCAAGTTTGCGCTCCACCAACTTCGCTTCACACGAATGCAGTTCGGAGATGAGATCGATGAGGGCGCAATCGGATTCGGCCCCGGTCAGCGGTGCTGACGGACCGTAACTTCCCACCCCCGACTCCAACATCCCTCCACCGTATTCGAAACTATGTTCGGAGACAACAGTTGCAGCCAAATCGGTCTGAAAGGTCCGAAAATAGACCGGAGAGCCAGCAGCAGGTCACTCTCCGATCCACCGGAATCACAGATTGCTAACGCAATTGCCTACGCAATTCACTCTTGAGAACCTTGCCCGTCGCCGTGAGCGGCAATGACTCCACCGCGTGTATAGACCGGATCTTCTGATAGGGCGCTACCTTCGCGGCGACGTAGTCGGAGATCTCCGTTTCGAGTACTGCATCCAACCCACCGGCAGCCTGGACCTCCGGGTTCAAGACTACAAATGCTGTCACGATCTCGCCGGCCTGCGGTGAAGGTCTTCCGACAACTGCGGCCTGCACCACGGCCGGGTGCGAACACAGAATCTCTTCCAACGGTTGGGGATACACGTTGTACCCCTTGTAGATGATCATGTCCTTCGATCGTCCGACAAGGAATACATGACCGTGTTCGTCCAGCCTGGCCATGTCCCCGGTTGCGAGCCAGCCGTCTCGGAACTGTACGGCCGTAAGTTCCGGCTCCCCTTGGTAGCCGTCGGTGATTTGCGGACCACGCACCCACAATTCACCGACATCACCGGTGGGGAGAGGTTTCCCGTCCCCGTCACGGATTTCCAATTCGGTATCGAAGATCGCGACTCCCACACTGTCCGCTGGAGTAGGGATCGCACTACCCATCGGGGCGCCGGTCACGCCCATGGTGGCCTCACTGAGCCCGTAGGCCTCACTCACCGAGGCATTGCCGAACCGTGCGCGCAATGTTGCGAGGGATGTCGTATCGAATGGCGCTGCACCGGAATTGATCGCAATGACCGATGACAGGTCGTACTGGTTGATCGCCGGACTTGCCAGCAGCGCGTAGTACATCGCCGGTGAACCGGTCAGGTTGGTGACTCCCAACCGCTCGATGTCGGCCAACATCGTGTCCGGATCAAATCGGCCGGTAAAATGAACGGTTGCACCGAGCAGTGTGCTGACGTTCTGCCCGACCAGCCCTAGTCCGTGAAAGAGCGGTGCCACAGCGATATTCACACCGGCACCCGGCACCAAGGCATGGGGGAAGTCGCTCTTGGACGCGCTCATCCGTATGCCGCCGAGGTCGTCGTGCTCGACAGCAACCCCGGACCTCCAGCATGCCATCTGAATCACGTTGGACACCAGATTCCGTTGCAGTACTCGCACCGCCTTGGAACGTCCCGTCGTTCCACCGGTCAATTGGAGGTGCGCGACAAGTTGCGGATCCGGCCTGTAGTCGGTCAGTGGATCGCTCTGCAGCAGTTCACTGAATGGCACTACGTCCTCAGCGAGTTCGACACCTTCCGACGCGGGAGCAGTCTGTGTCTCCTCTACACAGACTACGGAATGGACACAGTCAGCTTCAGCTGCGTGCACGACCTTCACAAAATTCGGATGCGAAATCACCACTCGCGCTTGCACATCGACAAGCTGATCTCGGAGCACTGCCGGCGGCAGAGTTGGATTGACCGGCGCAACAGCAGCTCCGGCGCACAGTGTTCCGTAGTACGCCACCACAAACCAGAGATTGTTGGGCATGTGGAGCGCGACTACATCACCCGGTTGAACTCCCAGCGTGCGTAACCCGCCGGCCACTCGCTGGGCACGGTCATGCAACTCGGCAAAAGTAAGTGCAAGATCGCCGTCTTGCAGCGCAATTCGATCAGGGTAGGCGCGAGCAGCTCCCGCGAGGATGGTGTCGATCCCCGTGTCCGGGTAGTCGAGAGTGCGAGGCATATCGGTCGGCCAGGCGAGCGTCATGAGAGAGAAACCTCCAACAGTTCGGAATGCATGGTTAAGGTCGAAAATGTTCTAGTCGATCCGGCGGAGTAGTGATTCTTGAACGACGGTTGCTACCAAATCGCCGTTTCGGCTCCAGAAGTTTCCCGTCGAGAGACCACGGCCATCGCTCGACGACGGACTGTTCTGGGAGAACAGCATCCAGTCGTCGGCGCGGAACGGGCGATGAATCCACACTGCGTGATCGAGTGACGTCACGATCGCCCGAGATCGACCTTTGAGCATCGAACGGTGCGGTTGAATGTCCAGTGACGCCGTCGATGCCAGTGTGATGTCGGAACCGTAGGTGAGCGCACAAACGTGGAGAAGCTGGTTGTCAGGCAATACCTGAGCGGGTTTGATCCAGACGGCCTGCTCCGAAAGTCCCGGTACCGCACGGTGATCCGACACTCGCAGTTGTGGAACGAACCGCAAAGACATCACCCGAGCGGTCGTGGACGCCTGGTACTCGTCGGGCCGCTCGTTCGCCCAGTGTTCGTACGGATCCGGAAGATCCTCGGGCGGCGGCACTTCGGGCATCACCATCTGCCGGTTTTCACCGTCTTCGGGCAGTTTGAATGAGGCGGACAGCGCAAAGATCGGTTCGCCGTCCTGCCGGGCAGTGACGTGCCGGGAACGATAGGACCGCCCGTCGCGGAGCCGTTCCACCTCGTAGACGATGGGTTTGGTGGGATTGCCCGCGCTGAGGAAGTAGCCGTGCAGAGAATGCGCGAGATTTTCCGGCGGAACGGTGTTACCCGCGGCGGTCAGAGCCTGAGCCGCCACCTGTCCGCCGAACGCCCTCATCGGATGTCCGGCGTGACAAAGACCCTGAAATTCATTGCTGCCCAGTTGTTTCAACGTGAGCAGACCCTCAAAGTCAACGGAGAGGTGGCAGTCAAATGTCGAGGTCATGAAATCGGCCTATCGTACGGCGATGACGGGAGCGTCCGGGCGCACCAGCCTCTTGTCTCGAGCGGGGTCGATGATGAGGATGCCGATGACGGCCACGATGAGAGCGACAACCCCGAGGATTTGGAAGGCCATTGCGTAGCCGTCACCACCCTTACCGGCCGCATCGACAATGCGACCCATCATGTAGGGCGCAATGAAACCACCAAACGCCATCAGTGACAGGAAGACCCCGAGAACTCCGGAAAGCTGCTTGGGCGGGCACAATTCGGAAACACAGGCGTTGAGCAGCGGTAGCACCGGCGTGCAGATGGCGTAGCCGGCAGACACGAAGAGCACAGCCAGCACCGGCGTAGAGATATACGGCAGGATGACGAGGAGAGATCCGCCGATCAGCATTCCTACGGCCGGAAAGATCACTCGGGCGGCCCGCAAACTTACGCCACGGGTGATGAGGCGGTCACTGAACCACGTGGTGCTCAGCATGATCACGAGGCCGATCAGACTGGGGATGGAGAACATCGATCCCGCTTGCAGTCGGGTATAGCCGAGGCCCAGCTCGAAGTACGACGGCAGCCAAGTGAGGACTACAGCCGCCAATGCATACGCCGCGGCAATGAGCAGGACTCCGCCGATAAATGTGCGGGTGCGGAAGATGTTCATCCACGGCACGGCAGGCTCCGCATCATTGACAGGTGCTGCAACTGCATCCGAGTCCGCCCCATCCCCGTGAGCAGTGTGCGCGGAACTGCCGTACGGGCCTTCCTTCCACACGGCCAGCCACAACACCGCCCACAGAAGCCCCGAGATGGCCAGTGCCACCAGCGCAGAACGCCAGCCCCAGGTGATGGCTACGTACGCGAGGATGGGAGCGATCGCGATCTTGGCGATCGATGCGGAGCACGTCAGGATTGCACCGGGCAGGCCGCGCCGTGCCGGCGCATGCCAGGAATAGGCAGCCGAGAACAACAGCGGCGAGTTGGGGCCTTCGGCGAATCCGAGGATCATCCGGCTCACCAGCAAGGTCACGAAGCTCGCCGAGAGCATCAGCGGCAGCATCGCTACGGACCACAGGACGACGAGCAGGACGAGCGCCCACCGCAGTCCGAGCCACTTGTCCAGAGCACCGGAGAGCAGTCCGCCGAGGGAGAGCATCAAGAAGAAGGCACTGCCGGCGAGACCGATGTCGGAAGCGGAGAGACCGAGTTCCTTGGCGAGCGGCTGGGCGATGATGCCGAGCACGGCCTTGTCAGCAAAGTTGATGACGTACATCGCAACCAGAACACTGGTCATTCCCCAGGCTACGGTTCGGGATTCACCCGCTTCTCCGAGCTTGGCCCGAGTTCGATTCACCTGCTGTTCTAGCACCACGATGTCTCCTTAAACTGGTAAGGGAAAATTCGCAATTGACGGTCTGTATCGTCAAGTCTTCCAGCGGGAGTGACTGCGATCACATCATACTCCTGGCGAAATTTAACCACTTAAATAGGCAACTAGCAAGCCTTTTGCAGGAATATGTGAATTCACCATAACTTGACATCGGACAATATTTCAGATGCACTGCTTCCCAGATCTTGTTATTTGATATTCACTTAACTGTCCAGGTTCTCGACGGCCATGCCCGTCGAGTCGGTCACCAGGGAGACACCATGAACGACGCCGTCATCGTCGACGCAGTACGCACACCGATCGGAAAGCGAAACGGTGGTCTCTCCGGAATCCATCCCGTCGATCTATCGGCGCACGTACTCCGCTCGCTCGCCGAGCGAAACGACTTCGACCCCGCCACCATCGACGACGTCCTGTGGGGTGTTGTCAGTCAGGTCGGCGAACAGGCCGGTGGTGTCGGCCGATATGCAGTACTCGCCGCCGGTTGGCCCGAGTCGGTCACCGGAGTGACCGTCGAGCGTGCCTGCGGTTCTTCGCAACAGGCACTGCACTTCGCGGCTGCCGGCGTGATCGCCGGTCACTACGACATCGCTATCGCCGGCGGCGTGGAATCGATGAGCCGCGTCCCGATGGGTTCGGCACGCAATGCAACCGGGAGCGGCACACCGTTCGGCCCGGCAGTTCGCGAGCGCTACAACCATGTGGAGTTCAACCAGGGCCTCGGTGCCGAGATGATCGCGGAGCAGTACAACCTCTCTCGCTCCCAGTTGGACCAGCATGCGCTCGACTCGCACGAGCGCGCTGCCCGCGCCGCCGACGAGGGCCGTTTCGACGCCCAGATCGCACCGGTGAAGGCAGTGACCGAGGACGGTTCGGCGCGCCTTGTCGATGCCGACGAGGGCATCCGACGTGGATCGTCCCTGGAACGACTCGGCGCACTACCCACACCGTTCAAGGAAGATGGCCGCATCACGGCCGGCAACTCGTCGCAGATTTCCGACGGAGCTGCCGGACTGCTCGTCACCACCAGCGATATTGCCGCCCGACGTGGATGGACGCCTCTCGCCCGCGTCCATTCCGTCGCCCTGGCCGGCGTCGATCCGGTGACGATGGCTACCGGCCCGATTCCCGCTACTGCGAAGGTCCTTGCTCGCGCGGGTCTTTCGATCAACGACATCGGTGCGTTCGAGATCAACGAAGCATTCGCGTCGGTGACTTTGTCCTGGCTGCAGGAAACCGGCGCCGATTACGAGAGGTTGAACCCGAACGGCGGCGCCATGGCGCTCGGACATCCGTTGGGCGGATCCGGCGCGCGTTTGACGACGACGCTCGTACATCACATGCGTGACAACGGCATTCGCTACGGATTGCAGTCGATGTGCGAGGCCGGCGGACAGGCCAACGCCACTATCTTCGAATTGATCTGACTCAGCAGATATTCCGTGACGCCGTGAGTTCGCTTGTGGCCCTGAAACACCCAGGAGTTCTTCATGTATTTGACTCAGTTCCTCCACCGAGCCTTGCAGCAGAGCCCGGACAGTTCGATGACGGTGTTCGAGAACAGGATTCATTCAGTCCGCGAAGGTATCGATCGCGTTGCGCGGCTTGCCGCGGGGCTACGCGGACTCGGAGTCCGATCCGGCGATCGCGTTGCCGTCCTCGCCTTGAATTCCGACCGCACTCACGAGTTGTTTCTGGCGTGCTGGTGGATTGGCGCCGTACCCAACCCGGTCAACGTCCGCTGGAGTGCCGCGGAAATCTCGTACGCACTCGCAGATGCCGAGCCGGTCGCCATGATGATCGACCAAAATTTCCTGGAAATCGTCGCAGGACTCGATGATCTACCGACGCTGGTCTACAGCGGAACCGGTGCGATCCCGCCGCGAATGACGGCCTACGAATCATTGATCGAGAAGTCCGAACCCGTCCCCGACACCCGAACCGGTGACGACGCCCTGGCGCTGCTGCTCTATACCGGCGGCACCACCGGCTTCCCCAAGGGCGTGATGATCAGTCATCGTTCGTTGATGACGTCGACGCTGGGCAATCTGGCATCCGGCCGGACAGTCGTCAACGGCAGTTCCAACCTCAATACAAACCCGATGTTCCATCTAGCCGGAATAGTCGGCTGGATGACTCAGAACGTCCTCGGTGGAACGCAGGTCTTCTTGCCCACCTTCACGCCGGACTCGTTTCTGCGGGCCGTCGACACCTATCGTCCCAGCGTCGTGGCATTGGTCCCGACCATGCTGCAAATGCTGGTATCACAGAAGGACACAAGCGATTACGACCTCTCGAGTGTGCAGATAGTGCGATACGGAGCCTCCCCCATATCGCCCAGCCTCCTCGAACGCGCTATGGCGTTGTTTCCGGGAAGCGGGTTCAGTCAGGGATACGGCATGACCGAGACGGCGCACATCTCGATGTTGGGGACGCAGGAACACACGACGGGCGGCGACCTCCTCCGCTCAGCCGGAAGAGCGCTCCCCCACTGTGAGATTCGCATAGTCGATCAGGACGGCGCAGAAGTCGCTCCCGGCCAGATCGGCGAAGTCGCCACGCGTGGCGATCACGTCATGCTGGGCTACTGGAAACGACCGGCCGAGACCGACGAGGTCCTGCGCGACGGTTGGATGCACACCGGCGACGCCGGCTACCTCGACGAGCGCGGCTATCTGTTCATCGTCGACCGGATCAAGGACATGATCGTGACGGGTGGTGAGAACGTCTATTCGACTGAGGTCGAGAACGCATTGGCAAAACATGCGGACGTCGCCACCTGCTCGGTAATCGGCGTCCCTGATCCGGAGTGGGGCGAGCGCGTGCATGCGTTTGTGGTGCTACAGCCCGGCACCGAGACCACGGCCGAGACATTGCGCGCCCATGTGAAATCGCTGATCGCCGGGTACAAGGCACCTCGCTCGGTGCAGTTCGTGGATTCACTCCCGACCTCGGCTACCGGGAAGACCCTCAAGGCGGAGCTACGTCGAACTGCCCTGGCCGCGGCCGGCTGAGAAATATCTGGTCATTGACCAAACTCGCATCAATCCCTTGACAACTGCGCTTATGTTAGTCAAAGTGAATATGCGCTAACCGCTTGATTCACGACAGATCACACCGGCGGTTCCCGCCCCAAAACTCAGGAGTTGTCATGGCGAATCTCGATACGGGGGTCATCGGAACCCGCATTCCCGAGCACACCGTCTCGGTCGAGCGCGGACGGCTCTCCTTCTTCGCCCGCGCCACCGGCCAACATGATCCCGTGTACACGGATCTTGACGCAGCACTCCAGGCCGGTCACCGCGATCTGCCGGTTCCGCCGACGTTCCTGTTCTGCCTCGATATGGAGCGCCCCAACCCGTCGACGTTCTATGCGGATCTCGGAATCGATATTCGGACCATCCTGCACGGTGAGCAGGAGTTCACGTATCACTCGACGGCCTATGCCGGCGACACTCTGCATTTCTCCACCGTGGTTACGGATTACTACGCCAAAAAGGGTGGCGCACTGCAGTTCTTGGTTCGCACCACCGAGGTCACTCGATCCGGCAAACCGATTGCTCAACTTCGCTCCACCACGGTTGTCCGCGACCCTCGCGCCTGACACTTTCATTCCTCTTAGACTGCAAGGACTTTCATCATGGGCACTCTCGACGGCAAGGTAGCCATCGTCTCCGGTTCGGGCCGCGGAATCGGCCGTGAAATCGCTCTCCGTCTCGCCTCCGAAGGTGCATCGGTAGTGGTCAACGACCTCGATCCGACACCCGCCCTCGAGACGGTGGAAGACATCAAGGCTGCCGGCGGACACGCAATCGCCTGCGTCGGATCCGTCACGGACGACGACTTCGCGGAGCGTTTCGTCGGTACCGCAATCGACGCGTTCAACGGCCTGGACATCATAGTCAACAACGCCGGGTACACCTGGGACACTGTCATTCAGAAGATGACGGACGAGCAGTGGGACACCATTCTCGACGTCCATGTGAAGGCGCCGTTCCGAATCCTCCGTGCCGCACAGCCTTACATCAAGGCCAACCCCACCACCTACCACCGCAAGGTCGTCAACATCTCGTCGGCCGCCGGTATCTACGGCAACCCCGGACAGTCGAATTACGCCGCAGCGAAGGCCGGTATCGTCGGCCTGACCAAGACCCTCGCCAAGGAGTGGGGCCGCTACAAGGTCAACGTCAACGCCGTTGCATTCGGGTTCATTCTCACCCGCATGACGGACGCTGTTGCCGGTGACGATTCGTTTGTCGTGATCGACGGACGCAAAATCAAGGCGGGTGTGAGCCAGGCGGTCATGGAGCGCGTCAAGACCACAAATCCGTTGGGCCGACCGGGAACTCCGACCGAAGCCGCCGGATCCGTCTACGTTCTCTGCACACCGGACACCGACTACGTCAGTGGACAGTGCCTGAACGTCGACGCAGGCTCCCGCTAGTCTCCCCTACCAGCGAAAGACGGTTTCTCCATGGCTACTGACGTCACCACACCGAGCGGGCCTCTAGCCGGTCTGCGCATCGTCGAACTCGGCGGAATCGGTCCCGGACCGTTCTGCGGAATGCTGCTCGCCGATCAGGGTGCAGATGTTATTCGGATCGATCGCCGCAGCGACGCCGGTACTCAGTCCGGACATCCTGTGCTGCATCGCAACCGTCGCTCCGTAGCCCTGGATCTGAAGGATCCCCAGGATGTCGAAGCCGTCCTGCGGATCATCGAGACCGCCGACGCCGTCATCGAAGGATTCCGGCCCGGCGTCACCGAACGGCTGGGCCTGGGTCCGGAAACGTGTCTGGCCCGCAATCCGAAGTTGGTGTACGGCCGGATGACCGGGTGGGGCCAGGACGGTCCGTTGGCTCAGGAACCTGGGCACGACCTCAACTACATTGCTCTCACCGGAGCACTTGCCGCAATGGGCATCGAAGGTGAGGTTCCCCCGGTTCCGCTGAACCTGGTGGGCGACATGGGCGGTGGCGGAATGCTGCTGGCCCTCGGACTCACCACCGCGATGCTGCGAGCGCAGATCGACGGCCGCGGTCAAGTAGTCGATGCCGCTATGACCGACGGCACGGCCGTGCAGTTGGCGCTGATTCACGGCCTCGTGGTGCGTGACCGCTGGGTGGACAAGCGCGCCTCCAACATGTTCGACGGCGGCGCCCCGTTCTACCGGAACTACCGTTGCGCCGACGGCGGATTCATGGCCGTCGGTTGTGTAGAACCGCAGTTTTACGCCGCAACCCTGCGAGTGCTCGGCTTGACCGAAGACCCCCTCTTCGCGCAGCAGCACAACCGGGATGCCTGGCCCGCCATGGCCGATCGCCTCGCGGAGATCTTCGCGACCCACAGTCGGCAGGAGTGGGACGCGGCCTTCGACCTACAAGGGGCTTGCGTCTCACCGGTTTTGAACTTCGAAGAAGCTGCCGCGCACCCGCACAACGTCAGCCGCGCCACCTTCGGAACCTTCGGCGACGGATTCGTCCAGCCCAACCCGGCGCCGCGTTACTCCGAAACCCCGGCCGCTACGCCGCGCCCCGCGCCGCTCATCGGCGAACACACCGATCAAGTACTGGCCGAAATCGGCTTCGTGGCAACCGCCGCACACTAGTCACAGAAAAGGACTGCCATCATGGGAAATCTCTCGGGCAAGGTTGCCATCGTCTCCGGTTCAGGCCGCGGAATCGGCCGTGAAATCGCTCTCAAGCTCGCTGCCGAAGGCGCGTCTGTCGTGGTCAACGATCTTGATCCCGAACCCGCAACACAGACTGAGATGGACATCAAAGCAGCTGGTGGACAAGCTGTTACGTGCATCGGATCCGTGACCGAAGACGGTTTCGCCCAGCGTTTCGTCAACACCGCCATCGAATCGTTCGGCGGCCTCGACATCATTGTCAACAATGCCGGATACACGTGGGACAGCGTCATTCAGAAGATGACCGACGAGCAGTGGGACACCATTCTCGACGTCAACCTCAAGGCGCCGTTCCAGATCCTGCGTGCCGCTCAGCCGTACTTCAAGGCTAACCCGGTCGACTATCACCGCAAGGTAGTCAACATTTCGTCGACGTCCGGCTTCTACGGCAGCGCCGGTCAGGCCAACTACTCGGCGGCCAAGGCGGGCCTCATCGGACTGACCAAGACGCTGGCCAAGGAGTGGGGCCGCTACAAGGTCAACGTCAACGCAGTTGCCTTCGGATTCATCAAGACTCGCATGACCGATGCCGTGGCGACGGACAACACCACCCTCAACATCGATGGCCGCGATATCAGAATCGGCATCAGCGCCGAGAAGGCTGCGATGGTGTCCAAGGCAATCCCGTTCGGGCGCCCCGGCACTCCCGTCGAAGCTGCCGGTGCTGTCTACCTGATGTGCATTCCCGAGTCCGATTACGTCAACGGCCAGTGCCTCGTCGTCGACGCCGGCCGAGTCTGATCTCATTTTCGGAAAGGTCCACCAACAGATGAATACCGGAGACACTCTGGACCTCGAGGTCCCGAAAATTACACGCACCACCCTGGCCCTGTACGCGGGCGCTTCGGGTGACCACAATCCCGTTCATATCGACATGGATGCCTGTGCAGCCGTGGGCATTCCCGACGTATTTGCGCACGGCATGTTGTCCATGGCTTACCTCGGACGACTGCTCACCGATCACTATGCGCAGGACCGCATCCGTTCGTTCTCCGTCCGGTTCTCCGCGATCACTCCGGTGAACTCGACACCCCGATGCACCGGCACGGTGACTAGTGTCGAGGACGGACTTGCAACCCTCGACCTCACCATGGCATTGCCCGACGGCACCGTGACACTGCGCGGCTCCGCAGTCGTCACAACCCACTAACGTCTACGAAGAAAGCAGGCCACCGAGATGAAGCGCAACCTCTTCACCCAAGAGCACGAAGATTTCCGCGAGACGATCCGATTGTTCATCGCGAAGGAGATCACCCCCTTCTACGCAGATTGGGAACGTGACAACCGCGTCCCGCGCGAGTTGTTCACCAAGCTGGGTGAGCTCGGGGTCATGGGATTCGATATCCCGGAAGAGTTCGGCGGCACCGGCAAGACCAGCTACAAGTTCCAGGCCGTCATGGACGAGGAAACATCCCGCGCCGCAGTGAGTTTCGGCCACTACACAGTCAGCACCGGCATTGTCCTGCCCTACCTGTTGCGCCTGTGCAACGACGAGCAGAAGCAGCGGTGGCTCCCGTCCATCGCTACCGGTGAGAAAACTCTGTGCATCGCTATGACCGAGCCCGGTACCGGTTCCGATCTCGCCGGCATCCGTTCCACGGCAAAGCTGTCCGAGGATGGCACGCACTACATCCTCAACGGCGCAAAGACTTTCATCACCGGTGCGGTCAACTCCGAACTGTGTGTCGTGGTTGCCCGTACCTCTCCGCCGTCCGAGACCGATCGCCGCTTCGGTCTCAGCCTGATGGTCGTCCCCACCGACGCGCCAGGTTTCGAGTACGGCCGCAAGTTGGAGAAGCTGGGCCTGCGCGCCAGCGACACCAGCGAACTGTCGTTCACCGACGTCAAGGTTCCCGTCGCCGATCTCCTCGGCGAGCAGGACAAGGGTTTCTCGTACCTGGGCCAGAACCTGCCGCGTGAGCGCCTCTCGATCGGTAGCCGCGGCATCTCCTCTGCCGCTGCCGCAATCGAATTCGCCAAGGCCTACGTCCAGGAACGTCAGGTATTCGGCAAGCCCGTCGCAGCATTTCAGAACACCAAGTTCGTCCTCGCCGAGTGCTCGGCCGAGGTCGACGCCGGGCAGGCTCTGGTCGACCGCGGTATCGAACTCGACGACTCCGGCGAGCTCACCGCCGCCGACGCAGCACGCATCAAGCTTTTCGGCACCGAGGTCGCGGCGCGAGTCATCGACAAGTGCCTGCAGCTGCACGGTGGCTACGGCTACATGCTCGAGTACCCGATCGCGCGCCTGTACGCCGACACCCGCGTCAGCCGCATCTACGGCGGCACCAGCGAGGTCATGAAGACGATCATCGCCAAGGACATGGGTCTATAAGACCTTTTCCCAGCTACTCGAAAAATTGAAGGAGTTCCCATGCGTGACGCAGTCATTGTCGACGCTGTCCGAACGGCAGTCGGCAAACGGAACGGCTCACTGTCCCGAATGCATGCCGTATCCCTGTCCGCCCACGTGCTCGGGGCACTCGCCGATCGAGTCGACCTCGATCCGGCTCTTGTCGACGACGTGATCTGGGGCTGCGTCGGCACACTCGGCATGCAGTCGGGTTGCATCGCCCGCTCGTCGGTGCTGGCCGCCGGCTGGCCCGAGCACGTACCCGGCGTCACCATCGACCGTCAGTGCGGCTCTTCGCAACAGGCAGTTCATCAAGCTGCCGCGGGTGTCATCTCCGGTCAGTACGACGTGGCTATCGCCGGCGGTGTCGAGATGATGAGTGCCGTCCCGATGGGTTCGGCGCGAGCCGACGCCAGATTCGGTGAGCCGCACGGTCCGCTGGTGTGGGATCGCTACAACGGTGTCCGGTTCAATCAGGGCATGGGCGCGCAGATGATCGCGGAAAAGTACGGCATTTCTCGGGCCGAACTGGATCAGCATGCGCTCGATTCTCACGAGCGGGCTGCGGCGGCTGTTGACGAGGGCCGGTTCAAAGATCAGATCACCGCAGTGACTGTGACGGACGCAGACGGCCGCAGCAGTGTCTTCGAGAAGGACGAGGGTGTGCGCCGCGGCGGCACTCTCGAAAAGCTCGGTTCGCTCAAACCTGCTTTCTCCGAAGACGGTTCGATCACCGCGGGTAACTCCTCGCAGATCTCCGACGGTTCCGGCGCACTACTCGTCACCACCAGCGAGTTCGCGAAATCGCAGGGATGGACGCCTATCGCACGAATCCACACTGCGGTCGTGACCGGTGCCGATCCGATCACCATGCTCGAAGGGCCCATCCCAGCGACGGCGAAAGCTCTCGCCAAGGCCGGTCTCTCGATCGACGACATCGGCGCGTTCGAGATCAACGAGGCTTTTGCCTCGGTGTCGTTGGCCTGGCTTCGTGAAACCGGCGCCAACTACGAGCGGATGAATCCGAACGGCGGCGCCATGGCGTTGGGTCATCCCATCGGCGGTTCGGGTGCCCGACTGATGACTACCCTGGTACATCACATGCGAGAGAACGGGATCCGTTACGGATTGCAGTCCATGTGCGAGGGCGGCGGCATGGCCAATGCCACAATTCTCGAGCTGATCTGAGAATGCGCGGTGGCGGCAAACGCCGCCACCGCAACCGTGCCTGAGCGCACACAACTTCCGCCGACGCACGGGAACCCGCACACACGTCCAACTAGTGGACGAAAATACCCGCGCGCAAAAGCCCGGGATCTCTCAACGCGACCGAGAACGTCCCAGTCGCGAGGCCACCAAAACCTCGGTAGCGGATCGATGCTCGTCGCTCGCCCGGATCAGTTCGACTGAATCTTGGTTGCGAACAGCCTGCAGGATCCGCTCGTGATCGTCGGAAACCTTTTGGCGAGATGACTTTTCGTGGACGTATAACGCTCGATAGAAATCCGACAGGTACCACAGCCGTTCCACTTCCTGCAGTACCCGTCGCAGCGGTGAGTACTCGAACAGCCGGAAGTGGAACCGATGGTTGACCTCGAGAAACTCGGGCCCCTGCTCACTCGGCTCGGCATTGTCCACTTGTTCCTGAATGCGCTCCAGTTCGGCCACGTCAACACTGCTGAGGTCTATCGACGCCAGGATCTCAGTTTCGAGTAGGCGCCGCATCAGATACAACTCGGCAAGATCTTCACTGCTGAAGCGAGTCACGGTATATCCCGTGTTCGATTTGTGCTCGAGGACGCCCTCGGCCTGCAAGGTCGAAAGCGCTTCCCGCACCGGAATTCGACTGACGTCCAATCTCTCGGCGAGCTCTGCCTGGTGAACTTTTTGTCCGGGCAGGAGCTCACCGGAGACGATCATCTGCCGGATCTGTTGCAGGCAGCGTTGCGCACCAGTGGGTTCCTTCACGGTCAACACCCTAAACGTCACCGGGCACTGAACTGCGGTTGTTGCCGTGCGAGGTTGGCTTCGATACCGGCCACGCAGTCTTCGGTCCCCCACAACACGACCTGCTCGGCCAACTCACGCTCGAGCACGGTGGCCACCTCGTCGCGCAGTCCCCCGCGCAGTGTTTGCTTCATCGAGCGCACGGCCAGCGGTGCGTTGGCAGCAATTTCGTGGGCGTAGGCGAGCGCCTGCTCACGAATGTTCGTGTCTTCGGCCAGTCGATCCACCAGGCCGAGTTCGTGTGCCTGCGTGCCGGTAAGCCGCCGTGCGGTGTACAGCAGATCAGCTGCGGTTTGAGCTCCCACGACGCGAGGCAAGGTGACGCTGAGCCCGAATCCCTGATGGAAGCCCAGTGCGGCAAAGTTCGCATGCAAGCGGGTCGACGGTCCGGCAACGCGGAAGTCTGCGGCGCAGGCCAATCCGAGGCCGCCGCCCACGGCGGATCCCTGCACCGCCGCGATCACGGGAACGGGGATCTCGAAGAGACGCAGGGCCTCGGTGTAGATGTCGCGCACGGTATCGGCGCGGTCCGGTCCCAGTCCACCCTCACCGAAGTTCGCACCGGCGCAGAAATGCTTGCCGGCCGACGCGAGAACTATCGCCCGAATGTCACCATTGTCGACGAGTTCGGTTGCCGCGTCGGCAATCTGCCGGAGCACTTCCTGATCGAAGAAGTTCGCGGGCGGGCGGGAGAATTCGATGGTCGCGACGTGTCCGTCGATCTCTACGTGTACTGCATCGGTCATGACGTCAGCTCCAAAGTCGGGTGCGGGTCGGTTAGCAAACGGGGCAGTGACGGCGAGGCGGAAACGCCTCGCCCGAGCTGTACCGCGAGTGCGATCTCGTCGCCGAACTCGCAGCGCCAGGCGTGCAGGCGACGGGTCAGTTGCTGCAAGCGGTATTCCTGTGTCATGCCGATGGCTCCGTGAGCCTGGTGCGCGGCGCGCACACTGAGCAGCGCATTCTGCGAGACCACCAGTTTTGTTGCGAGCACTTCAAATTCGGCTTCGCGAGTGTTGAGAGCAATTGCCGTGCGATCGACGGCCAGCGTCGACATGGAGGCCATCTGGGCGAGGGTGACGATGTGCTGCTGCACGGCCTGGAATTGTGCGACGGGACGGCCGAATTGGACTCGTTCGGACACGTACCGCTGCGTGAGCGTCGAGACGGCTTCCATGGCTGCTGCCATCTGCACCGAACGCAGGAAGGCTCCGAGTCTACTGAGCAGCCGCACATCTACCGGGTTCTCACCGATCACGGCCGGTGCGCCGGTGAATGTCAGGCTTTGTCGCGGCTGACCGGCAAGATCTGTTCCGTCACCGACCTCGGCGTCTGCGACGTTCAGGATCACCACTCGGTCACCGAGTATCACTGCCACGACCGCCGCGGCGCCGGCCCACGGCACGTCGTACAGGGTTCCCGAGACGGTGACGTCGAAAGTTGCAGTGTCCCGGTGTGATCCCGGCGCTGTAGTGGCGATCCCGGCGGGTACCGGAAGACCGGCGGCTACGGCCAACCGGCCGGCCAAGTACGTCTCGGCCAGTGGCAGCGGCGCTGCGTGACGTGCTGCCGCTCGCTGCACGGTCACGGCGTCCAGCAGAGAACCACCGGAGCCACCGGCAGATTCGGGAAGACCAACCAGCGGCAGGCCCAGTTCGACTGCCGCGTCCCATAATCCGGTGGGCAAACCTTCGACTTCAGCTTTGGCAACCACGTCGGCGTCGGACTTCTCGGCAAAAAATTGCTCGACCATCGCTTCGAGGTCCGCATCAAATGCGTAATCATTGTGCTGTGAAACAGAATTCATCGGTTCAACCCCTTCACGATCACGGTGCGGAGAATCTCGTTGGTACCGCCGCGAATCGACCACGACGGCGCGACCAGTACCGCGCGGGCCAGTAGCGACTCGTACGGATCTTCGGACGCCAGGTCGGGGGCTCTACCGAGATGCCGCGAGACCACCGCAACGCAGTCCTGCTCGAATCGTGTTGCCATTTCCTTGATCAATGCCGCCTCGGTAACCGGCGAGCGGCCGGCGTCCACCATCCGGGCAATCGAGAGAGACATTCCGCGGAAAGCCCAGCAGCGTGCGGTAATCGATCCCAGATCGGCCAGCGCGGCGGGCCCACCGTCGGCCGCTTGATGAGCTGCCCAGTGTTCGAGCACCGGCATCAGCGACATCCACCGGTCGACGCCACCTCGTTCGAGCGCAAGTTCTCCGGTGTTTTGGCCCCAGCCGGCTCCGACGTCGCCGAGGCGACGCGAGTCAGGAACGAAGACGTCCTGGAACGACACCTCGCAGAAGTCTTCGCTTCCGTCGATGAACGGGATGGGCGAAACCGTCAGGCCCTCGCTGTGACGATCGATGATCAGTTGTGTGAGTCCGCTGTGTTTGTCGGCGGAGGTTCGGAGCAGGGCGAGGATGTGCGTCGCATGGAAGGCGCCGGTGGTCCAGATCTTGGTGCCGTTCACTTTCCAGCCACCGTCGACGCGTTCGGCGCGAGTTCGCAAGGACGCCAGGTCGGAGCCGGAATCCGGTTCGCTCATGCCGATCGAGAACGAGAACTCACCGCGTGCGATACCGGGCAGGAAGTGCTGCTTCTGCTCCTCGGTTCCGTTGGCCGCAATACTCGGACCGGACTGGCGGTCACCGATCCAGTGATAGCCGACGGGTGCGCCTCGGGCGAGAAGTTCTTCGACGACGACCAGGCGATCCACGGCCGAGCGTCCGCCGCCGCCGTATTTCTGCGGCAAGGACATACCCAACCAGCCGCGGCTTCCGATATCGCGGGAGAACTCAGGGTCCACGGCGCCTGACATTCCGAGTCCGAGCGGATAGCTTCCGGGCGTCAGCCGCTTGTCGAGGTACTCGCGTACTTCAGCTTGAAGGTCGAGTTCCTCGGCCGTCAATTCTGTTGCGTCGAAACGCATGGACGTCTCCGATCAGTTGAATACTCGGGTTTCAGAACGAACCCCGCCACACGAACTTTGAGGAAGATGATGGCATACAAAAATGTATACTAAATTGAATGTGACTGTCCGGCAAGTACACCCGACAGTCTCGGCTCTACCCGCCGAGCAGTACCGAATTTCCGATCTCGAACAGTCGCTCCGGCAGATCAGACCGCCGACGCAACCTCCCGATCCGCACGGAACCTTCCACGACATTCAGCGCAGCCATGACCGTGATTCGCGCCGTTGCAGGCTCGAGTCCTGGCCGCACCCCGTCGAGAGCCTTGACCCACGACGCAACGTACTCCCGCTGATTCTGCTCGCAGGAACGCCGAAACTTGTCAGGCAACTGATCGAGTTCACTGATCAGCAGTCCGATGAGATGACGCTCGTTGATTGCGAAATCGATATGCGCCGAGAGCAATCCAGAAAGGACCTCATCGGGACCGTCAGCTTTGGCGAGCGCATTCTCCACTCCGAGCCGGCGCCGCTCGCCGGCGCGCGATACTGCGGCCACAAGAAGGTCGATCTTGGCGTCGAAGTGGTTGTAGACATTGGGCCCCGTGGTACCGGCCGCTTCACCGATGTCTTCAGTGTTGACGGCCTGGTATCCGCGCTCATCAAATAACCGGATGGCTTCGGACAGCAACAGCTCACGACGAGACGTTGCCACCGGAGTGCGATCGGTAACGTGCGATGCTTCCGGCGACGAGTGCCCCAGATCGGTGTACGCGGCACGCTCGGCAAGATCGATCAACAGGAGTTCCATCTGCCGCCGAGGCAGCGAAACTCGATGCGAGGAAATACTGCTGAATACCGAAATGACCGCCCAGGCAAGCAGATAGCTGTCTTCCTCGTTCAACTCGGGGCGTTCGGTGCGGATCAATGCAGCATCCCGCGCCGCGACGCTCTTGAGTACGGTACGCAACTCTTCACGCTGCTCGTCGGGCAGATATCGCGCTTCACGCTGCCACAGGAGCGGGAGACCCCGTCGCCTCGACACCGACGACGCAAGCGTCGCGATCAGCGCTTTGAGGTCTTCGGATTGAGTCACGTTGTAGTACAGCGTGTCGATCCCACTGTTGACGGCAGCATGAAGGAGATCAGGTTTGTTACGGAAGTGCCGATAGAGCGCCGGTGCCGTGATTCCGACCGCTGCAGCCACCTGCGCAACCGACACATTGTGATACCCACGTTCACGGAAGAGGTCACCGGCGGCAGCGAGAATCTGCTCTTTACGGTCACTTGGCCTTCGTACGACCACGCGGACACTCTCCTTCGTTGCTACCGAAGTCTCATCTTTCGGCAGAATCTTGTTCTTATGAGTTAGTATTCACTTATTGACGGAAACTGTCAGCGTATCCCAGAATTCAGTCTCACCATCAGGTTAGAGAACCTTACCGCACCGAGCCGTCTGACACCCAACTTTCAGGGTACCGAGCCGAAGGGAGAATCGCGTGAAGAGAACCGTCTTCGACAGCGATCACGAAACATTCCGACAGATGATCCGAACATTCATCGCCAAGGAGGTCGTCCCGTCCTATTCCGACTGGGAGGAAGCCGGCATGGTTCCGCGGTCGCTGTACCGCCAACTCGGCGACCTGGCGATCTTCGGAATCGAGATTCCCACGGAGTTCGGCGGCGGCGGCCAGACCAGTTTCAAGTACCAGGCCGTCATTCGTGAGGAGACCGCTCGGGCCGGCGTCACCTTCGGCGCCGACGTCGTCCACACGGGCCTGGTCCTGCCCTACCTGGTCGAATACGGAAATGCGGAGCAGAAGGCGCGTTGGCTGCCCGGATTCCTCTCCGGCGAGATGATGACGGCCATAGCCATGACCGAACCCGGTGCGGGCTCCGACCTTGCCGGCATCACCACCACTGCAAAGCTTTCCGACGACGGCACCCACTACGTCCTCAACGGTGCCAAAACCTTCATTACCGGTGGCGTCCAGGCAGGCCTGATTCTGGTGGTGTGCCGCACCAGTCCGCGCACAGCCGAGAACCGGCGTGCCGGATTGTCGATCCTGTGCGTCGATACGCGCTCCGAAGGGTTTGTGGTCGGCCGCAAGCTGGACAAGCTCGGCCTCCGAGCGCAGGACACCGCTGAACTCTCCTTCACCGATGTCGTCGTTCCGACAGAAAATCTTTTGGGGACCGAGGGCGAAGGCTTCTCGTACCTCACTCAGAACTTGGTGCGCGAGCGACTGGGCGCAGCCGTCGGCGCTTATGCAAATGCCAGCGCGGCAATCGAATTCGCGAAGACGTACGTGCAGCAGCGTCAGGTCTTCGGAAAACCGGTGGCAAGTTTCCAGAACACGAAGTTTGTGCTGGCCGAGTGCTCGACGGAAGTCGCGGCCGCCCAGGCCATGGTGGATCGCGCACTCGATCTCGATGAAATCCGTGAACTCACCGTCGCCGACGCCGCCCGGGTCAAACTGTTCTGCACCGAGATGGCCGGTCGCGTCATCGACAAGTGCCTTCAGCTTCACGGAGGCTACGGCTACATGCGGGAGTACCCGATTGCCCGCCTGTATGCCGATACCCGTGTCAACCGCATCTACGCCGGTTCCAGCGAGGTGATGAAGACCATCATCGCGAAGGACATGGGTATCTGATCTCGAAGTTCCACCACCGCAACGGTTTTGTCGTGGGATGTCAGCGGCGTGGAATCACGGTGGCCAGCACGCTCGGAAGTTTCGACCAATCCGAGGTGATGTAACTGGCATGATCGCCGGCCAGTCGATCAAGTCGGTCCTGTGCCTCGCCTTCCGACGCGTGTGTCCCATCGATTGCGGGCGTCACGTTCTGAGCGTCCGTCATGATCAGCAGATAGCCACGTTCGTGGTACCAGCTGGGATCGATTGCGCCGCCGACGTATTCGGCTGCGTCACCGTCGAAGAGAACAAACCACGGTCGCACCGACGGGTCCGCGTACCGGGCAATGCGCGGATCACCCTCCGACGCACGATGCACCGCGGGGAACGCCGACGCTTCCTCGAGCCGATTCAGGGCCGCGAGATCGCGCAGGTGCGTTGCGTATTCGACATCCGCCCACCACGTATCGAGCGGATTCTTTTCCTCGATGGTTCCGGGAATCAACTCGAAGATGAACTTGCCGGCCATCGCGTTTTCCGACGGCCAACCTCGCTGGGTAACTGCCTCGTCCGGCGTCGAAAACTGATCGCCCACCAGATCGGCCGGGGTGAAGACGGCGTCGCCCAGCGTGCTGAGAATCAAAGCGTCGAGGTCGGCCGGGCCCCGCCCGTACCCCACTGTGAATCCGTCTTTGAGTTCGAGTTTGACCATCACCGGCGGATGTTCCGGATTGACGTCACTCCACGCCCGCATGTCGGCCAAGCATCCCGCGAAGCCTTGATCTCGAAAACCGCTACGTAGCCCCGCCGCATTCTGCGCACCGACGCAGTTACTGTTACTGCCAAAAGGATTCTCGTGCGAAACCCGCCAGTCCGTGCCCGCGACGTTGGTCCACAGATCCAATTCGATGAGAGCTGCGCCTGAGTCGAGAGCGTCGGCAAAATACGGGAAGGTCGACTTCTCGTAAGAATTGTGGACGCCGACGGACGTCGTATCACCAAACGATGTCATTCCGGGTACTGCACCTGCCACCCCGAATCCCGTCAGGGGGAGGACGAGGGCACCGAGCAACACCACACCTAATCTGCGCACCCGAGAACTCTCGCACGTCAGCGGCCATCAGGTGGCCGCTTTGCGCAGTTCGCTTGGATCCTCGAAGCAGCGCATTCTGTGCCGATGCGATGATTCTGGAGTAGTTCGTTCACAGTTCCGGAGGACAGTCGTGTTTCTGACCCAGTTCATTCATCGTGCCTTGCGCGAATCACCGGGACGTCCCATGACCGTCTTCGGAGATCGAACCTTCACGACGGCCGAGTCCGTTGATCGTGTGGCTCGGTTGGCGAGCGGACTCGGCAGCGGCAGGGGTGACTGCGTATCGCTTCTTGCATTGAATTCGGACCGTTGTCACGAGACAATTTTGGCCGGCTGGTGGTCCGGTGCCACGGTCAGCCCGCTCAACTCCCGGTGGTCTGCCGCGGAAATAGCTTATGCACTCAATGATTCGGGATCGACCAGCCTGATCGTCGACGAGAACTCAGCCCCACTGGTACCGGAACTACGCGAACTCTGCCCCGATTTGGGACGCGTCGTGTTCTGCGGTTCCGGAACGGTTCCGACGGGAATGATCGACTACGACAAGCTCATTGCCGAATCAGAGCCTGTCCCGGATCTCCGAATCGGCGACGACGCCGTTGCTCTTCTGCTCTACACCGGCGGTACAACCGGGCGCTCCAAAGGCGTGATGGTCAGCCACAAGGGATTGATGACGTCGACGCTGGGAACACTGGCTGCCGGCAAGCCTGCCGTAGCCGACGGCGTCAACCTGCTTGCCAATCCACTGTTCCATATCGCCGGTATCGCGAGTTGGATGGCGCAGAACATGATGGGCGGCACGCAGGTCTTTCTCCCCGTGTTCTCACCGCAGGCAATGCTCGAGGCCATCGACCGGCACCGGCCCACCACGGTGGGCGTTGTACCGACCATGCTTCACATGTTGGTTACCGCAACAGATCTCGACGCTTATGACCGCTCGAGTGTTCAGGTGGTTCGGTACGGCGCCTCCCCCATTTCACCGGCTCTACTGGAACGCTCGATGAAGGCTTTCCCTCGTAGTGGTTTCACGCAGGGGTACGGAATGACCGAGACCGCACACATCACTGTGCTGAGCGCCGCCGATCACCTCATTGGTGGCGATCTGCTTCGATCAGCGGGCCGCGCACTCCCCCATTGCGAAGTGCAGATCCTCGACCCCGCCGGAAACGAAGTGCCGTCTGGAACTGTCGGCGAAATCGTCACGCGCGGCGACCATCTGATGATCGGCTACCGCAACCTCCCGGAGGAGACAGCGGCGGCCTTCGCCGGCGGTTGGATGCATACCGGCGATGCCGGGTATCTCGACGAACGCGGATATCTGTTCATTGTCGATCGAATCAAGGACATGATCATCACCGGAGGCGAGAACGTCTACTCCACGGAGGTCGAGAACGCCTTGTCGCAACATCCGGCGGTTGCCGCCTGTTCCGTTGTGGGCGTGCAAGATCCGAAGTGGGGCGAGCGGGTCCACGCCGTCGTTGTTCTTCGCCCCGGCTCCCAGACAGATTTCGACGAGCTTCGCGCCCACGCGAAATCCCTTGTCTCCGGCTACAAAGCACCGCGATCGATCCAGTTTGTTGACGCCCTGCCTCTTTCTGCTGCCGGCAAGGTACTCAAGAGGGATCTGCGCGATGCTGCGGAGACAGGTGACGTCCCGCAATAAACAATTGCACCATCCGTCTTTCGGATTCTTCATCGGCCTACTTCACACCATCTGACAAGGATTTATGCGACCTTGCCGGAGCTCTGGGGGTTTGCCCGGGTGAGACGATTCCCAACTCGTAGGCGCGCACTACGAGCTGCGCCCGGTCTCGGGCAACGAGTTTGGTCATCGCCCGGTTCACGTGTGTTTTGGCGGTGAGCACAGTGATCCCCAGCGTGCGCGCGATCTCGTCGTTGGCGGCTCCGCCCGCCACTTGAACCACCACCTCACGCTCCCGCGGGGTCAGATCGTGCAGCAGGCTGTCGCCGCGAATCGCCGACCCGACGGGCCGCGCCAGGAACTCGTCCACCAACAACCTTGTGGCCGTGGGCGATAGCGGTATGGTCCCGCGCGCCACGGAGCGAACAGCGTCGAGTAGCTCCGCCGGCCGCGCATCCTTGCCCAAGAATCCAGCTGCGCCCGCACGCAGTGCCTTGGCAACATTCTCGTCGAACTCGAATGTCGTGAGGATCAGCACGCGTGTTCGCGCCAGCAGCGGATCAGCCGCGATCGCTCTGGTCGCCTCGATGCCGTCGAGGTTCGGCATGCGAATGTCGATGATCGCCACGTCCGGCACTGTCCGACGCGTCGCGCGGACGGCTTCGGCGCCGTCGCGTGCTTCGGCGACTACCTCCATGTCTCGTTCGGAATCGACGAGCAGACGCAATGTGCTGCGAAAGAGTGCCTGGTCGTCGGCGATGACCACCCGTATCGTCATCGGCTCCGCACCTCGTAGGCGGCGAGCGGGAGTTCGACGGCGACCACGAACCGGCCGCCGCTTCCGTCGTCGGCGTCCAGGTGTCCGCCCGCGGCACGCACTCGCTCGCTCATTCCGGCGAGTCCGAAACCACCTCCCGTCTTGCGCCGGCCCGCCGCGGCGATCCGGTTTCCGACTTCGATGGTCAGTGTCGACAACCGGTACGTCATGGTCAGGGTCACCGGTTCGCCGGGGGCGTGCTTGGCGGCGTTGGTGAGCGCCTCCTGAATGACCCGGTAGGCGGCCAGCTCCACATCCGGAGTGGCCGGGCGGACACTGCCGGCGACGATTGTCCGCACATCGAGGCCTGACGCGAGGGCCGCGTCGACGAGCGCGTCCACATCGCCCAGCCCCGGCACCGGCCCTCGCGGATCGTCATCGGCGGCACGAAGCATTCCGACGAGTCCCTTGATCTCGCGGAGGGCGGCCTCGGAGTTCTCGTGCATGCCGGCCAGTGCCTGCGCCGCGAGTTCGGGGCGGTCGAGCACGTGGCGCGCGGTCCCGATCTGCAAGTTGAGTGCGGCCAGGTGATGGGCGACCACGTCGTGGATGTCGCGGCTGATGCGCAGTCGTTCCTCGGTGACCCGACGCTCCGCTTCGTATTCGTAGAGTGCCGCCGACACCTGCGCGCGTGTCTCCACCGCCGTCACATAGCGGTTACGGGCTCGTGTTACGCCGCCGATGGATGCGCCCAGCAACGGCCAGCCGATCAGACCGACACGTTCCACGAGGAGCCACTGCGGGCCGAGTATCGCAGCAACACAGGTCAATCCGACGCAGACCGCGGCTGTCGCTGCTATCGCGGTCCGTGCTTCGAAGCGTGAAGCGAGGGTGCACAGACAGACGCTGAGGGGCAAGGTGGCGGCCGCGTTGAACTGGCCGGAGTAGGCGATGTAGGCGACGGTGCCCGCCGTGGTGATCGCGAGTGCCCACCACGGGTGGGTGCGTTTGACCGTGAGTGCGGCAGCAGTCGACACGACAATCAGTGCGGCGATCGTCGACGTGTCACCCGGGCGTCCGCCGCGCTGTTCGAATCGCAGCGCGATGACCCCGCAGGCCCCGACGAACACCGCGACTACGCCTGCCGTCAGCACCGGCCGTCGATACGACAGCTGCACCCACCGTTCCACCACATCCATGAGGAGAAGAATAGGAGTCAAGTGGGCATTTGCGACAGTCTTCTACTGCGGACGCGGTACGCCGGAAGACGAGAGAATTCGCGGAGCGCGAGGCTCGAAACGTGGGAAATGCTGCGTGTCGATCGCCGCCACCGCCCCGACCGCCTGTGACTGCGGATTGGGAGATCGCGAATACCGATACCCGCCGTGACCAGGGATTCGATGATTTGTCGAGTCCGCCGTCGCGGCACCGCCAGCAGATCGACGAGCCGCTACCGGGACCGTCAACTCCTTGCGGCACAACCTGAATCGGCGCTCGAAGGAGTTCGGGGCAAGTTCGCTGTTGACCCCAGATTGAGCCCAATTTGTCCGTTACAGTCACACGCAATTCCGGGCCGCCGCCAGTTGACACCCCGAACCCTCCACCCCATAGTCAAGGAGCCCCTGCATGTCCACCCCACTACTCGACCGCCTACCACGTACCCGCGGCAGATCCCGACTCCTGCGCGCCGTCCTGACCGGGCTGGCGGCGACCGGCATCGCCGCCGCGCTCGCAGTCCCCGCCGTCGCCGCGCCGGTCGGGGTCCCGGTATCACCCGGCGGCAACGCCGTCGGCTGGGGAAACAACGACGACGAGCAGGCCACGGTGCCCGCCCCGCCCGTCGGGCAGACCTACACCGCCGTTGCTGCCGGCGACGCTCATTCCCTCGCGCTGACCTCCGACGGACACGTCATCTCCTGGGGATCCAACGACTACGGTCAGCTCACGGGCACGCCGACCGGCGGGGGCTATGTTGCTCTCGCCGCCGGCGATTACCATTCTCTCGCGTTGAGCGCCGACGGCCACATCACCGCCTGGGGATCCAACGACTACGGGCAGCTCAACAACACGCCGACCGGCGGCGGCTACACCGCCATCGCCGCCGGCATCTACCATTCCCTCGCGCTGAGTTCCGACGGCCACATCACCGCCTGGGGAAACGGTGGCGAAGGGCAGCTGATCGGTACCCCGACCGACGGCGGCTACATTGCTCTCGCCGCCGCCGGCACCCATTCCCTCGCGTTGACCGGCGACGGCCACATCACCACCTGGGGAAACAACAACTACGGGCAGCTCACCGGAACCCCGACCGACGGCGGCTACATTGCTCTCGCCTCCGGCTACAGCCATTCCCTGGCGCTGACCGGCGACGGCCACATCACTTCCTGGGGACTCAACAGCTACGGGCAGCTCACCGGAACCCCGACCGGCGGCGGCTACACCGCGATCACCTCCAGCAGCAACCATTCCCTCGCGTTGAGCGCCGACGGCCACATCACCGCCTGGGGATGGGACGTCTCCGGGCAGGTGAGGGATACGCCGACCGGCGACGGCTACACCGCCCTGGCTGGCGGCTTCCGCCATTCCCTCGCCATAGACGCGTCGACCGCGCCGACTCTGACCGGCGCACCGCCCGCCGCCACCGCCGGCCAGCCCTACACCCACACCTTCACCCTCACCGGCTTCCCCACACCCACTGTCGCAGTGACCACCGGTGAACTCCCCGCAGGTCTGACCCTCACCTCCGATGGTGTCCTGTCCGGCACCCCGACCGCTGCCGGAACATACACGTTCACGGTGACCGCCACCAATGACATAGATCCGGCGGCAACCTTGGAGGTCACCGTCACCGTCGCGGAAGCCACGACCACCACGCCGTCGACCGGGTCCCTCGGCATACTCGGCACGATCTTCGGGTCCTGACCTCGACGCCCTGACCAGACCCTCCGGAAACCCGCCCCGAAAGGCACGCCACCATGGCACTACTCGATCACCCCCGCAGACCACACCGAAGCAGATTCCTGCGAGGGCTGGCTGCTCTAGTAGCCTCCGGGGCCCTGGTCCTGGCCGTCGCGACCGCTGCTGCGGCCACACCGGTCGGTGTGCCGGTCACATCTCCCAATACCATCGCGGCCTGGGGATACAACTACTTCGGGCAGGCAACCGCCCCGGATGGTAGCGCTTTCACCGCCGTCGCCGGCGGCGAGGCCCATTCGTTGGCGCTGAAAGCCGACGGCACCATCACAGCCTGGGGAAACAACGCCTACGGGCAGGCCACCGCCCCGGCCGGTTCCGGCTACATTGCCATCGCCGCCGGCGGCACCCATTCGGTGGCGTTGACCGCAAACGGCACCATCACGGCCTGGGGACGCAACAACTATGGGCAGACCACCGCCCCGGCCGGTTCCGGCTACACCGCCATCGCCGCCGGCACCAACCATTCGTTGGCGTTGACCGCCGACGGCACTATCACAGCCTGGGGACGCAACAACCTCGGGCAGGCAACCGCCCCAACCGGTTCCGGCTACACCGCCATCGCCGCCGGCGGTGCCCATTCAGTGGCGTTGACCGCAAACGGCACCATCAAAGCCTGGGGAAACAACAGCTTCGGGCAGCTCAACATCCCGGCCGGTTCCGGCTACAAAGCTATCGCCGCCGGCACCAACCATTCGTTGGCGCTGAACGCCAACGGCACCATCACAACCTGGGGATACAACGGCGACGGGCAGAGCGCCGTCCCGGGAGGTAGCGGCTACACCGCCATCGCCGCGGGCACCCATTCGTTGGCGTTGACCGCTGACGGCACCATCAAAGCCTGGGGATACAACGGCGACGGGCAGACTACCGCCCCGGCTGGTTCCGGCTACACCGCCATCGCTGCCGGCCTCTCCCATTCGTTGGCGCTGAAACCGCCGGCCCCGGCAGCCCCGGCATTCGTTGATGCTGGCCCCGTGACCGTGAACGGTATCGCCGGAACCGAACTGACCCACACATTCGCCGTCACCGGAATCCCGACCCCGACCGTCACCGCCACGGGACTCCCCACCGGACTCACCCTCAGCCCCGCCGGTGTCCTGACCGGAACACCCACGACCACCGGAACGTTCCCCGTTACCGTCACCGCAGACAACGGTGTCGGAAACCCCGCTGCCCTGACGGTCACCCTCACTGTTGCCGCAGCTCCCGCAGCGCCGGTGTTTACCGACGCCGGACCTGTCACCCTCAATGCTGTAGTCGGAACAGCACTTTCACGCGAATTCACGGTCACCGGCAACCCCACCCCGACTGTCACGGTGATCGACCCGTCGAAGCTGCCCACCGGCATGACCTTCACCAACGGTGCGTTGTCCGGAACACCCACCACGGCCGGTACTTACACGTTCACCCTCGAAGCGGCCAACGGTATCGGCACTCCTACCACTTTGACCGTCACCCTCACCGTCGCCGCAGCGCCCGCAGCTCCGGCGTTCACGGACACCGCACCTGTTGCATTGGATGCTGTTGTCGGCACAGCGTTGACCCGAGAATTCACCGTAACCGGTAACCCGACACCCACCGTCACGGTGGTCGACCCGGCGAAGTTGCCCATCGGCATGACGTTCACCAACGGCACCCTCACCGGGGCACCCACCGCGTCCGGGGTCTACCCGTTCACCCTCAAAGCCGCGAGTAGTACGGCGCCTGATGCCACCCTCGAGGTGACCGTCACCGTTGTTGCAGCACCTGCTGCTCCGGCATTCGTCGACGCCGGCCCGGTCACCGCGAACGGTATCGCCGGAACCGAACTGACCCACACCTTCGCCGTCACCGGAAACCCGACACCGACCGTCACCGCCACGGGACTGCCCACCGGACTCACCCTCAGCCCCGCCGGTGTCCTGACCGGAACACCCACCGCTGCAGGATCGTTCCCGTTCACCGTTACCGCAGACAACGGTGTCGGAACCCCCGCCTCCTTGACCGTCACCCTCGAGGTTGCCGCAGCTCCCTCAGCTCCGATATTCACCGACGCCGGACCCGTCACCCTCAATGCTGTAGTCGGAACAGCACTTTCGCGCGAATTTACGGTCACCGGCAACCCCACCCCGACCGTCACGGTGGTCGACCAGTCGACGTTGCCCACCGGCATGACGTTCACCAACGGCGTGCTGTCCGGAACACCTACCATTGCAGGTACTTACACGTTCACCCTCGAAGCTGCCAACGGTGTCAATCCTGATCTGACACTCACTGTCACCGTCGATGTCACGGACGCTCCGAGCACCCCGGAGGAAAACCTGTTCGGATCGCTCGAGCAGATCTTCGGTTTCGGAAGCTGATTTCTTTCCGGCCCGTGCACCCTTGATTGTGTGGACATCCTGACGACGTCACGCAATAAACGATTCCACCATGCGCCTTTCGGCTACTTCATCGGCCAGCGGCCAAGCCAGTAGCGCCAACACAATCCGGACCACCCATTGCGAGGTTTCGTCTCCCGCATCCAGGCCCGCGAGTTCGATTGCGGTGTCGCCAAGCAACTTCGATGACGCCACGTAGTTGTCCATCCCGGTTGCCCGGGCCGCAGTCAGGCCGTCACTGACTGCGGCGTCGGCGCGAATCGCGCGCACCGAAACAAGAATGGCTTCGACAACCCGAGGCTTGCCCGTCAACGATGCAACGGCGGCCGAGACTTCCCGCGCTACTGCTGCTGCACTGCGCGCCATCACCCCGTCACGGATTGCCGCCTTACCGCCCACGTAGCGGTACAGCGTGGCCCGTGAGCACCCGGCGCGCTCGGCTACGTCGTCGACGCTGATGGAGTCGAATCCGTGATCACGGATCAGCTCTGCGGCCACGTGATAGATGCGTTCGATGGCAAGCTCCCGGCGGTTCCCTCCGGCCAGCCAATCCGTTGCATCCGATGCACTTTGTCTTACCATGAGACAAGACTAGCCAGAATTCTCAATTCTTGATGTGCGATCACCGCCATGACCAGCACTGAATGCCAGCACTGGCTAGGCCGTGAGAATTCTCTGAAATTGCAGGTCATCCAGTATTTTCATCGGTTGACAAGCCTGGATTGGACCTGAATTCTGAACCGGTGACCGCCTCAATCGACATCGATCCCTTTGCTCCCGCCAATATCGACAACCCGTATCCGCTGTATGCGGCACTGCGACGCGACCACCCCGTGTACCGGATTCCCGATACCGACTTCTACCTCGTTTCGAGTTGGGAACTTGTCACCGAAGCGCTCGGCCGTACTGCGGACTTCTCGTCCAATCTCACCGGCATCCTGGTTCACTCGGCCGATGGATCACCGACTACGTTCGACCTCGACGGCGGCGGGCAAGCCATCCATGTTCTTGCCACCGGCGACGATCCCAGCCATCAGCAGCATCGCAAATTGGTTCTGCCAACGCTTGTCGCCAAACGCATCCGGGCTATGGAGCCGTTGATCTCCGACTATGCAGAAGAGTTGTGGAACAACCATTTTGACGGTCGCAACATCGAATGGGTATCTGTAATTGCAGATCAACTGCCACTGCGGATGGTCGCCCACCTGATCGGGTTGCCGGAATCCGATGTACCGCAACTCCTTACGTGGTCTTACAACAGCACTGAACTGCTCAGCGGGATAGTCACAGACAATCGCCTGCCCGAGGTTGTCACGGCCGCGACCCAACTCACCGGCTATCTGTACAGAAAACTGGCCGACGCCCAACACTCCCCCGGCGAGAATCTTCTCGGCGATTTAGTGCGCGCTTGCAACAGCGGCGAGGTCGATACAACAGTGGCCGTCCTCATGTTGGTACAACTGGTGGGCGCCGGCGGCGAATCCACCGCCGGGTTGATCGCGAACGCTGCGAGGATTCTTGCCGAGAAGCCTGAACTGCAACAACAACTTCGAGAAGATTCTTCTTTGATCGCCTCCTTCCTCGAAGAGGCACTGCGGCTCGAATCACCATTCCGCGGACACCACCGACACGTCAACGCGGATACGACGTTGGGCGGTATCGAACTGTCCGCAGGTAGTCATCTAATTCTCTTGTGGGGCTCAGCAAATCGCGATCCGACAGCCTTCGAGAACCCGAATGTTCTCGACCTCAACCGGACCAATCTTCGGTCGCATCTCGCCTTCGGGAAAGGTGCGCACTTCTGTGTGGGCGCTGCCCTTGCCCGCCTGGAAGCAAAGATCGCCCTGACGCTACTACTCGCGAAAAGTGAGCACGTATCGCTGGCTGAATCTGCGCCCCCGGAGTGGGTACCGAGCCTGTTTGTGCGACGCCACCACAGCTTGCACCTGACCGTCCAAGCGACTCCCACCGCGGAGTGAAAACGAACATCAGTTTACCGCTAGCAATAACCAGCCGAGGAATCGAAAAATCCTGCGCTACTACCAGATACGCACTTGCCATTAGCCTCTAATCGGGCGATTTGCGGGCTAGAATCGAGGTTATGAAAACAATCAGTTACGCACCCGCAAGATCCGGAACACCAACCCGAACTATCACCGGCGTGGTCCTCGCTTTTCTGATCGCAGCCTTCGGCGGACTCTTCCTGCCGAGCGTCGCTCAGGCAGCCGATGCACCAGTCGAGGCCCTCGAATATTCCGCCGACGGCAACACCTGGGGCGATCAGAATGAGATCGTCTGGAGCACGGACATACTCAGCCCCGGTAACACCAACACCACCACGTTCCACGTACGCAACGCCACCAATACCGCGGGCGTAGTCAATTTCTACCCCGGCGACTACAAAATATCGCCCGCCATGCAGCTGTTCCTGCGCGTTGACGTCAACGGAACTGCGGGCACGTCGGCAGTCATCACCAATCATGAAACGGCACCCGATGCCCTGCTGAACTCGGTGCACCTCGAGCCCAATCAGTCCGCGAAGGTCGCATTTGTTGTCGGAATGCCCTCGACGGCTGGAAACGAGTCGCAGAATGGCAACATCACGGACCTCTGGAACGTTGTGTTCACACCCGATGCCATTGACGGCGGCACCGGTTCGTTCGGATCACTCACCGCCGGTTCGCTTGGATCGCTGGGCTTCGGTTCGCTTGATTTCGGATCCCTGAATGCCGGATCCTCGGGTTCCGGATCGCTTGACCTGGGATCTTCCAACTACGTATCCTCGAGCTTCGGTTCGATCAACGTCGGATCTGCAGACTTCGGCTCCTGATTTTCACCTCCTGAATCTTCTCGAGCAGTACCCCGACAAGGCCGGGCAGCGACTACGCTGCCCGGCCTTTCAGTTTCCCTAACCTCTGTGCAGCGCAGCCCATTTCACCGGCACATGCCTGTCACCTGCACGGATCCATCGACTGCACCGTCCTTCCCGTTGTATGACCTTCTTGGCAGGACAGCCATTTCAACTACCCAGACCATTCATGCTCGCCGGCTGGCCAATAAAAACACGATGGCAGGGTAGCGATTTCGCTACCCTGCCATCGTGTTTTGTAGTTCTTGCGGTGATGCAAAGCTGACTTACGTCGGCTGCTGTACCAGGCTCACGTTGAACTCTGCGAGCCGCACAGACTGCTCCATCGACAGGTTGGTTGCCGCTTTGTCGAAGGTGAACTTGATGGTCACATCGACGTTCTTGCCGTCCTGGGTGGTGTCAACAATCTCGCCTGTCGCGCCCACCGGAATGGTTCTGCCGTCGAGCGACACGGTGGTAACCGGCTTGAACTCTTCCAACAGCGGACTGTCGCCGCTCACACCCAGGTCATTGGTGAAGAGTTTGGCTTTCAGGCCAGTTCCCTTGAGCTCCAAAGCAAATTTGGCATTGAAGGTCAGAACATCACCCGGCACCACGATCATCGTGTTGATATCGATCGGGCCGTTCTGGTCCGACCAATTGGGGGCAGTCACCGGCTTGAGAGCCAGCGATCCCGAACCCACAGGCGGCGCGGTAATTGTTGTGGTCGGCGGCACGGTTGTTGATGTGCCGGAGCCCCCGCCCGAAGATCCACCGGAACCGGAGCCGGTACCGAGAGAACCCAGCGAGCCCGTGCCGGCGCAGCCGGTAAGGAATGCCGCTGAGCCGAGCATGACCAGTGAAACACCGATCATTTTGGTACGACGCGTGTTCCATCGACTGGCGGGAACGGTGCGATCATTCATCCGAACTCTCCCATTCCCGATTTCCGTGTTGTCAGTAGTCATCACTGCAGCCCGTCGATCCAGGCTGCGATGTCTGCCGGCGCATCAGCAGCGGTGACGGTGGTCGCGGTACCGAAACTCGAGACCCGATAGATGTTCCCGCCGTCCACAATCCACAGTTGACCGTTCGAGTCCCACTTCAGTTCAGCACTACTACTGACGGCGGTGCTCGAGATTTCGTCGCCGGCACTGTCGGTTACCACTACTGCCGCACCGGCATCCGTCTGAACCAGTGTTGCCGTAGCGCCTGAGGTTGATACCTCGGGGGCGGACAGGGCAACAACCGGAGGCTTCGGCGGTGTTGTGGTGGTTGTGGTGGTAGCCGGAGCAACAGTCGTCGTTGTTGTCGGAGTTGCCGACTCCGTTGTTGTGGTGGTCGGAACCTCCGTCGTCGGAGTGGTGGTCGGCGTCTGCGTCGAGGTGGTGGGAGCCGCCGGCGTGGTGGTTGGAACCTGAGTGGTGGTTCCCTTTACCTCGGGGTCCGCTGTCAAGCCCTGCTCCACATCCATCTCAAACGCCTCAGGCGCCATCCCGCGTGCGGCGGAGCCATTGGGGTCCGGAGTTGTCGGGTCCCAGGTGGTGTTGTTTTCCCAGCCCTGGTTATCGACGCGGAAACCGGAACCAGTGCAGTGGGTACTATTCGTCGAAAATGAGAACACTGTCCAACTTACAGACCCAGAGGAGACCTGTCGTGTTTCCCACGTGGAACCACTCGCAATATGTACAGTCTGGACAAACACTCGATATGATTTCGAGTTGACTGGACCCGTATTATTCCAAGCTCCGACATAGTCATACATACGGAATGGACCCAAACTGGTCCCCGTCTGATAGATCACTTCATCAGTACCGGTCGCATTCAACGAAAGTGTGATCTTGTAGCCGTACCCCGCACCCGCGCTAGGCCAGGTGACCTTTGCCTTTGCATCCCAGTTCGCTGTACCGCTCGTATCGCAATCGATCGACGCAGGCAGCGGCGTCGGAAAGAAGTTACCCGTCGCTACCTGGGCGCCAGTCGAATTGACCGCGTCAGTCGAGACAGCCAATGTGCCTGTTGCCTGCGCAACTCCGAGTGCTATTGCTGCAGCGCCACCGATCGCGATCAACGACCGCAGAGACTTCATACGGGTGCGAGCCCGTCGCATTTCAACCATTATGAGCCTCCTGAAGCTCCCCGCGAGTTTCGTCAACATCGACGCGGGCGTCATTCGTAGTGGCGGCGCGGGCATTCTCCAAACGCCGGTCTTTAGTTCTTCCAAACGCGATAACGAGGACCGCACCTACCAGTCCGCCACCGAGGAAAATCGCTAGCGGACTTGATAGCCAAGCCACGACATAACCGAGGCCTCCAACACTGAAGAACACGCGATCCGCCTCGGTGATCGTGTACGGCATCTGATCGGCCACATTGTTGGCATCTCCCTTCAGAGTGGCGAGCACCGTGTTCGCGCCGGCCGGCTCGAGCTCGACAACACGGTGAGTGATGCGCACGCCCTGGTCATTGTCGACGCTGATCACATCGCCAACGGCCAGTTCAGTTGCCGGCACCGTCTTCGCCAACGCCAGTGCGCCGGTGGAGATCTCCGGTTCCATTGAACCCGAGCGGAATACGAGCGGCTTGATCCCGAAGAGAAGGGAGGCGAGAGTGGCGATGATGCAGATGAGCCCGGCGACCGCAGCTACATTCAGCGCGATTTCCTTGCCACGATTGTGTTCCACGGTCACCTCCTCATCGGCGCCGATCGTCGCTGTAATCACGGCGCTACGGCGGTGAAGTTGAAGCCGAGGTCGGCGATCTTGAACCGCTCAGTCAAGCCAGCGCTGGAATCGACGGTGACCTTCACACACACCTGCTCGGACACACCCGCCGCGAGTGGCCTGCCAGTGGCGAGCGTGCCACCGAATGGCTGCGCCGCAGTGATGATCGGCCCCTGACAAGTGATGCCGTCGTTGGCTGCTGTCTGATGCAGAGCGACCTTGAGCTTGCCAATCAGTTCCGGCGAGCCTGTCGCAACGGCGGAGACCGCCCAGGTGAAGTTGAGTGTTCCGGCGTTCTCAACTTTCAGGGAGGCCGCCACACTGTCACCTGGCATCATGCTGCTGCGCTTGAGCGTCGTAAATGCGTGAGCGGGGTGCTGGTCGTCGACCTTCAACAGGATCGACGAGGTACTGAACATGCCGGTAGTTGCAGTGGCGCTGTCAGTCCACGCCGCCATTGTGCCAACGGCGCCGAGACCCAGGACCATACCGAGGGAGAGGACGGCCCGGGCACGATTCCAGCCGGTTTCACCGATACGGCCTCGCATCCGCGCCCCGAGACGGACGTCGCCGCCCGATTTCTGTTGTGTAGGCATTCTGCCGTCCTAATTCGTTTCGGAGGTTGAGGCCGATGGGTCGGCGACGGGCAATTCTGATGCGCCAAATTCCGGGCCGGAGGTAGTTGGGCCGGTGCCGGACTTGTTGTCCTCACCGACTTTTCGTCGCTTGTCCCGGATGCCTCCGATGATCATCCAGACGGCGTACACAGCCAGACCCGAAGCCACGACTGTGATGAGGATCGAACGCGATTGACCGTTGATCACCGAGTTCACCTGTCCCAGATACGGCACCGCGTAGATGACCCGGCCTCGAATCTGTTCGGGCACCAGCAAAGTCGCGTCGGCGACGTTGTTCGCGTCGCCGCGAGTCCGGATGCTGCGCTCACCTTCCACGGTGTAGAAGATCGCCTCGATGCGGTGAGTGACCACCGCGGGCTCGCCGGAGACGGGCTGGAACGTGATCACGTCCCCGACGGTCAGGTCCTCATTCGGTGTCGGCTTGACGACGATGAGAGTGCCCGGGGGCATGGTCGGTTCCATCGAGCCGGTGAGAACCGTGTACGCGGTAGAACCCGTGAGCCGAGGGATAAGGACCATCACCGCGAGAATGCCGACCATCACTAGCAACAACACCCACGAGACGACGGTCCGAACCCACCACCACAGGGTGGTCTTGTCTTCTCCATCAGACTCGGGATCGTGGTGCTGCTCAGGTGTTTCCGCGTGTGCAGGGTGCCGAGGTCGGTACTCGGCACTTTCGCTCGCGCGCTGGCTTCTCGCGGTGATAGTCATGTCCGGCTCACCGAGTTTGCAGCGAAGGTGAACGTGGCGTCGGACTTCTGGTTTGCTACCGCAGTCAATCCGAGGGTGGCACGCAGGCACAGCACCTGCGACTGACCAGCCTGGATGAGCTGGGGCAGAGAAGTGAAGTTCGCGCCGGCCATGGCACCGTCGTAGAGTTGGGTGCCCACATTGCCCGTTGCGGGGCAGTCCGCTGTAGTCGCCACCTTTGCCACGTGCAGGGTTAGCGGCGGCGGTGTGGTGCCGTTGAGCACTACATTGGACAGCGAGTAGTTCATCTGCACGTTGCCGGAGTTGATCACCGGCAGTGGCACCTGAATACTCTCGCCCGGGGCTTTGTTATCCAGCTTCAACCCGTCGAGTTTGAAGCTGATGTTGCCAGCGGAGATGTCGAGCAGGCCGGCCGTAATCGTGCCGCCGGTGGATTGCGCCGTATCGCGCCACGACGCGCCGGTCTGCTGCACCGAGACAACCCCGATGAGCAGAACCGACGACGCTGCGAGCGCCCATTTGTACTGGGTCTTCACGTGACCTTCTTTTGGTTACGGATTACTAGAACGACTGATCGAGGGTGACCACGCCACCGGCGAGGCTGGCGGTCTTGGTCTGGCCGGTGTTGTCGACCTCGCCCACCTTCGGCAAGAAGGTGATCTCCGTGGTGTAGGAGGCGGTCTGGCCCAGTCCCGCGGTGAACACCGTCGTGATTCCGGGGGCAGCAGCGACGCTCAGCTGGCCCAGGTTAACCAGGTCTCCGGTAACGCCCGAGAGCGACGGCGTTAGCGTGGCCTTCAGGTTCTTGCCGACGAGGTCGAACGTGTAGTCGGCGGTGTAGGAAACAACGTCACCGGGCACGATCCGGTCGGTCAACGGGTCGAAGGCGCTGCCATCGGCCCACTCCCACGTGCCGGTCCCGACCTGCTCGATCGCCATGCTGCCGGCTGTGATCGTCGTACCCACACCCGCTGTGGTGGAGGCGCTCCAGGCAGCCATGGTGCCCGCGCCGCCGGCGAGAAGCAGTGCGGCGAAAGCTGCGGCGATGGCGCCCTTGGTGGTCTTCTTCATCTGGGTATTCCTCCTGTGCTTTCGCGGCGGGATATCCGGCGCGCTTAGTTGAGCCCGGACTGCAGGAAACGCAATCCGGTGGAGCAGCCCCGGAGCGAGGCATGAGGTTCAGCCACCACGGTGATACCGGGATGAAGAGACGACGGATCCAGTCACGTGCACCCAAAGCCGGATGCACGTTCACAGTCGTCTGCCGTAAGTGCCAAACACGTTGCGGAAAACTTGCGAGCCAACCTGCTGTGCATGTATGCCCTCGCTCATACATAGCCAGCAGTTTGCGTCGGATCAATTTTTACCACACGTATCAACTTTTGTGGCGGTTTTTCTGGACGAATGTTTAGAAGTCATTCAAACGGCCGACATCAGAAGTTCCAGCCCGCTGACCAGGAAATTTAGAATTAGTTAGCTATGCGTCGTAACCAATTCGCGCGCAAAATATCTGTAACGGATTGGGCATCCGCTCCGATTGCCCACCAAGACGACTAACAGACTTTTGGTTTGTTTTAATGCAATTACTCATACCGCGATCCGGAACACAGTGACGTCCAGGCAAACAAACCGACCGGAGAGGTATACGTCCGCCTACTGGCCTCCCACCTGCAAGCACTGCGCATTGCGCCCTCATCAACACGCTACAAGGCTCTCTAACAGGAAGATTACTTCCACCCGCACCAGCACTCAGCGATGACCTCTCCAGAACTAGAGCTTGCCCGACGACTCTTCGGCGAAGCATGCCGTTGCATGGTCGTAGCTACAGAAACACTTCCGAAAGAAGCGCGTCGCGACCCGGCCTCACAACCGACTGGCCTGCGTAGCTCGATCCGTGATCCAAAGAATGGATTCCATTCCAATTGCCCAGGCAATAAACACAGTTAGCGGAGTTCAGCCTAACTAACACCAATTAATTGTGGCATCGCATTCAATTGCCGTATTCATTGCACTGACGTCGTAGAAAGCGCATAGTTTCGAACTCCGAGAATGGCAATTTGCCGGTTGATAGCAACGGAATCCAGTCCGGAATCTGGTCACCGACGACGTGGCCCGCAGTCCGTAAAACCAGCTGGACGGTCGGGTAAATTTCCCCTGAAACTGCACTCCCCCAATAGATTTGTCCACAGTGTCGACTCTCGGGCACTTGCCGGAATTATCGGCCCCACAACAACTCGTAGCCGCAGTCTCCGGCGCTACAGCGGCACGTGGAGAGCTTCTCACTCAACCACAACAAGTGGGCCGGGTAGCGAATTCGCTACCCGGCCCACTTGTTTGAACTATTCAGTTGAGAAGACTGCCAAAACTATGCAGGTTGCTGCACCAAACTCACGTTGAACTGGGCAAGTTGCAGAGCTTGATCCATCGAGGCGTTAGATGCCGCAGCCTTGTCGAACGTGAATGTGATTGCCACATCAACGTTCTTGCCGTCCTGAGCGGCACTGACAATAGTGCCGTCCGCGCCCACGGGAATCGGCGTTCCGTCGAGCTTGACCGTGGCAACCGGCTTGAGTTCCCCCAGCAGCGGGGAGTCGCCGGTCACTCCCAAGTCGCTGGTCGACAGTTTCGCCTTCATACCAGTTCCCTTGAGCTCCAAGGCAAATGTGGCGTGATAGGTCAGCACATCACCGGGGACGACGCTCATCGTGTTGATGTTGATCGGACCGTTCTGGTCAGTCCAACTCGGTGCGGTCACCGTCTTCAGTGCCAATGATTCCGGATCTATCGGCGGGGTGGTGGTCGGCGGCACGGTGGTTGTACTGCCCGCTCCCCCACCGGATGATCCCGCAGAACCGGAGCCCAACGAACCCGAGCCCAACGAACCGGTAGCACCACAGCCTGTGAGGAACGCGGCTCCGCCGAGCATAACCAGCGAAACACCGATCATCTTGGTACGACGCGCATTCCATCGACTTGCGGGAACGGTGCGATCATTCATCCGAACTCTCCCATTCCCGTCTTTTAGTTGATCAGTGCTCATCACTTCAGCCCGTCGATCCAGGCAGCGATGTCAGCCGGAGCATCGGCAGCAGTAGCCTTGGTCGACTTCCCCGAGCTCGAGACCTGATAGATATCCGTGCCGTCCACAATCCACAACACCTCTGAGTCGGACTGCCACTTCACCTCGGCCGTCGCGCCGACGGGCGTGCTCGAGATTTCCTTGCCGGCACTGTTGGTGACAACAACTGCAACACCCGCGCTGGTCTGCATCAGAGTGGCGGTATCGCCGTTCGACGAGGTTTCCGGATCACCCACAGCGATCGGAACTTCCTTGCTGGGAGTTGTTGTCGTAGTAGTTGCACTCGTTGTTGTTGTCGGAGTGGCCGACTCAGTTGCACTTGTCGACGTTTTCGTCGTTGTCGCGACATCCGTGGTGACGGGAGCTGTAGTGGTGACAGTCGGAGTCGTCGTCGGACTGGTGGTCGGCGCAATCATCCGCGACTCAGCAGTGGGCGAATCCTGAAGTGCCTGAAGAGATTGGACGCCCGCATTTGCACTGTCGCAGCCAATGGACGTCTGTGCCCCAGGCTGCCAGAGGTTGTAGCCACGCCAATCAGTACCTGTTTGCGTGGTGATTCTATTAACTGAGACGACACGTACCGTGTACATATAGCCAGTACCGCTGTACCCGCCGTCGGTGTACTTCATGGTGATAGACACCTCTGACCCCACAGCTGCCGCGACTCCCGGGTCGACGGGGTAATCCTTCCAAAAGGTGTCACTGCTGCCATTGCGATAGTAGTATTTAGCAACGTATTTGAATGCAGGACCGAGGTGCGGCCACTTGACCGTCGCCGACTGCGAACCACCGATACCATTAGTAGTGCACGTTACGTCAGATGGCGCGGGCACGATATTCGAATTCACTTTCAACTGACCGCTTTTCGCGACCGAGCTGATAGTGAAAGCAGCGACAGTGCCACTTACTTGCGTCGCACCAAAGACAGCCAGTGCTGACACGCCCAGTATCGTCAGCTTGCGAAGCGACAGCGAGGAACGCAAGCCAGCAGTTCCAGAGCCTGCTGAAACGAGCGAAAATTTCTTCGCTTCAACAGATTCGGTGTCCGAGTTGGCAACACCGCCGCTAGGACCGTCCTCCGAATCGTCCTTGCGGGAGTTTGGCCGGAAGGCGACCATCAACAGACCTGCAACAAACGCACCGCCGAGGAATACCGCAATCGGACTCGAAAGCCAAGCAACCGCGTAGCCCAATCCGCCTACACTGAAGAAGATCCGATCAGCTTCTGTGACGGAATACGTCTCAGTGTCGGGAACTGTATTCGCGTCACCCTTGAGCCATACATCCACGGAGTTGCCGGTCTGCGACTCCATGTCGTACACGCGGTGAGTGATGCGTGTGCCCTGTTCGTTGATGACGCTCACGATGTCACCGACAACAAGGTCCGTGGCCGGCACGCTACGAGCTAATGCCAGTGAACCGGTAGTAATTTCGGGCGACATCGACCCCGAGCGGAACACCAACGGCTTGATACCGAAAGTATGGAAGCGGCAGCGGCGAGGACACAGATGAGTCCTGCCACCGCACCAATCGTCAGCGCCAGTTCGCGGCAAGTGCGTGCCGGACTAGAACTGCGCGCAGTCGTGTGATCAAACATGACTACCTCAACCCGCCTTTGCTGTGAATGTGAACGACACGTCGGTCAGCGATTTGTTCTTCAGAGCATCGGCTGTCGAACCGTCGAGCGTCACCTTGACGCACAATTTTTCTTCGCCACTACCTGCCGTTGCAGTTTTCACCGCAACAGTGCGCTCAGCAGCGACAATGCCCACCGGCGCCGTCGTCGAGAGCGCTGTCGGCCCGGCAATCACCGTCGAGCAGGCTTGATCAAGGATTGTCACCTTCATGAGCGGTGCCAAAGCAGATTCACCGTTCGCCTTGGCCGTCATCGTGTATTTGAAGGCGACATCACCGGCGTTCTGCACGGTGAGAACTTGACTCACGCTGTTCCCCGGCAAGATATTTGACGTCGTGAGGGCGGTGAAGGCGTAGTCAGATGTATCAGTTGAAACGGTCGGATGACCGTTCAGCTTCATCGCGACGCTAGCGGTGGTGAATGCACCAGAAGTTGCGGTGACGCCATCAGTCCACGTCGCCAGAGTGCCGACGGCACCGAGACCGAGAACCATGCCAACGGACATGATTGCGCGGGCACGGCCACTGGTTGCACCTCGACATATGTGCCTACCCAGCGAGGCCGGCGCATGCGTCTCCTCGTGCTCAGACATGGCTGTGCCTTTCTTGCTGCTCAACTCGAGGCGCCGTGGCACTCGGTTCGGAAGATTGGGGATCTGCAGGTGCAGAGCGCCGCCGGCTACGGTCACGGACCGCGCCGATAAACATGACCACTGCGTAGATCGACAGCGCACCGACAACTACGGTCAGCATCACCGAGCGCATCTGCCCCGTGATTGCGTTGTAGACGTAACCGATATACGGCACGCTGTACCACACCTTGCCGCGAACCTGTTCCGGCACAACCGGATTCTGATCCGCAACCGGATTGGCGTCGCCCTGCGTGACAAAAGTCAGATCGCCCGCGGAGTTGCGCCGCACCATCGTGATGCGGTGCGTGACAACAGTCGGGTTACCGGATTCCATCTGGTACGTGATCGCGTCGCCCGTCTCCAACTGGGCTGGGTCCTGCGGGCGAACCACGATAAGAGTTCCGGGTGGATACGTGGGCTGCATCGAACCGGTCAGCACAGTGAAGGGCATCGACCCCGTCAACCGAGGTATCACGATGGTCGACAACAGAATCGCAAGAACACCCAGCAGCAGGACCCACGACACAATGTTGCGGATCCACCACCAGACGCCAGCGCTCTGATCAGCGCCCTTCACTGCGTGCGTCATTTCGACTCTGCCGCAAAGGTAAACGCGACACTAGTCGACTTACCGGGCTCGGCCGCAGTACCAACCGTGCCGCGAATGCACAGCACCTCACTGGTATTGGGAGCCAAGGTCCGCCACGCCGGAGCTGTTGGCACCTGCGCGCCACTCATCGCTCCGGTGTAGATCTGCGTAGCGTTAGTCGGAGCGGCCTGCTTCGGACAATCTGCCTCGGCATTCACCTTCGAGAGCGTCAGCGTCAATGGAACGTCCGGCTGAGTCTGCACCACATTCTGGAGCCTGTAGTTCAACGGAACACTGCCGGAATTTCGAATTGCCAACGGGGCCTGTGCATATGAATTGGGGAACATGCCGGTTCCGCCCAGAGCAGCAAAGTCGTAGCTGCTCCCGGCGCCGCCCACTGTCAGGTCCAGGACCCCCGCGGTGATCGTGCCACCGGGCAGCGTTTCAGAGTCCGTCCACCGCGCGCTGGTCTGCTGAACGGATACAAAGATCAGTCCGACGACCAGCGCGGCGGCGGTTGCCCACCAACGGTAGTGCTTGCGCAAGGCTTAGATCTGTTCGAGCTTGACGTTGAAGCCCGCCAGCCCAGCCGTCTGATTCTGGGTGGCATTGTTGGCCGCGTTGTCAGGCGCAACGATGGCGCCCTTCGGGAAGTCAAAAGTCACGGCAACGGTGACGGTGGCATCGTTATTGGCCTCGGTGAGCTCAGTAACGGCGCCCGCGCTGATTGTCGTTGTCGGAGTGATGGTCATTGCCGAGGCCAAAGATCCGGAAATGGTGGAGGTATCAGCCACTACCTTCGCCTTGAGGTTCTTACCCTCGATGCCAACCTTGACCTGGCCCGTGTACGTGATGGTGTCGCCCGGAACTGTACGGAAAGTTCCGATATCCGTGATCGCCTTCGCGGCGCCAGCATCCGTATTCGCATTGCTGACTGTCCATGTGGGAGCAGACCCAACTGCCGTCAGCGTCAGGTGACCAGCCGTGATGGTGCCACCCGTCATGGGAGCGGATGCGTTCCATGCCGCCATCGTGCCCGCACCACCGGCGAGGAGGAGTGCTGCTGCGCCGGCGGCGACTGCGCCCTTTGTTGCCTTGTTCATGTGAAGACTCATTTCGTCGGTCCCGTTACCGGGGCAGAAGGATGGGAAACAGGTCGGATCCAGTCAGGTGCGCCCTACGTCGGGCAGAAGTTCGAAGTCATCCGTCGTAGGTGACGTGCAGTTGTAGAAGCTTGCGAGCTGAATCGGTACGCGCGCGTTCCCTCTCATGTGCAGCAGTCACCAGCTTGGTGTCGGATCAATTTCTATCACAGGTTTCAGTTTTTCTGTGACTAAATTGTCCAAATGTTCAGAAACAAGTCTTAATCGCCATTACACCTACACATTGCGCTGACCAGCTACTATTTAGTTTCGTTACTGACGCTTGATAACTAAATAGCAAAACGGCCCCCACCAAAAGGTGGAGGCCGTCCGGTTCCTACTTAGAACATGTTCTACAAACCATTCCGTCTGGTTTGCCTGTTTCCTTCGAGCTCTGCCCCGGGCGACTACGCCTCGAAGATCGTTTCGCCGCCGACGACGGTCCGAAGAACCTTCAGTGCCGACAAGTCGGCCGACGCCTCGCCCAACGGATCCGCGTCGAGCACGACGAAGTCCGCCAAAAGCCCTACCGAAATGCGGCCCTTGTCGGACTGCTCCCGGGTTATACGAGCGGCCGCAGCGGTGTAGCCGGCCAAGGCATCGCGTGCGCTCACACATTGATCGGCACCCAGAACGTGGCCCTCACGGGTCACACGATGCACAGCGGTATTCATTGTGAAGAGCGGATTTACCGGGGTCACGGGGCAATCGCAATGCAGCGCATAGGGAAGGCCGGCAGCTACGACGGACGCCACCGGACTGATCCGCTCGCCACGACCCGGACCCAAGAAGCGATCACGATGGCGATCGCCCCAGTAATAGACGTGATTGACAAAGATCGATGCCACGACGCCCAATTCGACCATCCGCGCTATCTGGTCTTCACGCAACGTTTGGACGTGCTCGAGGCGATGCGCCACATCGACATCCGGGTGAGCCGCCTGTGCCAAAGCGATTGCGTCCAGCGCAAAGTCGATGGCCTGATCGCCGTTTGTATGGATAGCAACCTGCCGTCCCGCAGCATGATGCTCGTCGACCAGAGCATTGAGTGAGCCCGACGGAATAGCCATTCCGCCGCAATGGCAACCACCCAGATCGTGGTACGGCTCGGTCAATGCTGCGGTGTGCAACTGGATGGATCCATCCGAAATCAGTTTCACACCACCCACACTCACCAGCGCAGTCGGCTCCGGTGCCCCACCCAACTGATCGTGAGCACCGTGCCCGAGGTACAGGCGCGCACGCAGGCGCAGTTCGCCAGTCTCTTCGAGTTCGCGGTAGGTGTCGTACATCTCGGCAGTGACGTACATGTCGTGGAAACTCGTCACACCGACCGACGCCATGACTTCCTGGGCACGCAGTACCGCGACCTTGGACGCATCACTGTCCATGTCCGGGGTAAGGCTGTGCACCAGGGACATTGCCGGAACTTCGCGCAGTTCGCCGGTCGGAATTCCGTCGGCGTCACGGACGATGACACCGCCCTCCGGGTCGACCGTCGTAGCGTCGATACCGGCCTTCTCCAAGGCAAGGGAATTGACGTAAATGCCGTGGGCCGACAAGTGACGCACCATGATCGGATGCTGCGTCGACGCCCGGTCCAGGTCAGCTGTTGTCAGCCCCCGATCCTCGGCAACGAGGCTGTCGTCAAATCCCCACGCCTGGACGACCTCGCCGGCCGGGGTGATCGCCGCACGTGCGCTCAACGCGTCGATGAGCACCTCGATCGAGGGGCACGCACCCGTCGTCGCCTCGACGTTACCGAGATCCATCCCCCACATGATCGGGTGCAGATGCGTCTCGATGAATCCGGGAACAACCACGGCCCCAGCCAAATCCACCACAACGGCGTCAGGTCCGGCCAAAGCTGTGATCTCGGCGTCGGAGCCGACGGCCACAAATCTGCCGTCCTTGGTGGCCAGAGCCGTCGGCGCGCCCGCGACTGCGTCGTCCATGGTCTTGATGTCACCGTTGATGTAGATACGATCGGCCGCCAAAGTCATGCCTTTATCTCCGTTCGTTTTCCGACAGTAGGCGTCGGCGATTTCACTGCAGGCTGCCGCGTCGCGACAACCACTCCGGCAAGAATCAGCACCGCACCCACAATCTGCACGATGCTGGGAATTTGAGAAAGAAGGACGGCACCGAACAGCAATGCCGACGCCGATTGCAGCACCAGGCTGGCAGCGATATTTCCTGCCGGCAACCGCTGGCTGGCACTGGCCACCAACAGCCAGCCCACTACCTGAGATACCAAGGCCAACAGAATGAGCCAACCTTGCGCCGCCAATGGTGGTGCAAGATCAAGAGTTCCGGTGACCACACCGAACAATCCGGCCGTCACACCGGTGGCTGCAGTGGACACCAGCATCGGTAACCCAGTCCTACCGGCAGCACGCGTCGCCAAGCCCATCATGAAGATGTACACGGCATAGGCTCCCGCTGCAATGATCGCGAAGGAAGCACCGACAGCCGGGTTGGCTCCCGTCAGCGAGGAACTCATTCCCGCGACAAGTGCTACGCCGACAAAGAGCAGAGGCATGCTCGTCAGCAGTTCCCGAGTGATGCGCTGACGCAAGACCACATACCCGAGGATAGCCACGAACAGCACCTGCAGGTTCAGCAGAACCGTCGACAAACCTGCGCCGATCGAGTGAATTGCCTCGTGCCAGAGCACCAGGTCGATACCCAGGAACACTCCGGCGACGACGGCCTTGGCCACCCAACGTCCGCGGGACGGATGTGCCGACGGGCGACGTCGTTGCACGAGGACCACGATCACGAGCGGGATCAAGGCGTAGAGGCACCGAAAGAAGGCGCCGGTCGCGGGCGACGTGCCGGACAAGTCGTAGAGGATCGATGTCATCCCCAGGATGCACGCACCGGTGACAACCACCTGCAGATCCCGACGCCGTTGAGAATCGCCAGTTCCAGCGGAAACGGCCCCCGAAGATACATCATCACTCATGGTGATAGGTTATCACCAGATGGCGTTGTCCTCACAAGGGAAGATGTTGACATGAGAATCCCGGTCACCCGCGAACGCATCATCACGGCTGCCGCCGAACTCGTGGACAGTCGCGGACCCGACGCTCTGGTTCTCAGCCAACTCGCCGAAACCCTCGATGTTCGTCAGTCAGCTCTGTACAAGCATGTAGACGGAGTCGACGACGTCCAACATCAACTCAGCCTGCTCGCGCGTCACTTACTCGCCGAGCACCTCCGTACCGCCGCCGTCGGACTGGCCAAGGACGACGCTGTCTTTGCGCTGGCCGACGCCTGGCGCAGTTTCGTCCGCACACACCCCGGTCTGTATGCCATCACCGACCGCTACCCCACCGCCCCGCATGCAGATCTTGTCGCCGCGGTCGGCGAGGTAGTCGACGTCATCAACCGCGTCATCGCCGGCTACGGACTGAGCGAAGACGACTCCGAGCAAGCCGCCTGGTCCTTGCGCAGCGCCCTGCACGGCTTCTGTGTACTGGAAGCGCAAGAAGGACATCCGGCCGGCGCCGACCCCGACCGCGTCTACCGGCGACTGATCGAACTGTTGTGCGCCGGCATCGCTCGAATGTAGGCATCGTTCAGATTGATTGCCAGCCCAACCCGAACGTGACGTTTCCGTCCACATCCACGTCGTAGATTTCGACGCCGTCGTCAACATGTGGAGTATCCGAACCGAATGCAACAGCCACCTTCGATATTGCGTTCCTGGCCATGTCCAACACCAGCTCCACAGCCTCGGCCGGCGAGAAATGCTCACGCACTGCATCAATCACGTCGACGGAAATGAATCCGGGCTGCCACACCATCGCGTCGGCCAACGCGAGCGCCGCCTTGTGACGAGGCGACAAGTCACTGCTCTCGTAGTTGTCCACCTTGTCGAAGAGCGATTCGTCCGCGCCGGCTTCCAACGCCGTATTCATCCTCAGCGACTTGCACAACCGGCAATTATGTTGGCGCGCTTGACGGAGCCGCACCAGTTCGGTCGTCACGGGATCGAGAATCCTGAGCCGGGCCACATTGCGCGCAAAGACTGCGCTCTCCACCGAAAGATCGAACTCACCCCACGCCGGCACTGTCTGCCACTGCATTTTCGACGGCCCGAATAGCATCTCCAGGATGCGCAACAAGCGCGGAATCCAGTCGGCGACATACACCCCGAATACGAATTCCTTGGCGCCGCTGCCCATCTCGTTCAGCAGTGCCATGCGCAGACCAGCGTCGACACTCGATACGTCAATGCTGAACTGCTCCGCAAAGTCGAGTGCGATCGAATCCGCGATCTCCTCGACCTGCGGCGGCACCGGCAACGCCGACAACGACAGAGCATCTGCACACGTTTGCCGCGCCAGCCCACCGAGAACACCGGGGTCGGAGAAGATCATCCGACGAAGGGACTCCGACACCTCGGGTGCGTAGCGAACAAGCGCTTCGTCGTCACTCCACCCCGCGGGCACGTCATACGCGGCCATAAATCGCTCCCATCCACACTCCGACAAGCGCCTGCTTCGACGCTTCCACATCTACAGCACGGTGGTCGCCAATCCAATAGCGATTACCGATCCGCTCAATGGCCTCCATCAGAATCAATGCAAGCATGCCGGCGTCGGCTCCCTCCGGAGCCCGGCCAGCACTGCGCTCCGAGTTGATGACTGCGGCAACAGGTTCGATGAAGCTTTCGAGCCCGCGATTCCAGAGATCATCAACCCCCGGATCTGAAGACCTCGCGTCACGCATTGCTCTCAGTAGGTGTGGGTGCCTCATCCAGGCCCCCTGCACGGCGGTGATCATCTGCTCGATCAACTCTGCGGGATCACCGTCTCCGTCGCAGTAGATGGCAGAGGCAGCGGCAACTTCCTCATCGACTTCTTTGGCGAGTTCACGAACTGCGACGGACTTGTTGTCGAAGTAGAAATAGAAGGCCGAGCGAGTCACACCAGCCGCCTGCGAAATATCGCGGACGTTCAGATCATTGAGAGTTGTTGTCTCGAGAAGGTTTTCCAAGGCACGCAAGATCGACTCGCGCCGAAACTCGCCCTTGTCCGACAACTCGTTCCACCTCGCATCTCGACACATTTGCGAGTCAGGCCACATCGTAGGCAGATTTTTGACACGTGTCAATAGTGCTGAATTCCACCCGAAAATGACCAGTCCCACTCACCGGGAATGCCCATGTCGCACTCGCAACGAATACGGTTCTGTCTCCAGCATTCGCCTTCGCGAAGTTGCAATTCTTCACTGCAACTAGAGATTTCGATTCGTCTTCGCTGCAGACCCAGCCACTCCCTCCACAGCAACAGGAGCATCACGTCATGATCGACTACACCGGAAAAACCGTTGTCCTCACAGGTTGCTCGTCCGGCATCGGAGCACAAGCCGCCACCAAACTTGCCGCACTCGGCGCAACCGTCATCGGCATCGACCGCGTTGCCTCGTCAGACGATTCCGTCTCCCAGATGATTGTCGGCGACCTCTCGACCCAGGCCGGCGTCGAGGCAATCGCAGCGCAGATCGACGGACCGATCGACGTACTGATCAACAACGCCGGCGTCGCCGCTACGCTGCCGTGGCGCACCGTCCTGTCGATCAACGCACTCGCCCCTCGCGACCTCACGCGGTTGCTGCTGCCCAAGTTCACCGCCGACCCGGCCGTCGTCACCACCGCGTCGCAAGCCGGATTCCTGTGGCAGCAGAACTACGCCCGACTCAATGCTTTTCTGGCCATTGACAACTGGGAAGAGGCGCTCGATTCGCTCGCAGACTTCCCCAAGATCGACGAGGTCTGCTACAACGTCTCCAAGGAAGCCGCCATCATCAACGCCGGCAACCTTGCCGTCGACGGCAAGCACATCGGCCTGCGCTCCAACTCCGTCTCCCCCGGCACGGTCGGGACGCCGCTGCTGAAGGATTTCACGGCCACCATGGGTGACGCCGCGATCTCCGGTGCCGTCACCTGGGCCGGACGCCATGCGCAGCCCGGCGAGATTGCCGACGCCATCATCTTCCTCGCCTCGTCGGACGCTGCCTGGATCAGTGGAGCCGACATCCCGATCGACGGCGGATTCAGCGCCATGATCTTCCGCTCGTACATCGCGCCTGCCATGGCCGCAATGGCCACCGCCACAGCCTAGTCAGGAGTTTTCCCATGAGCATCGACAACGTACTGATCTCGATCAACCCCGCCACCCTCGAAGAGGTCGGGCGCACATCCATCACAACACCCGCTGAGCTCGACGCGAAAGCTGTTGCCGCCCAGTCTGCATTTGCGAATTGGCGCACCTCACGGAGCACCCGGCAGGGCCTGCTCGCCGCGTGCTCCTACGAACTCATGCGCCAGACCCCTGCCATCTCTGCCCTACTCACCGCCGAGCAGGGAAAATCTCTCAGCGACTCGAGCGGTGAAGTCTGGATCTCGGCACGCTGCCTCGCGCACTTCGCCCGCCTCGACTGGGCCGACGAATCCGAAGCACCCGAATCGCCGATCCGCGTAGCGCGAATCCAGCACCGCCCCTTGGGCGTTGTGGCAGCCATCGTGCCGTGGAACTTCCCGATCTTCCTCATGATGGCGAAGATTGCACCTGCACTGGCGGCCGGCAACACCGTTCTGGTCAAGCCCGCCGAATCTGTTTCACTGGTTGTCGGCGAGGTAGTCCGCATCCTGCAGTCCATCCTCCCGGAGGGTGTACTCGACATCGTCTACGGCGGACCGGATACCGGCAAAGCCCTGATCGAGCACTCCGCAGTGCGCAAGGTGTCGTTCACCGGATCCACCGGCGTCGGCAAGGCGATCATGAAGCAGGCCGCTGACACCATCACGCCCGTCACTCTCGAACTCGGCGGCAATGACCCCGCGATCATTCTCGACAGTGCGGATATCAATTACGCAGCAGGCTTTTTGGCCCACGCTGCGTTCTTCAACAGCGGTCAGATGTGCATCGCTCCCAAGCGCGCCTACGTCCCCGCCGACAAGGTCGACGCGTTCTGCGCCGCCTTCGAAGCTGCAATGTCCACCGTGGTGGTGGGCGACGGATCGGTGCCCGGAACTACAGCCGGCCCGCTGCACAATTCCGCTCAGCTCGAGTACGTGCAGGGTCTGCTCGACAAGGCTCGTGCCGACGGCGCAGACATCATCGGCGGCAACCGAGTCACCACTCTGCCCGGCTACTTCATGGAGCCCGCACTCGTGCGCGGGGTGGACGACAACAGCGACATCGTCAAGTTCGAGCAGTTCGGCCTGGCATTCCCCGTCGTGGCCTACACCGACGTCGACGCCGTCGTATCGACGCTCAACAGTCAGGAATTCGGCCTCGGAGCCTCCGTGTGGGGCGAGCAAGCCGCAGCAGTCGAGATTGCCGAACAGATCGACGCCGGCCAGGTGTGGGTCAACACCCACAACGCTCTCGAAGTGGAACTCCCCTTCGGCGGAGTGAAGAGCAGTGGCTTCGGCCGTGAAGGCGGAGAAGCCGGCGTCCACGATTTCCTGGAGACGCGGGTACTGAGCATCAAGAACTAATCTGTTTGTGAAGGATTTCGTTCGCTGAGCGAGCGAAATCCTTCACGATCACCGCGGGAATATCTTTCATTCGACATTGTTGACTCCTCATGAGATAGTTGAACAATCAACTACTTGAGTACGAGGAGAATGACATGCCTGCTGTGACAGTCGAGAACATCTTGTCCCTACCGCGCCTCGACGAGCCGGCTTCGTCCGCCGTCAACCGCCCGGTCAAGAGCGTCACCACCGCACCGATCGGATACGAAGGCGAAGGCTTCCCCGTCCACCGGGCATTCGCAGGCATCGACCTCTCTGCACTCGACCCCTTCATCCACATGGACCAGATGGGCGAGGTCAACTACGCACCCGGTGAGCCCAAGGGCACCCCGTGGCACCCGCACCGCGGCTTCGAAACCGTTACCTACATGATCGACGGCATCATGGAGCACCAAGACTCCAACGGCGGCGGCGGCGTGATCAGCGGCGGCGACACCCAGTGGATGACTGCCGGCGGCGGCATCCTCCACATCGAAACTCCCCCGGAGCACCTCGTTGTCAGCGGCGGCCTCTTCCACGGCGTCCAGCTGTGGGTGAACCTGCCCCGAAACAACAAGATGGCAGCACCGCGTTACCAGGACATCACCGGCAACAAGGTTGCACTGCTCTCCTCCCCCGACGGCGGCGCATTGGTTCGCGTCATCGCCGGAGAGATCGCCGGCCACGCCGGCCCCGGATCGACGTACACACCAATCGCACTGTCTCACACGACCATTGCCCCCGGTGCCAGCGTCACCTTGCCGTGGAACCCGGACTTCAACGCCCTCGTCTACGTACTCGCCGGTGAGGGAACCGTCGGCGCAGAGCGTCGGCCTGTTCGCGCCGGACAGACAACCGTCTTCGGACGCGGCGACACCATCACCATCTCGGCATCGGATCGCCAAGATTCACGAACCGAATCGCTCGAGGTCTTCATCTTGGGCGGCAAGCCGATCCGTGAGCCCATCGCCATGGCCGGACCGTTTGTCATGAACACCAAGTCCGAGGTCATGCAAGCCTTCGAGGACTTCCAGGCCGGACGCCTCGGTTCCATCCCGGCAGCTCACGAAACACTGAGCTAAGCCCCCACCGACAATGGTCCGGGGTGTGCACAAATGTGCGCACCCCGGACCACGCTCAACCTATTTGAGTCCGGATCGAACGAAGGCATCGACCACGTAGCGCTGAAGGAACAGATAGATCAAGAAGATCGGCAAGCACGCGAGTCCCGAGGCCGCCATCACGGCACCCCAGTTGTTTCCCTCCGCACCCATGAAACTCCTGATTCCGATCTGCACCAACGCATCCGACTGCCGCAGAACCAGCGACGGCCACAGATACTCGTTCCACGCCGAGATGAACAACATGATTCCCAGAGCCGCCAGCGCCGGTTTCATGTTGGGCAGTACCACTTTCCACAGGGTGGCCCAGGAACTCTGGCCGTCCATCACACTGGCGTCGAGCAATTCATGCGGGAACGCCTCCATGTGCTGACGCAGCAGCAACACCCCGAATGCGCCGCACAGATTGGGAATGACAACGCCGGCGACCGTATTGAGAAGACCCATCTGCGAGATCAACAGATAGTTCGGGATCATCGTCACCTGGAAGGGAACCAGCCAGGACCCGACGAACAACAGGAACAGCAACTGCTTGCCGAAGAAATTCCAGCGCGCGAAGGCATAGGCTGCCAGTACGGCCACCAACAGTTGACTGACTGCCATCACAGCCGCCATCGCGAAGGTGTTCGTCAGCATCGAGGCCATCGGGATGGTCTCCCACACGTACTTGAAGTTCTCGAGAGTCGGCGGCCACGGAATCAAGCTGGCCGACAACGCATCATCCGGTCGACGGAAGGCTGTGGCGAACATCCAGTACACCGGGAACACACTCACGACTGCAAGCAGTGCTAGCAGGACGTGTCCGGTGACGACCCGCCCACGCGAGCGAGCAGCCACCGGCTGATCACCCACCACGCGGGCGTCGGTACCCGAAGGCGATGAGGTGACGCGCGAAGGCGCGTCGACAATGACGAGTGCCATGACGGGTCCTAGTTGTCGTAGAAGCTCAGCCGGTCTGAGACCCGGACAAAGACGAGAGCAATGATGGCGAATCCGAGGAAGAACAACATTCCCGCGGCTGCCGCAAGGCCGGCATCGAAGTTGCGGAAACCGAATTCGTAGAGCAGGTAATAGATATTGGTGGTGGAGCCGCTCGGTCCGCCCTGAGTGAGGACATCGATCACCGGATAGGCCCACTGCGCTCCGAGCAGAATTGTCATCAGTGCCAGAAACACCAGCGTCGGCGAGAGCAACGGCAGTGTGATCCGCCGGGTGATCATGGATCGGGAAGCACCGTCGAGCGACGCAGCCGAGCTGTAGTCAGGATTGATACCTGCCATTCCCGCCGAAATCACGAGCACCCCGAAGCCCAGCATCTGCCAACCGACAACCACGACTACACCGAGTAGCGCTAGTTTCGGGTCACGAAAGATGTTTCCCATTTCGAAGCCGAGCGAAGCCGCGATCCGGGGAATGGTGCCACCCTCGGGGTTGAACATCCACCGCCAGATCGCGCTACTGGCAACCGGTGTCACCAGAAAGGGCACAAAAATCAACGCTTGGTAGAAGGTGCGCCAGCGACCGGTGACCTGACCGCACAGCAGCGCGATCCCCACCGGGAGAACCAGAGAGAACACCATGAATGCCGCGATGTACAACACCGTGTTCCACAGCGCCTGGTGCAGTTCCGGCAGAGACAACACGGTGGCGTAGTTCTCCAGCCCCACAGGAATCTTCGGCGTCGTCGGAATCATGTTCCACTTGTAGAACGAGAGTCCGACTGTCTCCGCGAGCGGCTTGTACACCCACACCACCAGGAGCGCCACCGCAGGCAGCAAATACAGCAGCGGAGTGAGGTGGCTTCGCAACACCGACCACTTCGGTCCGCGCGAACGCGTGTCCGTGATCTCAGCGCCCGGCTGACCGCCGACCGATGTCGGCACTTCGACAAACATGGTGTTCTCTTCCTTGTGGTCGGTCAGCGATTCGCGGATTCAGCCATGACGCGAAGCTGCTCTTCGGGATCGAGCGCTTGGAAAGCCCGGAGCGTCTCGATGCTCATTTCGTAGAGCGTCGGCGACTCGGCAAGCGGAACGACGCTGTGCAGCACTCGATCTCCGTAGACGTGAACCAGGTTGAACGACTGACCACCGTTTTCGCCGCGCAGTCCCCCGTCCGCACCGATCAGATCCTGGCTGTAGCAAGTGGCCGATGCCACTGAGACCGGGATGTCGGCAAAGGTGCAACTCGTCGAGTAGTGCAAGTGACCACCGAGGATTCCGCGAACATCACTGCCCCGCAACACCTCTTCCAGACGATGCTGCTCTTTGAGGTCAACGAGCTCGAGAAGTTCGAGAGGACTGGGTACCGGCGGATGATGCAGTGCAAGCAGACTGCCGTGCGGAGCAGGCTCAGCCAATACTTCGCGCAGCCACACCAACTGCTCATCGGTGATCTCGCCGTGATGGTGGCCCGGAACAGTACTGTCGAGCACGATCAGACGCAGACCATCGAGGTCGTAGACTGCGTCCACGGACTCCTGCGTCGGCTCGGCGTCGAGCAAACCACTGCGAAATGTCGCGCGGTTGTCATGGTTACCCATGACCCAGATAACCTCGGCACCAATCTTTTCGGCAGCCGGTTCCACGATTGCGCGCAGGCGGGCGTAGGCCTGTGGATCGCCCGCATCGGCGAGGTCGCCAGTGAAGACCAGCGCTTCGGGACGTTGACCGGCCCGCTCGAGTCGCTCGAACAAGCCGGCAAGATTTGCGTCGCTGTCCACTGCCCCGTGCAGCAATTCGTTGTCGGCCACGAAATGCGTGTCACTGATGTGCAGAATGAAATGTTCGGGTGTGCCGTACTGAGACATGAGAAATTCTCCTCGTGATTCGATAAACGATGGGGTGTTGGTCAGCCGATGAGGCAGGCGCGCAGATCGGCAAGTTCGAGTTCGGTCATACCGTGAGCAAGCAGGAAATGTCGGACGCCGCCGTGGTTGGCAGTGATATATGCGAGGGTCTCTCGCATCAGCGCTGCCGGACTGGCGCACACCATCTCGTCCACATCGAAGCCGTCGGGCAGGTCGTACGCCTTGAACGCCTCAACCATCCGGTCGGCCCATTCTCCGGCGAGCATGGTTTCGGACACGGCGTAATCGGCGATGACGTCTCGCTCACTGACCCCGACTGCAGCCAGGCTGAGTGCGACGACAAGTCCCGTTCGGTCCTTGCCCGCGGTGCAGTGCACCAGTACCGGTCCGGGGCCCGATGCTGCGATGAGCCGAACCGCGCGGGTGAGCGCTTCCGCATGATCGGTCACCATCTGCAGGTAGAGCGCAGCCAGATCGAATCCAGTTCCGGTGGCGTTGATCGCACCGTCGTACACCGGAAGGTGGACCTCTCGGTGGCCGACACCCTGCAATGCGTTGGGCGCCGACTCCACCTCGTGGCTCTCGCGCAGGTCGATCACCAGAGCGAGATTCAACTCGCGCAGTGCATCACGCCCGTCCTGATCCACGCTGTGCAGGGCGTCGGATCGAAACAACTTGTGCCACTTGGTCGATCCTTCGCCGAGTGGATATCCCCCTACGTCACGCAAGTTGTAGGTGCCGGACAGGTCGAGGCGGCGACTCGCCACCGGAGTGGAAAAAGTGGTGGTCATGAATGAAATCCTTTGTGGGAGAGTTCCGTACTTACGGAAGAAGCTTCTGTGCGCGTTCCTGCGCGGTCTTCATCGTCGAAATCGGATCCTTGCCGTAGAAGACCGACTCCTCGACCGCCGTTGCGAGGATGTCATCGATCTGCACGTAACTGTTACCCCGGTACGACCGCCACGGCTCGAGCCGGTCGAGCTGAGCGAGATTCGGTGCAAGCAAGGGATTTCCGTCAGCCCACGCCTTCAATCCCGCCGGGTCCTCGGTCAGGGATGTACGCAGCGGCAGGTAACCGATCTTGCTGGAAATCTCCGTGTACGCGTGATCGCTGGTCATGAACTTGATGAACTCCCACGACGCTCGTTGCTTGGCGGGATCGTCGGAGAACACGAACAGTGCCGAACCGGAGTTCGTCGGAACCGCAGTGTGGCCGTCGAAGCCGGGCATCGCTGCTGCGCGCAAATCCCATCCCCCAGCTTTTGCCGACTGGATGAACATTCCCTGAATGGCCGAAGATTGAAGCTGAATTGCCGTGTTGCCCTTGGCAAAAGACTCGAACTGCGTGCTCGTGTCCTCGCTCGCAAGGACACCTCGTTCATACAGGCCCCGAAGCATCTTCACGGCCTCGACAGCATCGGGGTTGCCGAACTCGATGGTGGAACCGTCCTCGGAGAGGACGTTGCCACCGGCCGAGCGGAACATCGCCTGCATACACCAGTTCCCGCCCTTTACCGCGCATGCAATGGACAGTGCGGGTTTTCCCGTCGCAGCGGTGATCTTTTCTGCCGCGTCGGCGACCTTGGGCCACGTCGACAAATCGACGTCGGCCGGCAATCCTGCCTTCGCAAAAGCCGTCGCGTTGTAGAAGAGCACCGGAGTAGAGAAGACGTACGGCATTCCGTAGGTGTCGCCGTTGCGATCACCCAGAGTCACAGCCCGGGGGTGATACGGGTGCTCACCTTCGAAATTTTCCTGCACGGCCTCACGACCCACCAGCTTGTCCAGCGACTTGGCTCGCAATTGATCGACCGCGAAATCGACAGTGTCAAAGGTCAACTGGGCGACGTCGGGTGAACTTCCCGCAAGCATCTGCGTCTGCACACTGCTCGCTGTCGCACCATTTCCCTGCGGAGGTTGCGCCTTGACGGTGATGTTCGGGTGAGCCGTCTCGAAGTCCTTGACCAGCCCGGTGATGGTATCCGTCCAGGGACCGGCTTGCTGAAGGTTGTACGTCTCGAAGACGATGTCGACCTTCTGATTCGGATCAAGCTCCGGCACTATCGCACTGTCGCCGGCCCCAGCGGCGTCCACCGTGCCCGTGGCACAGCCGACCAGACTCATAGTTGCGGCGGCCGCCATCGCAATAGCGGCCAACGCCTTGGATTTACGCATGAACAAGCTCCTTGAACACAGGGGGATCGAATGAAGGGGAACTAGAGTTGCCCGCTCAACACGCGGGCATCGAAGTCGGTCAAGTCCGTGGCGCCGACCCATTCGAGACGGCGTCCGGATTCCGCATCGAAGAGATGAAGATGTTCGAGTTTTGCTGCAAGAGCGACGGATTCTCCGGATCGAACCGTGACCGGACGAGGCATGCGAACGCAGACCGTATTCGAACCCACCGCGCAATACGCAATCTGTTCGCTACCAAGGTTTTCGACGGACTCCACCCGCGCCTGGAATCGGGCACCCGCCGCGTCGGTGTCGGTGTCGGCGGTCACCGTGAGATGCTCCGGACGTACCCCGAGGACCACCTTCTGCTCATCCGACTCTCCAGGCCACAGGAGGGCCCGCACGCCGGAACTGGAGACCACGACACGCCCCTTCTCCGAGCCGACGGTCGCGTCGATCAAGTTCATCGGCGGGCTGCCCAGGAATCCTGCGACGAACACCGAAGCCGGATTGTCGTACACCTCTTCCGGCGTACCGATCTGCTCTACCTGACCGTTGTTGAGCAGCGCGATACGCGTCGCCATAGTCATGGCTTCGATCTGGTCGTGGGTGACGTAGACGAACGTTGCTCCGAGTCGGCGATGGAGGGCGGTGAGCTCACGACGAGTCGCGGTTCGGAGCTTCGCATCGAGGTTACTCAGGGGCTCGTCCATCAGAAATGCCCTGGGACTACGCACAATTGCGCGACCGACAGCAACGCGCTGCCGTTGCCCACCCGAGAGTTCCTTCGGCTTGCGTTCGAGCAGGTGTGCAATGTCCAACTGCTGCGCAACCTCCTCGATTCGCTCGTGCGCCTCGGCCTTGGGAACCTTGCGCACCCGCAACGGAAAGCCCAGGTTCTTCGCTACTGACAGATGGGGATACAGCGCGTAGTTCTGGAACACCATCGCAACGTCACGACGTTTCGCAGGAACGTTGGTGATGTCCTCATCGTCGAGCACGATTCGACCGGAACTCGGCTCGAGCAGTCCCGCAAGCATCCTCAGCAGAGTGGTCTTGCCGCAGCCGCTCGGACCGAGGAGGACGAGGAAGTCGCCGTCGAGAATATCCATCGAAATGTTGTCGACGGCGGTGACATTCTGAAACTTTCGGCTCAGACCCTCGATCCGAATGCTGCCCATGTTCTCTCCCGATGAAATGACGTTACTGAAATCCGTAACGATCTGAATTCTCATTACATCGAGATAGTTAGCCAGCCGAAGGTGAACCAGAGCCCAACGGCTCGAGAATCACAGGCAATGCTTGGATCAACCCTTGGATGACGGATTGAGCAGCGCTACAACCTGTTCCAATGTTTGCGCTGCCGCCTGCGCAGATCCACTGCCGGCCTCGGCGACCGCAATCTGCAACCCGACTAGAAATGACAACTGCACCACCGGCGACGATGCGCCATGACCACTCCACGGACCGACTCCACCACCGATCACCAGGGCAATGTCCGCCTGCTCCACGAGCGCGGACCGCGCGTAGCTCGTGACGGCGATGACCGTCGCCCCCGAAGCCTTTGCAGCGGAGACGGATTGGAGCGTATACGCATTCATCCCACTGTCACTGATGGCCAGGCACAAGCCGCTCTTGCCAAGATGCCGTGCCGTCAACTGCTGCACAATGGCATCGGCCGGCGCCTCTGCCGACCGGCCGTTCGTGACGAACCGGAAGGCGATCGCCGCGGCGGCAGGTGCAGATCCGCCATTGGCCACGATCAACAATCGGCGCGAGGACCCGAGTTCGCGGACTGCCTTGTCAAAAGCCTCTGCGTCCAGCGGCGCCAACGCCGCACCGAGGTCTTGCGCCACCTCGTCGAATACCGACCGCATGAGACCGACCCCGGTCGCGCCCTGGGCCCCCACCCCCGCGTCCGCCGACGTCGCGGCACCCAGGTCCCGCAGCAACAGCATCCGCAGATGCTGAAAGCCTTTGAATCCAAGGTTCTGGCACGCCCGTATCACTGTCGCTGTCGAGGTGGAGGCATGTTCGGCGAGATCCGCGGCAGACCACCAGGCAACCTCAGCTGGTCGCTCTACACATACGTCCGCAACTCTGCGTTCACTGGGCGCGAGCGACGACGCGCATGCACGAATCGCTGCGATCGTGGTTCCGGCGGGCGGATCAGACGGTGAATGTTTCACGTGCATTGACTAGCACAGCAAGGTGAACGTGCTCACCTCGTAAGCTGGTGCCACCGGATCTGAAGGAGGAACGCCATGTCGGCGCTCATGACCCCGCACATCGACGTACACCGATCAGGTGATCGCTTGAAATCTCGCATCTCCTGGCTTGATTCAAAGCATTCCTTCTCCTTCGGTCAGCACTACGATCCCGACAACACGCACCACGGGCTTCTCCTCGTCAACAACGACGACACCGTGCGCGCCGGAAGCGGATTCGACACGCACCCACACCAAGACATGGAAATCGTCACGTGGGTGCTCCGCGGTTCGCTGGTCCACCAGGACTCCATCGGCCACTCCGGCGTCATCTACCCCGGGCTCGCGCAACGGATGAGCGCCGGCAGCGGAATCATGCACAGCGAGAAGAACGACTCCTGGCGCCTCGGCGGCCAACAGCATTCCGATCCCGTGCATTTTGTCCAGATGTGGGTAGTCCCCGACGAGGCTGGACTCACGCCCGGATACGAACAACTCGAAATCGACGACGAACTCCTCCGCGGCGGCCTGATCCCCGTCGCTTCGGGAATGCCGCAGTACAAGGATCATTCGGCAATCCGCATCAACAACAAACATGCGGCTCTGCACGTCGCCCGCTTGCAGCCCGGCAAGGCTGTGAACCTTCCGAGCGCACCATTCCTGCACGTGTTCGTCGCCGACGGCACGGTAGAAATGGAAGGCGTCGGGACGCTGCATCAAGGTGACGCAGTACGCCTGACCTCGTCCGGCGGACAACAACTGACGTCCGAAGCCGGAGCAGAAGTCCTCGTCTGGGAAATGCACGCCCGTATCGGTGGTTGAGACCCGGTCTCCGGAGAGCCCGGTGCCCCCGGTAATACTCGAGGCATGAGCATCGACTACTCCGCCGCGCCCGTCAAGAAGCTTGATCCCCTCAACACTCTGATGGACATTCGCGCGGTCGCGGTAGCGCCCGGCAGTCTCACCTTCGCCCAGGAAACCGGCGAACGCTTTCAGGATCACCGTGGCCGCACCGTGCTCGGATCCATCGGCGTCATGCTCGACGGAGTCACCGGCGGAGCCGTGTATTCCGGCCTCACCTCCGATCATCAGTCGGTGCTCGCACAGATCACCGTCAGCACTGCTGCCGATTTCCCGCGGGCCGGAAGTATCGGAGCCGTAGGCACACTCGTACATCTCGACGACGGTGTCGGACTGGCGTCCGGCGAACTACGCGACGGCAACAACACCCTCCTCGCCGTGATGGCCGGCCGCGCCATGATCGTCACGCGGCCACCCGTCGTGAAGATCGACGACTACATGGAAGCCCAGCCCTTCGAGGTACCGATCCCGGAGGGTGTCAGCGACCTGACCGGACGCAGTGGATCCGACATCGTCGAGGGAATCCTCGCCGGAACAATCAAGCGTGGACCCCTCGCAGGACTCCTCGACCTCACCGTGGTCGAGGTGACACCCGGGTCCGTCATCGGCGAAGTTTCGCCGGTCGAGTGGATGGCGAACCCCCTCGGCGCAGTACAGGGCGGCGTGCTCATCTCGGTCGTCGACGCCATCACCGGCCTCGCCGCCCAGACGCTGACCAGCACCGAACAGGACTACCGCGTTCTCGACCACAAAATCGACTTCCTGCGCTCCCCCAGCATCGACGGGCCGGTGATGCGCGCCGAAGCCGACGTGATCCGCGCCGGTCGCAGACTTGCCCTCATCGAATCGCGCATCGTCGACAACACGGGCCAGGTCTACGTCCGCGCTACCTCCAGCATTCAGATGCTCTCCCAGTAAGTTCACAGCGAGTAACCAGCTTCACGCCAGGCCGCCCGGCCACCATTGAGCCAACAGCCACAATGGAGGTAGACGCGTGAACAAAGACATCGAAGCCAGTCGGCACCGAGTGAGCCGCCGGCGGGCCCTGGCGCTCGGCGGAACCATCAGCTTGGGCGGACTCATCGCCGCCTGCGGCGGCAACAGTGGCACCACCACGTCGACCACTGCGGTGGCATCGACGACAACCACCACCGCCACCTCGGGTGACGCTGTCACAGCCCTGCTCGCCAAGGCACCCCAGTGCGTCATGAGTAAAGAAGAAACTCAGGGCCCCTACTGGTTCGACGTCGATTCCATCCGCAGTGACATCCGCGAAGACCGCCCCGGCACCACCCTGCAGGTCGCCATGCGTGTGCAGGACAACAGCCAGTGCAACGTCGACGGCAGTATCGGTGCCGTCAGCAATGCGGTTGTCGAAATCTGGCATTGCGACGCCGGCGGCGTCTATTCCGGCTTCGAATCCGGATCGCTGAGCGCAAACGGCGGCGGCGGAGCGCCTCCAGCGGGTGGGATGGGCGCGCCTCCTTCAGGCGGTGGCATGGGTCAGCCGCCATCAGGAGGAGGTATGGGAGGCTCCGGCGAAACCTCCGACGGCTCCTACAGCGTCGGTGACAGCGAAGCCACCGCCACCGACGACGGCACCTATTTGCGCGGTGCCCAGACCACCGACGCCAACGGCATCGCCCAATTCACTACCATCTTCCCGGGCTGGTACATGGGCCGCACCACGCACATTCACGTCAAGGTGCACATCGACAAGAAGACCGTGCTCACCTCACAGACGTTTTTCGACGAGTCCCTCCTCAACGAGGTGTATGCCACCAGTCCGTACAGCGAACACACCGGCCGCGAGAAGAACACCACGAACGCCAGTGACGGCATCTTCGACCAGACCGGGATCATGACCGTCGAAAAGCAGTCCGACGGTACCTACCTCGCAGTCATCAACCTGGGCATCGATACCTGATCTGATTGTGAAGGATTTCGTTCGCTGAGCGAGTGAAATCCTTCACAATCAGAGGGCTTCGCAAAATTAGACCAACTGGTCCGATAATGTTCGCTAGTCAAGTTTGCGAGCATTGGGAGAATTAGTGAAGAAGAAGTTTGTCGGGGCACTGCTGTGCGCCACATCGGCTGTCGGTTTGGCACTCGCGGGTGGCGGTGTCGCCAACGCAGGCACCTACATTCCCGGCGGCACCGATGGTGTCTACCGTGTCGGAGGTGGGGAAGGCCAGATGTTGCCCGGCCTGTGGAGCACTTCCGGTGGCCGGACCTGCTACTGGGAGCGAACGGGATCCGGTCGCAGCATCATCGAAAACAGCTTCGGCGACGGCGCCCAAACAATCCAAGTGATGTGGGGCGACACAAGCTTCACCTCCAACCGCTGTGGAGCTTGGGAGCGTCACGCGCCGGTTCCCAATCCGATCCCGGGACTTCCGCCGATCGAGGCTGTTGACTACCAGAACATGATGTCTCTACTCGTTCCGCTCGGCGTTGGGTCAGCGGCCGTAGGTTCATCGATGGGTTCATCGTTGCTCCCCGCGCTCGTCTACTCCGGAAGCTGACCCGATTGTGAAGGATTTCGTTCGCTGAGCGAGCGAAATCCTTCACGATCAGCGCACCCGGGGAACCTCCAGCGCTGTGCCGCGTCCAAGTGGACATGAGCACGAACAAAATCATGGCCGCCCAGGACGGCGTCATCACCCGCGAGCAGGCAATAACCGCTGGACTCAGTCCCTCGGCAGTCTCGAGACGCCTCCTCTCCGGCGAATGGACGGCACTCCGGGCCGGGATCTACTTGCGCGAGGATCGCGAACGAACACCCGAGGTCGAGCTCCGCAGCGCCGTGTACAGCAGTGGCGGTTGCGCGCACGGTCCCTCCGCGGCCTGGTGGCACGGACTACTCGACAAGCCTCCGCGCCAGCACTCGGTGACTGTGCCGCTGTCCCGGTCCGTTACCTGTGCCGGCGTCCGGGTGCGCCGACGCGATCTCGACCGGCGAGACATCGACAACCGCCGCTCTCTCCTCGTCACCAGCCTGCCGCTGTCTGTGCTGGAAGCAGCGGTTTCCATCGAACGCGGAGCGGAGCTGATGGACCGCGCCCTGCAGCGCCACACCTCGCTCCCGGCACTCCAAGCAGCGCACCGACGCAACCTCGGCCGCACGGGAAGCTCCGCCGCGGCCCGATTGCTGAAGGCCGCCGGTGACGGCGGTGAATCCGAAGCGGAACGGATCCTGCACCGACTTTTGCGGCTTCACCGGATTTCGGGGTGGACTCCCCAGTACCGCAGCTGCGGCTACGTCATCGACGTGGCATTTGTCGCTCACGGTCTGGCAATCGAGGTTGACGGCTGGGCCTGGCACGGCAACGTGGATCGGTTCAACTCCGACGCGCACCGCCAGAACATTTTGGTAAACGCGGGCTGGCATGTTCTGCGCTTCACGTGGCACCAGTTGACGCTCACCCCGGAGGTAGTGGTGACTCAGATCGCGCAAGCCCTGAACGGATCACCGCGGTGAGACTGAGCGGAATGTGATGATCGTGTAAGGATGGAGAAATGACCACGGCTCATCGCTCAGGCATCGACCTCACCCACCTCGACAGCGACACCCGCGCGCAAGACGATCTGTTCGTCCATGTAAACGGGAAATGGCTCGCCGAATACGAGATTCCGGCGGACCGCGCCGTCGACGGCGCCTTCCGCACGCTGTACGACAAGGCTGAGGAAGACGTTCAGACCATCATCACGGAGGCCTCGCAGTCTTCACCGGAGGCCGGAACCGATGCGCAGCGCATCGGCGACCTGTACTCCAGTTTCATGGATGCCGACGCGATCGAAGCTGCCGGTCTCGCCCCGATCGACGATGAACTGGACGCCATCGCGGACGCTCCGGATCGCTCGTCCCTCGCTACGGTGATCGGACGCCATCAGAGGACCGGTGTGGGCGGGGCTATCTCTCACTACGTCGACACCGATGCCAAGAACTCCGAGCGCTATCTCATTCACTTCAGTCAGGCGGGCATCAGCCTGCCGGATGAGTCGTACTACCGCGAAGACAACTACGCCGAGATCCGCGAAAAGTTTGTCGCGCATGTCGAGAAGATGTTCAACCTTGCCGGCCTCGGATACGAAGCGCAGCGTGTGTTCGATCTCGAGAAGAAGATCGCGGGGGGGCACTGGGATGTGGTGAAGCGTCGTGACGCCGAGCTGAGTTACAACTTGATGGGCTTCGAGGAACTGACCGAGCAGAATCCCGGATTGGATTGGGCTGCTTGGCTGTCCGGACTGGGAACGACTTCCGAGAAGTTCGCGGAGATCGTTGTTCGCCAGCCCGATTTCCTGCACAACTTCACGGCACTGTGGGCGTCGGAGGAACTCGACGACTGGAAGGCCTGGGCTGCCTGGAAAGTCATCCATTCACGCGCCCCGTACTTGCATTCGTCACTGGTGGATGAGAACTTCGCGTTCTACGGCACCACGCTCTCCGGTACCGAAGAGAACCGTGAGCGTTGGAAGCGCGGAGTCGGCATGGTCCAGGACTTGCTCGGCGAGGCCGTCGGCAAGATCTACGTGGAGCGCCACTTCCCGGCCGAAGCCAAAGTTCGGATGCTGGAGTTGGTCGGCAATCTCCAGGAAGCCTACCGCCGCAACATCTCCGACCTCGAGTGGATGAGCCCCGATACCCGCAAGGCCGCACTGGCCAAGCTCGACAAGTTCACTCCCAAGATCGGCTACCCCGACAAGTGGCGCGACTACTCCGGCCTGGAGATTTCAGCGACCGACGTCGTCGGAAACTACCGCGCCGGATACGCCGCGGAATACGATCGCGACCTCGCCAAGTTGGGTGGTCCCGTCGACCGCGACGAGTGGTTCATGACCCCCCAGACGGTCAACGCGTACTACAACCCGGGAATGAACGAAATCGTTTTCCCCGCAGCGATTTTGCAGCCCCCGTTCTTCGACGCAGCCGCTGACGACGCCGCCAACTACGGCGGAATCGGTGCGGTCATCGGCCACGAGATCGGGCACGGTTTCGATGACCAGGGCGCCAAGTACGACGGCGACGGCAACATGGTCGACTGGTGGACCGACGATGATCGCACCGAATTCGGCAAGCGCACAAAGGCTTTGATCGAGCAGTACAACGAGTTCGAGCCCAAGGAACTGCCGGGCCACACCGTCAACGGCGAGTTCACGATCGGTGAGAACATCGGCGATCTGGGTGGGCTCTCCATTGCAATCGCGGCGTACAAGATTGCAACCGAAGGCACCGAACCGCCCGTCATCGACGGCCTCACCGGTTTGCAGCGCGTGTTCTTCGGGTGGGCTCAGGTGTGGCGGACAAAGGCTCGTGAAGCCGAGGCTTTGCGTCGGCTCGCCGTCGATCCGCATTCACCGCCGGAATTCCGCTGCAACGGCGTAGTCCGCAACCTCGACATCTTCCACGAGGAGTTCGACGTCAAGCCGGGCGATGCACTGTATTTGGAGCCGGAAAAGCGCGTAAAGATCTGGTGACCCAATTCTGAAGGATTTCGTTCGCTGAGCGAGCGAAATCCTTCAGAATCAGTGGGTATTTACGCTCCGTACACCGGCGTCGGGGTCTCGGCCTTCTCCAGCAGCGAAGCGATGACGGGTCCGATTTCCTTCGGATCCCAGCGATCGCCCTTGTCTTCGCTCGGTCCGTGACGCCATCCTTCGGCGACGGTGATCTTTCCGCCCTCGATCTCGAAGACGCGACCCGTGACGTCCTTGGACTCGGCGCTACTGAGCCACACGACGAGCGGTGAGACGTTCTCGGGAGCCATGGCGTCGAAGCCCTCTTCCGGAGCTGCCATTGCCTCGGCCATTGCGCCGCCGGCACCGACCGTCATGCGGGTGCGCGCCGAGGGTGCGATCGCGTTGACGCTGACGCCGTAGTTCTTGAACTCGGCTGCTGCCTGGATGGTCATCTCGGCGATGCCGGCCTTGGCGGCGGCGTAGTTGCCCTGGCCGATGGAGCCCTGCAGGCCTGCGCCCGAGCTGGTGTTGATGATGCGTGCGTCGATGACGTTGCCGGCCTTGGCCTGGGCGCGCCAGTAAGCAGCAGCGTGGCGCAGGGGCGCGAAGTGGCCCTTGAGGTGCACGCGGGTGACGGCGTCCCATTCGGCTTCGCTCATGCCGACGAGCATGCGGTCACGCAGGAAGCCTGCGTTGTTGACCAGCACGTCGAGGCGACCGAAGTTGTCGATGGCGGTCTTGATGAGGTTCTCGGCGCCGGCCCAGTCTGCGACGTCGTCGCCGTTGACGACAGCTTCGCCGCCGGCTGCGATGATCTCGGCAACTACCTGCTCGGCGGGGCTTTCACCGGTTGCGGAGCCGTCGGCACCGGCACCGATGTCGTTGACCACTACCTTGGCGCCCTCGGCAGCAAATGCCAGTGCGTGTGCGCGTCCGATACCACGGCCTGCCCCGGTGATGATGACTACGCGTCCGTCGACCAATCCACTCATTTTTATCTCCTATTGCACTCTGCTCGGGCTTGTCGGCTCCGCTTGTGTGCTAACTTACCAAGCAATCGCTTGGTTTGGTACACAGACGTAAGGAAACCCGATATGGGCATCAGCACCTCCTCCGACGGAACCGGCATCACCACGGTCACCATCGACTACGCGCCGGTCAACGCAATCCCCTCGCAGGGATGGTTCGACCTGGCCGACGCGATCCTCGACGCGGGCAAGGACCTCAACACCCACGTCGTGATCCTGCGTGCCGAAGGCCGCGGATTCAACGCCGGCGTCGACATCAAGGAGATGCAGGCCACCGACGGTTACGACGCACTTGTTGCCGCCAACCGCGGTTGCGCTGCTGCATTTGCCGCGGTCTACGACTGCGCTGTTCCGGTCGTCGTGGCAGTCAACGGCTTCTGCGTCGGCGGCGGCATCGGCCTGGTCGGCAACGCTGACGTCATCGTCGCTTCCGACGACGCGATCTTCTCTCTCCCCGAGGTCGACCGCGGCGCACTCGGCGCAGCCACCCACCTCGCTCGCCTGGTACCGCAGCACATGATGCGCGCGCTGTACTACACGGCTCAGAGCGTCGACGCCCACACACTCAAGCAGTTCGGCTCGGTCTACGACGTGGTCCCGCGCGAGAAGCTCGACGACTGTGCCCGCGAGATCGCAGCCAAGATCGCTGCCAAGGACACGCGCATCATCCGTTGCGCCAAGGAAGCCATCAACGGCATCGACCCCGTCGACGTCAAGAGCAGCTACCGCCTCGAGCAGGGCTACACCTTCGAGCTCAACCTGCTCGGTGTATCCGACGAGCATCGCGACGAGTTCGTCGCAACCGGCAAGCCGCGTGAGAACGCAACCCAGAAGGAAGGCTGAGACATCATGGCTAGCAAGCGTGACAAGACAATGTCGCTCGACGAGGTTGTCGGCGAGCTCCGTAGTGGAATGACAATCGGATTGGGCGGCTGGGGATCTCGCCGTAAGCCGATGGCTTTCGTGCGCGCAATCCTGCGTTCGGACATCAAGGACCTGACCGTCGTCACGTACGGCGGACCGGACCTCGGCCTGCTGTGCTCAGCCGGCAAGGTCAAGAAGGCGTACTACGGCTTCGTGTCCCTGGACTCCGCTCCGTTCTACGATCCGTGGTTCGCCAAGGCTCGCACCAATGGTGAGATCGAATCCCGCGAAATGGACGAGGGCATGGTTAAGTGCGGCCTCGAAGCCGCCGCTGCCCGTCTCCCCTTCCTGCCGATCCGTGCAGGTCTGGGATCCGACGTCCGCAATTTCTGGGGCGACGAGCTCAAGACTGTCACCTCCCCGTACCCCGAGGCCGACGGCCGCTCCGAGACGCTGATCGCGATGCCCGCGCTCAACCTCGACGCATCGTTCGTTCACCTCAACCTCGGCGACAAGCACGGCAATGCCGCCTACAACGGCGTCGACCCGTACTTCGACGACCTGTACTGCATGGCAGCAGAGAAGCGTTACGTCTCCGTCGAGAAGATCGTCGAGACCGAGGAACTGGTCAAAACCGTTCCGCTGCAGAACCTTCTGCTCAACCGCATGATGGTCGACGGCGTCGTCGAGGCACCCAACGGTGCTCACTTCACGCTGGCCGGCGAAAGCTACGGCCGCGACGAGAAGTTCCAGCGCCACTACGCCGAGGCAGCCAAGACCCCCGAGTCGTGGCAGGCATTTGTCGATACCTTCCTCTCCGGCAGCGAAGAGGACTACCAGGCAGCAGTGAAGAAGTTCGCAGAGGAGCAGGCGTCATGAGTGAATCAACCGTCACCCGCGCAGAGTACGTCGTCATCGCATGCGCCGAAATCTTTTCCGGTGCAGGCGAAATCATGGCCAGCCCGATGTCGACGTCGTCGACCATCGGTGCTCGCCTGGCTCGGTTGACCACCGAACCTGACCTTCTGATCACCGACGGTGAAGCCCTCATTTTCGAGGACACCCCGGGCGTCGGAGCGAAGGGCCCGATCGAAGGATGGATGCCTTTCCGCAAGGTGTTCGACGTGGTTGCTTCCGGTCGTCGCCACGTTGTCATGGGCGCCAACCAGCTCGATCGCCACGGCAACCAGAACCTCTCCGCTTTCGGCCCGCTTCAGCAGCCGTCGCGTCAGATGTTCGGTGTGCGCGGCGCTCCGGGTAACACGATCAACCACGCCACCAGCTACTTCGTCCCCAAGCACTCCAAGCGAGTGTTCGTGGACAAGGTCGACGTGGTGTGCGGTGTCGGCTACGACCAGATCGATCCCGAGAACCCGGCATACAAGTACCTCAACATCCCCCGCGTTGTCACCAACCTGGGCGTCTTCGACTTCGGCGGACCGGGAAACACGTTCCGCGCGTTGACCCTTCACCCCGGCGTCACGGCTGAAGAGGTTGCCGAGAACACGTCGTTCGAGGTTGCCGGACTCGCCGAGGCCGGCGTCACCCGTGAGCCCACCGTCGAGGAAATTCACCTCATTCGCGAGACCCTCGATCCGCGTAACCTGCGTGACCGTGAGGTCTCGGCATGACCCCCAAGATCAAGACTGCCCTGACCGAACTGGTCGGCGTCGACTACCCGATCGTGCAGACGGGCATGGGCTGGGTTTCCGGTCCCGCCCTCACCTCGGCGACGGCTAACGCCGGCGGTCTCGGCATCCTCGCTTCGGCAACGATGACGTACGACGAGCTCGAGAACGCAATCAAGAAGACGAAGGTTCTCACGGACAAGCCGTTCGGCGTCAACATGCGCGCCGACGCCACGGACGCAAAAGAGCGCATCGACCTTCTGATCCGCGAAGGCGTCAAGGTTGCATCATTTGCCTTGGCTCCCAAGAAGGATCTGATTTCCAGGCTCAAGGACAACGGCATTGTCGTCGTTCCCTCGATCGGTGCTGCGAAGCATGCGGTCAAGGTCGCTTCCTGGGGCGCGGACGCTGTCGTCGTCCAGGGCGGCGAAGGTGGCGGTCACACCGGCGGTGTGGCAACCACTCTGCTGCTCCCCTCGGTTCTCGACGCCGTTGACATCCCGGTTATCGCCGGTGGTGGCTTCTTCGACGGTCGCGGACTCGCTGCGGCACTCGCGTACGGCGCTGCCGGCGTCGCAATGGGCACTCGCTTCCTGCTCACCAGCGATTCCTCGGTACCGGATTCCGTCAAGCAGGAATACCTCAAGCGCGGTCTGACGGATACAACCGTCTCGCGCAAGGTCGACGGCATGCCGCACCGCGTGCTCAACACCGAACTGGTGAACAGCCTCGAAGGTTCCAGCTACGCACGTGGCCTGGTCGCTGCAGGCAAGAACGCCATGAAGTTCAAGGCGATGACCGGCATGAAGTGGTCGACCCTCGCTAAGGACGGCCTCGCAATGAAGCGTTCCGGCGACCGCACCGTCATGCAGATCATCATGGCTGCCAACACTCCGATGTTGCTCAAAGCCGGTCTGGTGGAAGGCAATACCGAAGCCGGCGTGCTCGCTTCGGGCCAGGTTGTCGGCATGATCAACGACCTGCCCAGCTGCAAGGAACTGATCGAAAGCATCATGGAAGATGCAGCCAAGCGTATCGACGCGCTTACTGCACTTCGCTGATCGATTCTTTTGGAAACACTGAGTGCGCTTCTCCTACTGGAGAGGCGCACTCAGTGCGTTGACGGCTCAGCCCTCGTGCGTCAAGCAGTGACGACTGGTTGTTCCACTACCTTCCTCGTCCGCATCGATACCGCAGTGATACCGGCGCCGACCACTGCGATGACAGCCGCACCGAGGAAGACTGCAGAGAACCCGTTGGTCAACTCTGTAAGGTCACCGAGCTGATCAGCGCCGAACACCGCTGCGATCGCCGTCATCACGGCCAGTCCGACGGCCGAGCCAACCTGGTAGCTCACATTGACTATGCCGGACGCCAATCCGCCCTCTTCCGGGCGCGCCGCCGAAATCGCCGTTCCCAGTGAGGGAATGAACGCCAGCGTCATGCCCGCTGCTGCCACGAGCGACGCCGGCAGCACATCAACCCAGAAGTTGCCGGTCGGCCGGATCAACGACATCCACCCCAAACCGATTCCGAGTACCAGCAAACCTGCCACGATCATTGTCTTGGCACCGAACCGTTGCATGGCCCGGGGCGCGACAACGATCATGCCGAGCATGACAAATATTGTCATCGGCAGGAGTGCCGCACCGGCAGGGAAGGCACTGTATCCGAGCACTTGCTGCAGGTACAGGTTCAGGAAGAACCACATCGGAATCCAGGCTGCACCGAGGACCAGCTGCGCGATGTTTGCGGCGGCAAGGTTGGGGGCCTTGAAGATTCCGAGCCGTACCAGTGGTTCCCGACGCTTGGACTGAATCAACACAAACGACGCCAGCAGCGCCGCTGCGACGGCGAGCGTAAGCCACGTCTGCGTGGATCCCCAGCCGACGTCCGGTGCTCGAACTATGCCGAAGACTCCGATTGCGAGGCCTGCAGTGACCGCAATGGCGCCGAGGAAGTCGATCGATCCTGTGCGCGCCGGTGCGTTCGGCATCAGGAAGGGAGTGGCGATCAATGCGATGATCGCGATGGGGATGTTGAGATAGAAAACCCAAGGCCAGCTGGCGCATTCGGTGATAACGCCGCCGAGGAACACGCCAGCGGTACCGCCGGCCGGGGCTGCGGCACCATAGATGGACAGTGCTTTGGTCATCTCTTTTTGCGTGCTGCCGAACAGCATCATCAGCAAGGTGAGTGCCGACGGCGCGATCAGTGCAGCGCCGGCCCCTTGGACTGCGCGGCCGGCAAGTTCAACGGCGACATTACCGGCGGCACCGGCAACGACGGAACCGGCCAGCAAAACTATCCAACCGGTGGAGAACACCCGGCGTGCGCCGAACAAATCGGAAAGGCGCCCACCGAGCAGGAGCAGCCCACCGAATGCGATGACGTAAGCATTGAACACCCACGTCAGGTTCTCTTGGGAGAAGCCGAGATCGCTCTGCATTTGAGGAAGAGCGACACCGATGATGGAGGTGTCCATGATGACCATGAACTGAGCGGCGGCGATCAACGCCAACGCCCACCACTTTCTCGTGGATTGTGCCGGTGTGGACATGTTGTCTGTTCCTTACCTGTACGGGGTAGAGGTCATGCGAGATGATCGGTGGCGACTACGTAGTGCGGCCACTCCGTCACACGTCCTGATGGACGCGAAATATCTTGCTATAAAGCAGGTTTCATATCTCATTGACCGGCGCCCGCCATGCGTGGACATCCGGTCTCCCCTGCCGGGGCCAGGGCGATTTCGCTCCTTCATTGGATACCATAGGGGGGTATGGTACAAATTGCAATGCGTTCGACACTTCGTACGCAACCCGACACTCGCAACTACGAAATGAGAACTCCATGAGCACCTCAACCGTCACCGTCTCCGGAATGACCTGCGGCCCCTGCGCCGCCTCGGTCCGAAAAGCTGTCGGCGGTATCGCCGGCGTCATCTCCGTCGACGTCGATCTGGCCAGCGGCCGGGTCACCATCGACAGCAGCGACCCCATCGATGCGAACTCGATCAAAGATGCAGTCGAAGGAGCCGGTTTCCAGATGACGGTCTAACTACCCACGCCGACAACGCTTCTCGGCCGATCCCTGAAGATCGGCCGAGAACCCTCGAAGTAAGAAAGTGAAGGGCAGCATGCCATCGATAGCCAGACGCACCTGGGCGATAGCGATGCATCCTACTGTTCGCGCAGCAGTGCTCTGCGCGGCTAGGTGCGCGCTAATATCACTGCAGGACAACGGAAGGCGAATGGAATCCGAAGAGAACGGCCGTCATCAGTTGTTGAACCTTACCCATGCCCTCAGGTTCGGGACCGAACCCGAGAATTCGTCCCACATCCGGGACTACGTTCAGAGCCGCATGAACAACGAATTCGGCTTCCACCATTGATAATTCGGATCTGACTTCACACAACAAGCCCGCCCACTGAGCGACGTACAGCTTTTGCCGGTTCCGCAGATCACTACGGTGGGCGGGCAACAAATTGTTCATCTCCGAGAAGTAGACAGACATCAAATCATGCTGCGCGAACGAGAGATTCACGTACATCGAGGACAGTGCGTCGAGAACTTCTCCAGCCGACTGCACGGAAGCCAGCACTGCTGCCGTCGCCAGGTCCAGGCGGTCGGCTGCCCGGTAGAACACCGCGGCCAGGAGGTCGGCTTTGCTGGGAAAAAATCGATACATTCCCGACGCATTGAACCCGGCTGCGACAGCAATATCTTCGATACTGACGTCGTGATATCCCCGAGAATTGAAGAGCCTCACAGCTTCCTGCATGAGGAGTTCCCGCTTATTGGTTGTCGGCAGCTGTGGTGATGACAACAGATCCGGCAGTCCCACTGCCGAACCGAGAATGACACGATCGATCGAGAGACACGAATCGAGAAGGATCTTCTCGATTCCTCGCTGAGACAGTGCCCGATTGTGCGCTGTAATACTGCCGATTGCACTGAACATGGCCGCAACCACAATCTTCTTGTCCTGCAGAGTAATACCAACCTCGGTAGCCGAAAGATGCGCCCCGACCCGGCGGTTGGCCTCCCTCGTCTGATCGCGGATGACAGCTCGATCGTCGGCGCCCAGGTACCGGCTTTCCCACCGATAGATTCCAGCGGTGCGCCGATTCCGAATCGTCGCTCTGATCACGGCCAACAGATCGGCTCGCAACCGATCGTGATCGGTTGCAATCGGGCTGACCTCCACTGAATCGAGAGCAACGTTCAGCGACTCGGCTAGTGCCAGCGCCGAATGCAAAAACAGCGCGTACTTGTTCGGGAAGTGTCGATACAGGGCGGAACCTGAGATCCCGACTGACGACGCGATATCGTCCACGCTCACTGCGTGATACCCACGCTCGCTGAACGCGATGGCAGCAGCTGCCGCAATATGTTCGCGACGATCCTTCGGCCGCCTCCGGACTACCGCCTGCTGAGGTTGAGCACTGACGCCCACGGGCGACGAGATCGATGACACGCCCTGGTCCACCGTCTGCCCCATTCTCCGATGCGTAACCGCCTGTGAGAATCAGCCTAAGCATAAATGGGAATCAGCGCACAGGTTTTCCACCAGCTCACATCACTTGCGCGTTATTTTCGCAGATAGACAGCGCTCTGAACGACTGTCGGCCCAAGGTTCGTTGAACACGCTGTTCGTCAGAAATCAGAATTTCCGTTCACATAATGCTTGCCGCATACATATATGTGTGAGATGCTTCACTCGCAGTTAGCTCCACCGACATCTTCCGGACAGCTCATGCCTACGCTGAACAACGTTGACCTGCAAAGGAATCCATAGATGACGTACGAGCTCCCCGCGTCGAAAGGCCCGGTCAAGGACGTCGCGTTACAGGGTGGCTACCTGATCGGATTCTCGGTTCAGGCACTGTTCGGCTTGTTCACTGCCATTGCACGCCGGCGACTCTCGGTGCACGAGACAATCACTCAGACATTGTTCATCGGCCGAGTCAGCACCGGTCCGTCATTGCTCCTGATGATCCCGATCGGCGTCTTCATTGCCGTATCGGTCGGCGAACTCGCCGGTCGGATCGGCGCCGGCGGATACTCCGGCGCCGTTGTCGCATTCATCATCGTCGGTCAGGCAGCCGCCCTGGTCTGTGCGTTGATGATGGCCGGCGTTGCGGGTTCCGCAATCTGCACAGACCTCGGTTCCCGGAAGATCCGCGAAGAAATCGATGCAATGGAAGTAATGGGCATCGACGTGGTCGAGCGCCTGGTGGCACCCCGATTGGTTGCTGCAGTGATCGTTTCCCTCGCATTGTGTTCGATGGTGACATTCGGCGGCGTAATCGCCTGCTACCTCTACCATATTTACGTCCAGCACCTACCGGCCGGCACATTCATGGCCACGTTCAGTCAGTACGGACGGTTGTCCGACTTCCTCATGGCTCTCGTCAAGGCCTCGATCTTCGGTCTGACATCGACGTTGGTCGCTACGTTCAAGGGTCTGCACGCCAAGGGTGGGCCCCGCGGGGTGGCCGACGCGGTCAATGAGGCAGTTGTCATGGCATTTGCGCTGGTCTTCATCGCCAATACAGTGTTGTCCGCGCTCTACACGGTCATTGTTCCGGCTGTGGGTGAATTCTGATGTCCCTCGTCGATTTTCGGATTCGTGCACACCGAGCTGCCCGACCGATCCGCAATATCGGCGACAATCTCGTTTCGCTCGGTCAACATGTCACGTTCTACGTGCGGACTATCGCCTCAATTCCTTTTGCCCTCACCAAATACCGCAAGCACGTACTCGGTCAGATCAGCGAGGTCAGCTTCGGCACCAATTCGCTGCTGTCCGGCGGCGGCACCATCGGAATTGTCTTCGCCATGTCCCTGGCCGCGGCCATGATGCTCGGCGTCGAGACCCACCGCGGACTCGAACTTGTCGGAATGACATCGCTGTCGGGAATGCTGTCGGCAGTTGCCAATACCCGCGAGTTGGCGCCGGTCGTCGTCGCAATTGCCCTGGCCGCCAAGGTCGGAACCGGATTCACCGCACAAATCGGTGCCATGCGTATTTCGGACGAGATCGACGCACTGGATTCCATGGCCATCCGATCCATTCCCTTCCTTGCCGGCACCCGCGTGATTGCCGCGATGATCTGCGTCATCCCGATCTACATGATCGGACTGTTGGCGAGCTACCTCTCCACCCGGTTGGTGGTGGTCTTCTTCAACGGCGCATCCGCCGGCACCTACGACTACTTCTTCCATCTCGCGATCTCTCCGCAGGATCTCCTGTATTCGGGGCTGAAGGCAATTGTGTTCGCTGCCGTTGTCGCCCTGGTTCACTGCGCCTACGGGTTCTACGCCTCCGGCGGACCGGCGGGAGTCGGACAAGCAGCCGGCCGTGCACTCCGTACCGCAATCCTTGCGATCGGAATACTGGACGTACTGATGACTTTCGGCCTCTGGGGGCTCGTTCCCGAAATACCGGGAATGGGGGTCTGACGGCATGGACAATCTCACGACCAGAAACAAGCGCGTCTACGCGCTCCGTGGCGCGCTCGCAATCGCTATCGCAATCGCTGCGTCCGTCACCATGGTTCTACGCGGCTCCGGCACCCTCGAGCAGACCACCGACGTCTTTGTCGCCGTTCCCTCGACTGCCGGACTGATCAGCGGCGAAGCACCCGTGAGATATCACGGGGTAAACATCGGCAGGATCGGTGAAATACAGTCCGGTACAACTGAATCAGCAGTACAGTTGCAGATCGATGAAGCAAACGCATCGGAGATCCCTGCCGACGTCATTGCACGGGTGGTCCCCCGGACGTTTTTCGGAGACATCTACATCCAGTTGGTCGACAGCCCGAACCCTTCCGGGACTGCAACGCTGACAAGTGGTGACCAGATACTCCTGGACAGTGGCCCCGAAGCTGTTGCGCTGTACGACGTGTACACCAAGCTGGTCGGACTACTCACTGCGATGCAACCCGAGAAGCTGCACACTGCCCTCACTGCACTCAGCCAAGCACTGGACGGCAAGGGCGAGAAGATCGCCGCGATGATCGACGATCTCAGTGCGGCATCAGTTGTTCTGACGCCCGCCGCGCAACAATTCCTCGATTCGACACCGGAATTCAAGTCCGTCGTCGATGCGCTGAATCGCGCCACGCCCGACATCCTCGATACCTTGGCGTCGGCAACGTCGGTTTCGAATGCCATGGTGGCAAACAAGACCAGCCTCGAAACATCTATCGGTGCGTCGACGGTTTTCGCCGCAACGGTCAACAACTTCGTGGCGGAGAACAACCGAAACATCATCACGGTAATAGACAGTGCCGGAAAGATTCTCGCGACGACGGCAGCCAATCCTGACGGCCTCCGTTCCACTCTCGCCAATGCCGGAACCTTCGGCGCCGCCGGTGCCCGCGTCTTCTCGACCGGAAAGTTCAACATCACCGCCGTTCCCACGTTCGCGGATCCACTGCCCTACACCGCCGAAGATTGCCCGCAGTACGGAAATGAGCGGGGCGCACAATGTTTCGGCTCCAACCAGGAAGCTTCCCTTGCGTCGGCCAATCCCTCCGTGGTCGGCGGCCGCGACGAAGCATCCGCGCTCGGTTACCTCGAGGATCAACTTCTCGGCCGAACACCCGGTCCGTCGACCTCCCCCAATGTGGCCACCACGTTGATGCTCGGGCCCCTGGTCAGAGGTAGTGAGGTGACCGTCCCGTGAAAGTCCAACCTTCCCAGGTGGTTCGCCTGGCCGTCTATTGCACTGCCGGGCTTGCCTGCGCCTCGTTCGTCGCGAATACTCTGTCAGTTCCGGTTCGGGGAAGCACCGAAACCTATAAGTTCGAGTTCTCCGATGTCGAGGGCCTCAACCCGGGAAATCCCGTCACACTGTCCGGAGTAAGAATCGGGCGCGTCGACGCCGTGGAATTTGCCGCCAACGGCGGGGGAACCAGCAAGGCCATAGTCGACGTCGAAATCGAATCGCAGTACTCCCTGGCAGCGGACGTCCATGCCGCCGTTCGCTACGGAGACATGCTCGGTGCCCGCTACCTGGCACTGACCCAGAACCCCGGAACCGGTTCGAGCGTTGAGCCCGGCGGAACCATCCCACTCTCTCAAACCACACCGCCTATCAATCTGACGGCGTTGATGAACGGATTCAAACCGTTGTTCGCTGCACTGGAACCCAACCAGGTCAATAGTCTGACACGCAGTTTCGTGGAAACGTTCAACGGGCAGGGCGAAGCGCTGACGACACTGCTCGATCAGATCGCTTCCCTCAGTTCCGGACTGACGGAACGCAAGGATGTGTTCGCTCAATTACTCACGAATATGAACACACTGCTGGCTTCCGTCGACAACCGGCAACCCGAGTTGATCGGTCTCCTTGACGGATTGAGCCAACTCAGCACATCTGTTGTCGGCGAAAACGATCAACTTGCGACGCTCCTCGATCAGGGAAACAGCACAGTTGCATCGCTGGCCCAGATCATCTCCAACACCAACGACACGTTCGGTACATCAGTCCATCAGCTCGAAAGTGTCACGGCCAGTTGGATAGCCAGTACCGACGAGTTCAACCGACTGGTGGCCAATCTCCCCAAGTTCGCCGATGCTGCCAATCGCATCGGCAGTTACGGAAGCTTCGTCAACCTGTACCTGTGCAACTTCACCGTGAAAGCAGGAGACGTGGAAGCCAACATCTTCGGGACAACACATTCGCCGGTGTGCTCATGATGTTCCTGGCGAAAGGCGACCGTCGACGCAGCGGGAACAGCACAGCGTTAGCGCTGGGCAGCCTCGGCATCTTCCTACTTGTCGTAGGACTCGCTGCTGCGCTGGGCCTTCCGAAGGTCTGGTACCACGTCCGCACATCCGCATTCACTGCAGAATTTGCCAACGCCAGCGGGCTCTCGGACACCGATCCCGTCTACGTGGCCGGTGTACCCGCTGGGCGTGTCGATTCGATCGAGCTCGCGGGTGACCATGTTGTTGTCAGCTTCCGCCTGGACAAGGACCAGCCGCTAGGCAATCAGACCACCGCGTCGGTCCGGCTCAAAACAGTTCTGGGCAAGCGATACCTCGATATAGTTCCGGCCGGTGCCATCGACACCTCTGACGGACACGTCATCCCCCGCTCACGAACCACGGCCCCCTACAGCCTCGATGACGTCAGCAGCGATGCCACCGATGTAGCAGCAAACGTCGATCTGAAGTCGATGGAATCGATGATGAACACTCTTGCACAGGTGATTCCGACCGATCCTGAGCAGGTCGGTAGGGCCCTCGCCGGAATAAGCGGCGCATCCGCCGCCTTCGCGCAGAACGGCGAGCAGATCGACCAGATCCTCACGATGTCCCGCAACCTGTCGGACATGGCTGTGCAACAGAGCGATTCGATCGTCAACACCGCCGCCGGTGCACAAACAATCATCCGCACGCTCACCGTCCGCAAGGACGCACTGACACAACTGGTGGACAACCTCACGGTGATCATCTCCACACTCTCGACCACGTTTGCCGATCGCGGAGAAGAATTCGGCGTCATGACGGACAACCTCGTCCAGGTCACCGCAACACTGAAGGACAACGCAGATCAGATCGACTTACTGATGACGCGTCTGCCGTCTGCACTGCGCTCGGTTACCAATGCAACCGGCACCGGCAACTGGACTGACGTCAATGCGCCGGCAGCGGTCATCCCCGACAACTTGCTCTGCGCATTGGGCATCATGGAGGGCTGCAAGTGAATACGCACAAGGCTGTCACTGCGTTCCTCGTGGTGACTCTCGCGATTGCTCTCCCCGGCTGGTACATCTTCGGACGCACCGATCAGTCCAAGACCGTCTATGCCGACTTCAGCTACGTCGGCGGCATTTTCGAGGGCAGCAAGGTCACTGTCTTGGGTGTCGGAGTGGGAACGGTTACTTCGCTGGAACCTCGTGGAACGTCGGTTCGAGTTGCCATGTCCATGCCGAAATCCGTCGAACTGCCGTCGAATGCTTCTGCCTACGTGCTCAATCCGTCGGTGATCAGCGACCGTCATGTCGAACTCGGCCCGGCCTATACCGGGGGCGCCACGTTGGAGGACGGCGCGATCATTCCGATCGAGCGCGCTCATGCCCCCATCGATTTCGACGGACTGATGGGCAGCGTCAGCACTTTGGCAAGTGTATTCGGCTCCGATGCCGGCAATCTCGGAGAACTGGTCGCAAGCAGTGCGACCGGATGGAAAGGCCAAGGCGATCAATTCAACACCGCGATCCGCAATCTGAGTACCGCCAGCGGAGTTGTCGGCGCCCGGTCCGAAGACATCGGAGCACTCGTCGACAACCTGAACTCGTTGATGGGAGCGTTGGATTCACGGCAAGTCAGTCTCGATGAACTGGTGAGCGGTCTCGGGGAGTTGGGCGATCAGTGGTCGAGCCAGAACATGGACATCTCCGAGCCGCTTCAGGATCTGCAGGTCGTATTCGATCAGCTGAATACCTTCATGACCAACCACGGCGACGACGTCGGCTCCATCGCGGACAATGTTCGGATCCTTGGTGACACCTTGGCCACCAAACAACCCGGCCTCGCCGAGTTCATGGACCTTGTGCCATTGATGATGCAGAATCTCTCGAACACCATCGGCCCCGACGGGCGCGGACGAATTCGTCTCAACGTCTCGACGGCCCTCACCCAGTTCGCTGTGGCCAAGCCGCTGTGCGAGACGTACAAGCTACCGATTTGCACGGGTGCCGGCTTCACGAATCCGATTTCCTTCCCACTCAGTGCTTCCGACCCGTTGGGCATCGCTTCGGCCGTTGGTGGCAAGTGATGAAACCTACGGTTCGATGGGTGGCCGGTGTAGTCGCCGTTGGTACCGGCGTCGGAGCGATCATGGCATTCGGCGGCTGTAGCGCCGGGATTCAAGACCTTCCGCTGGGACGGTCCGCCGACGGCGCGGCCTACAGCGTGGACGTACAACTCGCAGGTGCCGACGGTCTGGTGCTGGGAGCCGACGTCCGGAGCGGGCAGAAGGTAATCGGACGGGTGTCGGAACTGTCCACCGATGTCGCCGGAGCCCGGGTCACGCTGAGTTTGGATACGGCGACGCAGTTGCCGGACAACGTCGAGGCCGCGGTCGAACTCCCTTCGGCACTGGGCAACCCGTTCATTCGACTTCGAGTGCCGAAGGCGCCTTCGGACGCAAGGTTGAGCGACGGTGAGACTATCCCCGAGTCGCGCACCGAGATTGGACCGCAGGTCGAGAGCGCGCTTGCCACACTCGGCACCGTTATCACCGGCAGCGGTATCGACCAACTCGATACCGTTGTGCGCGAACTGAACATCGCATTCTCGGGCAAGTCAGCCGAAGTGCGTTCGCTCACTGACACTCTCACCTCGTTGACAGCTACCGCAAGTACCCATCAGGACGAGTTCAACGACGCTGTCGACCTCGCTGCACGGGTCTCGTCTCAGATGGCCGGGCAACGCGAGGTTATCGACAATTACTTGGATTCCGTGCCTGAAGTTGTCTCCATACTCGTGGGACAGAAGAACCAGATTTCGAGCCTGTTGAACTCGACCGCGCAGCTTGCCACCAATGCCAATCGGATTCTCGGTTCGTCGCCGCAAGGTCTCGACAGTACGTTGCAGGATGCCGCTACCCTTGTGGGAACACTGGATTCGTTCAACTCCGAAATCGGTACGACACTGGCCAACATGAACGGGATGCTCGAGAATTTCACGCGGGCAGTCCGCGGCGACTATCTGGTTTTTGACGGCGCGCTCGATGTTCCGGGAAGCATCGACAAGCTCCTGACCGGTGGCATCACGGGGCACGATGCAAGCACCGGTCCGGTCGGAACTCTCACTGATCTACTCCAGGGAGGCATCCGATGAAACGCCTCGCTCTCGTCCAACTCGTCTTGTTCGCTCTCACCGCTATGGTGGTGATCCCTTTCGGCATCGTCTATGTGGTGGGCCCGCAGGGTCTCGGCGATCATATTCGACTGTACGCCAGCATGTCCGACGCTTTCGGGCTGACCAAGGGAACCGGCGTCACGTATCGCGGCGTGCAGGTGGGAAAGGTCAGCGCCGTCGCGCTCGATCCGAATTCCCGTTCAGCTCGTATCGAGCTTTCTCTGGGCAGCGACACCGAGATACCCAGCGACAGCATCGCCAAGGTAACGATGGGAAGTGCCGCCGGAATCCAGAACGTCGATATCTATCCTCGGACAGATCACGGACCGTATCTCGAAGACGGCGACGAGATAGCCATGCCGGCGGATCAGCAACCAGTCCAGATGAGTCAGTTGATGCTTCAGGCGTCGGACGTACTCGGGGGCATAGACCCACAGGCGATCAGTGACATCGGAACTGAACTGGGTAAGTCGTTCAACGGACTCGGCCCCAGCCTGCGCACCATGATCGACAACGGTGGAACACTCTCGGCCCAGTTGAACGATCAGTCCACCGAATTGGCAGCGCTACTCTCACGCACCTCCACGCTGGTGGATTCCATGGCCGGGCAATCGGATTCGTTTGTTCGCGGTATGTCAGCTGCCAAGAATTTTACGCAGCAACTCGATTCCAACGCTCCGGTGCTGATCTACCTCGCCGACCACTCACCGGCCGCTCTCACTAGCGCCCAGCAACTCTTCGACAAGTACCACAACACCTTTGGCGCAGTCTTGGCCAACCTCGTTGCCGTGGCCCCGATCATCTCCGACCGAACCGACGCTCTCGAAACCGGACTTGTGACCATTCCGGAAGGCCTCGCCAAACTGGCATCCATCGTCAACGGAGACCGTGCGGACTTTGCGTTGGTCGCGACTCAGGGCCCCGTCTGCAATTACGACACCCCGAGGCGTGAGGTCGGTGATCTCAGCCCCACCAGTCCGAATCTCGCACTGTACTGTCCCCCCGGAAACGATCTGGTCCAACGCGGGGCCCAGAATGCACCGCGGCCCGACAATCTGGGATTGCAGAACTCGACTATCCCCGGCACCCCGATCGGACCGCCGATCGTGCCCGATCCGATCCTGATTCCGACCGGTGTCGACGCCCTGAACTACTGGAGAATGATGTTGGAAGGACTGGGAAATGGCCCCCGTTGATACTGCACAGATCGAGATTGTCGACATCGAGACTGCCGAGAAGCCACGCCGACGGTCCTTCGTCACCGCAGTCCTGGCAATCGCGCTCGTCGGAGCACTAGCGGCCCTGGCGTTTCAGATGTTCTCGGCTCGCACCGAAAGCTCATTGCGAAGCGAAGCCCTGGACACCGCACGTGAGTACTCGATCATCATGTCCTCCTTCGACTATCAGAATCTGGACGCCAACAAGGACAAGATCGCGTCCATGTCCACAGCGGACTTTGCAGGCACCTACAAGACGATGGTGGACTCGCTTCGAGACGTCGTTGCCGGCGGTCAGGGGCAGGCGACCGCAACAGCAACAAATGTCGGTATCGAAAGCGTCGACTCGAATTCGGCAACAGTTCTCGTGTTCGTCGACCAAGAAGCCAAGAACATTGCTACGCCGCAAGGAAACTCACAGAAGTATCGAATGGTCCTCAGTCTCGTCCGCTCGAATGACCAGTGGCTTGTGGACAACGTCGTAACCAAATAGCCCACCGACTCAGGAGGACCGATGCCCGCGAAGTACCTGGATTCGGCACAGACCGAATCATCTCTGTCGACCGATCAGACGCGCATAACCATTACAACGCAACGCAAGCGGTGGACCCGGACCCCCGCAAACATCACCGATGCACTCGACTTCTGGTCCTTCGCAGGCGCTGCTGCCAACGTCGTACAGCAACTCGGATGGCCCGAAGTTGCGTACGGCGTGATGGAGAGCAAAGTCGAGTCGGGTGCTTTGATGGTCCATCCCTGGAAGCGTGCCCGCACCACCACGCAGTATCTCAGTGTTGCCATTCTCGGCACCGAGGCCGAGCGAATCGCTTACCGCAAGGCTGTGGACTCCGTCCATCGTCATGTTCATTCCGACGAAAACAGCGCGGTGCAGTACAACGCATTCAATCGCGAGCTCCAGATGTGGGTCGCCGCTTGCCTGTTCATTGGATTCGAGGACAGCCATCAACTACTGCACGGCAAGATGAGCGAAGAACAGGCCGAAGCCTTCTATCAGTCGGCATCAACGCTGGGGACCACCCTTCAGGTGACCGAAGAGATGTGGCCGGCGACGCGCGCAGATTTCGAGCGGTACTGGAACATCGGCTGCGAACGAGTTGTGATGGACGAGAAGACAAAACAGTTCCTCAACGACCTCATAGACCTGCGCATGATTGCATGGCCTCTACGACTTCCGTTCCGAAATCTACTGCGCTTCCTGACAATCGGATTTCTTCCGCCGATCTATCGCAGTCAACTCCAACTCGACTGGACCGAAGGTGATCGGCGCCGATTCGAGAATCTGTTCATCTTCGTCTCGTTTGCAAACCGGTTCATTCCCAGGTTCATTCGTCACGGTGGCAATACGATGCTGATGCGCGATATTCGTCGTCGGATCAAGGGAAGCAAGAATCTTGTGTAGGCAGCCCAACACGTTCAATCGCGAACTTCAGATGCCGGGGCATCCGTCGCCTCAGGCAGAAGCGCGAGCGCACGAAGAAGGGCATGCACCTCCGCGCTCCGATAGCGACGATGTCCACCGATGGTGGTCGTGAATCGAATCTTTCCGGTCCTCGCCCACCGACCGACAGTCTTGGAGTTGACGTGAAAGAGAACTGCGACTTCTTTCGGGGTGAGAAATTCCTCTTCAATCGGTCGACTGGTTGCGGCCGCTGCTTCCGGCAAGGCCGCATCGACCGTCATCTGTTCAACCCCACTGACGACTTCCCTCACATCGAGATCAATTCGCATGGTTATGACAACTCCTCGCCGCTAAAGCACAGTACTTGGTTGTAATTTTTGGATAATCGAGCAAATCTCAGCGACGGCTCGGCACACGCAAAAGTCGGATTCTGATCAATCTCACGTGCGCCGAGCCGTAAACCATTGATGTCCAGCCGCCCTTGCCAATTGGCTGACGTGACAAGGGCGTCACATTGTCAAGCGACAAACCCCGGCTATCAACCTGCTGGGGTTACCGTGACAGTCGCGGTAGGTGCGCCAGTTGCCGTCCGGACAGTAAGCAATCGGCTTTCGCGATCCCAGTTCACGACGTCGGCACCCTCGACATTGACGCCACCGGGGAACCCACTCTCCGGCAAGTAGATCTCAGTCGGTGCCGTGACTGCGGGGTCAGGAGTCAACGTCAACTGAAGGCGGTCGACAGTCGACGACCATTCGGTGGGCGTGCCCGCCACCGCGCGGGGGTACGGCTTGTTCAGAGAGTCGACGAGCAGCGTCTGCGATCCGTCAGGCAGGTACGGACCCCAGGGGCCGGGATCGCTGGACCAGTACGCGACACCTGCGCCCATCTCTCGAGCGTTCGTATACACACGATCGATGTAGTCAGTGGCTCCGGGCAATGTGGTGTCGAGCCCGATCTCTCCGATGATGATCGGTACGCCGCCGAGTACGTCACCGGCGACGTGTTCGATGTCGGCGCGCCAGGCGGTGATAGTCGCGTCGGTGAGGGTGCGTGACAAACCCGAGTACCCGTCACCGAGGTCAAGGGGAAGCGGGTAGAGGTGCGGGCAGTAGGCGATTCGCTGCTCGCCGGCGCGCGGATCGTTGATCTTGGTGAGCCCGCTGGAAAGTCCCTGGTTGACACCGATAGCCTGCGGGGCGACACATACCCAGCTGTCCTGGTCGACCTGACGAATCGCATTGGTGGTCCGCTGATACATCGCGGCGAGCGGTCCTGCCTCGAACGACGGACCCTGCATGGAACCGCCGAAGGGCTCGTTCATCAAGTCGTACGCCACAACGGTGTCATTGCCGGCGAAGCGCTCGGCAACGGCCTTCCAGGCGTTCGCGTAGTGCTCGACCAACTCGGGGTGCTTGCCGGTGGTGTTCCAGAAGTTGTCGAACGCACGCATCACGCCGGGCTGGATGTAGTACAGCTCCCAGCGGGGCTGAGGTTTCACCGCGAGGCCGTCCATAAACGTCGCCCAGGCCGGTGCACCGTTGCCAATGTTGCCGGCACCGTTGCCGCCGTCGCCTGCCGGAGTAATTGCACCGGAGTACACGTCCTGGTGCATGTCGAGCATCACCTTGTAGCCGCGCTCGGCGTACCAGCTGACCCGATCCTCGACGCGGTCCAGATATGCCTGGTCGTACTGTCCTGGTGCGGGTTCCACGGAGCGCCAGGAGATCAGGAAACGCACGAAGTTCGTTCCCATGTCGGCTTGTTCGCGGTCGAGGTCCGCCTCGGTGAAGTCCGGCATGCCATCCGGCGCACTCTTGGCGCTGGAGGCGGTGTTGAACCCTCGCAGGATCAGGGATCGACCAGCATCGTCCGTAATGTAGGACGGCGCAACGTCACTTCCACCTGATGACGCCAAACTACCTTGTGCCGCAGCAACACCGGCACCGAGGGCGAGCGAACCCGCCATAATCAGTGATACGAACTGTATTCGACGCACAGAACCTCCTACTAAACGATGTGATTGATCAACTTGTCCCACTAGGGATTCAGATCTGGGCTTGATTGCTCGTCGCCACATCATGCCTGTTGGCTGACGCTGCTGAGGCCGTTCTCGATATGTCCGACGAGCCTGCGACGGAAGTCCGGATCCTCGTCGACAGCCACGGTGGCCTCATACCAGCCGTCCACCGACGGCACCGTCCACGACGCACTGCCGCCGGCCGCGATCAGACGACTCTGACCGTCGATCACGACGGTCAGAGCGCGGGACCCTGAATTCGCCGCAGTCACATCGAGCACTCCCCCCGACGCATCGACCCGGGTGGACACGTCGAGCGCAGCTGCCGCGCCGTCGATCGACCCGACAAACTCACGCCGGAAACCGTTGGGCCCCAACAGGGTCAGGCTGTACTTCGCCCCCTCGAGGGCAACGGTGTCGTCTGTCTGTCCGAGGACGTCGTAGTGCCGCGGTAGGTCGAACTCCCCCGCATAGGGATACAAAGCCAGGTGCGCCGACTCGGCACCGGCGTTGACCAGGTGCACCGTCAGAGAACGCGCACCGGGGTCCACGGTCGCAGACGCGTCCGACTGATACGGCAAGGCCCGAGCGGGACGGGTACCGCTCTCCTGCACCGGCATGTGCTGCAAGGCCGGTGGGGTCGGGGTCCACCGCGGCTCGAGCGGCGGGGTGGGCTGCGGGCGAGTGACATTCGGCCGGCTTCGCGGGTTCGCGAAGTCGAAGGCCGACGTCAGGTCCCCACTGACCGTCCGCCGCCACGGATCGATCTCCGGTTGGGTGATCCCGAATCGCTTCTCCAGGAACTGGTTCACCGATGTGTGGTCGAAGACCTGCGAACACACGAACCCGCCGACGGTCCACGGCGAGATGATCGTCATCGGCACCCGGGGACCGAGCCCGAGCGGCTGACCCCCCACCCACTCCGAACCGACCGAGAGGGGCGGACGAGGCGGCGGCACATGGTCGAAGAAGCCGTCGTTCTCGTCGAAGTTGACGATCACGGCAGTCTTCGCCCAGAGCGCCGGATCGGAAGCGATCGCGTCGAGCACCTGGTACAGCAGCGTCGCGCTCGCCGCCGGCGACGATCCGGACGGATGCTCCGAATCAACCTCGGACGGAACGAGATAACTGACCTGCGGCAGCGTTCCAGACTCGACGTCCTTACGGAACTCGGCGGCAAGCGTGCCCGGCCGTGACCGGTACAGCGCGCGGTCGTACAACTGCCGATCAGCGGGAGAGAGTCCGTCCGCCGCTCTCTCGAGGGCTCGCACCGCCGCGTCCTGGGCCGCGGCAGGCAACTCGGGCAGCGCCAGGTAGAGCCCGGCCAGTGTCTGCACTTGGAAGGGGATCACGCTGAGTAGCTGAGCCCCCACCTTCTTGAAGGTGGTGAAGTACTCGAGGTTGTTGTCCTGAAAGTTGTCCCACTCCTGGTACGTCTTCCAGCTGATGCCGGCGGCTTGTAGCCGCTCCGGAACGGTGCTCCAGTCGTAGCCGGCGTGCCACGGGTTGTACGCGGCGTTGGTGACGGCACGACCCCCGGGACCTCCGGATTCCGACGACCCCGCCGAACCCAACGAATCCATCGAACCCAACGGATTCAGGCCGGCTGGTTCGAATCCGGTGTACCCGGACACCCAATAGTTGCGGTTCGGGCTCGTCGATGTCGGCACCGAGCAGTGGTAGGCGTCGCAGATCGTGAATGCATCCGCGAGCTCGTAGTGGAACGGCATGTCCTGGCGGTCGTAGTAAGCCATCGTTGAGGCAGTCTTGGCTTCGATCCAGCCGTCGTGCCAGCCGTCCGCCAGGGCGTTGTGGCCGCCCTCCCAACTGTGGTCGAGGCCGGTGACGTTCTGGGTGTCCATCTGCTGCGCGGCAGCAGAGTCCCGGATCGGGAACGGGAGCACCGGGCCGTTCGGTCCCGGCTGCTCCAGCGCGGAGCCCCCGCCCCGCAACGTCAACGAATTGGGGTCACCGAAACCTCTTACACCGCGCAACATTCCGTAGTAGTGGTCGAACGAGCGGTTCTCCTGCATGACCAGGACAACGTGCTCGATGGAGTCGAGCCCTCCCGGAGGTACGGGCGAAGCCATTGCGCGTTGCAGCGACGGAGGCAGCATCGAGGTGGCGGCGACAGCTGCCGCGCCGGCGCCGGCGGTCAAGAACATTCGACGAGAAAGAGAATTCAAAGGCACGTGGGCTCCATCGCCAGATCAATCAGTGCAGGACTTCCAATTTCGGAACTGTAGACCAATCGTCCAGTAGGAGTGGCGAAATCACTGTTTTCACTGTGAGTCTCCGAGGCCCTGTCAAGTTGTTGGGATCGCCCGATCTGATGCGTCGTCAACGTACAAGTTCTGCCGGTCCGGGCTTGATTTCGCCCGTCGGTTGCGCCGATATCAGCCGAGGACCGGTGACGAGTCAGGTGCCTGACCACCGACAATCACGACAGCTATCAGGCGGCACACCAAATTTCCCTGTCGTGATCAAGCATCGACAGTTACACCATTAAGACAGTCGGTCGAGAACTTCCAACAACACCCGGCAGCCCGAACACCGCTCCGCCGACGCCCAGAAATACCTGAAAACAGTTGTACTCCAATTAACTTGACATTGAACAACTTGACATCCATGTCTCGAACCCGCAGCTGAATCAGCCACCCTAGGCGTCCAAGCAGCACGAATCACCGCACTGTCCTGCTCACATCAATTACGGCAATTCTCGCGATTCACCCTAATTGCTGATCGATTGCGCTACCTTGAGCCGGATCGACTAACTGGACGCTCGTCTAGCCGCCCGCTTCAGGGCTGTTGCCTGGACGCCCCCAGATCCCCCAGAACCCGAAGAAAGGGAATCATGATGCAGAGCAACACCCTTCGTGCGGTCGGAGGCCTGAGCGCATTTGCTGTGGCCGCCGGATTCGCGGTCTCAATCGGCGGCGGAGTCGCCAGTGCAGCAGCAGGATCGACTAGCTGGGCCGACGGCAACACCAACTTGAGCCGCACCATCAGCAATGTAACCCCGGTCGAGGGCGAAATCATCACCTCCTCGACCACCTTCAAGCGGGCTCAATTCAAGGAAGCCGAATTACTCTGGATGGTCAAGGACTTCCACCAGACGTGTCTGACCTACGTGCCTAATTCCGCCAAGCTCAACGGCAACGCGATCGCCTCGACGTCGGAGGCGGGCTTCGCCATGGTCGGCAGCCCCACGGCCACCACGACCTTGGCGAGGGTGGTCGACAACTTCGCGAACGGCGGCACTACGCCGGCCACGTTCGTGTTCTCGTACAAGGTCGGTGCCGACTGCGCCCGTGGTGTCCCGCTGGTTACGGGGATGGACTACAACGGCGATCTCGGTTTCAGCACCTTCGCCACCAAAGGCCCGTCAGTCTCGGTAGCCAAGAATGTTTCGACAACTGCGCTCGCACCGGTCACCGGCGCAAAGGTAGGCCAGTCGACGACACTGAGCGCGACAGTCACCGGCGGCGCCGACGGCAACATCGTCGAGTTCTACGACGGCACAACCAAGCTCGGCCAAGGCCCACTGGCCGCCGGTACGGCCACCTTCGCGTGGGCACCGGCCACCACGGATGCGCACAGCCTGACCGCGAAATTCCTGGGAACGACGCAAGCCAACGAGTCGACCTCGACTGCGCAGAACGTGTCGGTGTCTGCAGCTGACGTCGTGACCACGACCGCCGTGACCGGCCCGGCCACCGCTGTTGCCGGTGCGGATGTTGTTCTCAACGTGCAGGTTTCCCCGGCCCCGGTCGGCGGCACCGTCCAGTTCAAGAACGGCGTTACTGACATCGGTACCGCCGTCACCCTGGACGCTGACGGCAAGGGCTCCATCACCCAGCAGTTCACCACCGGTGCCCAGAGCATCACCGCCGTGTACTCCGGCGCAACCGGATTCGTCACCTCCACCTCGGATGCACACAACATCACGGTCTCTCCCGCGAACGTCGCCACCACCACCACCGTCACCGGTGACACCACCGGCGTCGTCGGCACCGATGTCGCACTGACCGTGAACGTTTCACCCGCCCCCGCCGCCGGCTCCACCGTCCAGTTCAAGAACGGCACCGAAGACCTCGGAACCCCGGTCTCCCTCGACGCCCAAGGCAACGCCTCCACCACCGCACCCCTGGCAGCCGGAACCCACTCCATCACCGCCGTATTCGCCGGCGCCGGAGAATTCCAGCCCTCCACCTCCACCCCACACACCGTCGCCGTCACCCCGGCCAACGTCGCAACCACCACCACCATCACCGGCGACACCACCGGCGTCGTCGGCACCGATGTCGCACTGACCGTGAACGTTTCACCCGCCCCCGCCGCCGGCTCCACCGTCCAGTTCAAGAACGGCACCGAAGACCTCGGAACCCCGGTCTCCCTCGACGCCCAAGGCAACGCCTCCACCACCGCACCCCTGGCAGCCGGAACCCACTCCATCACCGCCGTATTCGCCGGCGCCGCAGAATTCCAGCCCTCCACCTCCACCCCACATTCTGTCGCGGTGACCGCAGCCGATGTCGCCACCACCACGGTGCTGACGGCCCCGGCTACCGCAGTCTCCGGCACGGACGTGACTCTGGAAGTACAGGTTTCACCCGTTCCGACCAGTGGAACCGTCCAGTTCAAGAACGGCACCGACGACCTCGGTGCACCGGTCGCCCTCGACTCCGAGGGCAAGGCGTCCATCACCCAGCAGTTCACCGTCGGCGCTCCGAGCATCACCGCCGTCTATTCCGGCGCAACCGGCTTCATCACCTCCACCTCGACCGCACACACCATCGAGGTCACCGCCCCGGCCGCCACCGACGTCGCCACCACCACGGTGCTGACCCTGCTCCCCACCGCAACAACAGGTCTCGCCGTCGACCTGGTCGCCACGATCTCCCCGACCCCGGCCGGTGGCACCGTCCAGTTCAAGGACGGTGACACACTGATCGGTGATCCTGTCGCGGTCGTGAACGGCAAGGCAACGCTCTCGCACGCCTTCCTGACTGCCGGCACCAGCCACATCACCGCGGTCTACAGCGGCACCCCGGGCCACCTCGGTTCTACGACCGCAGAGGAAAGCACTGTCGTAGTCACCGACGCCCCCGGCAACGGCGGCATGTTCGGATCGCTGGGCAACATCTTCGGGAACATCTTCGGATCCTGAGGCTCTGATTCCTGTACCAGCGATATGAGTGTGGCCCCCGCCGGAAGTTTCGGCGGGGGCCACACTCGTTTGCACGGCAAGGAATTTCGGTGCGACCGGGACTATCCGAATTGGTGGCGACGTAGGTTGCGTAGGCCTGCCCGAACTTGGCGCACCACCGCCGGATCGTCTCGTAGCTGACCACGCGACACCGCGTTCGAGCATAAGTTCCTCAACTTCGCAGAAGCTGGGCGGGAATGATCGGGCGCGACGACTGTGCCCCCGAGTCCGGGGACTCGGGGGCACAGTCGAGGGGTCAGCGGTCAACAGTTATTCGAAATCAGGCATGTTCTGCCCGCTATCCTTGTAAAACTTCCACTTGCCGTCCTGCGGCGACTCCATGATGCGGTACACCTCAGTGTCTCCGACGATCCACAGTTGGCCATCGAGCCAGTGCAAGGTCGAGCCCGATTCGGCGCGGCCGCTGGCGAGTTCATTGCCGTCTGCGTCTACGACCGCGACTTTGTTTCCGCCCGCGGTCCAGCCTGCGGTGAGACCGCCACTCTCTACAGTAGCCGTCAGCAGCGGCTTCGGATCCTCGGCCGGAGTGGTCTCCGGCGAGGTAGTCGGAGCCGGAGTAGTCGTCGCGCTAGTCGGAGCCTCGGTCGTAGTTGAGTCAGGAGCCTGCGTCGTCGAGGTCGGCTCCGGCGTGGTGGTCTGCCCGGCCTGCGTTTCCTCGGTCACGCCCGGCTGCGAATCCATCTCCATCGCCTCGGGTGCTATCCCACGTGCCTGGAGTCCGTTGGGAACCGGAGTCGTCGGATCCCAATCCCTGGTGTTCTCCCAAGCCTGGTTGGCCAACTCCGGACCAGTACCGCCCTGACATTCGGTCCTGTTCGAAACGAGGTCCTTGTGGGTGATCTCCACTGAGGTCCTATATCCCGACGAGACCACCGAACCATTTACCGTGTGAATCCGGGCATACATTACGTTCCGGCTGCCATGGGAAATTCCGCTGATTGAGGTCTGATTCGCGCCCAAATCATCCACTCGGACAACAAAATTGGGGTCGGATTGCCTAACGAAGACCACCTTGTACCCGGTGGCACCTGGAACTGGTGTCCAGGAAATCGACACTCGCCGCCCCGTAACGGTGTCGTACCAGGGTGCGTCATACCAACAATTGATCGCGCCAACAGTCAGCGGTGTCGGATAGAAGTTGCCCGTCGCCACCTGTGCGCCAGTCGAATTGACTGCGTCAGTTGGATTGGCCATCGTCCCGGTCGTCTGGGCCAAACCGAAGGCCATCGCAGCAGCGCCGCCAATCGCGATCAACGAACGTACCGACCTCAGGCGGGTGCGTGCCCGTCGAATTTCAACCATTGTGAGCCTCCTGAAACTCCCCGCGCGTTTCGTCTGCATCGACGCGGGCGTCATTTGTAGTGGCGGCGTCGTTGTTCTCCAGACGCCGGTCTTTCGTTCGTCCAAATGCGATGACCAGCACCGCGCCTACCAATCCGCCGCCGAGGAAGGTCGCGAGCGGGCTGGAAAGCCAAGCCACGACATATCCGAGTCCTCTAATGCTGAAGAACACGCGGTCAGCCTCGGTGATCGTGTACGGCAACCGATCGGGCGTGTTGTTAGCGTCACCCTTCAGAGTGGCGAGCACCGTGTTCGCGCCGGCTGGCTCGAGTTCGACAACGCGGTGGGTGATGCGAACGTCCTGGTCATTGTCGACGCTGATCACATCGCCGACGGCCAGTTCAGTCGCCGGCACTGCCTTCGCGAATGCCAGTGCGCCGGTGGATATCTCCGGTCCCATCGAACCGGATCGGAAGACGAGCGGTTTGATGCCGAAGAGAAGTGATGCGAGAGTCGCGCCGATGCAGATCAGCCCGGCGACCGCGGCGACGTTCAGCGTGATCTCCTTGCCTCTGCTGCGGCCCGGCAAATCCATCTCATCGGTGGATGTCATGGTGCTGCTACAACGCCTTCGGCCGTGAAGTTGAAGCCGAGGTCGGCAATCTTGAACTGCTCAGTCTTTCCAGCGGTCGAATCGACCTTGACCTGGATGCACACGTTGTCAGTCGCGCCAGCGGTCAACGTCCTTCCCGTAACAAGGGTCGGACTGGTGGACACGCTTTTCGCGGTACCGATCATTGTTCCAGAGCACGTGCTGCCATTGTTGGCGGCAGTTTCATGCAGACTCACTGTCAACTTGCCGACCAGTGTCGATGATCCGGAACCGTTCGCGGCCACAGCCCACTTGAAATTAACCGCTCCTGTGTTCTGGACCTTGACCGGCCCGGCCACGCTTTGTCCCGGCTGCATGCTGTTGCGCTTGAGCGCGATGAACTGGTGCGTGGGCCGCTGGTTGTCGACCTGCAGCTGGACCGACGACGTGCTGAACATGCCGGTGGTCGCGGTGGCACTGTCGGACCACGCCGCCATCGTTCCGACCGCGCCGAGGCCTAAGACCATGCCTAGGGAGAGGACGGCCCGGGTGCGGGTCCAGCCGGTGTCGCCCAGACTGCCGCGCATCCCCGACCCGAAGCGCGCGCTAGTGCGCGATTGCTGGTTGTTAGACATTCTCGTGTCCTATTTTCGTTTCAGTGGTTGATACCGGCATGGCATGAGCCTGCAAGTCGTCTGCATCGGAACCCTTTTCATCGACCGATTCCCCGTGCGCGCCGTTCTCCCGGCGTTTGTCGAGCAATCCGCTGATCACCATCCACACCGCGTATCCGCCCAGGGCTACTGCGACGCCGGTGATGAGGATCGACCGCGATTGACCGTTGATCACCGTGTTCACCCGGCCGAGCTGCGGCACCGAGTAGATGACCCGACCCCGGATCTGTTCGGGCACAAGCGACCACGAATCAGCGATGGGGTTGTTGTCGCCGCGAGTGTGGATGCGACGCTCCCCTTCCCCGGTGTAATAGATGCCCTCGATGCGGTGAGTCACCACCGCGGGATCACCGGAAACCGGCTGGAACGTGATCACATCACCGGTCGCCAGATCCTCGTTGGCAGTCGGCTTAACGACGATGAGCGTGCCCGGGGGCATCGTCGGTTCCATCGAGCCGGTGAGCACCGTGTACGCGGTCGAGCCAGTGAGCCGTGGAATCACGACCATCACCGCGAAAAAACCGACCATCAACAGCAACAGCAACCAGGAGACGACGGTGCGAACCCACCACCAGACGGTGGTCTTGTCACCTCCACCGTTCCCTGAATCAGGTTGCGGATCAGACATTTCCGTGTGTGCGCCGTGCCGAGGTTGGTACTCGGCACTTTCGCTCACGCGCTGGTTTCTCGCGGTGACAGTCATTACTGGCTAACCGAGCTTGCCGCGAAGGTGAAAGTGGCGTCGCTCGCCTGAGCGGCGGCAGCGCCCGAACCCAGCGTGGCCCGCAGGCACAGCACCTGCATCTGACCGGCCGCGACGAGTTGGGGCTGAGCAAAGGCCGCCCCGTCCATGGCACCGCTGTAGAGCACGTCAGTGCCCCCATCGCTGGTTGTGGTGCAGGCCGCCTCGTTGGCCACCTTGGTCACACGCAGGGTTAACGGCGGAGGTGTGGCGCCGTTGAGCACCACATCAGACAGCGTGTAGCTCATCTGCACATTGCCGGAGTTGATCACCGGCAAGGGCATCTGAATGCTGTCACCCGGGCCCTTGTTCTCCAACTTGAAGCCGTCGAGGTTGAACTGCTTGACGCCGTCCTGGCCTGCGGAAATGTCGAGCAGACCGGCTGTAATGGTAGCGCCGGGTGATTCAACTGAATCGCGCCACAGCGCGCCGGTCTGCTGCACCGAGACGAACCCGATGAGCAGAACCGACGAGGCTGCGATCGCCCATTTGTACTGGGTTTTCACGTGACCTTCTTCTGGTTACGGATTACTAGGAGAGCGTCTGCTCGAGGGTGACCGCGCCGCCGGAGAGGCTGGCGGTCTTCGTCTGGCCGGTGTTGTCAATCCCCGTGTTGTTGAACGTGATCTCGGTGGTGAACGTGGCCACCTGGTTCAGGCCCGCGCTGTACACCGTCTGGGTGCTACTGGAGGCGGCCGTCGTGAGCTGGCTCGCCAGGTCTCCGGAGACGCCCGAAAGCGACGGCGTCAGCGTGGCCTTCAGGTTCGTGCCGACGAGGTCGATCTTGTAGGTTGCGGTGTACTTGACGACGTCGCCAGGCACGATCTTGTCCGAAGCGGGGTTGAACGTTCCGCCAGTTCCCCACGTCCAGGTGCCGGTACCGGTCTGCTCGACCGCCATCGAACCGGCCGTGACTGTCTGTGCCGCACCCGCGTTGGTGGATGCGTTCCACGAGGCCATGGTGCCCGCGCCGCCGGCGAGGAGCAGTGCGGCTGCACCAGCAGCGATGGCGGCCTTGGTGGTCTTCTTCATCTGGTATTCCTCCTGTGCTGTCGCGTCGGGACATCCGACGCGCTTGGTTGAGCTCGGCTGTGCGGAAGCGCAGGCCGGTGGATCAGCCCGGAAGGGCGTGGGGATTCAGCAGCCGAACGAAATCCGTAGCCGAGAAGTCTGGCGATGCGTGGGCCTGGTGGATACCGTCCCCCGCGCATCGCGAGGATTGTGTGGCCGAATTGGCCGGGCGCTAGCTACCGAGGCTGCCGAACAGGTCCAGGCTGCCGAGGGAACCGCTGCTGCTGCCGCCGGGATCGGTGGTTTTCGCTGCCACCTTCACCGTGACTGCAGTCGAGGCCGGGCTGGTGCCGCAGGCGTTCGTCGCGGTAGCGGTGATCGAGTGATCGCCGACCGTGGCGATTGTCAGGTCGCAGCTGAAGTTGCCGTTCGTGTCCGCAGTAGCTGTGCACGTCGCGCCACCGCCCGTGACGGTGACGGTGCTGCCGGGCTCGGCCTTGCCGGAAACCTTGACCGGTGTACCCGCCTCGACCTCAGCCGCGCCGAGAGTCAGGCCGGTGGGAGCGCCGGGTGCAACCACTGCAGCGGCCTCGTCCTCGACAAGCATGAGACCCCAGCCGCCATTGATCTGATTGCCCTGCACAACCTCACCACCGGGGATACCGAGGATGAACCCGACCATCACGCCGGCGTTGGGAGTGACAGCCTTCTTCGTCAGCTCGATGCGGGTCTCCGAGTCCTTACCGGGACCAATCTGAACCTGCTGACCCTTCTGGCTGCCGATCTGGCCCTGCACTGTCGCGGTGCCGCCATCGGCAACCGACCAGTTCTGGCTGTAGAGGGTGAGAGTGGCGGGCACGGCGCAGGTGTTGCGCACATCGAAGGTCAGCACCGTGCCGGAGTCACCGGGGATCGGGATATAGCCCGTGTTGGTGGGGTTGAAGTCATCCGGCGACACCCAAAGTCCACCGCCCTGGGACATTTCCAGGCAGGAGTCGGTGATGTCGTCACCCGGGACAGCCGAGGCGATGCCGGGAGCGAGCAGCGCACTCGAGGCTGCGAGGAGCAGTGCAGCCGACAGAGTCGCGAACACCGCAGTGCTGCGCCGAGGGAGACGAGTAACACGATCGTTCAGATGCATGTCAGCCATCATCCAGGTCGGACAACCGTCTTGTCTGGCGATCTACTGAAGTTGACACTGTCAAGTTACTTGTCGTGCAACCACTTTCGATAAAACAAGGCATCTCACGGAGCCGCCTGTCAGGCCGCAGTGGCCCGCACGACGACCTGATCCAATACGTGAAATCGAGTACGATTTTCCGTTCTCCGGCCAGTGAAGTGCAGGTCACCCAACAGAGCGCTGCGGCCCGACCAACCGTTCCGCAAAATTCCCTGATATGCACGAAAACTGCTGTATCCCAAACAACTTGACAGTGTCAGCTTAACTACGCGGCCTGTTGCAGTTATCGCATTCCGCCGCAAACTAGACGAGGGTCTAGTAGAAAGGGTGATGCCATGCTCGCGCGTTCCGAACCATTTCGACGGCGCTCACTCCCCCAGCCCAACTGCACGGGCATTCGGAACGCAACTGCAATCCTGATGAATCGAATGGAGCCCTAGAATGTCTCGTCCCTCAATGCGCCAGGCTGTAGCCACAACTGCGTCCTTGGCTCTCATTGCCGCCGGCGTCACCGTCGGAATCGGCACCGGAATTTCCTCCGCCGCCCCCGTCTGCCAGCAGACCTCGAATGCGAGCAAGAACAATCCCTCCACCGTGTGGATCACGCACAACTACAGCAAGACGGTCACCGAAAAAGAGGTAGCTGCGGGCACCGAAGTGACCTACAAGACGGTTGTCGGCACCACCTCGATCGGCAATCCGTACGTCAACACAATCACCGATTACCCGCCTGCCGGATTCGGTGCACCGGTCAGCGCCAGCGTGACCGCTTACCACGCTATTGGTGGCCAGAAATCCGAGGCGGTCACGCCGGTAGCCAACGGAACCGGCTACTCAGTCCGCAGCACCGGATGGTTTGTCAACTCCGGCAACCCGGTGACTCTCGACATCACTTACAAGGTCCCCGCCGGCGTTAAGGTCGGCGATACGATCACAAGTGGCGGCATCGGTGTCGCAGGCACCGTAGGTATCGAAGAGTGGCTCCCGAACTTGAACTCGTGCTTCACTGTTCGCGCCAAGAATGCCGGCGAATCGGCCACCGGAAGCCTCGACGGAGCCGGTCTCGGATCCTCCGACGGTCAGATGTCCTCAACCGGATCTATCAGCGATGTCCTCGGCGACACCATCTCCCGCATCTTGGAAAACGGCAGCTAGTTCGTAAGAAGTCGGCCGAACGCTACTGCCCCCTACTCCGATCGGAGTAGGGGGCAGTAGCGTTCGAATCGATTGAATCAGGAACCGAACAGGCCACCCAATGAACCGTTGCCGTCTGTTCCGCCATCTCCCGGCGTCGACGACACACTCACGATCGATTCGTCCGACGTCGACTGCGTAAACCCAGCACGCCCGTTGAATACAGCCGTGATCCGATGATCGCCGATCGAGGTAAACGTGTGCGTCATACGAGCTACGCCATCTGCCCCGACGACGACGGATTCTCCGATGAGCTGGTCACCGTCGTAGAACTGGACGGAGCCCCCACCCGGGTTCGGTGCGACCGTCACCGACAGTTCAACCGCGGCAGCCTGTTTCGCCGACCCTGGAACATTCAGCGAAGTCGAAGTGGTGACGTCCGACGGTGCCGGATCCGACACGATGACCGATTGCGCTGGTGCTATCGACGGCTTGAATCCTGTTGCGCCGGAGTAATAGGCCGACACAGCGTGTGTTCCCGCCGAGGTGAAGACGTGTTCGAGGGTTGCACTTCCGTCGGCACTCACCGTAATCGGATCACCGATATTTGCAGCGCCGTCCTTGAATTGGAGGGTGCCGGCGGCGGGTAGCGGTGATACCTGTGCCTTCAGAGTCACCGACGTACCTGTCTTGGCATCGCCAGGCACCGTCACTACCGTATCGGTTTGCTTGACTACCGGTGCCGCGGTCACCGTCACCGTCGCCTCTGTAGAGCTGGAGCTCAGAAATCCGTTTACTCCCTGAAATGCAGCGGACACTTGTGCTGTTCCGGCTGTGTAGAACGTATGGGGTAGCCGCGCAACACCATCGGGGCCGGGAGCAACCGGTGAGCCAATGTCAGCACCATTAATTCGGAACTGCACATTGCCCCTTACCGGGGCCGGACCGACATTCGCGACGAGTTCGGTCGGTGCACTCGCCTGCACCGACTCCGGCATCTGCATCGTCGTCGTGGTCGGCTGACTGACGTAAATCGTAGTGAGCGCTTTACCACCGGCATTGAGGCTGGACGAACTATTGTCGCGAGGCGAGCAGTTGTAACGCTCCCAGTAGTTCACCCCGAAAACGTCCTTCTCACGTTGAACGAAGGTGAGAGCATTCTTGTCGTTATCGTAATTTGCAGAACCCGAATCGGAGACGCGCACCGAAGGGTTGATCTCGGTCCCGGCGGCACCGGCCTTGACCGTCACATCGATCGCCGGCAGCCGGAACTTGGTGTTTGCGCCGACGATGATTCCGTCGCTGGATCGAACGGCGGAGTTCGGACCGTTCCCGGTCGTTCGATTCAGACCGGAAATACGCAGATGTGTACCGGCCGCGGACAGGTTTCCGCTGTCGTCGATCTGGGTGACAGTCGGAGTGGCACTGTCGGATCCGAGACCGTACGCACTATTTGCCACGAGTTCGGACTTCACGAATTCCACCCCCGCCGGGATATCGAAGTCATATTTGATCCGCGCCCAATGCACAACCCCTCGGCTGGCGTGGCCGCCGCTGTTCGCCTTCATCTCATTCGGCTGCAGACGATAGGTAAGGGTTTCTCCCGGGGTAGCCGTTGCGGGCGCGGTGACAGTAACCCCCGATCCGACGGTCTCGTTGAACGTGATCGGGCTTGCGGCACCGTCCATCTCGCGGACATGGCATGCGGTTGTGAAGCCCACGTTCTTAACTTCGGGAGCAGCAGAAGCAATCGCACCCCCGGCGACCATGAACAAGCCACCGGCCAACGCAGATGCGGCGGTGAGCGCGCTGCCGCGACGGAACACTGTTTTCATCGACGAATCCTGTTCTCTCTTCACAATTTTCACGACCCGAATCCGAGGCTACCGAGACTGCCGGGTTCGGGGACAACTGGTTCGGTGACATTGACCGTGACGGCTCCGGACATGGATTCCATGAATCCCGCAGTACCGGCGTAGTACGCCGATATGTTGCGGTCGCCCGCCGTGTCCATCGTGCGGTTCGCCTTCGCAACGCCGTTGACGACAGGTACCGGAGCGCCGAGATCGGTACCGCCGTCACGGAACTGCACTGTTCCGCCCGACGGCATGGGAGTCACCGTCGCCGTCAACTCGATCGAATCCCCGACGACTGCACTTGCCGGTGCGCTGATTCGCGTCTCGGTCTGGGCCAGACTCGAATCAACGCTGATTGTTGTCAGCGGCTGACCGCCCGAGTTCAGCGCAGCCGATCGATCGTCGCGCGGTGAGCAATTGGTGGTCAGCCAGTACCTCACCCCACCGAGCAACGTTTCCTGTTGCAAGAAGGTCAGGTAATTGTTCGCGCTGTCGTAGGAACCGGAGTTGGTATCGGTCACACGCAGCATCGGCTTGATCTGGGTACCGACTACGCCCGACACTACGGTGACATCAACGGCGGGGAGTTGGAATGTCTGCCCGGCACCGACCTCGATACCGCCGCCGCTGTTGTTACTGGTGTTCGGCCCGTTGCCGGCTGTGACGTTGTTGCCCGAAATTCGGAGATGTGCACCGTTGGAGTCGGGAGAACCGTTGTCGTTGATCCGAAGAACCGAGGGTGCCACGCCGCCCAGATTCGAACTGGTTCCGGAAACGATCTGCGCCCCCACATACGTGGTGCCGACGGGGATATCGAAATCGAATTTCAGGCGCGTCCAGTTCACGACGTTTCTGAGGTCGTAGCCACTGCTGGGTACCGTCATCGGCTTGGGTGCGATGCGATACGTGAAAGTCGAATTCGGCGGAACGGCTGCCGGTGCCGTGATCGTGACTCCGGAGTCACGCGTCTCGTTGTGAGTGATCGGCCCGGGAAACTGCCAGCCGTGGCACGATGCGGTGAACGGACGATCCACTCCTGCTGCGGACGCGATACCGCTGCCGCCCACTGCGAGGGCAATGCAACCGGTCAAGGACACGGCAGCTACCAGCCCTTTGCGAACCAACGTCGATACCATTCAACTTCTCCTTGATCAGCTCGATAATTCGAGCTCTCGAAACAAACGCTGTATGCCGAGACCACGGCGTGCGCGGACGTGACGCCCAAACCTCCCGAGCAGTAGACCACAGGGGATTGTCAAGTTGTTTGGGATGCAGCAATTTTCGGAGGCACCAGGAAATTCGTCGGCCGAAAAGGCGCGCCACCGAAACAATGTCGGTGACGCGCCTTTCACTTCGCCCTACAACTCGGATCCTACGATCCGAAGATGCTTGACAAGCTACCGAAGGGGCCGTCCGGGCCCGGATCGGTGTCGGCGGGAACCGTCAGTGCCTGCGGAGCAGACGCCGAGTCGATAAACCCTGCAGCGCCGATGAATTCAGCGGTGATGCTGAACTCACCCGAAGCCGCGAACGTGGTGGGCAGTGTCGCAACACCGTTCACCACAGCGACGGGAGCGCCGAGATTGACGTCACCCATCTTGAACTGGACCTTGCCGTTGGCGGTAGTCGGATCGACCGTCGCCTTCAGCGTGACCGAGCTGCCCTTGGTGATCGTGCCGACCGGAGCGAGCGTGGTGCTGGTCTGGACAGCTGCCGCCGGAGCGGTGGTGACGCTGACCGGGAACATCGGTGCGACAGAACCCCCGACGCCCTGGGTGCCGGAGTAGCGGGCGAGGACGCGGTGAGTGCCGGTGGTGGTGAACTTGTACGGCGCGACCGCGACGCCGTCCGTGCCGACCGTGCCGGAGACCGGGGTACCGCCGTCGACGGTGAACTCCACCGTGCCACCCTGGACTGCCGGGGTGACCTGTGCGTGCAGGTTGACTTCCTGGTCGACGAAGGCCAGTTCCGGGCTGGTCATCGCGAGCGTAGTGACGGTGTCGTCGGTGCTCACGTTGATGGTCTTGACCGCGGAGGTCGAGGTGATGAAGCCGGTGGTTCCGGAGAACGCGGCGGTGATCTCGTGGTTGCCGTCGGTGGTGAAGGTGTGCGTGATCGACGCAGTGCCGTTCGCTACGTCCACCGGTGCGCCGAGAGAGGTTGCGCCGTCGAAGAACTCGACGGTGCCGCCGGGTGCTGCCGGGGCGACGTTCGCGGTCAAGGTGACCTCTGCGCCGTTCTTGACGGCGCCGGGAGCCACCACGGTGGTGGTGGTCTGCTTGTCGGCTTCGATGATGTTGGTCGAGGCGAGCGGGCCGGCGCCGTTGTTGAGCGCTGCGGTTTCACTGTCACGTGGGGTGCATCGGGTGGGGGCCCACGCCGTGCCGACGATCGGTGCGCTGGCCTTCGGGAGGAAGGTCAGGAAGTTCTTGTCGTGGTTCCACTTCGCGGCGTCCCCGACGGTGCGAAGCTTCATTTCGACGGCGCCGGACGGGCCGGCTTTCAGGCGTGCCTTGACCTGCGGCAGCTGGAAGGTGGTGGTCGCGCCGCTGGCGGCGTTGGCGACGATACCGGCCTGGTTGCTGGTGCTCGAGTTGGGGCTGTTACCGATCGTGGCGTTGTCACCCGAGAGGCGGATGATCGTCCCGTTGGGGTCGATATTGCCGGCTTCGTTGACACGCAGCACATTTGGCGTCACACCGCTGAGACCCGAGGACGTGCCCACCACGATCTCCGCGCCGAGGAACTCGGCGTTCGAGGGAATCGCTACGTCGATCTTGATGCGCGAAACGTTCTGCACGTTCGCGACGGACACCTTGTTCGGGTAGGTGATCGGCGGCGGCACGATGGTGACCTCGAACTCCTCACCGGCGTTGACCGACTCGGGGGCGTCGACATCGACCGTGGCGTTTTGGGCCTCGGTGGTCGGACCGGCCACTGCCGAGGGTGTGGCCAGGCAGGCAGCGACGAACGTGGTGCTGGTGGTCGCGGCCTGCGCCGGAACACCGCCCAGCATGGTGACGCAGGCGAGCGCTCCCACACCGATCGGTGTGACGAGCCGTTGAATCCTTTTCTTCTGCACGAATTCTCCTAAGGATGAATGGCTGCGGGAGTGGAACTAGCTACCGAAAATGCCGGAAAGTGAACCCAAGCTGCCGGTTTCGGGACCGGGGGTGGTGGCGGTGGTGATGCCCACGACGGTGGGACCGGACACGGAGTCCTTCCAGCCGTCGCCGCCGACGAAGACTGCCGTGACGGCATAGGTGCCTTCGGCGTCGAAGGTGTATGTGCCGGTGGCGACACCGTTGACGACGGCGACGGGTGCGCCGATCAGGGTGGTGCCGACCTTGAACTGGATCGTTCCGTTGGCGGTCGACGGAGCGACGGTTGCCGTAAACGTCATCGGGGTACCGACATTGGAGTTTCCGGTGACGCCGAGGGCGGTGGTGGTGTCTACGCGGTTGGGCTCGACATCCTTGACGGTGACCGAGTATTCAACCGAGGTGGAACCCGTGAATCCGGGGGTTCCCAGGAACTTCGCAACCACTGTCGAGGTGCCGACGGTGTCGAAGGTGTGCGGGAGAACTGCAACTCCGTCGCCGGTGCCGACCTCTGCCGAGCCGGCGAGGACGCCGTCGACGGTGAATTCGACCTCACCGGCGCTCGGGAACGGCATGACGGTGGCCGAGAGGTTGGTCTCGACGCCGACGGTAGCGGTGAGCGGTTCGAGAACCGTTGTGGTGGTACCGAAGTCGGCGTCATTGACGGTCAATGAAGACACTGCAGAGTCGGAATTGAGACTGCCGCCGGAGCTGACGAAGTGTGCGGTGATGCTATGCGTACCGGCCTCCGGGAACTGACGGGTGATCGAGGCCTGTCCGTTGACAACGGTGACGGGGTTGCCGACGTTGACGTCGCCGTCCTTGAACTGCACCTGGCCGGTTGCGGTGGCCGGGGTGATGGCAGCAGTAAAGGTGACGTCCGCGCCGACGTCGACGGTGGCCGGGACGGTCAACGTGGTCGTCGTCTCGACATCAGCGGGAATGACCTGGACGTTCTGCGGCGCCGAGGTCGACTCGATGGCCGCCGTCGTCCCCAGGAACTTCGCGGTCAGACTGTGCTGACCATCCGTGGCCGGGGTCCACGCCAACGTGGCCGTACCAGCACTGAGAGCACCTTCGCCGAGCTTTGTGATGCCGTCGTAGAACTCGACGATGTTGCCGTCGGCGCCGCCGGTGACCGTCGCGCTCAGTGTCGTCGACTGACCTACCTTTGCGCCGGTGACCGGTGCGAGCGCAGTTGTCGAAACATTCTTGGCTACCGAGACTGACGGGCCTTTGGTGGCGAAGGTGCTGAAACCGAGATCGCCGTTGTAGTCCATCCCCGTAACCAGCGGGACACCCCGGGCGCAGTCGGCACCGACCTTGTACGAGAACACGAACGTGGCCGGCGTGGTACCGCCGTTGAAGAGGTTGTCGACCACCCTAGCCAAGGTCGTGGTGGCCGTGGGGCTGCCGACCATGGCGAAGCCTGCCTCCGATGTCGAGGCGATCGCACTGCCGTTGAGCGTGGCGGAACCCTCCACGTAGGTCAGACACGTCGGGTGGAAGTCCTTGACCATCCAGAGCAGTTCGGCTTCCTTGAATTGAGCCCGCTTGAAGGTGGTCGAGGAGGTGATGATCTCGCCCTCGATCGGGGTTACATTGCTGATGGTGCGACTCAAGTTGGTGTTGCCGTCGGCCCAGCTCAGCGATCCCGGTGCCGCACTTGCAATTCCGCCGCCTATCGTTACCGCGAATCCGGCGGCCACAGCTAATACGCTCAGGCCTCCGACCGCACGAAGGGTGTTGCTCTGCATCATGATTCCCTTTCTTTGGGGCGCCTCGGCAACCGCCCTGAAACGAGCGCCTAGACGAGCGTCCAGTTACATCGATCCGGCTCAAGGTAGCGCAATCGATCAGCAATTAGGGCGAATCACGAAAATTACGGCAATTAGGCGATCGGGCATTGTGATAGTTCATGCAGGCCGGACGTACCGAGTGACGATGCAGCCGCGAAATCGAAGCCGGATTGTCAAGTTAAACACTGTCAAGTTATTTGGAGTGCAACAGTTTTCACTATCACCAGACACCAGACCAGCACAGTTCCGAATGTCGGTGACGCCGGGGTTTCTCGGCCGATTATTCGAATGGTTCGGCTTCTGAAGTTCAACCGTCGACACCACAATGTAATTTGCTAACGAGTAACTGTAATGCTTGTCAGTGATCAGCAACTCAATCCCGCAGAACGAGAGACCGAACCGCCAAGTTTCCCAAAATAACTCTCGCCCAAGTAATTTGCTCTCGTTCGGGCAGTTCGACCATTGGCGTCCCTGTCAAAGTTGCCCAGAACGGCGAACCTCGGGGCCACCGACACCATGACAATCACGTCGCCGAATCTCACGTCAGGAGCCACGATGTCGAGCTTCAGCCCATGGGCCGATTTCCGGGTCGCGACGGCGTCTGTCAAGTTGAGTGGAGTGCAGCAGTTTCCGGGCACAGCAGAACATCCCCGAGGGCAGAGGCGGTCTGTTTGGAGACCTGACCCCAGACCGGGAATCGGATGACCACTTCGGTTCGGTCATGAGTGGCGATAATCCAGATCCGCGGCGGCCGGAAGCCTGGAGACGTCCGCGAGGGCGCGCGAGACACCGGACTATCCGTCACTGGGGTCGAGAGGAGTTGATCGCGGCCGACCCGCTGGGGATGCCCTGGTTGACACTGATCGCTGGCAGAACCTAGTCCCATTCACCGCCTAGAATCCCATTCACCGGACAACCCCGACATAGACTTCCGCTATGGAACTCCACACGCGTCAACTACGCTACTTCGTCGCGGTGGCAGAAGAGTTGAGCTTCACGCGCGCCGCTCAAGGACTGCACATCGCGCAGCAGGCACTGAGTGTGCAGATCAAGCAGTTGGAACGGACCCTCGGCGTAGCGCTACTCACCCGGACCACGCGCAGCATAACCCTGACCGCTGCCGGTGCCGCGTTCCTCGAGGACACCAGCAAGATACTGGCCGCGCTCGACGCCGCCGCCGAGCGTGCCCGCGCAGCGCAGCGCAGCGAACACGAGCGGTTGGTCCTGGGATTCCTCGACGGAGCAGCCCTGATGCTGACCGAGCCGATCCTGTCCGCCTTCCGTGATCGCCAGCCCGATGTGACGGTGGAGATGCGCCAGTTCAATTACGACGATCCTTCGGCCGGACTGGCCGACCGCTCGGTGGATGTGGCGTTCCTGCGTCGTCCGCTCACGACGGAGGGCGTCGAGTTCGAGCCGTTGTTCACCGAACCCCTCGTGGTGATGCTCCGCACCGACCATCCCCTCGCCGACCGCACCTCTGTCGCTGCCGCCGAGCTGATTGAGGAGCCGTTTCTCGGGGCTGCCAACACCGACCCGACGTGGAATGCGTACTGGGAACTCGACGCCCATCGCAACGGAGTGCCGGCGAAGGTGATGTCCCGCTCGACCTCGGTGCTCGAGGAGTTCCAGAAGGTGGCTGCCGGCGTCGGCGTCGTGGTAACGGGGGCGTGCGCTCGCTGGATCCCCTATCCGGGAGTCAAGGTGGTGCCGATCGCCGACGCCACACCGAATGAGATCACAGTGGCGTGGCGCTCCGACAACAACTCAGAATTGGTGCGCTCGTTTGTCGACGCTGCACGGTCGGCGCGCAACGCGCGGCCGGATCTGGTCGCGATGCTGCAGGAGCCGGACTTCGACGATTGCGTGGTTCCCGACTTGATCATGCCCGACACGATCCCCCACTGACAACGGAACCTGTTCGAGTCGTCCTGATCCAGCACACCATGATGTGACGCGATACGGGTGTGATCCCTGCTGAACTCTCAGCGGGGATCACACCCGTATTTGTTGTTAATGCCGTCAAATTAGTTGTTAATGACTCGTCCTTATTGTTATTGGCGTCATGTTTGTTGTTAATTCCGTCGCATTGGTTGTTAATCAGATCGGGAATTCGAAAAACCGCTGGATGGTCGAGAATTTACTGCACAGGAACATGCAGCGAGATCCGGGAATTGTTCGTCCAACCCCCTTCCGTTTCTGGCAACAACCTGACTAATATGTCAATGATGCAGGCCAGGAGGATTTTCTAGACCGTCGAGTCGTATGGTCGCTCGATAATCATACGTATCAGTCGGTTGAATTATTCGTCGATATTCTTTATGGTAAATCCGCTGTGAATGCCTGGTCTGCGTTACCTTGATCCGAATTGCATAAGTTGGACGGTCATCCTTGACTTAGTCCAGTCGGACGGTTGCCTAGCGACTGTCCCAGACAGGAGATAAATGATTCAGGTCAGTACACGAGCCGACTGCGCGTACGAGGAAACCCTGGACACCATCGCCGTACGCGACGAGGAAAACCGGCCGCTCCCGCGGTCGTACCTCTACGTCCCGGGCACCGCACCGGAACGATTCGACAAGGCCATCGCATCGGGCGCCGACGCAGTCATCCTCGATCTGGAAGACGCAGTGCCCCTAGCAGCCAAGGCTCGAGCGCGCCAGAATGTTGTCGACTTCCTCAGCCAACACAGGGCCGACACCGGCGTCGAACTGTGGGTACGAATCAACCCCGGCCACCTCGGCGAAGAAGACCTGTCGTCCCTCGGCACCGGCTACTCACTCACCGGAATCGTCCTGGCCAAGGCCGGCCTGACCGACCTCGAGAGAGTTGCCGACACACAGTTGAACAACTCTCTACTGGTTTCCCCGTTGATCGAGACACCGGAAGCGGTACGTCGGATCGATGACCTGCTCCGCGTTCCCCGTGTAGCGCGAGTGCAACTGGGTGAGTACGACCTCTGTGCTGCAGTGGGCCTGGACCCCGGCCCCGACGAGTCGGAGACTGCCTGGGCACGCAACCAGATCGTATTCGCCTGTGCCGGAGCCGGATCGACGCCGCCCGTCGCACCGGTATCGATCAACATTCACGACCTCGACGCTCTACAGGTGTCCACCGAGCGAGCGCGGCGACAAGGGTTCTTCGGCCGGGCCTGTATTCACCCGAGCCAGGTTGCCTTGGTGCACAAGGTGTTTACGCCGTCCGTTAGAGCGATCGACGAGGCACAGCAGATGCTCGAACGCTTCGAAGCCGGATTGGCAGCAGGTCGCGGTGCCATCGTGGACAAGTCCGGCCGGATAATCGACGAGGCCGTCGTGCGCTCAGCCCGGCGCACCTTGTCCACCAGCCAGCAGCCGACAACGGACATGTACAAGCACGAAAAGAAGATGAGGCACTCTCAACTTGGTGAGATCGCTTCGGCCGGCCAAGATTCGATGATGTCGTCGACATACAAGGGCTACCGGTTTCCCCGGGAGATCATCGCCCATTGTGTGTGGTTGTATCACCGGTTCCCGCTGTCCTACCGCGAGGTCGAGGTGCTCATGCGCGCTCGCGGCGTCGACGTGTCCTACGAGACGATCCGGACATGGTGCGCGGCGTTCGGGCCCGAATACGCCGCCGCCTTACGTCGACGTGCACCCCGGCCTGACGACAGATGGCACCTCGACGAGGTATCTCTGAAGATCAACGGGAAACGCCAATACCTGTGGCGGGCCGTCGACCAGCACGGCAACGTTCTCGACATCCTCCTGCAGACCAACCGGGACGAAAAGTCCGCAACCAGGTTCTTTGCCAGTCGTTGAAGAAGCAGCGCGCGGATGCGCGGTGCAGTAACCACGACACGTGTTCAGGCCAGCACTGCCCGTTCCGGTAGTCCGGCAATGACGACGGCCAAGTTGTAGCCGGTCATTCTCAGCTCTCCGTTGTCGCCGGTTCTGGCATATTCGGCATGACCGAATGCACGCTCACGATAGATACCGTCAGGGCTGTAACCACTTCTGGTGGAAAGACATTGGAAGGACCGATCGGACGGATCACCGCCGAAGCGACCGAAGCCGGCAATGGCGTCGCCCTCTGCCTTCATGACGTAGACGTGACCGGCCGCGACTTCGAGCTGCGATTCTTCACGCGCACGTACCCCCGGCGAGCCGTAGAACACCACGTCCGCGACTCCCACATACCCATTCCGTTGCAAGGCAAGGGAAGTGGCGAGCGATCCGTATGAGTGGCCGAGAGCAGTGAAGTGCGGATTGTCCTTCACCGACGATGCGCGCAGCCCGTGGAAGAAGCTACTGAGTGCGTCGGCGGCGATCCGCGCCTTGGTGCCTCGGCTGACGTCGAGGCTGGCGCGGCCCACGTCGAACTTGCCCGGGCCGGTCATCTGCGGGGCGTCGTAGCCGATCCAGGCGATGGTGCACACCTTTTCGTGTCCACGTCCCGCCGTGTGGAGTTGGCGCCCGGCCTCGTCCCGGAGCCGACGTGCCTCGAGTGCCATACCGCGCATGGAATCCTTGACGTTGGTATTGAGGCCCGGCACTGTCACCGAAAGATGATCTGCGGTACCAGGATCACCCACGGCAACTGCCGCGAAGCCTCGTTCGCCGGAACGCATGTCCATCATGACCAACACGAAGTCGGCATCTTCGCGCAGCAACTCCTCGAGTGCATCCAGATCTTCCAGTTTGCGCTGGGCGTACCACAATCCGGCGCCGGTATTGCTGAGTCGTCCACCGAAGAACTCTCGCTGCAATTCCTGTTGGATGCGGATCGAGTCATCTTGCAGCCGACGACGTTCCGTGTCGATTCGTGCACGATTCGCGACATCGCGCACGGCAGCGGGGATACCGTCCAGGTTCGCGATCAATTCCGGAGCATTCTTGACGATTTCTGCTTGACCGCCCGAGCAGAGGTTGCGCCAATCCTTGTTGACCCGAGTGACATTATCGCGAAAATCTGCACTCACATGCGCGGTCACCGACGCTCGGGCATGGTCGAATTCTGCCCCGACCAGAACCGCTTCGGCTATCAACTCGGACGCCTGCGCCGACAGTTCAGAAATCTGCCGCTGCAGCGGATGCCCGTCGGCGACGGCCACTGCTGCTCGTATCTCGCCGTCGGCACGCACCTGCAGTTCGTCGTCTCGAGCAGCAACGCGCAGTGCCGCCAACCGGCGTTGCAGGTCGCGGACGCGATGGGCGACCAGCATCCCTTCGAGCCCACTGGCAAGGTCGGCGAGGGAATCGGCGTCCCACGCGTCGATATCGGTCAGGTTCACCGGACTAGGTGGCGCGTGCCGCGATCCGCGCCACTACCTCTGGCCGACGCAGCGGCGGAACAGTCTGCGGCGGTTGCCTACGCGCCGGGAGCTCACTGAGCAGGCGCGTCGTAGTCGCGGTGACCTCACGGACAGCTTGCTCGAAGGCGTCACGGTTAGCGTCGGAGACTTTCGCGATTCCACTCACCTTACGTATGTATTGGCGAGATGCTGCCTCGATCTCCTCCGGTGTGGCCGGCGGTTCGAGTCCACGAAGTTCGGTGATGTTTCGGCACATAGTTCGACGATAACCGTGCCCGGGCACTCCGTCACGGCCCGATACACCAATGTATCCAAATGACCACGCAGAATCGGGCACCGCGGTAGTTTCAGTAAAATTCTCCCCAAGTAACTGGAAGAAGCCATTACCCATGGACTCAGCTCTCACGTCGATCGGCCTGCCGGTCGCGCTCGCCATCATCATGTTCGGCCTCGGACTCTCACTGACCGTCGGTGATTTTGCCCGCGTTGCGAAGGCACCCAAAGCTGTCTCCATCGCTCTCGTCTGCCAACTGATATTGCTGCCCGCCGCCGCCTTCGGTCTGGTCACCCTCTTCGATCTCGATCCGCTGTTGGCAGTCGGCATGATGCTCCTCGCCGCGTCACCGGGCGGAACAACAGCCAATCTCTTCAGTCACCTCTTCCGCGGCGACGTCGCACTCAATGTGACTCTCACAGCAGTCAATTCAGTGATCGCCGTCGTCACCCTTCCCCTGATCACCAACTTCGCGCTCGGTTACTTCGAACCTGACGACGCCGACGGCACCCTCGGCCTCCAGTTCACGAAGGTCCTGCAAGTTTTTGCCGTCGTCCTGATCCCGGTCGCCATCGGCATGTGGGTTCGCTTGCGGTCGAGCGCCTTTGCCGAGCGTATGGACAAGCCGGTTCGCATCGGATCTGCCGCGGTGCTGGCACTGGTCATCGTCGGAACCGTCATCTCGGAGCGCGCGAACATCGCCGACTACCTTCTCGACATCGGCATCGTCGCAGCATTGTTCTGCGTACTGAGCCTTTCCATCGGATACGTCGTACCCAAGATCTTCGGTCTCGAGGATCGTCAAGCCATCGCCAGTTCCATGGAAATCGGTATCCACAACAGCACTTTGGCGATCACCATCGCAGTGAGCCTGATGGACAACGTTCAACTGGCGGTTCCGGCCGCGGTCTACGGCGTCGTAATGTTCCCTCTTGCAGCGGGATTCGGCGCTTTGATCACCAACAAGTCACAAAAGCTTGTTGAAGTCGACTAACTCCCGAGGGCTCCGGCCAACGTGCGCAAGCAGATCGCACGCAACTCCTCCTGCGGAATCGACGGATGATCCAGCCAGTCCAGGCACACTGCCCGAACGAAGGCGATCCATCCACGAACAGCGACGGCAGCAAGTACTCGACGCTCACCTTCGAATCCCCACGCGTCGAGAATGCGCGTCTGCTGCTCCGCCAATTCGTGTTCGACGATCTCGCGGATCGCGGCTTCCGCTGACAACGTGCCGATGTTGATCGCGCGGACACCACGACTATGGGTTTTGACGTACTCGAAGTAGGCGTCCAACCCAGCGGCGATTTGCTCGTGAACCGGCAGCGACGCGTCGGGCGCGGTCACGTCGAGGAGATGCTTCGATTCGCGCTCGACGATCGCCGCAAAGAAATCCCGTTTGGTCGGGAAGTAGTGGTACATGAGACCCCGTGACACCCCGGCGATCTCGGCTACCTCTTCGATCCAGACGTCCTCGTACGATCGGTCGGCAAAAAGTTGCATACCGATATCGAGCAACTGCGTGCGGCGTTGCTCGCGATCCAGACGTTTTCGTGGAGTGGCCATAACAAAATCAGATTACTACTTGACACCGATTCAGTAAGGCGTACTTTGCGTACTAGACACTAATTCAGTAAGCGAACTCTTCTCGGGGGACAACGATGAGCGTCGACGCAACGCCGACTACCGGCGAAGCCACCATTCCGCACCCAGCGCGGCGACTCCCCATCGTCGGCGACGTCCTCGGCATCAACATCCGGACACCACTGCAGAACTCCGTGAGTATCGGCCGCGAACTGGGTCCGATCTTCGAAAGATATGTGCTCGGCAATCGATTCGTGTTCGTGTCGGGAGCAGACATGGTCGCGGAACTCTCCGACGAGTCACGATTTGTAAAACACCTGGCCCCGGGCGTGAAAGCTCTGCGCGGCATCGGCGGCGACGGCCTCTTCACCGCCTACAATCACGAACCCAACTGGGGCAAAGCCCACAACCTCCTGGCCCCGGCGTTCAGCCAGGCCGCGATGCGCTCGTATCACCGCACGATGCTCGATGTGGCGAGCGAACTCGTCGGATACTGGGACAAACACGGCAGCAACTCCCCCGTCGACGTCTCCGCCGACATGACCAAATTGACGCTCGAAACTATCGGCCGAACCGGGTTCAGCTACTCCTTCGACTCATTCGATCGTGAAGAACCGCATCCGTTTGTCAAAGCGATGATCGGTGCGCTTTCACATTCACAGCAGACCACCTTCATCAAATCGACTGCGGTCGGCCGCCTTCTCGCGCGCCGAGCCGACCGACGCGACGAAGTCCGCAAGGCATACATGGCCGAGGTGGTGGACGAGGTGATTCGTGCGCGGCGCGACAATCCCGGCGGCGCGCACGAGGACCTCCTGGAACTCATGTTGCGCGCGGCTCGGGAGAACGACCCGAATCGAATCGACGAACTGAACATTCGGCACCAGGTAGTCACCTTCCTGGTTGCCGGACATGAAACAACTTCCGGCGCTTTGTCATTCGCCCTGTACTACCTCGCAAACAATCCGGATGTTCTCGCCAAAGCTCAGGCCGAGGTCGATCAAATTTGGGGCGACGAAGAACCGCCGTTCGAGAAGATCGCCAAATTACGGTACGTACGACGCGTCCTCGACGAGGCCTTGCGCCTGTGGCCGACAGCCCCCGCCTACGGCCGCGCAGCACGGCACGACACCACCCTGGTTGGCAAGTATCCGATGAAGAAGGGCGATTGGATGCTGGTACTCATACCGTCATTGCATCGAGATCCCGTGTGGGGCAACGATCCTGAAGCATTCGACCCGGATCGGTTTCTGCCGGCACAGGTGAAAGCCCGCCCCGCTCATACGTACAAACCATTCGGAACCGGCGAACGCGCTTGCATCGGTAGACAATTCGCGATTCACGAGGCAGTTCTTGTTCTCGGCACGATTCTGCAGAAGTACACCATCGAACCGGATCCCGAATATCAACTGAAGGTAGCCGAGCGACTGACGCTGATGCCCGAAGGGTTCAAACTGACGGTACGACGCCGCTGACCTCGAAGAACTCCAGAAAAATGGCCTACCCGGTGAGTCCGAAAAGTTGGATTTGGGTCTAATATCAGCGAGGACCTTCGGTCCGAGGCCTGCCCCGTGCTCACTCTGGAGAAAAAATGAAGAGAAAATACCTCGCCGCCACCATCGCCCTAGCGGCCGTATTGGCTACCGGCGCATGCTCGGCCTCGGTCAGCGTGGGCTCGAAGCAGGTTGCCGCCGACAAGGTTGCGGCCCAGATGTCCAGCCAGCTCGCAGCGACAGTCGGAAAAGCACCGGATGACGTCACCTGCCCCGAAGGTCTCGACGCCGAGGTAGATGCAACCGTCACCTGCACACTGACGGATCAGGGCACCAAATACGACGTCACCGGAACCGTGACCAGCGTCGACGGTGACAACGTGAAGTTCGACGTCCAGGTAGCGGATACTCCTCAGAGCTAACCCACTGTGCGCCTTTATTACCCGCCCGCGGTTAATAAAGGCGCACAGCAATTAGGTCAGAGACGCTCGATAATCGTCACGTTTGCGGTTCCGCCACCCTCACAGATGGTGAGCAGTCCGTAGCGTCCGCCGGTGCGCTCGAGCTCGTTGAGGAGCGTTGCCATCAGCTTGGTGCCGGTAGCGCCGAGCGGGTGGCCGAGTGCGATTGCGCCGCCGTTGACGTTGACCTTGGCCGGGTCTGCGCCGATTTCCTTGATCCAGGCGAGGACGACGGGGGCGAAAGCCTCGTTGATCTCGACCAGGTCGATGTCTTCGATGGTCAGGCCGGCCTTCTTCAATGCGTGCTGCGTTGCCGGAATCGGCGCGCTGAGCATGAAGATGGGGTCGTCGCCGCGTGCACTGAGGTGATGGATGCGCGCGCGGGGCTTGAGGCCGTGCTTCTTGACTGCTTCTTCCGACGCCAGCAGCAGTGCGCTGGCACCGTCCGAGATCTGGCTTGCGACAGCAGCGGTCAGGCGGCCGTCTTCGACGAGAACCTTGAGCGTTGCCATCTTTTCGAGGCTGGTCTCACGCGGACCTTCGTCGACTGTCGCGTCGCCCATGGTGACGATTTCGTTGTCGAAACGTCCGGCTGCGATAGCAGCCTTGGCGCGCTCATGGCTCTGCAGAGCCCACTTCTCGAGCTCTTCGCGGCTGACGTCCCACTTCTCGGCGATCATTTCGGCGCCCTTGAACTGCGAGACTTCCTGGTTGCCGTAACGCTCGGTCCAACCCACGGAACCTGAGGTCGGGGTCTCGAATCCGTACTGCTGGCCGACGATCATGGCTGCCGAGATCGGGATCTGGCTCATGTTCTGGACGCCGCCGGCAACGATCAGATCTGCGGTGCCGGACAGGATGGCCTGCGCGCCGAAGTGCACGGCCTGCTGGCTGGAACCACACTGACGGTCAACCGTCACGCCGGGAACGTGCTGCGGGTATCCCGCTGCGAGCCAAGCCATGCGGGCAATGTTGCCGGCCTGGCCGCCGATGGCGTCGACGCAGCCGAAGATGACGTCGTCGACGTCGGCGGGATCAATGCCGGTGCGCTCGACAACGGCCTTGACTACGTGAGCACCCAAATCGATGGGGTGCACAGCCGACAGCGCGCCGCCGCGCTTGCCGATCGGGGTGCGGATTGCATCGACGATGTATACCTCGGACATTATCTTCACTCCTAGTTTTGTTGTGCAGCAATAGTTTTAGATGACGCAGCTGGATCAGAGAGCCCGTCGAGCACGATCGCCAGGTACTGAGCTGCCACGGTGTGCGCAGTCAACGATCCACCGGGGCGGTACCAGCGCACGGCAACCCAGACGGTGTCGCGCATGAAACGGAAAACAAGTTCCACGTCGATGTCGGAGCGGAAGCTACCGTCGGCAACACCCGCCTCCAACACACCCACCCACAGGTCCCGGAACTCGGTGTTACGTTCCACCAGATACGAGAATCGTTCGTTCGCGACCAGATGCTTGACTTCGTCCTGGTAGATCGCGACGGCCGAGTGGGAGGCGTCGATCGCCTCGTACGAAGTGACGATCAACGCTTCGATCGTCGCGCGACTGTCAAGGCCGGCGGCGACGATTTCGCGGTACTTGCCGAACAATTCGTCGAGGAACTGGTGCAGGATCTCGTCGACCATCGATTCCTTGGAATCAAAATGGTGGTAGAGACTGCCGGACAGAATTCCGGCAGCATCGGCGATATCTCGTACCGTCGTCGCACGTACTCCGCGGTCGGCGAACAGGCCGGCTGCGATCGCGAGAAGTTCGTCGCGGCGTCCGGATTTTCCTGTCGTCTCGTCGGGATTACGGGGTGGAGTCATGAAATTCATCCTATCCAGGGCTTGCTGTGCGCCTTTCTGGTAGTCGCAACTACCAAAAAGGCGCACAGCAGGAGAACTACGCCCGCTGCGAAGAAACGGAAACGATCTCGCCGGTCATGTACGTCGTGTAATCGCTCGCGAGCATCGCGATGACCGAAGCGATTTCCCAGACCTCGGCTGCGCGGCCGTAAGCCTCGCCGGATGCCAGCTGATCCAGCAGTTCTTCGCTGGTGACCTTGGCCAGGAAGGCATGGCGCGCAATGGAAGGCGAGACGGCGTTGATGCGGACGCCGTACTCGGCTGCCTCGATGGCGCTGCAACGGGTCAGAGCCATGACGCCGGCCTTGGCTGCTGCGTAGTGAGCCTGCGAATGCTGTGCACGCCAGCCGAGAACCGAAGCGTTGTTGACCAGAACGCCGCCGTGTTCGACGCTCTTGAAGTAACGCAGAGCAGCGCGCGTCGCACGGAATGTGCTGTTGAGCGTGATGTCGAGGACGCGATCCCACTGATCATCGGTCATGTCGACGACGGGGGTTTCGCCGCCCAGGCCGGCGTTGTTGACGACGATGTCGATGCGGCCCATCTTCTCGACTGCGCCGTCGAACAATGCGTCGACCTGTGCGGTGCTGGAAACGTCGCAGATGATCGATTCGACCTGCTGACCCGGGAATTCAGCCTTCAGCTTTTCGACCGTCTCGCCGAGACGACGCTCGTGGAAGTCGGAGACCAGGACGTCGCCACCTTCGAGGAGTACGCGACGCGCGGTGGAGAAACCGATGCCGGTGCCGGCTGCGGCGGTGATGATTGCCTTCTTGCCCTTGAGCAATCCGTGGCCCGGGGTTTCTTCCGGAACGACGGACAGGGGCGAAACTACTGTGGAGTCAGACATTTAACGAGCCTCTCGGGGAAGACCGAGCACACGCTCGGAAATGATGTTGCGTTGAATTTCGTTGGAGCCGCCGTAGATCGTGTCGGCGCGCGTGAAGAGGAAGAGTCGCTGCCACTCGTCCAGCTCGAGGTGCTCGGGATCGGTGATGTCCGAAGGGTTTCCCTCGGAATCGGCCCACGGAGCAACCAACGACGACGCACCTTGCACGTCCATCGAAAGCTGGCCGAGGTCGCGATGCCAGTTGGCCCACAACAGTTTTGCGACCGATGCTTCGCTGCCACCCGTTCCGGCGTCGACCGCGTCGAGAGTACGCATCGCGTGGGCGCGCATGACACGCAGGCCGACCCAGGCGCGGGCGATCTTCTCGCGGATATGCGGATCTTGGTCACTGCCATTGGCTTTCGCCAGATCAACGACGCCCTGAAGTTCGCGGGCGAACCCGATCTGCTGACCGAGGGTGGACACACCGCGCTCGAAGGTGAGCAGGCCCATGGCGATCTTCCAGCCTTCGCCCGGTTCACCGACAACCAGTTCGGCTTCGGTGACGGCGTCGTCGAAGAAGACCTCGTTGAATTCGGAGGTGCCGGTGAGCTGCTGGATGGGACGCACGGTCACACCCGGTTGGTCCAGGGGAACGAGCAGGAAGCTCAGGCCCTGGTGGCGCTTGGAGCCCACCTCGGTGCGGCAGACGACGAAGCACCACTGGGCAACGTGAGCCAGCGACGTCCAGACTTTCTGGCCGTTGATGATCCACTTGCCGTCTTCGAGACGAGCCGTCGTCGAGACGTTGGCGAGGTCGGAACCGGCTCCGGGTTCGGAGTATCCCTGCGACCAGAGTTCGCTGACGGTGTTGATGCCCGGCAGGAAGCGACGCTTCTGTTCGTCGGTTCCGTAGGCGATCAGCGTCGGGCCGAGTAGCTCTTCACCGATGTGGCTGACGCGTGCGGGTGCACCCGACTTGGCGTACTCCTGATGGAAGATGACCTGCTGGGCGATGGTGGCTCCGCGGCCACCGAACTCCTTCGGCCACCCCAGGCACGTCCATCCGGCGGCAGCAAGGTGCTTGTCCCATTCGAGTCGCTGCTCGAAGAACTCGTGCTCGCTACCTGGGCCGCCCTTGCCCTTGAGCTGGGCAAATTTGCCCGTCAGGTTCTCGGCCAGCCACTGCGAAACTTCCGCTGCAAACTCGTCGTCCGTCATCTGCCCGTCCGGGCTCTCGCTCTGGTCCACATATGTAAGATAACCTACCAAGCACTTGCTAGGTAGCGTGTCAGGTAGGAGTCCAGTGACCGAACAACCGAGAACCATCCCATCAGCCCTCATCCGGGCCGCCGAGGAGTTCGGTGATCGCGCGGCAATCGCCGATGGCGACACCCGACTGACCTTTGCAGAGTTGCACCAGCGTGTCCGCGATTTCGCGGGCGCACTGATCACTCGTGGCGTGAAGGCCGGCGACCGCGTCGTCATCTGGGCACCCAACACCCACCATTGGGTGATCGCTCTGCTGGGCGCGCAGTACGTCGGAGCAGCGATTATCCCGATCAACACCCGGTACACCGGTACCGAGGCACTCGACATCATCGAGCGCGTCGACGCCGCTGCCCTGGTCATCGTCGGCAAGTTCCTCAAGGCCGATCGTTACCAGCAGCTGCTCGACGCGAATCCTGAGCTGTCCATTCCCACCGTCATCCGGATCACCGTCGACGGGGACGACGCACGCGACGGCGTCATCGAGTTCGAGGACTTCACTGCCCTCGCAACCGACGACGCTCGCGCCGAAGCAGATGCGCGGGCAGCAGCAGTACAGCCCGACGACATCAGCGACATCCTCTTCACCTCCGGCACCACCGGACGAAGCAAGGGCGCGATCAGTGCGCACCGTCAGTCCATGGCGGTGGCTCAGTCCTGGGGTGAATGCGCCGAGGTGACGGAGAAGGACAACTTCCTCATCATCAGCCCGTTCTTCCACACCTTCGGCTACAAGGCCGGAATTCTGGTGTGCCTGATCAACGGCGCGACCATCGTTCCGGTATCCGTCTTCAACATCGACGAGACTCTTGCACTGATCAACAGTGAGCAGGTCAGCATTCTGCCCGGCGCTCCGACGATCTACCAGACGATCCTCGATCACCCCCGTCGCGGCGAATACGACTTGTCGTCACTGCGCATCGCAATCACTGGTGCCGCTCCGGTACCGGTCGCGCTGGTCGAACGCATGCAGAGCGAACTGTTCGACGCAGTTCTCACTGCCTACGGGCTGACCGAAGCAGTCGTCGCCACCATGTGCCGCACCGACGACGATCCGGTCACCGTCTCCACGTCTTCGGGCCGTGCGACAGCCGATTTCGAGGTCAAGCTGGGCGATCAGAACGAGATCCTGCTTCGTGGACCGAACGTAATGCTCGGATACCTCGACGATCCCGAATCAACCGCCAAGGCCATCGACGCCGACGGCTGGCTGCACACCGGTGACATCGGAACCCTCGACGAGCGTGGATATCTCGATATCACCGACCGTCTCAAGGACATGTACGTCAGCGGCGGATTCAACGTCTACCCCGCCGAAATCGAAGGAATGCTGGCTCGTCTGCCTGGCGTCCACGAATCGGCTGCCATCGGCATCCCCGATCACCGGATGGGCGAGGTGGGACGCGTCTACATCGCCCAGCTCGACGGCGCCGGTCTCACCGAAGAGTCGGTGATCGCCTTCCTCAAGGAGAAGATCGCGGGCTTCAAGGTTCCCCGCGAGGTTCGCTTCGTCGATCATCTCCCGCGTAACCCTTCGGGCAAGATTCTCAAAACAGTTCTGCGCGAGGAACAGTCATGACCGTTCCCTTCGAAGTTGATGTCGTCACCTACGAGGTTCGCGGGTCCGTCGCGCTTGTGTCCTTGAACCGGCCCGACTACCGCAACGCTCAGAACTCGGTAGTGACGTACGCCCTCGACGCCGCCTTCCAGCGCGCTGTCGAAGACGACGACGTCAAGGTCATCGTCTTGGCCGGCAACGGACCTCACTTCAGTGCCGGACACGACCTGGGAACTCCGGGCCGCGACCATCACGTCGAGTACGAGAACAAGGCCACCATGTGGTGGGACCATGTCGACAAGCCCGGTGGTGACCAACGTTTCGCTCGCGAGATGGAGGTGTACCTGGGAATGTGCCGCCGCTGGCGGGAGATCCCCAAGCCCACCATCGCCATGGTGCAGGGTGCCTGCATCGCCGGTGGACTCATGCTTGCCTGGGTCTGCGACATGATCGTCGCCTCCGACGACGCATTCTTCTCCGATCCCGTTGTCCGCATGGGCATTCCCGGCGTGGAGTACTTTGCGCACCCGTGGATGGTCGGATCGCGTTTCGCCAAGGAGATGCTGTTCACCGGAGACCGCTTCACGGCGCAACGCGCCTACGAAATCGGCATGGTCAACCGCGTCGTCGCTCGCGACGAACTCGAAACGGAGACGTTCGCACTCGCCGAACGTATCTCGGAGATGCCACGCTTCGGCTTGGCGCTCACCAAGAAAGCAGTCAACCAGTGTGAGGATCAGATGGGGATGCGCAACGGCATCGACTCCGTCTTCGGTCTCCATCATTTCGCTCACGCCCACAATGCCGAAGTAGGCAAAGATTCACTTGGCGGTCTCGATGCCAAGGCAATGGCTGCCAGCGCTCGCAAGCCGCAGGAAGGAACAAACTAGTGGATCTCGTATTCGACGACGCCACAACCGCATTCCGTGACGAGGTCCGCTCGTTCCTGGAGGCGAATGTGCCCGCCACACCCCTGAAATCGATGGATACCGCCGAGGGCTTCGAAGAGCACCGTCAGTGGGAGCACACTCTCGCCGACGCCGGCTACGCCGTCGTTTCGTGGCCCAAGGAACTCGGCGGACGCGACGCGTCACTGCTCGAGTGGGTCATCTTCGAGGAGGAGTACTACCGCTCCGGTGCACCGGGACGTGTGAGCCAGAACGGCATCTTCCTCTTGGCTCCAACGCTTTTCGAGCATGCAAATGCCGAGCAGCTCGCTCGCATCATGCCGCGCATGGCCCGTGCCGACGACATCTGGGCCCAGGCCTGGTCCGAGCCCGAGTCCGGCTCCGACCTCGCAAGCCTGCGTTCGAGCGCCACGAAGGTCGACGGCGGTTGGCTGCTCAACGGCCAGAAGACGTGGAGCTCGCGTGCCAGCTTCGCTGACTGGGGCTTCGGCCTGTTCCGCTCCGATCCGGATGCGCAGCGCCACAAGGGCATCACGTACTTCATGTTCGACATCCGGTCGAAGGGCGTCACCGTACGCCCCATCGATCAGCTCGACGGAGAGCCCGGCTTTGCCGAGATCTTCCTCGAAGACGTCTTCGTTCCGGACGACCCGGCCAACCCCGGCGAGTCCGGTGTGATCGGTAGCGTCAACGAAGGCTGGCGCGTCGCGATGAGCACCGCCAGCAACGAGCGCGGCCTGTCGCTGCGTAGCCCCGGCCGCTTCCTCGCCACCGTCGACCGTCTGCTCGAGCTGTACAAGGCCAGCGGACGCACCGACGACAGCGCACTGCGCAACAAGGTTGCCGACGCCTGGATCGGCGCTCGGGCCTACCAGCTCAACACTTTCGGCACCGTGACGCGTCTCGCCGACGGCGGACAGCTCGGCGCCGAGTCCTCGATCAACAAGGTCTTCTGGTCCGAGTGGGACATCGCTACCCACGAGACCGCCCTCGACCTGCAGGGCCCCGAAGCCGAGCTGGCCGACAACTGGATGGACGGATACCTGTTCTCCCTGTCGGGCCCGATCTACGCAGGCACCAACGAGATTCAGAAAAATGTCATCGCTGAGCGTCTGCTCGGCCTACCTAAGGCGGACCGATGAGATTCGCGCTCGACTCCTCCCACCAGGACTTCGCTGCGAGCATCGATGCGTTGCTCACCAAGTCCGATATGCCCGCCGTCATCCGCGCCTGGAACGACGGTGACACCGCACCCGGCAAGAAGGTGTGGCAGCGCCTCGCCGAGACCGGCGTCAACGGCCTCGTCATCGCCGAAGAGCACGACGGTCTGGGCGCCGACGCCATCGACCTCGTTGTCGCGATCGAACAGCTCGGCCGCCATGCCGTTCCCGGCCCGGTTGTCGAAACCATCGCAGTAGTACCGACGCTTCTGGCTTCGGTTGCACCGGAACGCCTCTCCGCTCTAGCCGAGGGTTCCCTCGCGACTGTTGCCGCTCCCCCGAACACGCCGTTCGCACTCGACGCCAACTCCGTGGACCTGGTTCTGCTCGCACAGGGTGGCGCAGTCAACCTGGGTGTCATCGGCGAAGCCAAGGCGTCGGTAGACCTCTCCCGCAAGCTCTTCGAGGTCACCGCCGGTGATTCGCTCGGCAACGCCGACTTCTCGGCAGCCTTCGACATGGGCGCGCTGGCTACGGCAGCTCAGCTCCTGGGCCTCGGACAGACCCTGCTCGAGATCAGCACCGAATATGCGAAGCAGCGCAAGCAGTTCGGCAAGGTCATCGGACAGTTCCAGGCCATCAAGCATCACCTCGCCGAGGTTGCCGTTTCCCTCGAAATGGCTCGCCCGCTGCTTCACGGTGCCGCACTGTCGGTTCGCGACGGCTCCGCTGATGCTTCGCGTGACATCTCCGCCGCCAAGGTCGCCTGCGGCGATGCCGCCTACAAGGCTGCTCGCGTCGGTCTCCAGGTTCACGGTGCCATCGGTTACACGATGGAACATGACCTCTCGCTGTGGCTCACCAAGGTACGAGCACTGCTCACCGCCTGGGGTACTCCGGCAATGCACCGCGCACGCGTCGTCGAATCGCTAGTCTCGGCGTCATGAGCATCGACACCGAGGATCAGGCGGCGCTGCGCGCGTCGGTACGCGACCTCCTGAGCAAGCACTCCGACTCCGCTGCCGTCCGCGCAGCCATCACCACCGACATCGGCTACGACGCCGCTCTGTGGAACAAGCTGTGCGAACAGATCGGCATCGCTGCACTGGCGATCCCCGAGGAGTTCGACGGCGTCGGAGCAAGCTTGGCTGAAGTTCATGTGGTCCAGGAAGAACTGGGCCGCACACTGACGCCGTCGCCGATGCTGGGTTCCGCGATTCTCGCGGCGCAGGCACTGCTGCTCTCCGGTGACGCCGACGCGTGCTCGCGTCTGCTCCCCGGTGTCGCTGCCGGCGAAAGCATCCTCGCACTGTGCTGGGCCGGCGCTGCCGGCTGGAACACCTTCGGCGTCGAAGCCACCGAAGATGCACTGAACGGCACAGCGGCGTATGTCCTCGACGGGCATGTCGCCGACACTCTGCTGGTACTGACGGCCGACGGTTTCTACGAAGTGGATCCCGCAGCCGAAGGTGTCTCCCGGCGACGGGTTCCCACCATGGATCCGACGCGAACCCTCGCCGAGGTCACGTTCTCCGGTGTTCGCGGACGCCCGTTGCAGTGGTCCGAGGATCTGGTCGATCGCATCCGAACGGTTGTCTTGATCGCACTGTCCGCCGAACAGGTGGGCGCCGCCGCAGCCATCGTCGAACAGACTGTGGAATACACGAAGTCCCGCAAGCAGTTCGGTCGCGCGATCGGTTCCTTCCAGGCCCTCAAGCACCGGATGGCCGACATGTACACACTGGTCGAGACCGCCCGGTCCATGACCTACGCGGCTGTCGCAACACAGTCTGCCGGTGATGCCGCCATCGCCAAGGTGTACTGCTCGGAAGCACTGCAGGAGATCACGTCCGAGGCCGTCCAGCTTCACGGCGGAATCGCCATCACGTGGGAGCACGACGCTCAGCTGTACTTCAAACGTGCACACAGCAGTGCACAGTTGTTCGGGCAGCCAAGTGCCTACCTCCCCGAGTTGGCAACTGCCGCAGGGCTCTAGTACTTAAGTTGGATCTCTGAGCAAAACCGCCCGAATGCCCCCTCAGCCGAAATATGCTGAGGGGGCATTGGCGTCAAACTCACCCGGACCGTCTGACATTGCGGGAAGGGAATGCATGGCCGGCTAGCTGAGGAGGCCTTTCTTCTCGCCGTAACCCGACCAGCGCCACGCGAGATTCAAGCTGTCTTCGTTCACTGAATGGAACGCCCCCTGGTTCGGTGTGCTTCAGCGCGCAGAATGGGAAACGGCACAATCCACTTCGACAGACCGGAGAGTCTTCATGAATCGCTTCGACAACAAACGTGTCCTCATCAGTGGTGCAGGGTCCGGCATCGGGCAGGCCACAGTTGCTCGGATCCTGTCCGAAGGCGGCACCGTTGTCGCAGCCGATATTTCGGAAGACGGACTGGAACTCACTCGGGCCGCAGCCGTAGCTGCCGGTGACGGCGACCGGCTCAGCATCGTCACCGTCGACATCTCCAACGAGACTTCCGTGCACGAGCAGATCGGTTCTGCCATCACCGCACTCGGCGGACTCGACGTGCTGGTCAATGCGGCCGGAATTCTGCGCTCCGCACACACCCACGAGATGTCACTCGACTTCTGGAACACCGTCATCGGTGTCAACCTCACCGGCACATTCCTCATGACTCGTGAGGCTCTCCCGGCGCTGCTCGAAACCGGCAACGGCGTAGTGGTCAACTTCAGCTCCACGTCCGCAACATTCGCCCACCCGTACATGGCTGCATACGCCGCATCCAAGGGTGCCATCCAGTCCTTCACGCACGCAATCGCTCTCGAATACAGCAAGCAGGGCCTGCGCGCTGTTGCCGTCGCACCGGGCAGCATCGCGTCGGGAATGACCTCCAACCCCGGATTCCCCGAAGAGATCGACTACTCCCTCATCAGTAAGTTGCTGCCGGCCATCGGCAACGGCTTCGCTCCCCCGTCCGCAGTGGCCGGCGTGATCGCGATGCTCGCATCCGAAGACGGATCCTTCGTCACCGGAACCGAAATCCGCATTGACGGCGGCACACATATGTGACCGCGTGACTACGCAGGCAGTTCCGGGCGGCATACTTATGGTGTCGCCCGGAACGCGCCCGGTGGCACAAACTTCGGCGGGAGCCAGCGATGAGTGAACCGACAGGCAACACGCAACTCGAGCCTGTGTTGATCAGTCCCGTCGTCAGCGGCATGATCCGCACCTGGTCCGAGGACGAGACCCACTTGTGGAGCGTCGACAATCCCGAAGCCCTCGGCAAACTTCTCGGACGCGGAATAATCTCCCGTACTATGATGCCGGACAACAGATTTCGTGAAGTTGCCATGCTGGATCTGCAAGCGGGAACACTCACTGTTCAGCCGCGTTTCGCCTCCCCCGACAGCGCCGCCCTCGCCGAGCCTTTCCAACTCGGTGATGCGATTCCCGTCGTCGGAGATCCGTGGGACGATCTCGAACTTGTACTCGCATCGGTCGCACTCTCGGCCGCCGGACGCGGTGAATTCTGGCTCGCCGAACTCGGCGGATGGGACGCTCCGCCGCAACCACATTGCCTGTTTGCCGTGATCAGCGAAGACGGCACGGCCAATGCCGTCATGGAAGCAGCGCCGGCGCCCGCCGATACCGGCGTCTGGCCTGACGTTCCGAACGATCAACCCGGAGTGTCGGTGGCCGCCCCGGCATCACAGGACACCATCGAGGCCGCCGGCATCTTCGCCACAGCAGCGATCCAAACGTGGAACGTCCATCCGTGGGATGTCGCCCTGACGTTCGGGAAACTCGAGGATTTTGCCTGACGCCTATCACCCGGTAAACCCACGCCGCCCCGAATCACCGCTCGACTGAGCGGGTTCCGCCTTTGGCTGTGGCACGGATGGCGCTGGGCCGTCGACCCCAGGTGCGTAGATATGCATCCGAAAACGCGCCGGTATTGGTGTATCCGACCCGCCGGGCAACCTCTGAAACTGTGAGCCGGTGGTTGCGCAACAAGTCGTCGGCGACGGACATTCTCAGTCGAGTGAGGTATTCGGTCGGTAATTCCCCTGTCGCAGAAAGGAATCTGCGCGTCAGCGTGCGCGGACTCATCGAGAAGTGTGTGGCGAGCCGGGAAAGCTGGACGGGGTGATCGTAGTGAGTCTCGAGCCATAGTTGGACGTCGAGAATGTCGGCGTGCCCGTGATATTTGGCGGCGTCGAATTCGACTTGCGTGACTCGATACGACCGGTGGAAATCGACGAGGTAGTCGTCCGCGACGGACGCCGCGACACGCGGCCCGTGCAGTCGCTCGATAAGGGACACGGCCAAGTCAGCTCCCGAGTTGATCCCCTGCGCGCAGAACACCCCTCCGGCGGCGGTGAGCGCGCGCGTCGGCTCCAGATTGACCGCGGGGAAGTGCTCGGCAAAAGCCGCGGCAGCCTGAGGATACGTAGTCGCAAGGCGACCATCCAGAATGCCCGCCGACGCGACCAACGTGGTGGCGGTGCCCGCTGCGCCGATCAAAGACCCCGCGTCGTGCGCTCGGGCGAGCCACGACTCGATCGCCGCCGTCCCAGGACCGGGCCAGCCCCACACCCCGGCGACCCACACCAGATCGACCGTGCCCTGCAGATCGTCGATGCCGCAATCAGCGTCGATGTAGGTGTTGCCGCCGCAGCAAATTGGTTCGCCGTCCGTGGAGGCGATGAGAACTCGGTGTGGCCCGGCCGGTGCGATGAGCGTGGCGGCCCAGAAGAGATCCTTCGCCAAGGCGATGCTCATCGCGACGGCTCGGGGCGGACAGAGGATCACCACTGTTGTCTCTTGCGCCGATTGTTCTGTCTGTTTCACCGATAGATTTGGCTCCATAGTCCTCGTAACGTACTTGACATGACAGCGACGCGGATCACACCCAATTCCATCAAGGCCGGCGGCAGTAGCGAGGCATCCCAGCCGAATCACCACAAATTCCGCGGCGAGTATGCCCGTTTCCAAGAAAAGGTGGAAGAGAATTTCTGGGATCGCCAGGGCCAGATGCTGCACACACTCCGCCAGTACTTCCCGGCGGAGCAGTTGGAGAGCATCGCGAGCGAGCTCGATCAGGCCGGCGCTACGCTCGCTGCAGTGCAGCCGGCGGCGAACGCCAACGATTCGCGCATGAACTACCCCGTCCATGAGCCGTATGACGGCATCGGGCGTCGCATCGACGAAGTGCGCCATCACGGCGGATACGCGGAGGTCGGCGACGCCATCTACGGCACCGACATCGTGCGCCGGCTCACCGAACGCGGTGGCCTCAAGGAAGGTTTCGCCTTCTACTTCCTCGCCAGCATGCTCGGCGAAGCCGGCCACAATTGCCCGGTCATCTGCAACTTCGAGACCGCTCGCCTGCTGGAGAAGCACCCGGAGATCCCCTTCGCCCAGGAGTGGATCGGGAAGCTCCTCACTCCCAATTACCGCGACAACCTCACCGCCTCGCAGTTCCTGACCGAGGTGACCGGAGGATCCGACGTCGGTGCCAACGCGACCATCGCGGAGCGCGACGAGGACGGCGAGTGGCGGATCACCGGTGAGAAGTGGTTCACCTCCAATGCCGATGCCGACTTGAACATCATCACCGCCCGGTATGACATCGATCGCCTTGGGACCAAGGGCTTGTCGGTGTTCCTGGTCCCCCGCACATTGCCGGACGGCTCGCACAACTCGTACACGCTGCGCCGACTGAAGGACAAGCTCGGAACGCGCGCGCTCGCCACCGCGGAAATCGACTACCGCGGAGCCTGGGCCATTCCACTGAGCGACGACGCCGAACGCGGCTTCAACATCGTCATGAGCAATTTCATCCATCTCTCCCGGATGGCGCTGTCCGTCGCCGTGATCGCAATGTCGACGCGGGCATACGACATCGCCAAGATGTACGCGCAGGAACGCTCCGTCTTCGGCCGGACCGTCATCGACCATGCCGTCAACAGGGAGAATCTCGCCCTGATGCGCTCGCACACCCTCACGATGCAGGCCGGGCTGTGGCAGCTGATCGATCTGCAGGACCAGGTGGATCTCGGCATTGTCAACGACACCGAGTCGACTCGCTACATCCGCCTGATGTCGAGCGCGGTCAAAGCTGTCGCCGGTGAGGCAGCCGTCGATCATTGCCACCATGCGCTCGACACGTTCTCCGGGAACGGCACCATCGAGACCTTCTCCCCCATCCCGCGTTTGCTCCGTGACGCGATCACTCAGGAAAACTGGGAAGGCGCACACAACGCGATCCGAGCCCAGGTGATGCGAGACATCCTGCGCTACAACGTCGATGACGCGTACCTCGTCGTCATGCGCCGTTTCGCGGGCAAGATGGCGTCGCTCGAGGACGCATCGATGGTGGCCGACCGTCTCGACCGCATCGAAGAAGCAGTAAAGGTGATCAGGGCGTCGGAGGACGACGACGAGCGCCACATGCTCGTAACCTGGCTGATCCGCGACATGGTCAATGTCGCGGGCTGGGCGGCACTGCTCTCCGAAGCCCGTGACCAGGAGGACAAGGACGGCGGCTCGGTGAAGCGTCATGCGGCGAACCTCTTCCAGATGAGGTACCTCGAGGAAGGTCGCCCCACTTACTCCCAAGCCGAGCGGATCGCAATCGACGGGGTAATCGAATGGACCCGATGACCATGCCCGACATCCCGGCGACACTCGCCGCACTCGCCGTAAGCGGCGCGCGGCACGGCGATTTCCCGGCGTTCCGCCACCGTGGGCCGGATGGTCTCGGCGGCGACTGGCACGACGTGAGTTACCTCGAGGCCGACGAGCTGATCCAGCGCACTGGGGCCGGGTTGGTCGCGATGGGGATCGCCCCCGGCGACCGCATTGCAATCTTCGCGGATTCCCAAACCGCTTGGACCGTAGCAGATATGGCGATCTTCGCGGCTGGGGCCGCGACGGTCCCCGTCTTCTCGACAAGCACTGCGGCCGAGGTGGATTGGGTCCTGCGCGACAGCGGGACCAGTCTGGTGTTCGTCGACAACACCACCACCGCGGAAATAGTTGACTCGCTCGGCTTGGGCCTGACCGTCATCGGCCTGCACCCGGGATTAGTCGCGGAGTCAATCGAGGATGTAGCTGCGCGCGGCGACGACGCCACCCACCGAGCGGAGTTGCTGGCACGCGCAAAGGCAGTGACACCGAATGACGTCGCCAGCGTCGTCTACACCTCGGGAACGACCAGCAAGTCGAAGGGTTGCACGCTCACCCACGACAACCTGCGGGGTGTCTACGCCGGTTTGCTCGCGTACAAGATGGTCCTGCCCGGAGAGACCGCTGCGGTGTTCCTCCCCCAGGCTCACCTGTTCGCCCGCGTCGTCGTGCTGTGCTGCTATGCCTACGGCAGCACCGTCGCTTACGTCTCCAAAGATCCACAGCAGATGCTGCCGGACCTGGGTGAGATCAAACCGCATTACATCCCGGCGGTGCCCCGGATCTTCGAGAAGCTGTACTCCGCCGTCCATGCCGACCCGACCCGATCCCACCAGGACCGCCTCGCCATGACCCGGGCGATGCTGGGCGGGCGCGTCCGGCAATTCAGCGCCGGTGGAGCTCCGATCGACTTGAAGATCCTGGAATTCTTCCATGAGGCTGGAGTCCCGGTCCTTGAAGGCTTCGGACTCACCGAAGGTGGTGGTGTGGTGACAAATTCCGCGACCGACGCCTTCAAGCTGGGTTCTGTCGGACGTGCCCTTCCCGGATTCGAGATCAAGATTTCCTCCGAAGGAGAGCTCCTGGTCGGCGGTGTCGGCGTGTTCACCGGCTACCAGAACAACCCGGAGGCCACCGCGGCGGCGCTGCGTGACGGGTGGCTGCACACCGGCGACCTGGGCTCGATCGACGAGGACGGGTATCTCACGATCACGGGGCGGATCAAAGATCTCATCATCACCTCCGGCGGGAAGAACATCGCGCCGACCCCGATCGAGCACGAACTCTCCCGGCACCCGCTCGTCTCGCAGGGACTCGTCGTCGGTGACCGGCGACCGTTCTGCTCGGCGCTGTTCACACTGTCCCCGGCCGCGGTCGAGCACTACGAGGACCCTGCGCGCGAGATCGAGCAGATCATCGAAACGGTGAACGAGACCTTGCCGGGCTACTCACAGATCCGAAAATGGCAGATCCTTCCCGAGGAACTGTCGATCGACGCGGGCACGCTGACCGCAACACAGAAGATCCGGCGCAGCGCGGTTTTGGAACGCTACGCGGATCTGATCGACACGATGTACGCCAACATCGGGAGACCGGTTGAAGTGCACTAGTGAGTGCATGACCACGTAAATATCCGGAGAGGGATTCCCCTGACCTTCGGAAAGCTCGAAGGACTCACCTGATCCGCGCATCAGGTGAGTCCTTCGTCTCCACGCTGGGCACCGGTCACGGTTCATCACAACACCCCGGATGACAACGACATCAGACCTTCCGATGGGCATACTGAGGGAACTGGGCACTCCCCGGTAACAGATACTTTGGATTCACTCTGGAAGGTTCAATCATGGCAACCGACCAACTGCAGACCGTTGTACTGCACGGTGACCAGCTGAAATACATCGATCAGGGCGACGGGCCCGTCGTGGTGTTGATCCACGGCCTTCTCGGAGCGCACTCCAACTGGGAACCGCAGATCGAGACACTTTCCCGGCGCTACCGCGTCATCGCGCCCGATCTGTTCGGCCATGGCGCCTCCGACAAGCCTGCCGGCGATTACTCACTGAGCGCGCATGCAGCAACCGTGCGTGACCTACTCGAAGCCCTCGACATCCCGTCCGCCACGCTGGTGGGCCATTCACTCGGCGGCGGAGTCGCCATGCAAACGCTGTACTTGTTCCCCGACCGCGTCGAGCGCCTGTGCCTGGTCGCCAGCGGCGGCTTGGGACCGGAGGTCAGCCCACTCCTCCGCGCGGCAACGTTGCCGGGCAGCGAGTTGGTACTTCCCCTCCTCGCTTCGAAGGCGCTGACCGACGCCACGGACAAGGTGCTCGAACAGTTCAACAAGATCGGCCTGTTCAAATTGGGTGCGAGCGCCACCGAGGCGCGCAAAAGCTTTGCCTCCGTTGCCGATGCGTCCACTCGCCAAGCATTTCTGGCGACAGCCCGATCCGTGATCAACTACCAAGGCCAGACTGTCACGGCTACACCGCATTTCGAGAAGTTCAAGAACCTGCAGGCGCTACTGGTCTGGGGTGCGGAAGACAGCATCATCCCCAACACCCACACCCAGAATGCGGTTGCAGAGCTCCCCCTCGGCCGCGTCGAAATCTTCCCTCGCGCCGGGCATTTCCCGCATCTTGACTATCCTGATCGCTTCGATCGAGTATTCGCAGAGTTCATGACGGACTGCGGCGTGGGTTTCGGACCGAAAGCCGTCAACAGCTGAAACTACCGACCTGCCACCAACTCCTCGAGATAACTCGCCACCCCGTCGTCATTGTGGCTCGGCAATACCCGATCGGCTAGTTCGAGGATCTCGGGCAGAGCGTTCGACGGCGCCAGAGCGGTGCCCGCCCACATCAACATCGCCATGTCATTGAAGGCGTCACCCGCGGCTGCAACCTCCGAAGGTTCGATGCCTTCTGCCGCGCACAACTGTGCCAGCGCACTGGCTTTGGATACACCGGCCGCCGCCATTTCCATGTACGGGGCACCCGAGTGAGTCAGTTCGACGCCGGCAATCCCGGCAGCCACCGCAGTCCGGTAAAGGTCAGCACTCGGAACGTGCGGGTGCCGAGCAACGATCTTCACCATCGGTTCGATCTCCAGAGGCAAGGCGTCCGCGAGAACCATCTCGTGGAGGTGTCGGTGATGATCCGAGAAATCACACAGCGCAGCGTATTCCGGTTCCGCAAAGAATTGGGTAGGCCCGACGTTTGCAAACACGACACCCGGAATCAACGCTCGAATTTGCTCCATTGCCGTTGCTGCCAAAGACGTTTCGATCGAGACAGTATCGACGATCCTCGGGGTACCGTCGGCAAGATCGAGTATGACGGCGCCGTTGGCGCACACCGCTTTACCGCGAAATCCGCAGGAACTTGCGAGAGTGTGTACGGAATGGCGAGCACGCGCCGTGGCCCACACGACTTCGATCCCGGCGAGCCGCGCATTCTCCATCGCCAGCGCGGTACGCTCCGAAATTGTTCGATCGGAGCGCAGCAGAGTGCCGTCGAGATCGGTGGCAAACATTCGGATTCCATTCACGTAGGTCAATGATGCCAGGAAAACCTCAGACGACCTCGATAGCCTGGTTGCATGAGCATCCCCGACATCACGCTGAATTCCGGAACAACCATCCCGCAACTCGGCCTCGGCGTCTGGCAGGCCACCAATGACGAAACCGAACACGTCGTGCGATTTGCGCTCGACGAGGCCGGATACCGCCACATCGACACGGCCTCGGCGTATGGCAACGAAGAAGGCGTCGGACGCGGCATTGCACGTTCATCAGTTGCCCGCGAAGACGTCTTCCTGACCACCAAGCTGTGGAACTCGGATCAGGGTTACGAACCTGCACTGAAGGCATTTGATACGAGCATCGACAAACTGGGCGTCGATTACGTCGATCTCTACCTCGTTCACTGGCCGCTCCAGGACAAGGAACGTCTGCTCCGCACCTGGGACGCGATGGAGAAGATCGCAGAATCCGGCCGCGCGAAGGCCGTCGGTGTTTGTAATTTCGAACCCCACCACCTGCAGCTTCTCGTCGACCGCGGTGGGCTGCTCCCGGCGGTGGACCAGGTGGAATTGCATCCACACCTCCCCCAGCACGCGATTCGCGAGAAGGCCGCCGAGCATGGAATTGCCGTCGAATCGTGGAGCCCACTCGGCGGCACCAGCAACGCCGGCTGGGGTCCGGCGTCCAAACCGAACACGCTCCTGACGGATCCGATCATCACCCGCATCGGTGACCGTCACAGCAAGTCGGCGGCGCAGGTATTGATTCGTTGGCATCTGCAGAACGGTTTGATCGTGATTCCCAAGTCCGTTCACGATGCCCGCATAGCCGCCAATATCGACGTCTTCGACTTCGAATTGACCGAACTCGACCTCAGCGAAATTGCGACGCTCGACGACGGCACCCGCGTCGGCGCACATCCGGACGAACTTAATATTGGTGCGCCACAGTAATTTTCGACAGTTCCTGCAAGGTCGCCATTACTCGTTCGAGGGGTTCGATGCTCCGCGTCGTCTGACACAGTGCAACGGCCCCCTCGATCGAGGCGATAGTCAGGTTTGCCATCGACTGAGCCTGCACTGCCGGTGAACCTGCGGATTCCAGCGCAGCCTCGACGAGTTTCTGCCAACCGGCGAGAACCTCAGCAGCAGCCTCCGCGACTTCGGGCTCACTGGCTCTGGCCAGCCCGCCGGCGATGACGGGGCAGCCGATCGCGTAGTCGGACTGCGCGAGGTTACGACGCCAGATATCGCCGACGGCATCGATGACGTCGGCGGGCGAACCCGTGACTGCTGCCGCACTGATCCTGCGAGTGATTATCGCGCCGGCAGCCTGCACCGCCTCAACCATCAGCTGAGTCTTCCCGCCCGGAAAGTGGTGGTAGATGGAACCACGCGGCGCCCCGCTGTGCTTGATCACGTCGTTGAACGAGGTCGCGTCGACGCCATTGCGGCTGATCAACTCGACTGCGCTGCGGACCATCCGGTCACGTGAACTCACCTCTGCCATCGCCGCAGCTCCTTCACGCACCTCGTGGACTGGATTCACCACCACGCTACGTCATGGGAGCAGTGATTCGGGCCGGGAGTGAGCACCCTCCGTGTGTAGTGAGCACCCGTTCTTGCCTGCTGAAAGGGGCGCTAGCTCGAGACAAACGGTGCTCACTCGAATTGCGGCCCGTTCACCGAGCCGACACACACCGCTTCCGAACCCGCGATGTACCATCGCGTCGTGACCTTGCTTCCTACACACACCTGGTGGCTTGACCGCTGACGGTCAGCCGCAACTGCGTGCTGTCCCGAATCAGATCGGGTGGTCCGCACGCTCCTGCATTGGATCCCCCGATACTCGTATCAGGTACTCGAATCCATGAAGGAGAGTTAGTTGACCACCACACCACTCAACCGTTCGCTCGAGCCATTGGGCGTATCCATCCCGTCGAAGGTTCCGACGCATTGGTACAACCTGGCGGCTGACCTCCCCGAACCCGTCCCTCCGCACCTGCACCCCGGTACCCGTGAGCCACTGGGCCCCGAGGATCTGGCGCCGCTGTTCCCGATGAGCCTCATCATGCAGGAAGTGGCAACGGAGCGATACATCGAGATCCCGGAGACCGTCCGCGAGATCTACGGCATGTGGAGGCCCTCTCCGCTGGTCCGGGCACACCGGCTCGAGCGCGCCCTGGGAACGCCGGCGCGTATCTACTACAAGTACGAAGGCGTCAGCCCCGTCGGTTCACACAAGCCGAATACCGCTGTAGCTCAGGCGTATTACAACGCACTTGAAGGAACGACCAAGCTCACCACCGAAACGGGCGCGGGCCAGTGGGGCGCATCGTTGTCCTTCGCCGGCGCCCTTCTCGGACTCGAGGTCGAGGTCTGGCAGGTCCGCTCATCCTTCGACTCGAAGCCGTACCGTCGCATCCAGATGGAGGCCTACGGCGGAATCTGCCACCCGTCGCCGTCGGATCTGACGGAAGCTGGTCGCGCACTGCTGAAGTCGCACCCCGGCACCTCGGGTTCACTGGGTATGGCGATCAGCGAGGCAGTCGAGGTTGCTGCTCAGGATCCCAATACCCACTACTCCCTCGGTAGCGTTCTGAACCACGTCATGCTGCACCAGACCGTCATCGGCCAGGAAGCAATGGTTCAGCTCGAAGAGGCCGGCGACGCCGTACCGGACATCGTGTTCGGTTGCGCTGGTGGAGGTTCCAACCTGGCTGGTCTGACATTCCCGTTCCTCGGACGCAATCTGCGTGAGGGCACCAAGACTCGCCTGGTCGCCTGCGAGCCGTCAGCGTGCCCGTCCTTGACCGAGGGTGAGTACCGCTACGACTTCGGTGACGTTGCCGGTCTGACGCCGCTGCTCAAGATGCACACGTTGGGGAAGGATTTTGTTCCCCCGGCCATCCACGCCGGCGGCCTGCGGTACCACGGCATGTCGCCGATGGTCTCGCACGCTGTCAACCTCGGTTTGATGGACGCCATTGCAGTTGGCCAGGACGAGGCACTGCAGGCCGGGCTGGTATTTGCCCGCGCCGAAGGCATCATCCCCGCACCGGAATCGACTCACGCCGTCGCCGGGGCAATTGCCCACGCACGCAACGCGACCGAGCCGGAGGTGATCGTGATCGGGTTGTCCGGCAACGGTCAGCTGGATCTGCCCGCGTACTCGCAGTACGTCTGACGAACCGGTGTCGGTACCTCCCGTTCCCGGGAGGTACCGATACCGCCGGTCACGCCGCAGTACGCACTCTGCGAGCTTGATCGAGAAGTAACGCATGCAACGGGTGAAATGAACTGGCCGGACTGATTTCAACGATCGAGCCGTCCGACAGCGACCTTCTGAGTGCGCCGACCTTGACACCGTTTCTCGTGAGCGCCCGGATCTCCTGAAGACCACTGCGGGTGGGGGCAACCTCGTACTCGTACCTGCTGGGATCGAAAAGATCTCTGTGCCAGACGGTTTCCTCTCCGAGGACTGTGACGCCGGCCGTTTCATCGCGTGCAACGGTATCCACGGTGAAGACAATTTTGCCCCGAGAATCCTTGTGCGACTGCGGAAATCCCACTACCAGGACGCGCCCTCCCCCGGCAACGATCAAGTCACCCGGGACCAAGGTTGCTGGATCGAGCAACTCTTCGGGACTCAACTCAGCGTGATCAAACACATTTTCGCTCATTACGAACTCCTGCGGCTTGGCCCGCCGCGGACGGGGGCGCTCTTGCCCGTACCGGTCGGTGCGGACCGCTTCGTCATCCGAACCACCCCGGAACGCCAGTGGGGTTGGTGTGCGGCCAGTCGGAGCTTGGCACCGCATCTCGTGAAGCTGACCCAAGGGTACATCAAAGTTTCGACATGTCACATCTTTTGAGTACCGACCAAGTTCCCGCGGGCGCGGGCCGGCCGCGCAATGAGCTCGAGAGCAAGTAGGGCCAGTACGGTAATGAGCACTGTCACCGCCACCACGACCCCGGACGGATATCGCCAGAAAATCAATACGGCTACAGCAATCGCAACAAACAAAACTCGAAGCGCCACACTGTATTTAGCGCACATCACCTCGATGGCACGGGGCTCACGATCCGCACTCGGAGACCTTACCGAGTCGACAGCCTTGCTGAACCCGCGGCGCACGGCACTGGCCGACGCCGAGTGACCGGTGAGGTAGCCGACCACCGCGATGACAATGGCGAGAATGAATACAGCGCGCAGGCTGGTCTTGAGCGGCAAGAGAAGCGTGTCGATGAGTACCGCCGCCGCTTGAGGTGAGAGGACATCCGACGGAATATCGTCCAGATACACCGCCCGCCCGATGCTCAGTGCTATCGCCAGGAGCGCCATCGCCACGGCAATACTGACGCCGACCAAGGCCAGAGCGCGTCGACGCGACCCGGCCGGTGCGCACCAGATTGCCCCCGCGGCAGCAATCAGAATCAACCACGGCAACACAGCCGACGCTTTGTCCAGAGCTGACACCACCCGCTGCGCCTTGACCAGGTTCGGTGATTCGAAAATCACGAACGTCTTGTTCACGTCCGGAATCTTGTCGGCAAAGGCAAACCCACGATCGGTGAGTACCGTGCTGGCCCTTTCGATGATCGGTGCAAGCGAGATACTGACCTCGCCCTGATCATTGATCTGAATTCCAGCTCTTGTATCGCCGGTCAACACGGCCGTCAACGATTGGTGGGCCTGTTTGTTCGCCTCGATCCACAGCGTTTCGAACTGATCCGAGGCCACCAACGATCCCACCGTCTGATGGATGAACGATTTCGCTTGACCCGCAATCACGGGCGCGAGCCCCACAACTACCGGGGGCACACGCTCCGCATTCTCGGTCAGAGACGTCAACGCGTCCGCGGTCACCTTTTCGATATCCAATTGGGAATCGATCTCATCGGTGATTCGGTCGGTGATTTCGCCTTGCAGGACCGGATTGGACCCCAGCGGGGCGATGGTCTGCACATAGCGGTCGGTATCGAGCACTTCGCTGCGCGCATACCGAGCCAGAACGCCGCAGAACGACAGCACCAGAATCAAGACGAGGAGGATCCCGACGCCGGTCCACCGAAGTCGCGAGTGGCCACCGTGCTTCCCGTCGTCATGCTTCTCTCCGCTGGTCGCCGCCAGTTGGGCGCGTAATTTCTCCAGTTCAGCGCGCTCCGAATTGCTGAGCGGTTGGGCATCTGCGGATTCCATATGGGGTCTCGGTATCGCTCGATCAAGCGTCGACAGCGGAGGCAATGCCCTCAATAAGTACCCGGCATCCGCACTCTTAACCCGAGTAGGGCCGAATTTCGCGACGCAATCCGCTGGCCCGAAGCACCTGCCGCTCGACTCCTGCCCGCACGGATTCCTCCGTTCCGATCACCCGTACATGGGTTCGTGCGCGAGTGATGGCGGTGTACAACAACTCTCGGGTCAGTAGCGACGACGCCTCCGCCGGCAACATCACCGAGACCGTGTCGTACTGGCTGCCCTGGCTTCGGTGAATGGTCATCGCGTACACCGTCTGCACAGCCGACAACGAGCTCGGATGCAACTCGAAGGTCTCGTTCCCGCGTTGGAACGCAGCCATGAGTACGCCATCGCCGCTATCGACGATCACCCCGGTATCACCGTTGTAGATACCCACCTCGTAGTCATTGGCTGTCACCAACAACGGCTGACCGGGATACCACTGCGCGGGGTTCAAGAACTGCCCGGATGCGCTGCCAACCCAGTCCATGGCCTGCTGCGCCCAGCGACTGACTCCGTACGGGCCATCACGGTGAGCGCACAGCAGTCGATGCGTTTCCATACTTTTCACGGCGCCCGATGCGTCGCCCAATTCCGCGAACCTGGTCACGGCTTCGGAACTGCCGACTAGGTCTGCACGCAAGGAGTCCAGATCGTCGGGTGAGTGGAACGACACGGCAGGGTCGTCGCTGCGGAGGATCGCCATGACCTCGGCAGCTTTGCCCTCTCGAACCGCGTGCGCCAACCGCGCGATAGTTCCGTCGAATCTTCTGCCACGGGAAAGCTGCACGATACCGGCTCGAAGTCGATCTCGATCATGATCGGAGAGCGATTCTTCCGCATCGCGATCTGCAAGGTCTTCAGCGACCACACTGTCGAGCACCGGGTTGCCCGGCGCTAGTGACGGCCGCGCAACAAGGTCGGCGAGAACAGCGCCGGCGTCGACGGAGGTCAGCTGATCCGGGTCACCGACCAGGAGCAACCTCGCATCAGGACGCACAGCCTCGAGCAACCGTGCCATCAACGTCAATGACACCATCGAGGTCTCGTCTACCACCACCACGTCGTACGGCAGTCGATTGGACGCGTTGTACTTGAACCTACTGGCACTACCGCGCTGCCATCCCAACAACCTGTGCAAGGTTTTCGCGGTCAGTTCGGATGGAAGTCCCAACAGCTCAGCTTGCTCACGTACCGATTCCTGCAGTCGCGCAGCGGCTTTACCGGTGGGCGCGGCAAGTCCGATCCTGACCGTGGAACCATGCTCGGCTACGAGGAGCGCCAGAATACGTGCCACCGTGTGAGTCTTGCCGGTTCCCGGCCCGCCGGCAACGACGGTGGTCCAGTGTGTGAGCGCGAGCGCCGCCGCCACCCGCTGGCGGTCCGGACTGGGTGTGGGCACCGCATTGTCAACGAAGAATCTATCCAACCCGGCACGAACCGCATCCGAGTCGATTGCCGGATGTGTAGCGGCTCGTTCGTCGAGTACCCTGCGAATAGTCTGCTCCTGCAAGAAGTACCGATCGAGGTACAACAATTCGCCGTCGTCGGTATCCACCAGACGCAGTGGCCGTAGCGGGCCGGCAGTTCCACCGATCACCAGTGGACTGAGCCGCAACGCACTGACAATCGCGTCGGGTTCCGGCCACGGCAACGCCGCGAGGTCGGCTTCGGTGGCGCCGTCGACGATGACCAGATGCATGCGTCGCAGATCCAGGCATACCGATCCCGAGCGCACCGCGCGTACAGCCAGGGCAGCAACCAGCATGACGTCGTGCGACGGTTCCCCGCCCAAGGCGCACAGCCTGGCGGCCACATGGACGTCGGCGGCCACAAGAACTCCAGCCTCGTTGAACGTGCGCACTATCCCCCGCGCTCGCTGGGCCAGTTGCGCGTCGGTCATCGGGACTCCTGCACTGCATCGACGGACTGGACATGGCCTGCAAGGAGATCCGAAAGCTCGACTACAAGTGCGGCCGGCGGCTTCCACTCGAACACGCCGCAGTCTGCTGGGCTTCCGGGGCCGAGCATGCCGCGGACGAACTGGTACTGAGCGCCGCCGAGATGCCGATGCGGATCGTAATCCGCGAGCCGCCACCGCAAATACCGGTGCAGCGCAACCGAATACAACAGTGCTTGAAGTGGGTAGTGCGAGCGGATCATTTCGGCTGCCATCAAGTCCCGGGTGTAGTGGGCCGCAGTGAGATCGCCTCGACCCAATCGGTTGGTCTTGTAGTCGACGATCACAAACGACGGACCCGGGATCCGCAGTACCGCATCGATACTTCCCGTCAGAAATCCCCGCATGGGCATGGTCTCGACGCGGTCGAGGTGGTCGGCGTAACCCACAAGAATGTCGCCGTGCGGCAAGTGCTTTCGGAGGAGGTCCGCCACCCGGTGGAGTGTGACACTCAAGGACACCGGATCGTCACCACCGGCCAGCGGCAGCTCGAAGTCCAACTCCGGCAGTCGATTCGACGGTGCAATAGTGGCCAAGGTTCCGAAACCCAAGGGCGTCTGCATCACCAGCAACAAGGCATCGGCCAGTGCTTTCGGGTCGATATCCGCAGCGCGGGCGGATACTGCCTCGCTGCACCGATCAGCGAGTTCGCTGCGCAAATCCTGCACCGACGTGTCCACTACTTCAAGGATTTCGTGAACCAACGTGCCGAAAGCTGCACCGGCGGGCAAACCGTTCATTGGCGACGGTAGCGCTTCCAGCGGAGACGCTACTACCGGACCGGCCTCGACGGATTCTTCCGGTTCATCATCCTTCCCCGGATTCTCTGCCTCACTGTCAGCAGTGGGTGCGTGGTGAGCGCCCGCCGTCAATGCCGAATACGATGTCCGACGCCAGAGAGTGTCCAGATCACGATCGAATCTTGCAGCTTCCAATGTGTAAGCCTTGGTGCCGGATTCAGACCATCGCTCGATGGACGGCGGGTGAGGTCCCACGGATTCAACAGAAATCACGTCCGACCTCTCGGCGGGCCACGATTCCAAACGTGCCGCAATGACGCCGTCGTCAAGCACCTTCACTACTCGCGCCGGCTCGGAAATTCCGGGACTGCGCCCGAGTAGCAGCCTGTGCAATGCGGACCTCGACGTACCGAAGGACGGTGCCCACCAGAGGACCAGCTGACATTGCGCCCGGGTGAGTGCCACGTACAGCAGACGCAATTCCTCGCCCGCACTTTCAGTTTCAGCCGTCACCTTCCGAGCGCCGTATCCCGGACCGTATTCGCCACCGACATCAAGCAGTCGGCGTCCGTCCCCGTCGTGAAGCATCTGAGTGGCGCCGGCGAATCCGCCGACGCTGTCCCAACCGAAGGGCACGTACACAATCGGGAACTCGAGTCCCTTACTGGCGTGAACCGTCGCGATCTGCACCGCCGCAGCGTCACTGTCCAAACGTCGGCTGCGATCGGTCACGCTTCCCGAAGCAGGATCCTTGATTCGATCACTGAGCCAACGCACCAGCGCACTCAACCCGAAGGACTCTTCGGCCGCGACTCGGCTCAGCATCTGCGCGATATGCCGCAGGTCCGTGAACTGCCGCTCACCCGCCGGCGCCGACAATATCCTTCTCTCCAAGCTTGTTTCAGACGAGATACGTTCGAACACCGCGGCAAAACCGATACGCCCGAACAGCTCGGCAAACACCCGCAACTGACCCGATACCGCAGCCACGACGGTGTTGCCGTCGGAATCCACCGCCTCCGGCGTATACCCCAGGATCGGGGACAGTGCAGCCAACCGCACTCTGTCGCTGCGATGCGGCTGCTCGACAGCCTGCAACAGCCACAACCAGTGCTGGGCACTCGCTGTCGCGAACACGCTCGAGCCTCCCGCCAACACCGACGGAACACCCACGCGCTCGAGGGTGCCGCGAATCATCTCGGCCTGCTTGTGATTACGCACCAAGACGGCGACGTCACCGGGCACTACCGGCCGTGTGGAACCACCGAGAGCCAAACTCGAACCACTGTGCAACAGCCGCACTACGTCGGCGGCAAGATCCTCGGCGATTCGACTACGCAATCGACCGACCGCCGGGAACTGTGACCGGTTGAGCGGACCCGCACCCGTTCGCGGGAGATAACGCAATCGCAGGGGCGGCTGGCCGGACAGCCGGGAAACCTTGTGCGAAGACGCAACCGGATGCGCCACGATGTCTTCGTTACCGAGCGCCGCGCCACCGTACAGATGTTGCAGCGCAGTCAGAACTCCCGGATCACTGCGCCAGTTGGTAGTGAGTTCCTGATGTGAATCGGCCTGCCGAACTGCGTCCAGGTAACTCAGCACCTCGGCACCGCGGAACGCATAGATTGCCTGCTTGGGGTCTCCGACCAGGACGAGCGTAGTCTGTCCGTGAAACGCGAGCCTTAAGATTTCCCACTGCAGTGGGTCGGTGTCCTGAAACTCGTCGATGAGCACGACCCGGAACTTCTCGCGCACTCGACGGCATGCTTCGGGCCCGTAGTCCGGATCGGCGAGCACACCGTGCAGGAGGGTCAAGAGATCGTTGAAGTCGCGAATCCCTTTGGCCCGCTTACGTCGTTCGACCTCGACTCTTGCCGCAGCCGCGAACAATACTCGCTGGCCGGGGACGGTTTCTTCATCGGCATCCGGTTCGAGGACTGCCTGTCCATCTGCCACCGCACTGCGCGCAATTGCCAATGCATCGTTCATCGAGAACGGCGGCGACGTATCCAGAGCGCTGTACCGAATGAGATAGAGGTCGGTGACGACCTCGGCAATCAGGTCGTCAACTGATTCGACAAACGTCGCGTCAGGTTCCCGTTCGCCCGCAATGCCCAGGCTGTCGAGCATCCGCTGACAGAAACTGTGCGTCGTGGTCATGGTTCCGGAATCGAACTCGGCAAGAGCCCGGAGGAGTCGACGACGACGGAGTGCCACCTCGTCATCAGTGGCGGAAGCTAGGTAGCTTATGAGCTCATCCTGGGATGACCGAGCGTTGTCGACATCGGCCAGTGCTGCCGAAACACCGGCAAACCGCTCACGCGTACGTTCCCGAAGTTCTTGTGTGGCAGCCCGACTGAATGTCACCAGCAGTACCTGCGAGATGTCGGCAACGCCCTCGGCTACGCACCGAGTTGCCAGTCCGACAATGGCGTAGGTCTTGCCGGTACCGGCACTCGCCTCCAGCACCGTTGTTCCGGTGGGAAGTTTCCCCAACAGATCGAAGTCCATGTCTACTCCGCACTTTCATTGGCCAACAACGGTAGCCAGAGTCGATTCGCCAGAACCCCGAACCGGGTAGGTTCTTCGGCCCAAACACATTCGTCGTCGAGGGGTGCGCTTGCCGCGAGATCGGCAAAGGCGCTCGATTCTCCGAATACGTAGACATTGCTCGGATCAACTCCGTCGCCGAACGAGCGTCCCCAAGTTGCCTCGGCGCTACTCATCGCGTTGTCGATCGACTGACCACCAAAGCGCCGGTTCGCGTATTCGGCAGTGGCATTGGTCCACAGCGGAATCGGCGCATGCAAACCTCGATCGCGAAGATCGACCAACTGACGCAGTATGTCCAGCGCGTTGGTCGGAGCAGCCAGAATCGACCGGGTGGCTGGGCGCCTGTTCCCGCCGCGGCCCACCGTTACCGCATTGATCTGTCCGTCAGTACCGGCCGCTGCCAGCGCCAAGAGATTAACCCACGCCGTCAACCTGTGTTTTGCCGCCAGCGACGAATACTGCGCCCGGACAATCGAATTGCCATAGACACCCGTAACCGTTCCGTTAAGTCGTCGACCGTCACCGATCTCGACCGATACGTCGACCGCGGTCGCGTCACCGTTCATATGCGGCAAGGTGAGGCCAGCCAGCTGGTCCACTACCCACTCGACGTTGCCCAACACCGTGTTACCGAGTGAGTACGGGGGCAAGGTTCCACGGCGCCATTCGGCTGCCCGAAAGTCTGCGGAACTGCGACCGACCAAGCGGGAGGCGAGCATTCGGTCTCCCAACTCCCAGGTTGCCAAGCCGTCGAGTTCCGCGTCGAGTGAATCTGCGATGTCGTCGCCCGTTTCCGGAACCCGGATACCGAACCGTTGACGGAGGAAACCCCGCGCGGGATGGATCAGGAAAGACACCAGATCTGCCAGATCCACATCATCGTTAGGCATCGGGGGCAATGACGCCGAGCGGACCGTCTGCAATTCGATCGGCGTTCCCCCGATGGCCCGTGCGCCTGCCAGCGCGGCGGCATCGAAGCTGAACGGACTATCGAGTTGGAAGTTCCGCCGATCGAAGGACTGCAACGGATGCCGCGTAAGTACCTGCGCCATACCTCCCTGCCCGACCGTCGATTTCAGGACATCGAGCAGTCCACTCAGAGGAATTGCGGGCGGGCGGATTGCTCCAGTGACCGGATCTGCCCCGGTGTACAGGAGAAGGAGATGCTCGCCGGCCGACATGACTGCGTCGAGGAGAAGCTGCCTGTCTTCGCTTCGCAGATCCCTTTCCCCGACAATGGGATCGCGGGCCAGGATGTCATCCCCGTCGACGCCCCCGGATCGCGGGAATACCTCGTCGTCGAGACCGAGGAGAACAACGACGCGGTGCGGTACCGAGCGCATCGGCACCATGGTGCACACAGTCAATTCACCGGTACGGAAGTTGGCGCGAGTCGGCTTGCCGGCCAAGCTTTTCGAGAGAAGCGCGCGGATATCGGAGAGCGCAAGTGTGGTGTCGGAACCGTACTGGAGCGCACTCGCGAGTTCGCTGTGCGCCGACGCGCTCTGCCATGCGTCGGCCGGGGCCGCATCGGTGAGCAGATCGAGAGCTCGGACGAGTACGCGAAGCCACTCCGACGGCGAATGAGGGCCGGCCACATCGCGCAGCGATACCGCCATTCGGTCGATGTACTCGGCAAAACGTCCACTGAGGTCGATGTCCGTACTCTCGACGTCGTCGAGTGGCAACGCCAGATCCAGCCAGGCATTCTCCGATTCGTCTGCACTCGCGCCCAACAAGATTCGGTCGACAGCTGTGTTGAAGGTGTTCTGTTTAAAACCTCTCAGACCGAAGTTTGCGCGTTGCCGACTGTCGATTCCCCACCGTGCGCCGGCCGCGGTGGCCCATTCACGGAGCCGCTCCAACTCGTCGTCGGAGAACGAGAAACGTGTGCGTACCGGTTCACTCGCGGCAAGATCGAGAACCTGGCTGGCGGTTGCACGACCGTCGGCAAGCTCGAGCAGGGTGGCCAGCACAGCCAGCATCGGATTGGTTTGGCGCAGACCGCGATCGGCTAGGCGGACCCGAAGCCGGTGTCCGGGGTGGCCGTGAATTCCCTGGCCGAATGCCGCGCGCACCAAGGGTGAGAATGTTTCGACGTCCGGGCACATGACAAGAACGTCTCGAGGCTCGAGAGTGGGATCGTCCTCGAACAACCGCAACAGCGATTCTCTCAGAACCTCGACCTGACGAGCGGGACCGTGGCAGGCATGAACCTGCACTGTCCCATCAGGTTTCACACCGGACATCGGCGCACGGTCTGCAACGATGTCTGCTTGCACCTCCGCAAGCAGGGTCTGAGTTCTGGGCTCAGCGGGCAGATGTACCGATCTGAAATCGATGGTTGAAAGACTCGACTGCATCTCTCGAACATCGCGGGCCAGGCTGGACAACAACGGATTCGGCGAGATCAGGGCAGAGGTATCGGCCGAACGACGGGCAGCCGTCGGCAACTCCTTGCCGAGCTGCTCCCACAGCGCCGGGCTGGGATGTGGCAACCACACATGCACATCGCGGTGAACAGCCAATGCATCGAGAACTAAACGCTGATCGACCGGAAGTCGGGTAGGTCCGAACACCGAAAATCGTTCGGGCAGATCAACCAGCGATGCGTCCTCGCGCAATGCCTGGCACACCGTCATCAGTCGCTCAGCTGGGCCAGGCGCATCAATTCGGTCTGCAACAACGGTCCACAATCTGGCCTGCCACTCGAAATCCTCGGCCAGCGGCGAACCCTGGCCGTCGGTGAACCGTCCCGCTGCCCAGTCGATCAGCATCTGCGGACGCTGCGCCGCGTAGCTGCGGAACAAGTCGGCGACGTGCGACGCCGACGCGAACCGTCGGCCCACCCCGAGCCCCCGAAGGTGCTTGGCCAAGACTCCACACCACGGTTCAGTGATGGAATCGTCGATGGCATCAAGAACAGTCCACACCAGACGCCTCGACGCCCAAGGATCGTTGTCCGCGCTGACGCCGCTGACACTAGCGAGGGCCTCGTCGACCAGACGAGCGGGAGACGGGAAGCTGATGTTCGCAGAAATACCGTCCTGCGACGACGCCGTCGTGGTGCCCAAGCGTGCCGAAAGCTGCTGGTTGAGCCAACGTTCCACACCTTTCGCGGGAACGGCAATGATTTCCCGGGCAAAGGGGTCCGATAGCGGCGTACGAAGGAGAGTGGTCAGAGCTGCGACCAGTGTGTCGGAGCGCTCTGCGCGATAAAACGTCAACACTCGAACGCCCCTTTTCACCCGATGAGGTTTCTATCTCACCACGGCGCACCGACACGTCTCGCTTGCTGGACCCCTGCGAAGTACTACTGACCAAATGTGAATCGTAGATTTGCGTTAATCAGTACGTTCAGCCGACGGCGCATCAGGACGACCTCCGAGTCTGACGGTATCGGGTCATCCACGAACAGCGTCCAACACAGCATCGTGCTGTTTCCGATTGATTCGATGTCGAATCGAATAATCGCGTCGGGTCGATCCCGCCAGATCGACGACCAGATCATCAACTCAGGATCGACTGTCCTGACAATCTCGGGTTCGGTCTCGCCCTCCATCAGATCAAGCCAATGCCGGGCGGGCTCCCGGTGTGGTTCGACCAACACCTCGAACACGAACCGCGCCGGAGGCGGTTGGCTTCGGCGTCGACTAGCGACCTGATACATGCCAGGTGCCTAGCTGCTGCGCCGGGACAGGCCCTTCAGTCGAAAGCGTGCGGAGTCTCCAAGAGGTGATGCGCACGCAGCCGCCGTGACGCATGCGGTGATCGATGATGGTGATGGTGCGTCGGACCGCGAGCATGACGAACGAGGTCGTGAATACTTCGAATGACGTTTGACATGACAGCCCTTTCCGACGGGGTGTTATTGCCGTGAAATCGCGACCCGTGCCACTTCTTCCGGATCGATGAGGTGGGAATGGTCGTCGTCTCCGACGTCCAACTGCACGACGTCTATGCGCCCGTTGAACTTGGTGGAATCGCCGTAATCGGTAGTGACCGGCATTCCGTAATCGTCTCCGACATCGGTTGTTTCATCGGCGGAGAAGATCATCGGCTGAGTCATCTCGACGCGGCCGGTTCCCACCGGCTTTCCGTCGTAGAACAAGGTGACATCTCCGCCTTTAGCGACACCACCACCGTCGTAAGCGAATTCTGCTCGAACTTGATGCTTACCCGAGGGGAGATCCTCATCGGTTCCGATGATGAACTCGGTCATGCCGAGGAGGTTGTACACGAACTTGGCGCGGCCTTCTTTGACGTAGAGACCCCACCCGCCAAATCGACCACCCTGCGCGATCACTACACCGTGCGCGGTAATTCCCTCCCGAATATCTACTGCCGCAGTGACACTGAACGATCTATTCTTGATGCTGAGCACACTGTGCTCACTCAGTCGCTTCATGCCTGGAAGCAGGACCTGACGTTTACCTGAAATCAATTGTGGCCGGCCCGCGATGGCCGGATCGAACCGCTCGAACCTGCGATCGTCGATCGGAAGAACGTTGTACTTCACGGCCTCGATCAGCCACAGTCGCTGCAACGACGCCAACCGATCCGGCATCTCAGCAGCGAGGTCGTTCGCCTGCGTCCAGTCCTTTGTTCCGTCGTACAATTCCCACACGTCGTCGTCGAGCGCCGGCAACTCCTGGCTGAAGAGCCACGGGATACTGTGCCGAGTGACGGCACTCCAACCCTTGTAATAGATTCCGCGATTACCGGCCATCTCGAAGTACTGCAGATCATGACGTTCCGGCGCCGCTGCGTCTTCGAAGGAGTACGTCATACTCGTGCCCTCGATGGGCGACTGCTGCACACCGTTCACGAAGGTAGGCTCCGGTAGTCGCGCAGCCTCCAAAATCGTTGGTGCGACGTCGATGACGTGAGTGAACTGTGAACGCGTCTCACCCTTGCTCTCGATCCCCGCCGGCCAATGCACGATAGTGCCGTTACGCGTGCCACCCCAATGCGAGGCAACCTGTTTGGTCCATTGAAACGGAGTGCACATCGCCCACGCCCACCCGACCGAGTAGTGGTTGTACGCATCCTTGGTACCAAATAGGTCCTTGACTTCCACCATGAACTCCGGCGTCTCGATTGCCGCGAGCCCGTTGAAATTGGCCATCTCGTTGAAGGCACCGTTGATGGTTCCTTCTGCCGAGGCGCCGTTGTCTCCGATGATGTAGTACACCAACGTATTTTCGAGCGCACCGAGGTCCTCGATGGCATCGACCACGCGTCCCACGTGATAGTCGGTGTGTTCGAGAAAGCCTGCGTAAACCTCCATTTGACGCTCGAGTACCGGTTTCAGTTCGTCACTCATCTCGTCCCACGAGGGAATCTCATCGGGGCGAGCGGTCAATACCGCATCCGCGGGTACGACGCCTCGCTGCTTCTGCTGCTCCAGGATGGTCTCTCGCTGCGCATCCCACCCGCCCGCGAATTGGCCTGCATATCTATCCGCCCATTCTTGCGGAACATGGTGCGGCGCATGCGTAGCACCCGGTGCAAAGTACATGAAGAACGGCTTTTCCGGCGCCAAGGCCTTCTGCGTCCGAACCCAGTCGATCGCATGGTCCGCGAGGTCTTCGGTGAGGTGATAACCCTCCTCCGGCGTCTTCTCCGGTTCCACCGGAGAGATTCCTTCGTACAGCGCGGGATAGTACTGATTGTTCTCTCCGCCGATGAAACCGTAGAAGTGCTCGAACCCTCCCTCTCCGGTAGGCCAAGCCGTGAACGGACCGACCGGCGATGTCTGCCAAGGCGGCACCTCATGGCACTTGCCGAACTGAGCCGTCGAATATCCGTTCAGTTTCAGCGTCATCGGCAGTGCTGCTTTGGTATTCGGCTTCAAACCCGACAGGCCCGGAGCCGACGTCGCAGTCTCCGTGATCGAGCCCATCCCGACCGAGTGATGGTTGCGCCCGCTCAGAAGAGCAGCTCGCGTCGGCGCACAGAGAGCTGTGGTGTGAAAACGGTTGTAGGTGAGCCCGTTTTGCTGCAATCGCTCCGCCGTCGGAGTATTCGCCGGCCCACCGAATGCGCTACTCGCACCGAACCCCACATCGTCGAGCAGAATCACGAGCACGTTCGGCGCGTCCTCCGGTGGTAGCCGCGGAGTGATGGGCGGGAACGTCGTATCGGGGTCCTTCGCGTCGTAGGTCACCAACCCCAGATATTGGCGATCCGGGATCGGCAGTACCTCGCGTCGCTGACTCATCGGATCCGTCATGGCAATTGCACCCCGTCCGTTTGCATTCACTCCTTTCCAGGGTCGCAGGGACGCTGACGGAACAACATCATCCGTTTCGGGTGATGCCCCGGTTCGCGACATAACCCATGTTCGAAGAGGTGGATCAGCGCTATTCGGCCCCGATCGGAAAGGCCTTCCTCCTCCGTCGTCGACGGTGGCGGGCTGGGTTCGCCCAACTTGTCATGATGCTGGCGGGTTTGGCGGCCGGACTTGCGATTCCGCTGGTTCAGCGTGGACCTGTCCTGCCCGCTCGCCAAGTGTCCGACATGCTGGTGGCCATCGGGCTAGGCCTCCTGGGCACGATCGCCGTGATCTTCTCGCTCCTTTTCCTGGTCGTGCAGTGGGCGTCCACCACGTTCACACCACGGTTGACGCTTTTTCGCGACGATCCGATTGTCTGGCGAACATTTGCCTTCGCCATCGGCCAGTCGGTCTTCGACCTCACCGCAGCCCTTGCGATCAGCGGCCACACCGAAGTGTCGGTGATCGTTCCGACGGTCGCAGTTCTGCTGTTGCTGGCGATGTTGTCGCTCTTGCGGGTGCTCCAGTTGAGAGCTTTTGCATCAATTCAGTTGGCACCGGCACTGGCGTCCATCGCAGATCGCGGACGCCTCGTCCTGGACTCCGTCTATCCACCGAATGATGAAAATCGGTCGGCCCCAACACTATCGGGATCGACGGTGCATTCGACCATCATCTGGCCTCACCCGCCGGCCGTGCTCCAACAAATTCTGGTCAATCAACTCCGTGGTGCAGCGGGCGAGGCCGGCGCGTTGGTTGTCCTGCTCCAGATATCGGGCACTACCTTGCAATACGGAACTCCCATCGCTGAAGTGCACAATTGCTATCTCCCTGACGCAACCGTCGTGGACTGCCTCGTCGGCGGACGAGAAAGAACCTTCACCCAGGATCCGCTGCTAGCACTGCGATTGCTCGCCGACATCGGGTTGCGCGCACTGTCGCCGGCGGTCAACGATCCAGCGACCGCCGTTCAGGCTCTCGACGAAATCGAGGATCTGCTTGTTCGAGCGTCATCCCTGAATACCGTTCCGCTGAGTATCACCGACGATGCCGGCACACTGCGCGTCGTCATTCCACTGCCCGGCTTGGACTCCTTCGTCCGTGCCGGACTCGACGACCTCATCGCCGCAGCCGTGAAATCACCGTTGGCACTCAATCGAATTCGAGCGGTTCTCGAGTGCACCCGATCCCGATCCCAGCCCCGCCACCACCGAATGCTCACGGCGCGATTGGACTGGGTCGACGGACTCATCGAGCGTTATCGCTATCTCTACCCTCCAGCGGATCGAGACGAACATCCGGTGTAGTCGAAACAATCGTTCAAACCCGGATAATTCGGACGTAAATGGAGGAAACTGTCGACTACATCCCTCTGAGAGGCCGCACATGCGTAAACGACATCAGGTTCTGCTTGCACTGTCCGCCGCAATCGGTCTGTCTCTGACGCCACTGACTGCGTCGGCGACTCCCAGCACCGGCGTACACGGTGAAATTCTCGGACAGGTGGCATTCGGAGGCAAGGACTACGTCCTGCGTCAGATCACCATCGACCCAGGCGGATCCACCGGCTGGCACTTTCACGACGGAACGCTGTACGCCGCGGTTGTCGCAGGCACCCTGAGTCACTACCGCTCCGACTGCACCGTCGACGGGATCTACCAAACGGGAAACACCCTCATCGAGCCGAGCGGATCCGGAAATATCCATATCGGCAACAATTCGCAGACCACCCCGATGGTCCTCATGGTCGTCTACGTGAATCCCACCGGTAGTCCCCTCTCAGAGGACGCGGCACCGCCCAACTGCCAATTACCCGGCTGACAGCTCCACCCCCTTGCCTCAGTAAGTAGAACCTGTTCCTATAGAGCGCAAGACTGCGCGAGCGCACCTTAGGAGCAGGAGATATCGATGACCGGAAGATCATGTGCGATCAGCGGGGTGGCGTCGTGAGTTACAGCATCCTGGGCAAGACCGTCGAAATGCCCGTCGAGGTTCGGACCGCGTCTGCCTTCATGGCCATGTATTCCGTGCCCAGCGTGACCGCACAGTCGATCATCGACTACACCGGTTTAACGGTGCTTCAGTATCGACCCGGACGCGCCCTGTGCGGGTTGGTGTTCGTCGACTACGTGGACGGAGATCTGGGTCCGTACAACGAATTCGGTGTGACGTACATGGTGCGAAGCCATACCGCCCCACCGGAGACATCGGTGCTGGGCGATCTACGGTCGCTGGCTTCCGGCACCGCAGGCGCACTCATTCACAAACTTCCCGTCGACGGCGAATTCACCAAGGCCGCGGGCCGCGGGATCTGGGGATTCCCGAAAGTGTTGGCAGAGTTCGATACCGAGCACACCGGGTCCGTCAAGCGCGGTTCAGTGTCCCTGGACGGAAAACTCATCACACAGTTGAGCGTGAAGTCCGGGCTGAGCGTTCCCGGATCCGGGGCGAACATGTCACTGGCCGCCTACTCGCACCTCGACGGCGTCACCCGGTGCACGTCGTGGGACATGGCACCGACGGGCGTGAAGTCACGCCCCGGCGGCGCAGAACTTCAACTCGGCAGCCATCCGATGGCGGCCGAACTACGACGCCTCGGATTGCCTCGGCGCGCCCTGATGACCACCACGATTTCAAATCTCTCCATGACGTTCGGAGAGGCGACAGAAATCTAAGAGCGACTACCCTTTCCACACATATGTGACACGGGCTACACTGCTGGACGGTTGACCAACTGGCGTCGGCCGCCGGAAAGGACACCCGTGAACATCACTCGACGCACCGTCTTGGCAGGTGCCGCCGTTGCTCCAGCGCTCGCAGTACTGGGCTCGACGCATGCTTATGCCGAACCCTCGGCACCATCAGGATCCATGCAGGTCGGCGTCGGAATCTCCGACGTCACCGGCCCCGTCGCCGAGGTCGGGATGATGGGCTACTCGAGCTTCGAGCAGCGCGCCGAAGGTCTACATCAGCGAATGCGTGCCCGTGCCTTCGCTTTCGGCGACGGCAACGCGCGCGTGATGTACGTCTGCGTCGACAACTGCATGATCTTCCAGTCCGTTCACGACGAGGTACTGCGTCGACTCGGCCAGAAGTTCGGTGACCTGTACACCGAACGCAACGTCATGCTGACTGCCATCCACTCCCATGCGGCCTGTGGCGGAGCCTCCCACAACTACGCCTACAACCTCGCGGTTCTCGGCTTCGAACTTCAGGTGTTCGAAGCCGAAGTGAACGGCATGGTCGAAGCGATCAGCGCCGCGCACGCCGACCTTGCGCCGGGCACCGTGCGGTTCGGACGCTCCGACTTGACCGATGCCAGCGTCAACCGCTCCCGAGTTGCCTTCGACCTCAACCCCGCAGAGGACAAGGCCTACTACCCCGGTGGCAACGACCATCACATGCGCGTTATGCGAATCAGCCAGAGTGGGACGGACATCGGCTCGATCAACTGGTTCGCGACCCACTGTGCGTCCCTCACCAACGAGAACCATCTGATCTCCGGCGACAACAAGGGCGCAGCCGCCTACTTCTGGGAGCACGACGACAAGGGCGTCCGCTACCTCGACGGCACTCCCAACTTTGTGGCTGCATTCCCCCAGACCAACAGTGGCGACATGTCCCCGAACCTGTTCCTCGAGCCGGGACGTGGCCCCACCGAAGACGAGTTCGAAAACGCCCGCATCATCGGGCAACGCCAGGTCGCCGCCGCTCAGGTTGCCTACGACTCCGCGTCGGAAACTCTCACCGGTGGCGTCGACAGCCGAATCATGTACCTGGACATGGCAAATCAGATCGTCAGTGGAAAGTTCACCCCGGACGGACGCGAACATCGCACGGCTCCCGCGGCAATCGGTGCCGCTATGAGCGCCGGCAGCGTCGAAGACGGTCCGGCAATCCCGATCTTCCCCGAGGGCACTCGCAACCCCATGATCGACGCCCTCGGCGGCATGGATGCACCTGTCCCCCAGTGGCTTCAGGATGCACAGGCACCCAAACTCGTCGTAGTTCCGGTCGGCCTGCTCCCACCCGGCGGCTGGGTCCCCAACGTTCTGAAGATTCAGATCCTGCGCATCGGCCAGTTCTACATCGTCGGTGGCCCAGCAGAATTCACCATCGTCTCCGGCCTGCGGGTGCGTCGAACCGTGGCCGCAGAGTTGGGTGTCCCCCTCGAAAACGTCATCTTCCAGGGCTACGCCAACTCCTACTCGAGTTACTGCACCACTCCCCAGGAATACGATTCCCAGCAGTACGAGGGCGGTTCGACGATGTTCGGCCGCTACACCCTCCCCGCCTACCAGCAGGGATACGCCGCGCTCGCAGCCTCCATGCGGGACGGCGTCGAACCGCCGCGCGGTCCGGCACCCGCTGACCTCTCCGGCTTCCAACCCAGCTTCGGCCCTGGCGTCGACTTCGACGAGCCCTTGCCCGGAACACAATTCGGCACTGCGACCATCCAGCCCACCGACAGCACCGCCGGTCAGCAGGTTGCCGTCGAATTTGTCACCGGCCACCCCAAGAACGACACCCAGCGCAACGGAACGTTCTACGAGATCCAGCGCAACACCGGTGGACAGTGGACTCGCGTTGCCGACGACGCCGATTGGTCCACCAAGCTCCATTGGCGCCGCGTGGGCAGCAACGGTTCCGTCGCCCGCATTACCTGGGATGTACCCGCCGGAACCAAAGCCGGCACCTACCGGATCCAGCATTTCGGTGCGTCGAAGGCTCGCGGCACCGGGCAGATCATGCCTTTCAGCGGCATGACGACGGAATTCCAGGTTTCCTGAATCACGTGAACGTATCGCTCCCCTTGTTAGATAAGGGAAGCGATACGTTCACGCGGTGATTGGGGCGGGAGTTGGAGCCGGAGCCGAACCCGCCCCCGCTGCATCCCGATCCGGCGCCTTCGGCGAACGATCCGCCGACGACGCGACCAGCAGCACCAGCAAGCCGACAACAGTGACTACCGCTCCCATCCAGATCGGTGACGTGAACCCGAATCCGGCAGCGATGGTGATTCCGCCCAGCCACGCACCCAATGCATTGCCGACGTTGAAGGCCGCGATATTCGCGCCCGACGCCATGGTCGGCGCCTCCGACGCGTAGTTCATGATCCGCATCTGCAAGCCGGGTACCGTCGCAAAGCCGAAGGCGCCCATCAGGAACAGCGAGATGACGGTCATGATCTTGCTCTCCGCAGTAGCTGCGAACACGATCAGTACGACGGTCAGAATTGCCAGAGTCCACACGAGTGACTTCGTCAGCGCACGATCAGCTGCCTTGGCGCCCAAGAAGTTTCCGACGAACAAGCCCGAGCCGAAGAGGATGAGCAGCCACGGAACGCTGGACGTCGCGAAGCCACTTACCTCGGTGAGGGTAAAAGCAATGTAGGTGAAGGCGCCGAACATTCCGCCGTAGCCGAGGATCGTGATGGCGATCGAGAACCAGACCTGTTTGTTGCGGAATGCGCCCAATTCACTGCGCAGTCCGCCGTTGGACGCATTTGCGGGCGTCGTCGGAACCAGTGCGGCAATTCCGATCATTGCGATGATGCCGATGACCGTGATGGCCCAGAACGTCGAGCGCCATCCGAGTTGCTGGCCGAGCAGGGTTCCGAACGGCACACCGAGAACATTGGCGACGGTGAGACCGGCAAACATCATCGCGATGGCTCCGGCGCGCTTGTTGGGCGCAACCATGTCTGCTGCCACGACGGATCCGATTCCGAAGAACGCTCCGTGGCACAGGGCTGCGATGACGCGTCCACCCATCATCACCTCGTACGAGGGCGCGAGTGCCGACATCAGGTTTCCGATGATGAACAGCACCATCAGCGAGAGCAGCACCTTCTTGCGCTCGAATCGGATGACGGCCGCGGTCAGCAGGATTGCACCGATCGCCACAGATAGTGCATAGCCCGAGATCAGGTAGCCGGCGACGGATTCGGTCACCTCGAAGTCAGCCGAGACCTCGGGTAAGAGGCCCATGATGACAAATTCGGTGAGGCCGATCCCGAACCCGCCCATGGCGAGGGCAATGAGACCCAATGGCATCTCGATGTTCCTTTCACAGATTTACGCGTCAGCCTGTAGCAGGCGTGTGCAGTAGTTGCAGGCGCGCTATAAATAGTTGCACGCGCGCGCTACATGCGCAAGCTGGTAACCTGAGGCCGTAGGAAACGGACAAGGAGAATCACATGGGGATCGCCGACGACGCTGTCGAAATCCGCTCGCAGGGGTGGCGCACTCTCGCCGCTCTCCACGGCGCTCTCGATACCGAACTCGAACGCGCTCTGCAGCGTGAGCACAAACTGTCCGTCGTCGAATACACCGTTCTCGACGCCTTGAGCCGCCAGGACGGCTGGCACATGCGCATGGCTCAGCTGGCTCGTGCCGCCGCGCTGAGCAGCAGCGCCACCACCCGCTTGGTCAATCGCCTCGAAGACCGCGGCCTCCTCACCCGCATTCTGTGCGCCGACGACCGCCGCGGCATCTACACCGAACTCACCCCGGCCGGCCGGGAACTGGTCGACAGCGCCCGACCGACGCACGACGCGACCCTCGAAGCCGCGCTCGAAGAGGCCTGCAAGACACCGGAACTCGCACCTTTGGTTCGCGCTCTCCATGAGCTCCCGGCGGGTAGCTAGTACATACTCGGGGTCAGCGATCGGCGCGAGATATCCGAAACAACCTGATCCACAAAGACTCCCGCATCAACTACTGACTTCTGTTCCAGAGCTGGAACCAGAACATTGACTACCGCGTCACGCATTTCACTGTCCCCGATCACCGCGATATAAGGATCCCGATGGGTTCGTGCTTCACGAATACGTCGCCCCAACGATCCGCCCGACGCAACGACAACCCGGACGCCACGATCCGCGAGACGGCATCGAAGTTCTTCAGCAGCGACTACATGCTCGTCGCCGATCGGTAGGACCGACACCTGATTGGGCGCCAACCACGGCGGCATCCGGCCCTCGAATCGTTCGATCAACAGCGCGGTCATCCGCTCCATGGAACCCAGCAGCCCACGGTGAATCATGATCGGGCGCGCCTTGGATCCGTCCTCGGCGGTGTACTCCAACTCGAATCGCTCCGGTTGATTGAAGTCGAGTTGAACGGTCGAGAGAGTTTCGTCCCGGCCCTGTGCGTCGCGTACCTGGACGTCGATCTTGGGGCCGTAGAAAGCAGCTTCACCCTTTGCTTCGACGTAGGTGATCGACCGCTCCGCCAAGGCGCGACGCAGTTGGTCCTCCGCGTCCACCCATTGGTTGTCGCTGCCCAGGTACTGACCCTCCGCCCCACGAATCGAGAGTCGATACTCGCGGTCCGAAATCCCTAGAATCGAGTAGCACCGCTCGATCGCGTCGAGAGCCACCATCACCTCCGCCTGTACCTGCGCGGGACTGCAGAAGACATGTGCGTCGTCAAGATTGATCTGCCTGACCCGGCTCAGCCCGCCGAGAACCCCGGACAGTTCGCTTCGGAACATCGAGCCGAGTTCGCGGACTCGAAAAGGCAACTCTCGATAACTGCGTCCACGCGCAGCGAATATCTGCGCGTGATGCGGACAGTTGGCAGGCCTCAACAGGAACGACTCACCGCCGATCTTCATCTCCGGAAACATGTCTTCGGAAAACTTGGACCAATGGCCGGAACGCTCGTACAACTCCTTCTTGGCAAGGACAGGTGTGTAGACGGCCCGGCAACCGGACCTAGTCGCCTCCTCGGTAGCGAGCTTTTCGAGTTCAGCTCTGATGACTGCACCGTCGGGCAGCCACAACGGCAGGCCTGCGCCGACGACAGGAGTGGTGGCAAACAGTTCTAATTCGCGTCCCAGTACGCGGTGGTCGATGCTCATGACGGGTGCTCCGTTTCGGATGAACCGGGAGCCGCACGCCCAAGAAATAACAATGCCCCGGGCGATAACTCCCGGGGCTGGTATTGGGTTCGGTCAGCAGTAGCTAATCGATGCGCCGGAAGAAAACCGGCGTCGTCGTGTACTGCATAAAGCTGACCATGGACGCCAGGTTACATTAACTTCGGAACCGATCCCAGCCCCAATTTGCCGGCACTCTATGCTGACGCAACCGGGATGGCAGTTCTCGGGCCAGTGACACACAACTTCGGCGATCATGTCCGAACGTGAGATTCTCGGACATGAGGAGGATTGGCAACGGTGCCGGACCACTTGCTCGAACAGTTGATCACCATCCCGTTATTCACCGGAATCATCGGGTACATCACCAATTGGTCTGGTGTGCTGATGTTGTTCGCGCCGATCAACTTCCACGGAATCAAAGTTCCGGGGCTCAAGTTCCTGTTCCCGCTGTTGCCGCGCCGAGTTCAAGTGATCCCGGCAATTACCAGTGACGGCCGTTTCGGTTGGCAAGGCATTGTTCCTTCTCGCGCCGAGAAAATGGCGTCGATCGCGGTGGACAAGTCACTGGCAAAAGTCGGCAGTATCGCCGACTTCTATCGTGAACTCGATCCCGACAGCATCGCTGAACATCTGGTCACCATCTCGCGGAGCGAAGTCCGCGGCGTTGTCACCCGAATCATGACAGCCGAGAATCCTCAGCTCTGGCATAATCTCCCGAACCCTGTGAAGGAAGCCGTCTTCCGCAAGGTCGAAGATGACCTACCGGCCAGCGTCCGCACCATCACGGCCCGCATCGAAGAGAACATCGACGAGTTCATCGATGCCAAACTCATGGTGATCCGATACCTGTCTTCGCACCCGAAACTTCTCAACGACATCTTCCGAACCATGGGAAACAAAGAACTGCGTTTCATGCAGAACTTCGGTTTCTACTTCGGTTTCCCGATGGGCTTCGTACTGGTAGCCGTGCTCCACTTCCTGCCGTTCTGGTGGGTGCTGCCCATCGGCGGTGTCATCATCGGCTACATCGTGAACTACCTCGGCATCAAAATGATCTTCGAACCCATCACACCTAGTATCTGGGTGCCGTGGCGGCAGGGACTCTTCCTCAAGCGTCGTACGGAAATCATTGCCGGCTATGCAAAGACACTGGCCGATCACGTTGTCACCCTCGAGAACATCGGCACCGAACTACTCGAAGGCCCACGTTCGGACCGCACTCGGAGAATGCTCGACCAGGTACTACGAGAATCCGTCGACGACGCCGTCGGCTGGGCACGATCCGTCGTCAAAATGACTGTGGGCTCACAAAGCTACAACCGTCTTCCGAGCCTGGCGACTACCGAAGTCCTCGACCTTGTCCCCCGCGTTTTCGAAGACGCCGCATTCGCCGAAAGCCAGTCCGAGAAAATCCGGGTCTTTGTCACGGTCCAGATGAACAAACTGTCGCCCGAAGATTTCAGCGAACTACTGCGATCAGCCGTCAAACAAGATGAATGGCTGCTGTTCGTGCACGGAGCCGTACTCGGCTCATTGGCCGGTTTCCTGCACCTCGCGATATTCGGAGTATGACCATGACTGAACAACACGATCATCGATTCATACTCGACGAACCCACCGACGAATGGGATACCGACATGGCATCAGAAGAGTCCGTCGAGAAGCGACTCATCCGCAGCCTTGTCGGCTTGACCGCCACCACCACGCTCACGTCGCTGAAGCTGACGGGCTGGGCCTTCGGCACAGCGCGAGAGGCCACCCGGCAGATCGTTCAAGCTGCGACGGAAGCGGCCGCAGAGGCTGCCCAATCCGCCAATATCCAGCCGCGTCCCACCGGCGAAACACCTTCCCGATCCGAGAACCTACGGTCAGCGATGATGGCGCGGCCCTCTCGCAAGCAAAGCGCCGAATCAGCCCTCGCTGCCCTGCGCCTGCGCGGCGACAACCTGCTCGACCGCTCCGCCGACGTCACCGAGAGCGACGATCTCCACCCGGCCTACGACCGGATCCTCGACGAAACAGCACCCGACGAAGCGCGAATCCTGAGGCTGCTCGCCATCTCCGGTGCACAACCGAGCGTCGATGTGCGCACTGCTCGGCCCTTTGGCGTGGGATCGGAAATGATCGAGGAAGGACTGTCGATGATCGGCGAACTGGCCGGCTGCCGGCACCTGGATCGCACCAATGCCTATCTCAACAACCTGCATCGGCTGGGGCTGGTGTCATTCTCCCGCGAACCTGTCGAAGCCAATCGTTACCAGGTGATCGAGGTGCAACCCGCAGTGCTCGACGCCGTCCGCCGCGCGGGGCGTTCCAACAAGATCGTGCGTCGCAGCATCGTGCTGACGGCATTCGGTGAGGACTTCTGCCACACCTGCTTCTCGCTGTAGGGGCTACGCCCCCGTGCGCCTAGCGCCAACTACCAAAAAGGCGCACAGGCGGAGCCGTCAGACCCAGTCGCGCGAGGATCGTCCCGACCAATTGGCGAGACGTTCCGTAGGGCCGGCCTCGGCGCGAGGCTCCACCACCGCGGAGAAAGGCACCCCGGGCACACGAGCGGCAGCGGGAAGGAATTGCCGGAACACTGCCGCTGTCGGCTCGACGAGCGCCGAGTCGGCCTCCGATGGCTGCCCGATCGCTACTGCAAGGTCCCAGCCGTGCACCAACGCTTCATTGGCATAGGCCCACAGCGCGAAGCGGCCCGTCGACTCGCCCCACGGTCCAGCGATCGGTTTGTCGAGGAGCGCGTCGTCGGCCCATGTCTGCTGGGCACGTTCGGCGAGTCGTGCATACGTATCTTCGTCATGGTCAGGCGAAATCGCCGGTACGGAATCGGGGCTTCCCAACTCTGCGATGGCGATGATTCGACCACCGGTCCCGACGAGGTGCGACGCCAGTGCGAGCACGTCGAACTCGTCGCACGGAGTGGGCAAGGCGTGTTGATCTTCGCGGACAGCGCGGAGCAAGGTTGTCACCCAGTCCGTGGCGCCGCGGTAGATAGGACGCGGGTCGATCTGATCGGGAGCAGTCATGGCGAGATCCTCTCGTCGGCGCCGCAGGATGCGGCGCCACTGAAGTCGAGTAAACCGGCCAAAGATGTCACCTTCTGTCATGTTCTGCTGGCAAGATTGAAGAACATGCGCGCCGATCGACTGCTCTCCATCCTCATGCTGCTGCAACATCGCGGCAGACTGACCGCCGCGGAGATCGCGACGGAGTTGGAAGTGTCCAAGCGAACCGTTCTCCGCGATATCGAAGCCCTGTCCACCTCTGGCGTCCCCGTCTACACCGATCGTGGACGCGGCGGCGGCATCAGCTTGATTCCCGGGTATCGCACCGACCTCACCGGCCTCACCCTCGAAGAAACCAAAGCTCTTCTCTCCTCCGGCACGGGCCGCATAGCGTCCCCGAATTTCGCGAGCGCTATGCGCAAGGTCGCCGCGGCTCTGCCGGAGCGGCACCGCGCCGAAGCCAGTCGGGCTTCTCAACGAATACTGATTCGCCCCGACGGATTTGCCTGGCCGAGTCCGCCCGAGCCGCACCTTGTCGAGCTTCAGCGAGCGGTGATCGAAGGACTACGAGTGCGTGTGTTGTACAACAGCCGAAATGCTGACGCACACGAGCGAATCCTCGACCCCATCGGCCTCGTCTACGCAGGTGCCCACTGGTATCTGTTAGCCGAGCGCGACGGCACGGAGAGAACGTACCGAGTCTCCCGCATCGAGGAGCTGACCGTTCTCACAGAACCTGCCACCCGCGCCTCGGAAGTTGATCTGGAATCAGCATTCCTGGTGCATTGGAACTCCTTTCGGAGTTCCCTGCCCAAGGTGATCGTTGCCTGCATGATCCGCGACGACGCCTGGGAAACGTTATCCGGCAAGTCACTTCGCATCCTCGAGCACGAGGTCGAGCCCGACGGTTGGTCCAGAGCGGAGTTGGAGTTCGCAGAAGAGTCCAGCGCAATCCGCGCCCTGTGGGCCGTCGGACCGGGCGTCATCGCCCTCGCACCACAGCCGATCCGGGACGAACTCGCCACGCGGGCTGCAGAAACCGCTGCCGGCTACATAGGCTCCGCCTGTGCGCCTTTTTGGTAGCGCCAACTACCAAAAAGACGCAGAGGCGGAGCCTATGCTGAGGCAATGACCGAACCCGACATCAAACCTAGAAGTCGTGACGTCACCGACGGACTCGAAAAGACCGCAGCGCGAGGCATGTTGCGCGCAGTAGGAATGGGCGACGACGACTGGGTCAAGTCGCAGATCGGCGTCGCCTCGTCCTGGAACGAGATCACCCCCTGCAACCTCTCCCTGGATCGGCTCGCCAAAGCCGTCAAGGAGGGTGTCCGTGAAGGTGGCGGATTCCCTCTCGAATTCGGCACCATCTCCGTCTCCGACGGCATTTCGATGGGCCACGAGGGCATGCACTTCTCCCTCGTCTCCCGTGAGGTGATCGCGGACAGCGTCGAAACCGTCATGCAGGCCGAGCGCCTCGACGGTTCGGTCCTGCTCGCCGGCTGCGACAAGTCGCTCCCCGGGATGCTGATGGCTGCTGCCCGCCTCGACCTCGCCAGCGTGTTCCTCTACGCCGGTTCCACCTTGCCGGGAGTGGCAAAACTGTCCGACGGCAGTGAACGCGAAGTCACCGTGATCGACGCTTTCGAGGCCGTGGGCGCGTGCTCACGTGGGCTGATGAGCCGCGCGGACGTCGACATCATCGAACGCGCAATCTGCCCGGGTGAAGGTGCCTGCGGCGGCATGTATACGGCAAACACCATGGCCAGCGCGGCCGAGGCGATGGGTATGTCGCTCCCCGGCAGTGCGTCTCCGCCGGCACCGGACCGTCGACGCGACGGATTCGCTCGTGAGAGCGGCAAGGCCGTCGTCGAACTCCTGCGTCGGGGCATCACCACCCGCGACATCCTCACCAAGGAAGCCTTCGAAAATGCCATCGCCGTCGTCATGGCTTTCGGTGGTTCCACCAATGCGGTGCTCCACCTCCTCGCCATCGCGCATGAGGCGTACGTACCTCTGACTCTCGACGATTTTGCTCGCGTCGGCGCCAAGGTTCCGCACCTCGCGGACGTCAAGCCTTTCGGTCGTCACGTCATGACCGACGTCGACCGGATCGGCGGCGTTCCCGTCATCATGAAGGCATTGCTCGACGCCGGCCTCCTGCACGGTGACTGCATGACAGTCACCGGCCGAACCATCGCCGAGAATCTCGCAGACATCACCCCGCCCGATCCGGACGGCAAGGTTCTGCGGGCGATGAGTGAGCCGATCCATCCCACCGGCGGCATCACGATTCTCAAGGGCTCTCTGGCACCCGGCGGGGCTGTCGTGAAATCCGCCGGCTTCGAGTCCGACGTATTCACCGGCACGGCACGGGTATTCGAACGTGAGCGCGCCGCCATGGACGCTCTCGAAGACGGAACCATCACCAGTGGCGACGTCGTGGTGATCCGCTACGAAGGCCCCAAGGGCGGCCCCGGAATGCGTGAAATGCTCGCCATCACCGGCGCAATCAAGGGAGCCGGGCTGGGCAAGGACGTCCTGTTGCTGACCGACGGACGTTTCTCCGGTGGCACCACCGGCCTCTGCGTCGGGCACGTGGCGCCGGAAGCTGTAGACGGCGGACCGATCGCATTTGTTCGTGACGGTGATCAGATCCGACTCGACGTCAGTACCGGATTGCTGGAATTGCTGGTCGACGACTCTGAACTGGCTGCGCGCAAACAAGATTGGGAGCCGTTGCCCCCGCGGTACACCCGCGGCGTGCTGGCCAAGTACACCAAGCTTGTGGGTTCAGCCTCAGGCGGAGCTGTCTGCGGCTGAGGCCGAACCCACCTGAATGGCGCTAGATAGGCTGGTACCCGGCACCGACACCGCCCTGCGAGTTCATACTCTCGAGGATCGATGACATGTTGGTGCCGAGTTCCGGCCCCAAGCAGGGAACGAACACGTACGCATTCACCATCGCGACCAGTGTGGTTCCGACAGTGACGGGCGCCCCGGAATCACCGTGGTCGACACATACTTGCGTCCACGTTGATGCATCGGCACTCACATCTCCCCACACAATTCCGCAGGTATTACCGGTGGTCCGGCCTTCCTTGCATGCAACTGCCGGGAAACTGGCGGGCGTGCCGATTGCCGTGATGGTGGCACCGCGGATGGTCCGAACGGGGGTGACTTTGCCGGGATCGAACGCAATGACTGCGTAATCGAGGTCAGGGTTGGATTTGACGAACGTCCCGACGACGCCCGCCCCCTGATTGTCCTCGGGCACCACCGTCGCACCAGGTTCACCGCAGTGGCCTGCGGTGATACCAACCAGCCTGCCTCCGCTGTCATGTCCAATCGTTGTCAAAGTGCAAATGACTTCGTCGTTGATGATGATGCCCGAGCCGCCACCCATCGGCGTGGCCGCAGCAATCGCCGTTCCACTGGCGACGAACCCGAGCCCCAATGCAAGAACCAACGCTGCCAGTACAGATACGATTTTTCGTAACATCATATTTTCTCCGCTGGTAGACCCCCGCTGCACAAAACGCATACCCCGGAAAGTTTGCAGCTACGCAAGAGAGTTACGCGGTGGTCCGGAATTACTCGGTGGTGCCGAGTGCCTCCAGCATCTTGCGTGCCTCTTCGAGTTGGCGGCTCAGTTCGTCGACGCGCGCAACCGCCGCGTCACGGGCTTCCACGATGATCGATTCGACTGCCTCGATTGCCGTCGGCTCACCCAATTCGCGGATGGCTCGCTCGACTGCGTCGGGAGCTACCGGAACCGCTTTGCCCGGACGCTTGGCGCCCAGAGTGACGGTGACGCTCCAGTCGTTGTCGGCACCGGCGTGAATGGTGACGCTGACTCCGGCCGGAAGTTTCTTGGCACGCTTGACGGCTGGGCGAGGCGCCGGCGCCGGCGCCGGCGTCGGCGCAATGACTGCCGGGACGGGGGCTGCTGCCGGTGCGGGCCGCGGCTTGGGTCGCGTTTCGACGAGTGGTTCCATGAGCGGTTCGGACTCCACAACTGGTTTGGGGCGCGGCGCCGGTTTCGGCGGCGTCGATGCCACGCGGTTGATGCGCAATTCCTCTGCCTCGAAAGGCAATTCGTCATTGACGCCCTTGGGTCGGATCAGCACGGTAGTTCCGTCCACCGACACCACTTTGGCGGAAGTGCCTGCCTCGATGCCGAGGCTGGGGGTTGCCTCGCGCAGGTATACGGTGGCGCGTTTACCTTCGGCGACTGCCGAGGCGAGAGTCGCCAAGTTTTCCGCAGTGAGGTGATCCGGCGTTGATGCGGTAGCGCCGGAACGTCTACGGGGTGGCATTCGCAAATCCTTTCGAGAGTTTCGGTAGTGCTTTTCTCGGGGCAACTCTTGCACAAGCCACCGACGTGTTCCCGCACACCGCCCCGATTGATCCAAGACGTCAAGGTCCAGAACAGCGTGCGGTGCTCCCACACATGTCCGACCCCCGCCGCATAATCAACGAGTAGGCATGCACTCCGCCGCACAGCGAGGTCCATCTCAATCCGAGTGGGCAGAACTGTCATAGTCCTCGTCTGCAAAGTTTGCCATCAAATCTGCGACGTATTGCTCCGAGTACTCAGACTGACCCATTCGAGCCACGAAACGAGCAGCGACGGGGACCATCGTCAGAGGATCTGGACAGTCCAATTCACCCGCCAATTCTCGCGCCCGACACAATCCTGCTACCTGCTTCTCGACTGAAGGTGAGAGATCAAAACCAACAAGTGCGACGATGGCTAATACCGTCGATGCATCATCGGCAACCGTCCGACTCCGAGCGGCCCCCAGCATAGCTGCCACCTGCCAATCGACTAGCGCCTCCGCGTCGCGCTTTCCGATTTCTTTGTACAACACAATCATGTCGGCGATGGGGTCATCCTGCCAAAGCCACCACGACCCTCTGGAGATGACGAGTGCCGCCGCCTTTGGCTTCCAGTCGTCGGCGGCCGCCAACTCCAATAGGTCGTTCAATGAGACGGGCACATCGACTATGCGCTCACTCGCCAACGTTCGCATACGATTCGCCAGTTCTGCAGCGGCAGTGTCTATCTCGGCATCGGTTATCGAACTCTCAACAGCCGTTTTCGCAATTGCATCGATCAGTGCGGGTGTTCCGAAGGCCTCAACCCCGACTGCCCTCGCCAGACGTCTCGTCCCCAAATCGTCGCACCACAAGGGAATGTTTTCGTCCGCAGCTAGCTGAATCGGCGCCAACCAAGGAGCATCAGAAGCGAACGATAGCCTTGCGAATAGCGGTAGCAGGTTAACTGAGCGAATAGTGGCGGCACGCGCTGCGCGGTCCAGGCCACCCACACGGTCCTTGTATTCGCGGAATTCCTCGACCGTCTGTTCATAGAACACCATTGAATCTGCCCGTGGATCCCAACCTACGACTCCAGGACTGGCCGCGAGCATGCTCACTTCACCCACAGCCCTCGTGATGTCTCGACGCGAAATGGCTGCTAGTAGAACCGTCGAAAATTGCCCCATCAGCACATCGCAGTCCTGAAGCCGACTGACAACCACCAAGGACGTCGCGTCAACAGAGACCTTGCATCCAAGCGCCGACTTCGCTACTGCGACTTCAATATCGTGTTCGTCTTCGTCCGTAGATGCCGCAACAAGTGGACCCGTTGCACGCTTAACAAGAGCCAAAGCGTAGCTACCACGACGTAGCGTCGCGAGAATCCCGATGGGAAGTCGATTATGTTGCAGCATATTGAGGAATTCAGCAGGGAGCTCCCCCGATTGCTGTCGGACCAACTCTTGCATACGCTCTACGAGTTGATCCGAATCCCCCTTCAATACGCGCACACCGCTGACCTCACCGTGCCGGTCAACGAGACGATCCAACGCTGCAAAAGCTTGACGGTGGAGATCCCCCGGAACTCTCGGCAACCCGTACCCGCCGCCTTGCTCAATTGGTGAGTGATCTTCTGAATCAGGTTCATCGTCACATTGTGTTGCCGTGATGATCTGACCGAGTATCGCAACCGCAAGCGCCGGATCCTTCTCAAATCTGGCCGACAGGCTAAGCGCTTCCGAGACAATATGAGCATCCCATGCCAACACAGACATGGCGGACAACCACATACGTGCCTCCGAATCACATCGAACGACAGGACGGTATCTACGCACCGTCGCTGCTGCTCGATCCCCCGATCCACGTTCCAATTGGATCGCAACAAGCTTCCAAACATCGCGATCGTCCGACTGCCCCGTTGACGTAATAGCTTCCGCAATATGCTGTTCCGCGGTACTCCACTCGCCACGATCCCCCGATTGTGCTGCCAGAAAGATCAATAGACGGCGCCGTTCGAAAACGTATCCTGTTGTCGAGGACAAAACCCTTTGAGCTGCGGCCTCTGCAGCGACCCAATCTTCAGCCTCGATCAACAAACCAGCGTGTTGGATCAAGAACATCGGAATCTGATGCGTTTCATAGGCATCGACACATACATCGGCAGATTCGCCAAGCCGCCCAGCTCGCCGAAGCAATTCAATCAGATGTTCGGCCGCGATTGCGTTGTGTCTTGCGAGCGCACGGAGGCTAGGCAACTCCGCGTCCAAGTTCGTGTTTGCTTTCGCTACCGTTGCGGCTAAATCGGCCAAATACTCTGGAATAATGCCCTTCTCAACATATTCGACCATTCTTGACGACTCATCAGAGCCCAAGCACGCAAGTCGAATTGTGGTTGCAGCAATCTTCTCGTAGTCGAGGTTTCGGTGGGATTCATCCAAAATTTCAGTCAGCATCGCACAATGCTGATAGTCAGAAAGTTGAACAACACCGGCATCGAACCGAGCTGCAAGGTCCGCAGATGTATCTCCCATCATTCGATCAATCTGGGCCACGAGATCCCTCCTGCCCGCCATATTTGCAGCACGCAACGCCGTGCGAAGCACCTCTGGTATGCGGGCTTCATTTGGCAGCGCATCACCCTCAGGAGGTGGGAGGCATCGCCGCAAAACTTGAGCGAACTCTCCTCGAATCATCAAAATCCGAAGCAGGGAAGGTAGCAATTCCTTGGTCGGACCTCCCCATGAGTGGCGTTGATCGATAGCAAGCCCTAGTAGCGCCTTCGCCCGTTCGAGATCGTCCGACTGAGCACCCGCGTTCGAGGCGCGCACACTAAGAGCACGCGCGACGCGGTCCATCGATGACGCATCCTCTGGGTCAAGTTCTAGAGCCCGCTCAGCGTAGGTGCACGCTGCCTCGATATCTCCTATTCGAACCGACTGTTCACTCAAGAATTGCTGCACGACAGCACTACTATGAACCTCTTGCGAGTCGCCCAAAAGGTATCCATCGAGTTCAAATGGCCTAGCGTCATCTAGCGGATGCGCTAGGAGCGTGTTCCCAATTGCTACGAGAGCTTTCGCTCCGCCTTCGAATTCGGCACGCCTAAGAAGCTTGCACGCACGGTCACGGTCCACGGAGATCATGTTGAGCCCACCCGAAGCCAACATCTTGCCCCGGCGACGTGCGTCAGCGTCAGCGGCCAGCTCAAATGCTATGGCGCTTTCAATATTTGCGTCGTGCTCCGCAGCGTACGAGGCGACCACCAGCCACGCAAATGAACTGTGTTTTGTGATCCAATGTGGCTTTGCGCTGATTAATGCCTGACAGGTTCCAACCGCGTTGTCTCGTCCTTCAGCTAGATGTAGTGCAAGCACCTCAGCATGCTCTGGTTCGATGCCGTGCAAACCTACCAACGCTTCGCGAGTTGACGGCGGAACTTGGGCAAGGACAAATTCGTAACGTTCATGCGCCCGGAACTCAAGACCACTCGCGATGTGTTCCCATTCATCCGACGCATATTTCAAATTGTTCGCACGTGGGACGAGAACCTTGTAGCCTTTTCCTGTCGATTCAACGGTAGTCAGTGCTATCCGCTGCCAAAACACCGTGTGGCTGTTGGTATCAATGAGAAGGACCATCACCGGCAGTGCATGACCCAGCCACAGCCTGGCCTTGTTTTCACCGAACCGAAAGATCCAACCTTCGTCAGTGGACTCTCTGAAGTAGCTTGGTCCAGATTTGATCTGAACAGCAATTAGTCGCCCAGATCCGACTCCCCCGAAAGCAGTTTCGATCTGACCATCGATGCCCTGGTCGGACTCATGCTGCTCTCGAAATAGCCACCGAAGGTTCTGACTCACAGTCAGCTTGACAATTGCCACACCCGCATGATTGGTAAGGTCAGTTTCAAGCGACTGTCCGTTCAAGCGTCAACGCCCCTTATCAATAGTTGGATGTCGCACCTAAAGTCACGACTGAGTTCCAATGTTCACATTAGGTTGAGCACTACGAACACCTACTATTTGCGACGCTAATTGACACGGAACGACGCCAGCACCCGTCCTCCAAAGCGGTTGCACTGAAGCCTGTCATTGCCAACCCATCGCATACGCTTCAGGTCGGCGCAAGTCACAGCAAGGACGAGGAGCACAGTGAGCAGTTCGGAGCCGTCGGGCATGAACGAGGGCACCGAACCAGGTGCTACTCCGCAAAACCCGTTCGACGCGAATATGCTCAGCAGCATTCAGGCCGACATCGAAGAATATCTCCTCGGCGGTTCCCGATGCTTCACTCAAGCCCAGATCGCCGAGTTCGCCGGAGTCTCGCGAGATCGTGCGGATCGCCTGTGGGTCGCGATGGGCTTTGCCGTCGACGAAGATCCGGATGCCGTCATGTTCACCCAACAAGATGCCGACGCACTGAAGAGCCTCACCAGCATGGTTGATCGCGGAATCATTTCGCGCAGTAGCGAAGTCGCCGCGGCACGTTCACTGGGACAGTCGATGTCAAGGCTCGCCGAGTGGCAGGTTTCGCTCATCGGCACGCACATCGTCGATCAGTTGACCGAGTCCGGCGATCAGGACCCGGAGTCGATCCGGAAACTGATCTTGCGTCTGGGAGCCGAGATCATCCCGGCCGTCGAATCGCTCCAGACCTACGTGTGGAAGAGGCATGTCGCGTCGTCAACCGGACGCAATGTCGGCAACCCCGGTGAAGAAGTTGCCAGCCGAATTTTGATCGTGGGGTTCGCCGACATTGTCGGGTACACGTCGTTGACCCGCGGCCTCGATCCCGCCGAGTTGAGCGATCTGCTCGAACGTTTCGAATCCGCCTCCGCCGAAATCGTCGGCCGAAATTTCGGTTGGATCGTCAAAACCGTCGGCGACGAGGTGATGTTTGCCGCCGAGAGTCCGCATCATGCCGCTGAAATCGCGATGCAGATCCAGGAATCGGTTCTAGCCGACCATGACGACCCCCAATTGCGGGTGGGCCTGGCAATGGGGCCTACCTTGGTTCGATTCGGCGATCTCTACGGTTCCGTGGTCAACAAGGCAGCGCGGCTCACCAGTTCTGCTCGCCCCGGCACAGTACTGATCGATTCGGAATTAGCCGGCGCGGTGGACATGGACGCGAATTTCAAGCTCCGACATCTGAGGCCACGACGGGTGCGCGGCATCGACCGTCTCGAGCAGTACGTCCTACGACGCAATCTCGAGTCCTGAATCAGGCGCGACGCGCTGCCAGGAAGTCGTCAACGATCTGCTCACAGGCCGATTCGCCGAGTGGGGTGAGTGTGGCCAACCTGGTGAGCACCAACGGACCGACCAACTGCGCCAGGGCGACGTCGTAGTCGTACTCCCCCAACTCCTCGATCGCCTCCGGTGTCCGTAAGACGCGATCGAACGCCTCCCGGTACTGCTCCATGATCGTTTGCCGCAATGACCGCATCTCCGGTTTGTCGGCCGAGAGGGATTCGGCGCTCGAATAACCGGCCAGGTCCGGACCCAAGCCGAGCCAGCACATCGCGGTGACCTGCACCGGCGCACTCTCGATGACCTTGGCCTGGCTGGTCAACAGTTCGAGAAGCTGAGTCCGGAGGTCACCCTCTCCCGAAATCGCCGGAACTGACGGCAGTAGCCGTGCAAATGCTGCGGCCAACAGTTCGGTGCCGCTGTCGAAGTGCCGATACAGAGTCGCGCGGGCCACGTTGGCGAGCTTGGTGACGGCGTCGATCGTCACGGCGTCGACACCGCCCTTGGAGAGGAGCGTCGTCGCTGCGTCGAGCAGTCTGGTTCTGGATCGCTGTTTGCGCGGATCCTCGTCGATGGGCTGCTGATCCGTTCTCACCGTCGTCACAAGTTCAAGTTATACCTACCCCGGCCTTGTGGAACTGACGTTCTTGTAACGATACTGATGGTCTCGTTTCTATCGAGAGGGATTAGATGAGAACCGATACGGACATCGAACAGCCGACCTGGACCGCCCGGCAAATCTGGATGCTGACGGTCTCATGCTGTGCTGTCGCACTGGTCGTCGCCGCGATGGCGTCCTTGAACACCGCACTCCCCGACCTCGCCCGAGACACCGGCGCCACCCAGACCCAACTGACATGGATCGTCGACGGGTACACCCTCGTTCTCGCCTGCCTGCTACTTCCGGCCGGAGCACTCGGTGATCGCTACGGCCGACGCGAATTGCTCATGTTCGGTCTGCTCGTCTTCGCCGCCGGTTGCGCCATTCCGGCCTTTGCCGACGAACCCGCGTGGATCATCGCGTCCCGAGTAGTTGCCGGCGTGGGTGCGGCGTTTGTCATGCCCGCAACCCTGTCGCTGCTGACCGCAGGATTTCCCACCGCGCAACGCGGCCGCGCCGTCGGCATCTGGTCCGGCGTAGCGGGCTCCGGAGCCATCGCCGGACTCATCATCTCAGGCCTACTGCTCGAAAAGTGGTCCTGGCATTCGATTTTCATCAGCCTGGCTGTGGTTTCCGCTGTGATCCTGGTGCTTTCGTTCACGATCTCGTCCTCGAAAGACGCGGAGACAACTCCGCTCGATCTGCCCGGCACCGCGCTCATTGCCGCTTCGATCGGACTGTTTGTTCTCGGCATGATCGAGGCACCGGCGCGAGGCTGGCTGGACCCCGTGGTCCTTGCTCTTCTGATCAGTGGAATCGCCCTGGCAGCAATATTCAGTGTTGTGGAATTGCGCACCGCCCATCCACTTCTCGACGTCAGACTGTTTGCCAATCGCGCATTCGGAAGCGGCGCGGCATCACTCACACTGCAATTCCTGGCCACCTTCGGCCTGTTCTTCCTGATCGTGCAGTACCTGCAACTAGTCCTCGACTACTCTCCCCTGCAATCAGCACTCGCACTGTTCCCGATCGCGGTTCCCGTGATGCTGCTTTCGGTGGTTTCCCCTCTCCTGATTCCGCTTGTCGGACTACGTATTCTCACCGCTTCCGGGGTTGCACTACTGGGAACGGGTATCGCATTGATGACCACACTGGACTCCGGTTCGACCTATGCGGAAGTGTCCATCCCACTGATCGTGGCTGCCATCGGACTCGGCCTCTCGACAACCCCTGCCACCGCCGCCATAGTGTCCAACGCGCCCGACGCCAAGCAGGGCGTCGCGTCGGCAGTCAACGACGCCACCCGCGAAATCGGTTCTGCGATCGGTGTTGCCTTGGCCGGAAGCATCCTCGCTGCGGGCTACGGACTGCACGTGCAACCGGCAGTCGACATGCTGCCGGAATCAGCGAAGGACGCTGTATCCGGCTCGCTGGCAGCAGCTCTCCACGTCGCGGAAATCGCCGGACCGCAAGGTGATCAACTGGCCGACTTCGCCAAAGAAGCCTTCATGCGCGGCATGGATCAGGGCGCCTGGACGTTGGCCTCAATCATGTGGGTGTCCGCTGTTGCTCTCGGGTTCTGGGCTCCCGGACGCAAGGGATAAATCAGCTTCGATGCTCCCGGTAGGCCGGCGCTTTGACCGCGCCGCGAGTATCGAGTGTCTCGAGCAACGGCAAAGCCCGGAAGGGCACCACCACCGACAGAACCATCACACTCGTCGAGCGGGTGGCCACGCCGGAACGGTTCAGATCAAGCAGCGTCTGCTGCAAACCTTGATGCGACGCTGCCGCCACTCGGCACAACACGTCACCGGTGCCAGTTGTCGCGAATGCTTCGATCACACCGGGGATGGCCTCGAGCTTGATCGTGACGGTATCGAGGGCACCCTGGGCGATCTCCAAGGTGACAAACGCTTGGACACCGAAACCTGCTGCCGCCAAGTCGATGTGCGGCGCATACCCGGCGATGATTCCGCCGTCTTCGAGCCTGCGCAGTCTGGCCTGCACTGTCGCGCGTGCAACCTTGGTCAATCTCGACAATTCCAGCGCCCCGGCTCGCGGATGCGCGTGCATCGCTTCGAGTAAGGCCAAATCCAGACCGTCGAGTGACACTGAATTCCGCACCGATTCCGCCATACCCCTCAACCTATACATAATGACTGGAATAGTCCCCTGACAACCGTGCCATTCCGTCGAATTGCCTAGCTGAAAGCACGCTCGTTGACTAGCAGTATCGCGGCGGACTTAGCTCTTTGTATCGCGCAGTGCGCTTCTTCGCACTCGCTCACGGAAGGGTGCCGAGCATGACCATCGATCAGATTCTTACCGACGAAGAACGACTGGCCGGACTCGACCTCGAACAACTGCGCCAACTGGTCGGACTGATCGAGTACGACGACAGCGCCGACCCGTTCCCAGTTCACGGCTGGGACGGACTCGAATGGATCGTCGGAAATGCCACGCAGAGCGCCCATTTCTTCCAGTCGGCCTTCGGAATGACGCTCATTGCGTATTCGGGACCGTCCACCGGCAACCGCGACCATCATGCGTACGTACTCGAAAGCGGCGCAGTGCGTTTCATCGTCAAAGGTGCAGTAGATCCGGCGAGCCCGCTGATCGAGCACCACGGCAAGCACGGTGACGGAATCCGCGACATCACCTTGAATGTTCCCGACGTCGACAAGTGCATTGCGCACGCGCTCTCTCAGGGCGCGAAGGTAATTGCGGAACCACACGACATCAGTGACGAGCACGGCACGGTTCGTCTCGCAACCATCGCCACCTACGGAGAAACTCGGCACACCCTGGTCGACAGGTCGCGGTACACGGGCCCCTATCTACCGGGATACGTCACTCGCACTTCGTCATGTAGCAAGACGCCCATTTTCCAGGCCCTCGACCATGTCGTCGGCAATGTCGAACTCGGAAGAATGGATCAGTGGGTCGATTTTTACCACCGGGTCATGGGGTTCACGAACATGGCCGAATTTGTCGGCGGCGACATCGCCACCGACTACTCGGCACTGATGAGCAAAGTGGTCTCGAGCGGCGACCATCGCGTCAAGTTCCCGCTCAACGAACCGGCGATTGCCAAGAAGCGATCACAGATCGACGAGTATCTGGAGTTCTATCAAGGACCCGGTGCCCAACATCTGGCACTTGCCACAGCCGACATCTTGGGCGCGGTCGACGCTTTGGTCGCCGAGGGCATCGAGTTTCTGTCCACCCCGGCGTCGTACTACGAAGATCCCGAACTGCGCGCGCGGATCGGAAACGTCCGAGTTCCGATCGAGGAATTGCAGAAGCGTGGAGTTCTCGTCGACCGCGACGAAGACGGTTACCTCCTGCAGATCTTCACCAAGCCGATCGGCGACCGGCCCACCGTGTTCTTCGAACTCATCGAACGCCACGGCTCACTCGGTTTCGGACTGGGAAATTTCAAGGCACTGTTCGAGGCAATCGAGCGGGAACAGGAAGCGCGCGGAAACTTCTGATGCAGCTCAGTCGTTTTCGGTCCACCGCCACACAACCGACGGACGACCCGTCGCGCTGACCCGCACTCGTTCATCGGTACGTTCGAGGCCCGGTAATGCTTTGAGGGTGCGATTGAGGTTGCCGGCGTCGGGTCGCTCACCGGACAGTTCTGCGGCGACGGCCAGTGCGTACGACGCCGGAAACGACGGCCCGGACAGCGCCCGCGTGAAGGATTCGTCCCGCCATAACAAGGTGTCTGCAAGGATCGGCCGCGTGTCCGCGACAATCCGATTGTGGTCGAAGGCAAGATGACCCGGCTTGTCCCAACTCACCCACTCGGGCGTGATGTCGCCGGTGGGCACCTCAGCCGGAGAGATCACGGCCCACATGGCAACCGACAATGTCGGACCACGCGGGTCGCGGTTGGGTTCGTCGAATACGGCCAACTGCCCGGTCGCAAGAATCGCCTCGTCGGGAAATCCGAGCTTGGTGGTCACTGCGCGCCGGGCCGCGTCCTGCAACCGCTCACCAGCGCCGAGGAGTACACCGGGCAGCGCACGCTGCCCGGTGTACGGCTCGGCTTGCCGCTGCGCGACGGCAAACCGCAAGTGCCCCGGTTCCGGATTGCCGAATCGCAGAGCCATGACGTCGATCGAGACAAGTGACTGTTCCACGTTCTCCATCATGCAGGCACGGTGGTGCGTAGCCGACGATCGGCCCGATCCGGTCCGTCGGCGGTCAGTACAACCGGAACTCCGAGTGCGCCGCTCAGATAGTCGACAAACTCCTCTGGTTCGGACGGAACTTGTTTCGCCGCAACCTCTACCGTCCGAAGAGTGTCCGTCAACACTTGTTGATGATCAAGGTCCTTCCACTTCCCGACGGGTATCGACGCCCACTCTTCGTACCTCTCCACCCCGTGGATCGGGGTATTTGCTGCCGCCGCGAGGCCAAGGGCATCGAGGTGCGTCAGTGCCACCCCGTCGACGCCGTCGCTGACCTCGATCGCGTACCGCAGCAGCATCTCGTCGAGGTGTCCGACCCGAAACGACCCCTGATACTCGCCGACGCCGTTGTGGGATTCCGGAAGAGCCAGCCCGAGAGCACCGTCTTCCATCGGAAAAGGCCCAGCGCCGTGGCGTGTCATGTACGTCCGGGTAACGCCGAGTACGTAACTCTCCCTACCCATCTGGCCGATCATTGCTCGTGCGTTGGACGGTTCGACTGTCGACCACGTGGTGTGCGGGTGAAATCCGCGCCACTCGTCGAGAAGAACTCCCTGGGCGCCTTCGAAAATCAGTCGCCCGCCGGCACCGATCGCTTGCAACGCACCGGGTCCGACTATGTTCACTGCTGCAGCAAATTCCCCGTACATCTCGGTCATGTCGTTGATCGACGGGAAGCCATGTCGACTTTCGGTGATCAACCGGCCGTAGTACCTCGTCATCTCCACCAACTTTCGACGGAGCACGTCCGGACGTAGGCAGTCGCCTACGGTTGGCGCATCGACATGCTCAAGTGCATACGCTGCAGTCTCGCCGATCCCTTTGCCACACGAACCGTGCCGGTTGCCCCCGCGGGCATCTTCGCGAGCCCTGTTGGCGGCGACGTGAATCGGCGTCGTCAGCAGGGCCCGCCCGTCAATGGTCAACAGGTCGAACGGATTGTGCACTCCGATCGCTTCCAATGCCCGCGCTTCTGTCGCGAGAGCAATCGGCTCGACCAACATGAACTTCGAGAGAAAGGTCGGCACACCCGACAAGGTACCGGCCCCGAACTGCGAAAAGGTGTGGTGGCGTTCTCCGTTCACAACATTGTGGGCAGCCTGTGCCCCGCCGTTGAATCGAACTACCGCAGCGACGTCCAGGCCTGCCTGCGGCGAACACAACCAGTCAACCGTGGCACCCTTGCCGGCGTCGCCGAAACCGAGGTCCACGACGACGATGTCACGACTGCCAAAAGCATTCATTTCAGTCCCCTTCTATCTGAAATCAACGTCGTCCGTGCCGGTTCCGAGATCGCGAGGCAATCCCGCCACTGTGGCAGGGGCATGTTCACCGACCAGCGCAAGTGCCTTTCCGACCGTCGCGGCTTCGGCCACCGAACCGATGTCGCGGAGATCGGCCAGTCCGTCACGTAAATCGATGCGGTCTTCGCCGATACCAACCGTGAGTGCGATCAGTTCGCACACCGCAGCGGGGTCGTCGAGTTTGACGAAACGCTCGCCGAGCAGCTTCGTCCAGTGATCCGCAATCTCCGGATCGTTGTAATACGACGACTGGTCAGGCAGAACGAAGTAGACGTTCCAACGCTTCTCCAACTCGCGATAGATCGAGGGAACGGAAACATCCAACCGGACCTTGTCACCGATCACGCTGCGAATGTGGCGAGCCGAGAGTCTGGGCTTGTTCAACTCGTCACCGATGATGAAAAGGTAGCCCTTACGGCCCCGCTTGTCCCACGCATCCGTACTGGTGTGGCGCGCCATGAAATAGGCTGCCAATTCATAACTTTCCGATTTCTGACCGCCACCGTTTCCTTCCAGGAAGATGGTCCGAAGCTGTTCGTCCATCGCATTTCCCGATTCGAATTGCCCTACCTGCAGGGGAACCCGATCGCTGTCAGCGTCGCCGATACCGCCGAACAGGATCTGCGGATCATCCGCATACCCCTTACGTTGCAGCAGTCCGTGCAGCTTTCCGAGCTTGTCCTGCATGATGCGCGGAACAGCACCCATCGATCCTGTTACGTCGAAAAGTACTGCTATCGGCAAGGAATCAGGGTGCCCGTCCGAGTCTCGACATTCACGCTTGTCGACGCGGAAGGGATCGAGCGTCGGATCAGCTTTCCAGGTATCGCGCGGACGTGCTCGAAGCGAATCGGTGTAGCCGAAATCGTCGACTCCGCGGGCGGCACGAAATGTCTTGCCCGCCTTGTAAGTGTTGTCGTCCCAATATCCGTATCCCATGATGGATCACTACCCTTTCGTGGAGGGAACGGTGAACGCCCGAAACGTGCGTTCGCCGTAGAGAAGATCGAGGAGTTCGTCGAACTCGCCCAGTAGATCGACTGCGTCGGGACGCAGCCTCGGATTCGGCTGCATGCAGCCGAGAGCAAAAGCTTTCATACGACTAGGGATTCGATCGCCGAGCATGGTCGACATCAGTTGGTGCGCCATGTAGACATCCCAAGCTGGTGAGACAGATTCTTCGAGTTCGGGAGGGTAGGAATCGAGGTGGGAACTGATCTTCGCCGCCGGCCGATCCCCCGGTCTGGTTGCAAACGACCAACCCACCAAGACCACCCCGTGCAGAACCGGATGAATCAGCACGTTGTCCGCCGTCACTGCGGTGTGCACCCAACCTGCTTGGTGAGCAGCCGCAAGTGCCCGCAGTAGACGCCGGTGCATCCACGCCCAGTCCCGAGGATCGAGACCGTCCGGGTAGGCACGGTGAACATCAGCCAGGGTGATGAATCCGGTGGACAGATCATTGAGCACATTGATCTGGCGAACCTCCCCCGTCACCGGATCACTCTGCGTGATGCGGTCGACGAACTGCGGGAAGTAGGCCGATATCCACCCGCCCTCGCCCTGAGCTGAACTCGCAATGTCGGTGAGCGCTGCGCGTTCTGCCTCCATCAGCGGGTTTGCCCGCGGACTTCGCGGGATTTTGACGACCACCTGCTGAGTTCCGGCTGTGCGGTACAGATCAGCGATCGAACCTCGCCCACAGTGAGAACCCAGGGTGTAGGTGCCACTATCCCCGCGATACGTGAGTTCCTGCGTATCCGCTTCCGCTTTCCAGGTCCGAAACAGTTCGTTGAGACGGGCTGTTGCTGCAGTAGCCCGGACCTCGTAGGCCGGATCCACACGATCCGGATGCACCTCCGCTGCCATCCGATGAAATCGGCGTCTCGCAGCACGTTGAGTATCGAAATCAGCTGTCGGACAACCGAATAATTCACTCGACGCTCGCACCGCCTCGATCATCTCCATTGTGCTCGTCACCGTGTTCATAGTTTTAGTCTAGATGACTAAAACAGATCGCGCAAGAGATGCCCTCCGGACACGACAAAGCCCCTGGCCTCATGAATCCGGATGTTGCGACGCATCCAAACACAGGGGAAAACCAGGGGCAGGGTCAACACTACCCTCGCTGTGCGCCTTTCTTAACCACCCGCGGTTAAGAAGGGCGCACGGCAATAGATCAGCCCCAGCGCGACTGGCCACCGTCGAGCGGAATGGTCGCACCCGTCAGGTAGCTGGCATCTTCGCCGACGAGGAAGACGATTGCGCGTCCGATATCCGCTTCGGGATCGCCGACGCGACCGAGAGGAATGCCGGCGACAAAGGCAGCAGCCTCTTCAGGGTTCTTGTCCATCCACCACTGCAGAGCGGGGGTCTGGGCGTGCGGCGCGACATTGAGGACGCGAATGTTGTCCTTGCCCCACTCGCAGGCTGCGGCGCGGGTGAGCGCGCGCATGCCTTCCTTGATGGAGCCGTAGGCACCGTAATTGCTGGCGTCCCAACGGACGGCTGCAGAGGTGACCATGTTGATGATGACGCCGCCGCCGCGGGCATCCATGTGCGGATGCGCGGCACGCATCATGCGCAGAGTCGCGAGCGGACCGGTTGCAAAGGAGCGCTCGAAATCTTCGTCGAGGACGCTGAGCAGCGGGCCGGGCTTGCAGTCGTTGGCGTTGTTGACCAAGATGTCGATTCCACCGAACAGTTCGACCGTACGATCCACGGCAGCGGTGATGTCGTCCTTGTTGCTGACGTTGCAGACAACAGCCTCGCCGCGGGCGCCGATGTCGGCGAGCAGTCCGCAGGTGGTGTGGAGCTTGGATTCGGTGCGCCCGGCAACCGCGATGACGGCACCTTCCTTGGCCAATGCAAGGGCGATTCCCTGTCCGATTCCCTGGCCGGCACCGGTGATCAGTGCAACTTTGCCGTCGAGCTTGCCCATGTGATTACTCCAATGTCCTTGACGCGGGGACTGGTCGATTCTGGTGACTGCCGGTGTTTGTCGTCTACACTCGACTTACTAAACAACCAAGCACTTGCTTGACCCTAAAGTGTGCGGCCATGCCGCGTCAATCATAGTGGGCGGCAATTCAGCTCGGTCCCGGCATCAGGAAGGCTCCACCGTGTCACTCCCCAACCCTGTCGATTTCAGCGGACGTTCGGTGATCGTCACCGGCGGTACCAAGGGCATCGGCTTCGTCATCGCCGAAACCTTCCTGGCCGCCGGCGCAAACGTGCTGGTCTGTGGCCGAAACGAGCCAGAAACGCTCCCCTCGGCCGACGGCCGCACTGCAGCCTTCAAAGCTACCGACGTCCGTGATCCCGCAGACGCCGCAGCCCTCGTCCAGGAAGCCGTCGACCTCTACGGCCGCCTCGACGTCCTGGTCAACAACGCCGGCGGCTCCCCCGACGCCGACGCCGCCACCGTCTCACCGCGTTTCGTCGAGAAGATCGTGGCGTTGAACCTGTTGGCTCCCTTCAACGTTGCGCAGGCAGCCAACGCTGTGATGCAGACGCAGGACGACGGCGGCGCCATCATCAATATCGGCAGCGTCTCGGCCATCGACCCGCAGCCCGGTACCGCCGCCTACAGTGCCGCCAAGGCCGGACTACTGGTCCTGACAAAGGCTTTGGCGCTCGAGTGGGCCCCCAAGGTTCGCATCAACCACATCACCACCGGCCTCATCCGCACCGAGGCTGCAGCTTCGGTCTACGGCGACGGCGCTGCTATCACGGCGACACTTCCGATGGAGCGCATGGCTGTGCCTTCGGATATCGCAAATTCCTGCCTGTTCCTGGCCAGCCCGCTTTCCTCGTACGTCAACGGCGCCGACATTGCCGTTCACGGCGGCGGTGAGTACCCGGCCCGCTACATGGCGATGCGCGACAACTGAACCAGTCCACAAGGAAGCCCCTGAGCGAATGCTCAGGGGCTTCCTTGTTTGTGTGAACAACTGCGGGGCGCGAAGGGGATCAAGCGCCCCGCAGTTGCGACTGTGGGTACTACGAAGCGGAGAAGCTCACTCGCGCACCGGAAATCGCCAGCTGCCCGTCCTTGTAGACCTGGAAAGCCAGATCCTCCGGAGTTCCCCACGCCGCGATGGACGGAGTCTCACCCGGATGGATGGCAGCCGCGAAACGACCCTCGAGGCTCACGAGATCAGCCGGATGAACTCCGGTGACCCGAGCGAGTTCGAGCGTGCTGGCCGCCAAGGTGCACAGGCCGTGCATGATCGGACGCGGCTGGTTGATACGCGCCGCGGCCTCGGGATCGATGTGGATGTGGTGCATGTCGCCGAGGAGTCGGTACATCGCCGTCTGGTTCTCGGCGGTGGTCAGGACACCGGTCAGCGATGGGTCACCCGTGGGCTCGGCCGGACGCGACGGTCCGCGTTCTCCACCGAATCCGCCGGCGCCGGGAGCGAACAGCGACCAGGTTGCGACGAAGTACTCGCACTCCACCTTCACCTCGAACACTGCGGCAGCACCCTTGTCCCACACCTCGCCGACAGAAGCCTTCAGCGTCAGCTCACCGCTGCGGGGCAGCGGGGCAAGAACTTTCAGTTCCTGCGAGCCGTGAAGCGCGGTCGATGTGTCGAACGCGCCGGCTGAGCCGAGTGCGTCCGGAGCCCACTGCGCAAGCGTCAGCGCGAACGTCGGCAGCACCCGAAGCTGATCCTCGAAAACGAGGTCCAGTTCGGTTGCCTTGGCGCCCACGGCGAGTGCATAGAGGATCGCGTCGCGCTCGGTGTACGAGACGGCGCGCGTACCGAGATCGGCTCCGCGCCAATCGCCGGCGGTCTTCACAGTTTCCGAAGCAGTCATGTGCAATTCCTCTCTCACACCGCGCCGAGGATGAGACCACTGGTGGGCACTGCTGTTCCGGCAGTGACCAACACGTTCTCGACACCATCGGGCTGATTGGTCGACGTACCACGAACCAGGCGGACGCCTTCGGCAATGCCGTTGACGCCGTGCAGGTATGCCTCGCCGACCTGGCCACCGTGAGTGTTGGACGGCAAGCGTCCACCGAGCTCGAGGTTGCCTTCGCGGATGAAGTCCTTGGCCTCACCAGGCTTGCAGAAGCCCAGTTCTTCGAGCTGCGGAAGCACCAGCGGGGTGAAGTGGTCGTAGAGGATCGCGGCGTTGATGTCGTCCGGAGTCAGGCCGCTCTGGCCGTACAGCTGACGGGCAACCAAGCCCATCTCCGGAATACCGGAGATGTCGGGGCGGTAGTAGCTGGTCATCATGTGCTGATCCTTGGCGCTGCCCTGAGCGGCGCCCTTGATGATGACCGGCTTGTTGGCCAGAGTCTTTGCGCGCTCGGCAGAGACGATGACCAGTGCTTGGCCGCCGTCGGTTTCCTGGCAGCAGTCGAGCAAGTGGAGCGGCTCGGCGATCCAGCGGGAGTTCTGATGGTCTTCGAGCGTGATCGGACGCTCGTAGAACCATGCCGCCGGATTATTGGCAGCGTGCTTACGCGCCACGACGGCAACGCGGCCGAAGTCCTCACTGGTTGCACCGTACTGATGCATGTAGCGACGGGCGAACATCGCAACCCACTGCGCCGGAGTGGACAATCCCTGCGGGGTCATCCACGCGTAGGCAGCGCGGTCAGCCGTGCTGTCCATGGGGCGATCGTGCTGACCCAATCCGTAACGCACGCCGGAGCGTTCGTTGAATGCGCGGTAGCAGACCACGACGTCGGCAACACCGGTGGCAACAGCCATCGCTGCCTGCTGAACCGTCGCACAGGCTGCGCCGCCGCCGTAGTGGATGCGGGAGAAGAACTTCAGCTCACCGAGGCCACAGTTGCGGGCGACGATAGCTTCGCCGTTGGTCTCCGACGTGTAAGTCGACAGACCGTCGACCTCGGACGGATCGATCCCGGCGTCCTTGAGCGCGGCGACGATTGCCTCGCACGCCAACTGCAGTTCGGTGCGGCCGGAGTTCTTGGAGAACTCGGTGGAACCGATGCCGACGATGGCAGCGGCACCCGAGAGTGGGCTGATCGCCATCAGGCGTTCCCCTCTTCCTTGAAAGCGACTGTGACGGTTCCGGATGCGTGATTGCCGAGGCTGTTAGCGCCCTGCACCTTGACCACGACGACGCCGTCTTCCTTGGACACGACCTCACCGGTCATCGTCATGGTGTCGCCCGGGTAGTTGGGTGCACCCAGACGAATAGCGATGCGGCGCAATGTCGACGCCGAACCTGCCCAATCGGTGACGTAGCGGCCGACAAGGCCGTTGCTGGTCAGGATGTTCATGAAGACATCCTTGGAGCCACGTTCCTGAGCCAGGCTCGGATCGTGGTGGACGTCCTGGAAATCGCGGGTGGCGATTGCCGTGGCGACGATCAGTGTGCGGGTGAGCGGAATTGCCAACTCTGGCAATACCTCTCCCACCGCGATGTCGGCGTAGTTGCGACCGGTCAGGACGGTCATGCGACCACCTCGACGCCGGACGCGAGCTGAGCACCCAGACGCGCGAGGTCCGAGCTGGCACCACCGAGAGTGGCGGCAATCTGCTTGCCCCACAGGAGGTGACGGTGGACGGGGTAGTCGGTATCGACGCCCATGCCGCCGTGAACGTGCGTGGTGCGGTGGACAACACGCTGTCCGCCGTCGGTGGCCCACCACTTGGCGACGAGCACCGAGGTGCCGAGGTCCAGGCCCTCGGTGATGCGCCAAGCGGCCTGCCACAGTGTCACGCGCATCGCTTCGAGATCGATGTAGCAGTCTGCGAGCTGGTGGTTCACGGCCTGGAAGGTCGCGAGCGGACGGCCGAACTGCATGCGGCCGTTCAGGTAGGTGACAGCCTGAGCGACTGCGCCCGAGCCGACGCCCCACTGAATTGCAGCCAATGCCAGTTCAACTCGATCGATCAGCCACGAAACGGTGGTGCCGTCGGCGGGGCCGATCAGCTGCGCCGACGCACCGGCGAAGGTGACGTTGGCACAGATCTCGTGGTTGGTGGACTGCGTCTGCTCGACCGTGACGCCGTCGGCAGCCAGATCAACCAGGAAGAGCGCCGCACCGGTAGCCGTCGTCGCGGAAACCAGTGCGCGGTCGGCGATATGCGTGATCGGCACTACGGCCTTTTCGCCCGTGAGCGTCCAGTTGCCGTCGGCATCCTGCGATGCCGTCGTCAGCGGGTCGCCGCCCGTGTACGGGCCGAACTCTTCGAGACCGATGGTCAGGAAACGGCTACCGTCGGCAACACCCGGAAGGAACTCTGCGCGAAGCGAATCCGATCCGAACTCGTTGATCGCGAAGGCTGCGAGCGCAGTCTCCCAGATGGGGACAGCCGCAACGTGGCGACCCTGCTGCTCGAGCAGTGCGTACAGCTCTCCCAAGCCGAGCCCGCCGCCGCCGAACTCCTCCGGCAATGCAATGCCGAGCAGACCGGTGGTCGCGAGTTCACGCCACAGTTCACGGTCGACGCGCTCGGCGGAGAGTTCGATCTCCTTGGTGCGCTCGATCGTGGCCTTGCTGGTGAAAACCTCGTCGGCCAGTTCGCGAATAGCTTCCTGCTCTTCGCTGAAATTGAAGTCCATCAGTGCTCCTCGCGTGCGGCCGGCCGGAACGCGGGAAGCGTCAGATCCGGGTCGGCGTCGATCCAGTCAAGTTCCACGGGCATGTCGACCACGACATCTTCGGGCGCAATACCCACCATGTTGGCGATCAATCGGGTTCCCTCTTCGAGTTCGATGACCGCAACGATGAGCGGGTAATCGAAAGCACCGATCTTGGGGTGGTGATTGACCACGAAGCTGTACACCGTGCCGCGACCGGTCGAGTCGATCGTGTCCCACGCGAGTGACTGGCATTCGCCGCACATCGGTCCGGTGGGATGACGAAGGGTCTTGCAGTCGGTGCAGCGCTGGATCACCAGGCGGTGTTCCTTGGCAGCTTCGAACCAGAAAGCGTTGTCCGCGTTGAGCGCCGGACGCGGACGCAGCTCGCGCGGAGCCTCCGGAGCCTTGGCTTCCTGCGGCTTGAACCGCAAGGTCCGCCAACGCTGCGTGCCGACAACCTGGTCGTCACCGTTGCGGTAGGTCTTGAGCGTCGTCACGAAGTGGCCGACGCCGAGGCCGGTCTTCTTCTCCGGGGAAATCGACTCGATGACCTCGGTGTAATTGATCCGATCGCCGGGGCGCAGTTCGGTGAAGAACTCCTGATCGGAATCGGTGGCCACGACGGAGCTGTATCCGGCGGCGTCGAGAGTGGCGATCAGATCGGTCCACACCTGCGACGGGTCGTTGCCGGCCATCTTGTCGGTGAAGGTGCGCATGATCCAGACCTGGAGCATCTGCGCGGGAGCAACGACGCCGTCGCGGCCGGTGGCGCGCGCAGCTTCGTCGTCGAGGTAAACGGGGTTTGCGTCGCCCATGGTCTCGACCCAATGCCGGATCATGGGGATGTTGACCTCGTCAGGTCCCCACGTGGTGGGAACGAGCGTCTGGCCTACAAAGGCTTCGAGTTGCGTCTGAAAGTCGCTCACTTGACCCTCTTTTCGCGGACCAAGCCGAGGCCGATGGTGCCGACCATGTCACGCAGAACCTCGTTGACGCCGCCACCGAAGGTGTTCACGACGCCCTGACGGGAGATCTGCTCGATCTGACCGGCGAGGATCGCGCCCGGCGACTCGGGACGGATACGTCCCGCGGAGCCGAGGATTCCGAGGAGTGTGCGGTACACGTCGACGTGAGTTTCGGTGCCGTACGTCTTGGTGGCACCGGCGTCGGCTCCTGAGAGCGTGTCCTGGGCGACGGCAGCCGTCATCTTCCAGTTCAGCAGACGCATCGCTTCGAGCTTCGCATGCGTGCGAGCGAAATCCTGCTGGACCCAAGGGATGTCGATGGTGCCGTTTTCCTTGGCCCAGTCCAGGACCAGGTTCCACAGGCCGTACGTACGACCACCGATGGCGGCCAAGCCAACTCGCTCGTGGTTGAGCTGCGCGGTGATCAGCTTCCAGCCGCCGTTGACCTCACCGACAACGTCCTTTGCGGGGACGCGGATGCCGGCGTAGTACGTCGACGTCACCATCAGACCGCCGACAGTGTTGATCGGCGACCACTCGAAGCCGGGGTCAGCCGTCGGCACGATCAGGATCGAGATGCCCTTGTGCTTGGGAGCGTCGGCGTCCGTGCGAGCCGCGAGCCAGACGTAGTCAGCAGTATTGGCACCACTGGTGAAGATCTTGTTGCCGTCGACAACCCACTCTTCACCGTCGAGCACTGCGCGAGTCTTGAGCGAAGCCAAGTCGGTTCCGGCCTCGGGCTCGGTGTAACCGATAGCGAAGACGATGTCACCGGCGAGGATGCCCGGAAGGAAACGTTCCTTCTGCTCCTCGGTGCCGTACTTCATCAACGTCGGGCCGACGGTATTGACGGTCACGAAGGGGAAAGGCAGACCGGCGCGCTGAACCTCGTCGAAGAACACGAACTGCTCTTCGATGGAGCGGCCCTGGCCACCGAACTCCACAGGCCAGCCGATACCGAGCCAGCCGTCCTTGCCGAGCAACTTCACGATCTCGCGGAAGTACTCGCCGCCCACACCTTGTTCACCGGCAGCGCGGCGCTTCTCTTCCGGCAGCAGCGCTGCGAAGTACGCGCGCAACTCCTTGCGGAGCTCCTGCTGCTCGGGCGATTCCCTCAGATCCATCGCGGTTCTCCTATGGCATTCATGGCTAGCACTATTGGTCTGGACGCTAACCACGTGTCCTCGCGGGCGCTGAAAATGTCTCGATGAATGGGAAAACTCCGCATGAGACCCGTCACATAGGCTGAAATGGGTCGATGGAACCCTCGGATCGGATCGCGCTCACCGACTTGGCCGCCAGGTACGCACAGGCCGTCGACCGCCGAAATCCCACCGCTCTTGCCGCTCTGTTCACCGAAAAAGCCGCGTTCGTCTTGCCGCCGGCCTTGAACGGAACCGACGCGCCGACGGAGATCGCGGGCAACGCGACGCTGTCCACCTCAATAGTCGACGCCGTCGCTCACCTGCATTCCACGCGGCACATCGTCCAGCAGCAGGTCCTCGATCTAGACACTCCGACCACCGCCCACGGTGAGGCCTACTGCTCTGCTCACCACATCTACCCGCGTGGCGAGGGTTTCCGGGACAACCTGATCGAACTGCGCTACCAGGACAGTTTCGAGAAGGTCGACGGCACCTGGCTGTTCTCTCGACGAGAGTTGATCGTCGACTTCGCCGAGGATGCGCCGGTCATTCTGCTCGGCCGGTAACGCTGTGCGCACATCGCGGATCTGTGCCAGCATCGATAAGCGTGAGCACTGACAGCAAGATCGCAATCCGAACCGCCACCGAAGCCGATTGGCCGGCGATCCAGTTGCTCGACTCCACCGGGTTCGGATTCCACCCGTCGGCAGCCGACAAGACGCTCACCCGGGCGCTCTACAAGCCCGAGGACATCGTCGTCGCGACGGATGGCGACCAGGTTGTCGGCCTGGCCATCGAGTTCGACATGGAGTTCACGGTGCCCGGCGGTCACCAAGTACCCAGCCGAGGCATCACCTGGGTGTCCGTCGCCCCGACACACCGTCGTCGTGGGATCTTGCGCTCGATGTTCACTCGGCTGCACCAGCACATCGCGTCGAGCGGCGCTCCCCTGGTCGCGCTGACAGCCAGCGACGCCCGCATCTACAACCGCTTCGGCTACGGACCCGCAACCGTCAGCGAAGGGATCTCGCTGGACCGTCGATTCGCCGAATTTCGCGCCGAGGCTCCCGACGCGAGTGGTGTGTCCATCACCGACGCACCGACCGCGGCGACGCTACTTCCGGGCATCTACGATCGCTGGCGCCTCGCGACTCCCGGCGTGCAAAAGCGTCCGCAAGCTCACTGGGACCACACTCTCGCGGACCCGTCCGAGCATCGAGCGGGCGCTTCCGGACTGTTCTTTCTGACACATGCCGACGGCTACGTTTCCTACCGCCACCGCAATGAAGGGCACGACAGCATCGTCGAGGTCGACGAGTTCGTCGCACTTACGACGGATGTGTACGCGGCCTTGTGGCGGACGTTGTGCGGGCTCGATCTCGTGACCCGTATCGAGGCTCGGCAGCATCCGGAAGATCCGTTGCGGCTGATGCTGACGGACTACCGGTTGGTGCGGACCACCCGCCGATCCGACCGGCTGTGGCTGCGGATCATGGACGTTCCGGCAGCCCTCGAGGCCCGCGAATATGCCGCTGACCTCGACACCGTCATCACGATCGAAGATCCGTTCCTCGATGCCGGTGGCAGCTTCGCGCTGACAATTCGCGGCGGCAAGGCCACCTGCACGCCCACCGACGCCGATGCCCGGATCACCATGCCGTCCGACGTTCTGAGCAGTGTGTACCTGGGCGCACACCAGGCCAGAACCTTTGCGGCAGCGGGCCGAATCCAAGCCTCCGACGATCTCGAGATTCACCGCTTCGACGTCGCCTTCGGCACCGCGCGTCCGGCTGTGCTGGGGTACGGGTTCTAACTTTCGATGAACATCGGGGAAACGGATATTTATGCTGTCCGGCGTCCACCCGGTTAGCCTCGAACCATGGCGTTTGTAGGAAAACTGGTCAACAGCCTTCCGGAGAAGGTTCTCGTGCGGGTTCTCCCGCACGCCGAGATGCTCAAGTTCCTGGTGGTCGGAGGCATCGCCTTCGTCGTCACGACCGTCTTGTTCTTCGGCATCAAGTGGACGGTTCTACCTCAGCATCCAGTCACGGCCAACATCATCGCGGTCTTGGTCGCGACGGTTCTGTCGTATGTCCTGAACCGTGAATGGTCCTTCGCCGAGCGAGGCGGACGGCAACGACACCATGAAGCTGCACTCTTCTTCATCGTCGCCGGCATCGGCCTGGCCATCAATCAGGTCCCGCTCTGGATCTCGAGCTACGTGTTCGATCTCCGCCAGCCCAACGTCTCCGTGTTGATGGAGAACTTCTCCGACTTCATCAGCGGATCCATCATCGGCACCTTGCTGGCAACAGTCTTCCGGTGGTGGGCGATGCGCAAATTCGTCTTCCCGGAAGAGTCCATCGACGGCGAGATGATTCGCGATATCGAAGCAACGCCTCCGGTCACCTCCTCCGAGAGCTGACGCTCGGAAATACACAAAAGCGGTCTGCAGCATTGATGCTGCAGACCGCTTTTTGTTAGGTCAGTTGGTCAGACCCAGCCTCTTCGAGCATTCCGTCATCTCGTCGATGATGAGCTCCAACGACGTGCCGCGGCGACTCGCGGACAGCACGATTCGGTCGGCTCCCAAGCCCCGTGCCCAATCAAGTTTCGCTTCGTCCAACCGCGGCAGCGTTGCACCGAGAACCACGGAAACCTCAGCCGGATCGCGATCGGCCTTGACGGCAGCAGCTTTCATAGCCGCGATGGCCTTGTCGAGTTCTTCGCCGGCCAAACCGAGAGGCTGGAATCCGTTGCCCAACCGGCCGGCGCGGCGGGCTGCCGCCAGACTGTGTCCACCGATGTACAGCGGCACACCGGATTCGCTGTGCGGCTTCGGCCAGCTGTACGCACCCTTGAACGAGTAATACTCGCCGTCGAAATCGACGGCTTCCTTACCGGCCCAGAGTGCGCGCATCACCGCGATTGCCTCGTCGGCAGTCTTGCCACGACGCTCGAAATCGCCACCGCAGGCTTCGATTTCCTCTTTCATCCAGCCCAACCCCAGGCAGATGCGCAGGCGTCCACCGGAGAGTCGATCCAGCGTCGCCAGACGCTTGGCGAGAACTACGGGGTTGTGGTTGGGCAGCACCAACACTCCGGTGGACAAGCCCAAAGTGGTTGTTGCACCGGCAACAAACGAGAGAAGTTCCAGCGGATCCGGAATGTCGCAGTCGTCGGGGAGATGAGATTTTCCGGTCGGCGAGTACGGGTACTCACTTTCGGTATCGGCAATGACAACCGAATGCTCGACTGCCGAGATCTCATCGAAACCGAGCGACTCCGCAGCCTTTGCGAACTGCAGAATCCAATCCGGATCCCCACTACGTCCCAGTTCTACCGGGACAACAATGCCGAGCTTCATGCTGTTTCCTCCAGAGTCGCCATCAATTTCGGACCGTCTACCACTCTGCCGAGGAAGCGCTCGGCGTCGGGCTCTGTTGCGAGCCACACTGCAGCTGCCGCAGGGACCGACGCCGGTGTGGCGGCAAATCCTGCATCCACGATTGCGTTTGCGCCGCCGCGAGCCTTACCCGACTCCGTGATGACAAATCCCGGACTGAGATTGAAAGCCTTGATGCCTGCTCCGCGGTACTCCGAGTTGATCGCACCGGCAATGCGTCCGAACGCTGCCTTGGACGCGGCGTAGGACAATCCCCACCCACCTTCACCGGGAGGCGCCGGCGGGTCCAAAGTAGCCGAGCCCGAGGCAAGTCCGATGACAACGCCGTTACCGCGCTCCACCATCGACGGAAGAACTACCTGCACCAAGGCAAGCTGATGCAGGTAGTTTCCGACAACCATCGCCTGAGCGTCGTCGATCTCGATATCGAGAATTCGGTCCATGTTGCCGACAGTCTGCGCATAGGCGTTGTTGACCAGAACGTCGACGTGGCCCCACTCGTTCAGGACGCGCTCACCGGCCGCGATGACCGACGCTCGATCGAGCAGGTCCATCGGCACAGCCAACGCCCGCACACCGCACGCTTCGATCTCGGCTACCGTCGTCTCGAGACTGCCCGGGACTGGGATAACCTGCTCTCCCGCACGAGTTCTCGGCGCCGCGCGGCCCTCACCTTCATGAACGGTGCGGGCCGTAATCGCGACGTCGAACCCGGCGCGAGCAAAAGCCAGGGCGCACTCGCGACCGATCCCGCGAGAGGCGCCGGTCACGAGCGCGACGCGGTTCACAGGAACCGTGAACGCCCGTGCGTGTGGAACTCCTGCTCGAGTGCATCGCAATCAGCGTCGGACATGAGCTTGTACTCCGGGTTTCCGCGTCCGACCCAGTGGTACACAGGCTCTTCGGTGCGCCAGCGATCGATCTGCAGTTCACGCTTGAGTACCTTGTTGGAACCGGTGGTGGGCAGGTGCGTCGACACCCGGATGAACCGCGGCGCCGCCTTGGTTCCCAAATCTGCCTGCGCTGCAAGGTAAGCCGCGAACTCGGCCGGATCGAAGTCGGCAAGGTCGGCAACCTCTATGCCCGCCATGACCTGGTCACCCGATCGCGGATCCGGCACAGCAAAGACACCCGTCGCAATGACCTTGGGGTGGCGACGCAGAATGTGCTCGATCATCAGGGCCGACGTGTTCTCACCGTCGACGCGGATCCAGTCACCCTTACGACCGGCGAAGTAAATGAATCCAGCTTCGTCGACGTAGCCGAGATCGCCTGTCCAGTACCAACCGTGGCGAATCTTCTCCGCAATGGCATCTTCGTTCTTGTAGTAGCCCTCGAACTTCTGCGAGCCGGCCTTGTCGACCATTTCGCCGATCGCCTCGTCCGGATTGAGGACGCGACCGTGCTCGTCGAGCAACGCGCGCGGACGCTCTTCGCGAGTTTCCGGGTTGACGATGACGATGTTCTCGCTGGCGGGACGGCCCAATGCTCCGGCCGGCTGGTTCGGATCGAGTGTCACCGAACCGGCACCCTCACTCGATCCGTAGCCCTCGAAAAGCTGCGCGTCGAACCGACGGATGAACTCGGCCTTGTCACCGGGAGATGCCTCGGTGCCAAAGCCGTGAGTAAGGGTGTTCTTGTTGTCTTCAGGCTGCTCCGCCGTCGCCATCAGGTAACCGAGCGCCTTGCCGACGTACGTGAAATACGTTGCGCCGTAGAAACGTACATCGGGCATGAAACCCGAGGCGGTGAACTTACGCACGAGGCAGATTGTGGCGCCCTGCGAAAGCGCGGGTGCCCACAGTGCCATCAGCGCATTGCCGTGGAAGAGAGGCATGCAGCAGTAGCAGACGTCGTCGCGGTCGATGTCGTACTTAGCGCAGTTCGCGTAAGCCAAGCGGGTCAGACGGCCCTGGCTGCAGCGCACGGCCTTCGACATTCCTGTGGTGCCGGAGGTGAAGAGAAGAAGGAAGAGCGTCGTCGCGTCGACACCGAGATCGATCTGCGGCGTCTCCACCTGATGCGCGGCAATGGTTTCCGCGTAGGACGCGTCGTCGACGAGAATGAAGCGATCATCCGTCAGGCCGAGATCCAGACCGGCGAGCTTCTCGCGGCCGGCCTTGTCAGTGACGATCATCTGGCAATCGACGTACCGAACCTCGGCTTCGAGTTCAGCTCCACGCCGCGTCGGGTTGATACCGACGATCGTGGCGCCCGTGAGTGCCGCGCCGCCGAGCCAGAACAGGAACTCGGGCTCGTTCTCGAGGAGAACACCGATATGGAACTGGCCGGGCGCACGAAGTGACTTCGCGTAAGAACCACGGGCCGCGCTTTCATGCACGACCTGATCCCACGTCCAGTCCTGGGTGCGAGTCCGCAGTCCCAGATGTTGATCACCGATGCGGTCGATCAACATCTGCGCGACGTCCTCACGCTGCGGCGTCGCAACGGACGTGCTCGTAGATGCTTCGGTAGCGGTGTTCGTCATCGTGTCCTGTGTCCTACTCGAGATGGGAAGAAACTCTTGTGCGCGCAGTACGCATTGAGTGGTTGCGCAGAGTGCGATTCGCTTCGAAACGCTATCGGCGCACCGAGGCGCGGAACGCGACCAGTCTCGCTCAGTGGTAACAGTCCCCGCAGATATCATTGGACGTGAGATTTTGTGTCGTGAAAAGCGCCACAAACCGAAAGGCCAATCAATGACTGCCCCCGCAGATCCGCAGTTGCTCCTGGACCAGGCGGTCTCACGCCTCACCGGTCCCGGTGGGCCGTTCGAGATCGTCGAAGAAGAGGTTCTCGGCACCGTCATGCCCGTGATGAAGAATCGCGGACATGCCATCGGTGACCTCATCTCCGCATCCCGTACCTGGGGAGACGGTGATTACCTGGTCACGAGCGACCGTCGTATCTCGTTCACCGAGCATGCCGACGCCGTAGCCGCACTGGCGACTGCGCTGCGAGACAAGTACGGCGTCCGCAAGGGCGATCGTGTGGGAATCCTCGCCGCAAACACCCCCGAGTGGGTCATGACCTTCTTCGCGACGCAGGCGCTGGGCGCCATCGCTGTCGGTCTCAATGGCTGGTGGGTTCCGCGCGAGGTGACGCACGGTATCGAACTGTCCCGTCCGAAGGTTCTCGTGGTCGACGCAAAGCGCGGCGCTGCGCTCCCCGAACTGCCGTCCGACCTGACCGTTCTGACTATGGAAGAGGATCTGCCCGCCCTCATCGCCGAGTACGCCGGCGCAGATGTTCCTACCACCGACATCGACGAGGACGACCCTGCCGTCATCCTCTTCACGAGTGGAACCAGCGGCCGCCCCAAGGGCGCGCTGCATTCGCACCGCAACGTGATGGCCACCGTCGATTACCACAAGTACAGCGACGCCATCGGCGCTGCGTTCATGGGTCGCGAGTACGACGCCACCAAGCCCAGCCCGCTGCGCTACCTCCTGACGTCTCCGCTGTTCCACATCGCCAGCCTGCACAACTTGGTTGTCCCCCGCCTGGCCACCGGCAGCGCCGTCATCCTCAACGAGGGCGGCTTCGACGTCGACAAGGTTCTCGGACTCGTCGAGCGCGAACGCATCACCAACTGGGGCGCGGTTCCCACCATGGCGTCGCGATTGATCGAGCACGGCAACATCGACAAGTACGACGTGTCCTCGCTGACAGCCTTCTCGCTGGCGTCCGCACCGTCGTCGCCGGCGTTCAAGGAACGACTCAAAGAGCAGGTGCCTTTCGCGCGCAACGCACTGGTCGACAGCTACGGCCTCACCGAATGCAGCACAGCAATCGCGGTGGCTATCGGAGCCGAACTCGAAGAGTTCCCGGGCACTCTCGGACGCCCCATCATCACGGTCTCGATGGAAATCCGCGATCCCTTCGGCGAGTGGCTTCCTGACGGCATCGAGGGCGAGGTCTGCGTCCGCAGCCCGTTCGTGATGCTCGGTTACTGGGAGAACCCGGAAGCAACGGAGTCGACGATCGCACCCGGACGCTGGCTCCGCACAGGCGATTTCGGCGTCATCGAGAATGGTCGCCTACGTCTGACCGGGCGTCGTTCCGACCTGATCCTGCGCGGCGGCGAGAACGTCTACCCCACCGAGATCGAGCAGACCCTCGACGAGCATCCCGACGTGATCGAGTGCGCCGTCATCGGTATGCCGCATGCGGACCTCGGCCAGGAAGTTTCGGCTGTCGTCGTCCTTCGCCCGGGTTCGACCACCACCGAGGACGAACTCCGCGAGTACGCCGCCGAGCGTTTGTCCTACTTCAAGGTGCCGTCCAAGTGGCGCATCACACGGGATCTACTGCCCCGCAATGCAACCGGCAAGATGGTTCGGCGCGAGATCACGGTATGACCGAAGAGTTGTCGCGGATCGTCGCCGAGTCGGCGATCCGCGACCTGCTCTGCGAGTACACGCACCTGATCGATCAGGGCAGGTTGCACGAAGTCGCTGCATTGTTCGCGCAGTCCGATTACGGCCAGTGCGGGCCGGACGGCGTTGCCACAACCGTCATTTCATCCGACGCCGACGCCGTGTTCGCCGCGTGCAGTGGTTTCATTCGGATGTACGGCACTCCCCCGGTCCCACGCACCAAACACCTGTTGACCAATACCCGGATTTTCATGGACGGCGACGAGGCCTCCGCACTGTCGTACATCACAGTAATCCAGGGAACCGAAGAACTTGCGCTGCAACCGATTCTGTCGGGACGCTACTTCGATCGCTTCACACACGTCGACGGAAAGTGGCAGTTCACGCAGCGACTCTTCTGCCTGGATCATCTCGGCAATATGTCTGCTCACGCGAAACGCTCACTCTGAATCCATCTCGCTGCACCTGAATCAGGAGACTGGCAATGTTCAAAGCAATCGCGCTACTCACCCGTAAGCCTGGACTGACACGGGAAGAGTTCATCGACTACTACGAGAACAACCATGCTCCCCTGATTGCGAAAACCTTTCCTCAGATCATCGAATACCGACGGAATTTCCCTGATCTGACTCAGGTTCTGCGTGCCGAGGGCACTCCCGACCCACAATTCGATGTCATCACCGAAATGTGGTTCCACGACAAGGCGGGATACGGCGACATGCTGGCAACCCACGCCCGACCGGAGATAGGCAACCTGATCCGGGCCGACGAATCCAACTTCCTGGATCAGACCAAGATCATTCAGTTCGTCGTCGACGAGTGTGAATTGCCTCGGATCTGAAATTCGGTAACAAACTTCGGCAGAAAAGGGTTCACCGTGGAGATCGGCGTCAACATATTAGGCCTCGAAGCGCACTTCGACGGCAAGATCCGGCCGGTTCTCGACTTCGCCGCCCGTGCAGATCAAGTCGGCGTCGACTTGATCTGCACGGGTGATCACATCGGATTCAATGGCGATGCTCATGCGGAACGGGTAGACGAGCACGGCTTCGCATTTCCCTTGGATCATCCTTGGTACGAGCCGATTTCACTGCTTTCCTCGATCGCAGCAGTCACCGAACGGTCTCGACTCGGAGTATCGGTCCTGATCGCAACGGTTCGGCCACCGGCGCTGCTCGCAAAACAGGTCGCCACCCTCGACGCATTATCCGACGGACGCGTGACGATGGGCTTCGGAGTCGGCTGGCAAGAGGCCGAATACACCGCCACCAATATGCCTTTCGACGCCAGGTTCGGGCGCATGGAAGAAACCGTCGAGGCCTGCCGCGAACTCTGGACGCAGGCACCCGCCAACTTCCAGGGTCGCGATTTCTCCTTCGAGAACTACCACAGCATTCCGCTGTCGACGCAGGATCGCGTGCCTGTTCTCTTCGGATTCGCTCCCAGTCAACGGAACTTCGACCGCATCGCACGCGTCGCCGACGGTTGGACCGTCAACCCCACCGACCTACCGACATTCACGGACAGTGTTGCGCTGCTGCGCACTACATTCGAAGCCCACGGACGCGATCCCCAGAGTGTCCGCATCCAGGTTTCTGCCGGCCCGGTTCGACGCGATAGCGGAACTATCGATCTCGCAGCCACCGCGGAAAAAGCCCACGATTGGTCCGACCGCGGCGCGTCCGTAGTTGTCTTCCGACCTGCCGTATTCGACTGTGCTGCTGAAGAATTACCGGAACTGCTCGAATGGATGATCAGCGTCAAGGAGATGTGAAATGGATCAGGCCGTGCAAGATCTGCTGGACAAGCAGGCAATCCGCGAAGTAGTCCTGACCTACGCCCGAGGCATCGACCGTCTCGACTTCACCCTCGTCCGCAGCGCGTACCACCCTGACGCCATCGATCATCACACCGGATTCGACGGCAACGTAGACGAATACATCGCGTGGGTGACGCCGAAGCTCTCTGCCATCGGCGGCACCATGCACCACATCGGAAATCATCTCGTCGAACTGCACGGCGACTTCGCGATCAGCGAGGCGTACTCGATGTCCACACATTGGGGCGGCCCCGAAGGTGTCGGGATGATCAACTTCACCAGCGGCGCACGGTTCGTCGACCACATGGAGCGTCGTAACGGGCGTTGGGCGATCAAAGAGCGTTGGGCTGTGCGCGAATGGACCCGCTCGGACGAAGGCCGCTTCGTAAACCCTGAGGGCGCCGGCCCCCGAGGTCGACGTGACGAGACTGATCCGTTGACGTTACTGAGGAAAACTATTCAATCTCGGTAAGTTTCAACCCTCCACTTCTGCCTGGCGTCGCCACTGTGGCCCCGATCACCCTAATTACCGCAATTCGCCTGTAATTCCATTTCGACTGCGCTACCTTGGGCCGGATCGATGTAACTGGACGCTCGTCTAGGGTGCTCGTTTTGGGGCTGTTGCCTGGACGTCTGAAGAGAGGGAACCATGATGCAGAGCAACACCCTTCGCGCAGTCGGAGGCTTGAGCGCGATAGCACTGGCCGCCGGATTGGCAGTCACGATAGGCGGCGGAATCGCAAGCGCAGCAGCGGGATCGCAGACGTGGTCCGACGGCAACAGTACCTACGTCCGCACCATCAGCAATGTAAATCCCGCCGGCGGGGAGACCATCACTGTTTCGATCCAGTTCCAGCGGAAGTATCTCTCGGGCGAAGAGAAGATCACGCTGCTCCGAGACCAACATCCAGCATGCCTGACCTATGTCACGGACTCGGCGTCCGTCGATAACGGCGGCACTGTGTCCAGCGTGACGCCGGGCGCGGACTCGGTCACGCTTACGGGAAATCCCATGGCGACCTCGACAAACCCCTTCCTCCCCCCGGCGGTCTGGCCCACGTTCAGTATTTCCTACAAGGTCGGCTTCGATTGTGCGCAGGGCGTCGCGCTGACAACGGGAATGAACTACGACGGTAGCCGCGGCGCAGGTTCGTACCCCGGCAAGGGTCCGAACATCACGGTGGGCAAGAACAACACGACGACGACGCTCGCAGCGACTCCGTCCTCCGTGCAGCTGGGCCAATCGGTGTCGCTGAGCGCGACGGTGGCCGGCGGCGCTGACGGCAACACCGTCGAATTCTACGAGGGCGCAAACAAAGTCGGTGAGGGCCACCTCGCCGCGGGTGTAGCGACATACGCGTGGACCCCGCCCACTGAGGGACAGCACGACCTGACCGCGAAGTTCCTGGGAACGACGGCGGCCAACGAGTCGACCTCGGTTGCACAGACCGTCTCGGTAACCCCGGCCAATATCGACACCCAGACCGCACTGACCGCTCCCACCACCGCAGTGGTCGGCGCAGACGTCACCCTCACCACCAACGTCACCCCGGCCACCGCAACCGGCCAGGTCCAGTTCAAGGACGGCGACGTCAACGTCGGGGACCCTGTCACCGTCGTCAACGGCCAGGCCTCGATCACCCGCAAGTTCGATGAGGCCAGCACGCACACATTCACCGCGCACTTCACCGGCACCGGTCTCTACCAGAACTCCGACTCGGCAGCGACCACACTGACCATCACCGACGCCGACTTCAGCACCACCACAACGGTTCTCCAACCGGTCACCGCAACCGTCGGCGTCGCAACCAACCTCTCGGCCTCCGTCATGCCGTTCCCGAGCGCCGGTGAGGTCGAATTCATCGTCGACGACATCTCCGTCGGCAAGGTCAACGTGGGCACCGGCGACGGAGTCGCAGTTCTTCCGCACACCTTCAACACTGTCGGAACCTCCAACGTGGTCGCGAAGTTCCTCGGAACCCCCGGATTCACCGACTCCACCTCGGCCGGATTCTCGGTCACCGTCAAAGCAGTCGAACCCAACCGAGAAGACACCACCACCGCCCTCAGCGTCACCGGGAACTCCAATATCGGTACCCCGATGACGTTTACGGCAACCGTCGCTCCGTCGACCGCCAACGGAACGATCCAGTTCAAGGTTGGCAACACCCTCATCGGCGCACCCGTCACCGTCGTCAACGGTGTCGCCACCGGCACCCACACCTTCGACTCCGAAGGCACCTACACCGTCACGGCAGTCTTCGTCGGCGGCGACGGCTGGAACGACTCCGTGTCCGGTCCCACCGTCGTGGGCATCACCACCGCCACCACCCCCGGTCCCGAAACCGGCAGCTTGGGTTCACTTTCCGGCATTTTCGGTAGCTAATTCCATGCCCGAAGCCAGATTCGGAGCGCGCACGCTGCGCCCCGGATCCCGGAAGGGCACCCCGACACTTTCCATTCATTTGTAGGAGAATTCGTGCAGAAGAAGAGGATTCAACGACTCGTCACACCGATCGGTGTGGGAGCGCTCGCCTGCGTCACCATGTTCGCCGGGGTACCCGCCCAGGCCGAAACCGTCTCCAACACATTCCTGTCTTCCTGTCTGGCAACACCGTCCGCGGTGGCCGGACCGACCGCCATGAGCCAGGAAGCCACCGTGGTCGCGGACGCCCCGGCGTCGGTCAACGCCGGAGAGGAGTTCGACGTCATCATCACACCGCCGCCGATCTCCGTCCCCAACTCGGTCTCGGGCGCGAGTGTGAAGAGCATCTCGCGCGTCAAGATCGACGTCGACGTCCCGGCGAACGCTGAGTTCATCAGCGGGGCGATCGTGGACGGCACCGGCGTCGGACTCAGCGGTGTGAAGCCAAATGTGCTGCGTGTCAACGAAAACGGCAATATCGACCCTGCCGGCAAGATTATCCGTCTCTCGGGCGACAACAACACTATCGGCAACGGACCCAAGACCAGTAAGAGCTCCGAGGGCGGCATCGTGGCGGTGGCCACCAGCGGCACGAACACCGTCTTCCAGTTGCCACAGGTCAAGGCACGACTCAAGGCCGGCGCGTCGGGCAAGATCGAGATGAAGTTGCGCACCGGCGGCGAGGCCGGGAATTGGGCCAACGACAAGAACTTCTTGACGTTCCTGCCGAAGGCAACCCTGGTCATCACCGCGTGGGCCCCGACCCAGTGCACCCCACGTGATGCCGAAAGCGCACCGCTCAACAACGGCGCAGGCGCACTGGTTACGACCAACATCATCGCGGCCGATGCGCAGACCACCACCACCGTCGTCGCTCCCGGCGCAGTCAAGAACGGCGCCGAGGTCACCTTGACCGCGAACGTCGCCCCGGCCGCACCCGGCGGCACCGTCGAGTTCTTCGACGGCGCAACCTCTCTCGGCGCACCGGTGGACGTAGCGAACGGCACCGCGTCGATCACGCACACCTTCACCACCGACGGCAACCACGACATCACCGCCGCGTTCTCCGGAACCACCGGCTTCATCACCTCGACCTCCGCGGTCAAGACCATCAACGTGAGCACCGCGGACACCGTCACCACGCTCGCGATGACCAGCCCGGAACTGGCCTTCGTCGACCAGGAAGTCAACCTGCACGCCCAGGTCACCCCGGCAGTCCAGGGTGGCACGGTGGAGTTCACCGTCGACGGCGGTACCCCGGTCTCCGGCACGGTCGGCACGGACGGCGTCGCGGTCGCGCCGTACAAGTTCACCACCACCGGCACCCACCGCGTCCTCGCCCGCTACTCCGGCACCCAGGGCGTCGGGGGTTCTGTCGCACCGATGTTCCCGGTCAGCGTCACCACCGCTCCGGCGGCAGCTGTCCAGACCAGCACCACGCTCGCCCCGGTCGGCACGATCACCAAGGGCAGCTCGGTCACACTGAAGGCGACGGTCGATCCGACCACCGCCAACGGCAAGATCCAGTTCAAGATGGGTGACGTCAATCTCGGCGCTCCCGTCGCCGTGGTGAACGGTGTTGCGACACTGCCCACCACGTTCGCGGCTTCGGGTGAGTTCAGCATCACCGCTGAATTCATCGGCGCTGCAGGGTTTATCGACTCGGCGTCTGCTCCGCAGACACTGACGGTTCCCGCCGGTACCGATCCGGGCCCGGGCATCGACTTCGGCAGCCTGTCAGGGATCTTCGGGTCCTGATCAACACGGGCACGTGCCGCTTCAATAGTCACGGGCCAGAGCAACAACCTCAGTAGCAACGGTGCGCCGTCGGCCCAGGCCGACGGCGCACCCTGCGGAACAGCGACAGCCGGCAATAACCTGGGCGCCAGCTTCCCGTCCGCCGCACCTCCACACCCGACCGTAAACGCGGCCCCGCGCCCCGTAACTCTCGCGCAAACGATGGAAGCTGGTTTCTCGATGAATGTTTTGACACGCCGACAGATGTTGAAGGCCATGGCAACTGCGGCGGGCGCGGTGACAGTGGGTACCACCACCGCACAACTCGCCGGAGCGGCCCCCGGCACGGAGATTCGCGTACTCGCCATCAACACCTGGCTCAACGGAACAAGCGTATCGGGCGGCTTGCAAATGGTCGCCGATATCGTCACGGCCACGCGCGCCAACGTCGTAATCCTCACGGAATCAAACAACAGTGCAACAAACTCGGTGGCGACCAGACTGACCAACGCCGGCACAAAATTCTATGCGGCATCCACCTCCGATACCGGAATCATCTCGCAGTTCCCAATCTCCGGGGCGACTAGCCTGAGCTGGATGACCAAGGCGATCATCACCGTCGGCGGCATTGAAATTGCCACGTATGCAGCGCATTTGAACTACAAGTATTACGCCACCTATCTCCCCCGCGGATACGGAGCAGGCAATGACTCGGGCGAGTTCTCCGGCTGGAACAAGTTGCCGGGAGGGCCCGTCACCGACCTTGCAAAGATCCAGCTCAACAACAACAATTCCGGTCGACCGGCAACCATCACGAGTTTCATCAACGATGCAGCAGTAGAACAATCCAAGGGTCGCTCGATTCTCCTGGGCGGAGACTTCAACGAACCGTCAGCCCTGGACTGGACCGACGGCACCAAGAACATGTTCGACCACAACGGCGTCGTCATCCCCTGGGAAACCACACGACGCCTCCAAGCGGCCGGCTTCATCGACTCCTACCGCAGCAAATACCCGAACCCGGTGACCCACCCGGGTGCCACCTGGCCCTCGGACAACCCGGCCAAATCGCCATCGGATATCAGTTGGGCACCAGCCGCTGACGAGCGCGACCGCATCGACTACATCTTCACCGACAGCGCCTCCAAGCTTTCACTGACGGAAACCGGCATCGTCGGGCCGCGCTCGACCATCGTGCGCAACCAGCGGGTGGCCGAGACCAGCCAGGACAACTTCATCTACTCCCCGGCTCAGTGGCCGACCGACCACAAGGCAATGCTCTCGGTCTACCAGATCAACACCGGAGCCGCGACGACCACCACCACCGTCGAAGCTCCCGACTCGGCCAAGAAGGGCGCCGCAGTCACCCTGACCGCGAACGTCACCCCCGCCGCACCAGGCGGCACAGTCCAGTTCCTCGACGGCGCAACACCTCTCGGCGACCCCGCGACTGTCACGAACGGCACCGCCTCGATCACGCGCACCTTCGACACCAACGGAGATCATGCGATCACCGCCGTGTTCTCCGGCACAACAGGCTTCCTCGAATCCACCTCCGAGATCAAGACCATCACCGTAAGCACCGACAACATCGTCACCACCACGACCGTCGAAGCTCCCGACTCGGCCAAGAAAGGCGCCGCAGTCACCCTGACCGCGAACATCGCCCCCGCCGCACCGGGCGGAACCGTCCAGTTCCTCGACGGCGCAACACCTCTCGGAGCCCCGGCAACCGTCGAGAACGGCACCGCCTCGATCACGCACACCTTCGACACCAACGGAGACCACACAATCACCGCCGTGTTCTCCGGTACGACCGGCATCCTCGGATCCACTTCCGAGATCAAGACCATCACCGTAAGCACCGACAACATCGTCACCACTACCACGATGACTGCGCCTGATAGCGCGTTCGTGGGCCAGGCCGTCAACCTGCACGCAACGGTCTCCCCTGCAGTTCTTGGCGGCACTGTCGAATTCACCGTCGACGGCAACGACAAGGTGACCGGCCCATTGGGCACCGACGGCACTGCGGTCGCGTCGTACACGTTCACCACCGCCGGCCCCCACAGTGTGGTCGCCCGCTACTCCGGCACCCAGGGCGTTGCGGGTTCGCTCGCGCCGACGTTCCCGATCAGCGTCGCAGTCGTGCAGCCGGCGAACGTGCAGACCACGACCACGCTCGCCCCTATCGGCACCGTCGCCAAGGGCGCCCCGGTCACGCTGAAGGCCACCGTCAACCCGGCCAACGCCAACGGCAAGGTCCAGTTCAAGATCGGCGACACTCCGCTGGGCGGTCGGGTGACGGTCTCGAACGGCGTCGCTACGCTGCCCGCAACGTTCGCGGCCTCGGGCACGTTCAGCGTGACGGCGGAATTCATCGGCGCGGCAGGGTTTGTCGACTCGTCATCCACGCCGCAAACGCTCACCGTCCCGGGCGACCCCGATCCGGGTACCAACCCAGGCACCGGCGGCATCTTCGGCAGCCTCGGCAATCTGGGTAACCTCGGCAACCTCTTCGGCTCCTGATCCACACAGCGCAATGAAAGTTGGTTTTTCAATGAAGGGTTTGACTCGCCGACAGATGTTCAAGGCCATGGCGGTCACGGCGGGCGCAGTGACACTGGGCACCACTACAGCGCACATCGCCGGGGCAGCCCCCGGCACCGAGATTCGCGTGCTCTCGATCAACACCTGGCTCAACGGAACTGGTGTATCGGGCGGCTTGCAGATGGTCGCCGATGTCATCACCGCCACCCGCGCCAACGTGGTACTGCTCCTGGAATCAAACAGCAGTGCAACAAACTCCATCGCGAACAGACTGACCAACGCCGGAACGAAGTTCTATGCGACGTCCACGTCCGACACCGGTATCCTCTCGCAGTTCCCGATCTCCGAATCTTCCAGCCTGAACTCGATGACCAAGACCGTCATCACCGTCGACAGCACCCAAATTGCCACGTATGCAGCGCATTTGAACTACAAGTACTATGCCACCTATCTCCCCCGCGGATACGGAGCGGGCAACGACTCGGGCGAATTCTCCCAATACGGCTTCAAGAAGATGCCGGCACCCGTCACCGACGTCGAAAAGATTCAGCTTAACAACATGAATTCCGGCCGCCCGGAAGCTATTACGAATTTCATCAACGACGCGGCACTCGAACAGGCCAAGGGACGATCGATCATCCTGGGCGGCGACTTCAACGAACCGTCACACCTCGACTGGACCGACGCCGCCAAGAACCTGTTCGACCACAACGGAGTCGTTCTTCCCTGGGAGACCACCCGGCGGCTCGAAGCGGCCGGTTTCCTCGACGCCTACCGCAGCCAGTACCCGGATCCGGTGACCCACCCGGGCTTCACCTGGCCCTCGGACAACCCGGCCAAACCAACGTCGCAACTCACCTGGGCACCAGACGCTGACGAGCGCGACCGCATCGACTACATCTTTACCGACAGCACTTCGAAACTTTCACTGACGGAAACCGGCGTCGTCGGGCCACGCTCGACCATCGTGCGCAACCAGCGAGTAGCCGAGACCAGCCAGGACAACTTCATCGCCTCGCCGACGCCATGGCCGACCGACCACAAGGCGGTTCTCGCGGTCTACCAACTGGGCACCGTAAACACCACCACCGCAATGACATCGCCGGGCAGTGCGTTCGCCGGTCAGAACGTCAACCTGCACGCGAAAGTCTCGCCTGCAGTTCGGGGTGGCTCCGTCGAATTCACCATCGACGGGGGCGCCTCGGTGACCGGCACCGTGGGCACCGACGGTGTCGCAGTCGCGTCGTACACCTTCACCACTGCCGGCGCCCACAACGTGGTCGCCCGCTACTCCGGTGCCACCGGTGCCGAATCCTCAGTCGCACCGGCCTTCCCGGTCAACGTCACCACCTCGTCCCCGACCGACGCCCGGACCACCACCACGCTCGACCCGGTCGGCACCATCGCCAAGGATGCCGCTGCAACATTGAAGGCAACGGTCGATCCGGCCACCGCAATCGGCGCGATCCAATTCAAGCTCGGCGACACCCCGCTCAGCGGTCCGGTCACCGTCCTGAACGGAATCGCAACGCTGGCAACCATGTTCGCAGCCTCGGGCACATTCAGTGTTACGGCGGAGTTCGTTGGGGGAAACGGCTTCATCGACTCTGCATCGGCGCCACAGACACTGACCGTCCCCGGCGACCCCGATCCGGGTAATTCGGGTGGCAGCGTCGGGAACGTCGGCAGCCTGTTCGGCAATATCTTCGGGTCTTGACATCCGCACCACCCGTCACGCCCAAACCGCCCCATTCGCCTAATTACCGCAATTCGACCGACATTGCTGACCGATTGCGCTACCGTGAGCCCGATCGATTAACTGGACGCTCGTCTAGACCGCTCTTTGAGGGCTGTTGCCTGGACGTCGCAAGAGAGGGAACCATGACGCAGAGCAACACCCTTCGCACAATCGGAAGCCTGAGCGCATTCGCCGTGGCCGCCGGATTCGCGGTCACCATCGGCACCGGAATGGCAAGTGCCGCACCGGGCGAAATCACCTGGACCGACCAATACAGCACCTTCACCCGCACCATCGACAACGCCACTCCCACCGGCGACGACACCGTCACCGTCACCACCAAGTGGACCCGCACCGACGCCAACTGGGAAAAGCTCAATTGGGTGAAGGACTTCCACCCGACCTGCCTGACCTACGTCCCCGGCTCCGCCAAGGTCACCGACAACGCCGGCGTCCACACCATCGAGCCCTACGTCGAGCAGGCCGCCGACTACACTGCCGTGGACTTCACCAGCCTCGGCTACCAGCCGACCGCCAAGAAGGGCGTCGAGACCCCGATCCTGAGCATCCAGTACAAGGTCGGCTACGACTGCGACCGCGACGTTGCCCAGAACACCGGAATGGCCTACAACGGCTCCCGCGGCCCCGGCACCTACCTGAACAAGGGCCCGTCGATCACGGTCGCAAAGAACACCTCGACCACGACGCTGGATACGGTTCCTGCGGACACAAAGGTGGACCAAACGGTTCCGCTGAACGCCACCGTGACCGGCGGCGCCGACGGCGACATCGTCGAATTCTACGACGGCACAACGAAGATCGGACAGGGCGCATTGGCCGCCGGCAAGACGACGTTCTCGTGGACGCCCACCACCAACGGTGTGCACAGCCTGACAGCGAAGTTCCTGGGCACGACGAAGGCCAACGAGTCGGTCTCGACAGCACAGAACGTCCTCGTGGCCTCCGACATCGACGTGGCCACCACCGCAGTGTTGACCGTGCCCGCAACTGCAACGACAGGCGTCGCGGTGAACCTCGTCGCGACCATCTCCCCGACCCCGACTGGTGGAACCGTCCAGTTCATGGACGGCAACACAAAGCTCGGCCAACCGGCCTCAGTGGTCGACGGCAAGGCAACACTCAATTACGCCTTCCCGAATGCCGGCACCAGCCATGTCACCGCGATCTACAGCGGCATCACGGGCCACCTCACCTCGACCTCCGAGGTCAGCACCGTCACAGTCGTCGACGCCCCCGGAACCGGTGGCGGAGACACCGGCGGTTCGCTGGGGAACATTTTCGGCTCCTTGGGAAGCATCTTCGGATCCTGAAGAACTATCCGCTGAAACCAGCGATCTGAGTGTGGCCTCCGCCGGAATTCCGGCGGAGGCCACACTCGATCTACACGGCAATGAGGTTGATCAAACTTCACCGTAAGCCCCAATTACCGCAATTCGACCGACATTGCTGACCGATTGCGCTACCGTGAGCCCGATCGATTAACTGGACGCTCGTCTAGACCGCTCTTTGAGGGCTGTTGCCTGGACGTCGCAAGAGAGGGAACCATGACGCAGAGCAACACCCTTCGCACAATCGGAAGCCTGAGCGCATTCGCCGTGGCCGCCGGATTCGCGGTCACCATCGGCACCGGAATGGCAAGTGCCGCACCGGGCGAAATCACCTGGACCGACCAATACAGCACCTTCACCCGCACCATCGACAACGCCGCTCCCACCGGCGACGACACCGTCACCGTCACCACCAAATGGACCCGCACCGACGCCAACTGGGAAAAGCTCAATTGGGTGAAGGACTTCCACCCGACCTGCCTGACCTACGTCCCCGGCTCCGCCAAGGTCACCGACAACGCCGGCGTCCACACCATCGAGCCCTACGTCCAGCCCGCTGCCGACTTCACAGCCGTCGACTTCACCAGCCTCGGCTACCAGCCGACCGCCAAGAAGGGCGTCGAGACCCCGATCCTGAGCATCCAGTACAAGGTCGGCTACGACTGCGACCGCGACGTTGCCCAGAACACCGGAATGGCCTACAACGGCTCCCGCGGCCCCGGCACCTACTTGAACAAGGGCCCGTCGATCACGGTCGCAAAGAACACCTCGACCACGACGCTGGATACGGTTCCTGCGGACACAAAGGTGGACCAAACGGTTCCGCTGAACGCCACCGTGACCGGCGGCGCCGACGGCGACATCGTCGAATTCTACGACGGCACAACGAAGATCGGCCAGGGCGCATTGGCCGCCGGCAAGACGACGTTCTCGTGGACGCCCACCACCAACGGTGTGCACAGCCTGACAGCGAAGTTCCTGGGCACGACGAAGGCCAACGAGTCGGTCTCGACAGCACAGAACGTCCCGGTCGCCCCTGCCGACGTCACCACCACCACGTCAGTGACCGGCCCGGCCGACGCGGTCGCAGGCACGGATATCACTCTGAACGTGCAGGTGTCACCGGCTCCGACCGGTGGAACCGTCCAGTTCAAGGACGGCGCCACTGATCTCGGCACCGCCGTCGCCCTTGACTCCGCCGGCCAGGGCTCCATCACACAGAAGTTGGCGGCGGGCACTCACAGCATCACCGCGGTATACGCCGGTTCAGCCCAGTTCCTTACCTCCACCTCCGCGGCGCACACCGTAACTGTGACAACGCCGGCTCAGGCCGATTCCGTGACGACCACGACCCTGACCCTTCCAAACAACGTGAAAACCGGTGTGGCCGTTAATCTATGGGCTGCAGTGAAGGCGCCGAACGGTGACCTGATTCCGTCGGGTGGACAGGTCACCTTCAAAGACGGCAGCACGTCGATCGGCACCGCGAACGTGATCGGCGGTGAGGCGAACGTACTCCACACCTTCGCCAGCGCAGGAACGCACAACATCACCGCCGAGTTCACCGGCGCAGCCGGATACCTGACGTCGGTCTCGCAGTCCGGCGCGCTCGTGGTGACGGATCCATCCTCCACCGACGAGGCCACCACCACTGCACTGACCGTGCCCTCCACCGCAACGAAGGGAACGGCAGTAGACCTGGTCGCGATCGTTTCTCCGACCCTGGCCGGCGGCACAGTGCAGTTCATGGACGGCGCCACGGCGATCGGTGTGCCAGTCACCGTGGTCGACGGAAAAGCAACCCTCTCGTACGCCTTCCCGAACGTCGGCGACCGCCACATCACCGCGGTCTACAGCGGTGAGACGGGACACCTGGGCTCGACCGCAGAATCACGCACGGTCACAGTCACCGACACCCCCGGCACCGGTGGCGGCAGCCTGGGATCACTTGGAAACATCTTCGGATCCTGAATATCCCTCCGCTGAAACCAGCGATATGACGCACTAACGCGTGTGGCCCCTGCCGAATTTCAGCAGGGGCCACACCCGTCTACACGCCAACGAAGACGACCAAGCTTCACCCAACCCCGGCCGGGCACATACCCCATCGCCAATGCCCCGCTCACCCCAATTGTCGCAATTCGACCGTAATTGCTGATCGATTGCGCTACCGTGATCCCGATCGATTAACTGGACGCTCGTCTAAGGCGCTCGCGTAGGCCGTTGCCGAGGCGCCCCAAGAAAGGGAACCATGAAGAAGAGCACCACCCTTCGCACAATCGGAAGCCTCAGCGCATTTGCCGTGGCCGCCGGATTCGCAGTCACGATCGGCAGCGGAATTGCAGCTGCGGCACCAGGCGAACTCACCTGGTCCGACCAATACAGCACCTTCACCCGCACCATCGACAACGTCACCCCCACCGGCGACGACACCATCACCGTCACCACCAAATGGACCCGCACCGACGCCAACTGGGAAAAGCTCAATTCGGTGAAGGATTTTCACCCGACCTGCCTGACCTACGTCCCGGGCTCCGCCAAAGTCACCGACAACGCCGGCGTCCACGCCATCGAGCCCTACGTCCAGACAGCCGCAGACTTCACTGCCGTCGACTTCGTCACCCTCGGCTACCAGCCAACCGCCAAGAAGGGCGTCGAAACCCCGATCCTGAGCATCCAGTACAAGGTCGGGAACGACTGTGCCCGCGACGTCACCCAGAACACCGGAATGTCCTACAGCGGCTCACGCGGCCCCGGCACCTACCTGAACAAGGGCCCGTCGATCACGGTCGCAAAGAACACCTCGACCACGACGCTGGATACGGTTCCTGCGGGCACAAAGGTGGACCAAACGGTTCCGCTGAACGCCACCGTGACCGGCGGCACCGACGGCGACATCGTCGAATTCTACGACGGCACAACCAAACTCGGCCAAGGCGCACTGGCCGCCGGCAAGGCGACGTTCTCGTGGACACCTACCACCAACGGTGTGCACAGCCTGACCGCGAAGTTCCTGAGCACGACGAAGGTCAACGAGTCGGTCTCGACAGCACAGAAAGTATCCGTGACAAGGGAGGACGGCACCGGCGGCGGCGGCGATACCGGCAGTGCCGGCGGTTCGCTGGGGACTATCCTCGGATCCCTGGGAAACATCTTCGGATCCTGAATACCCCTCCGCTGAACCAGCGATATGACGCACTAACGCGTGTGGCCCCTGCCGAATTTCAGCAGGGGCCACACCCGTCTACACGCCAACGAAGACGACCAAACTTCACCCAACCCCGGCCGAGCTCATACCCCATCGCAAATGCCCCACTCACCCCAATTACCGCAATTCGACCGCATTAGCTGACCGATTGCGCTACCTTAATCCAATAAATGGAACTGGACGCTCGTCTAGACCGCTCTTTCAGGGCTGTTGCCGAGGCGTCCCAAGAAAGGGAACCATGACGCAGAGCAACACCCGTCGCACAATCGGAAGCCTGGCGGCATTCGCCGTGGCCGCCGGATTCGCAGTCACCATCGGCACCGGAATGGCAGCTGCGGCACCAGGCGAACTCACCTGGTCCGACCAATACAGCACCTTCACCCGCACCATCGACAACGTCACCCCCACCGGCGACGACACCATCACCGTCACCACCAAGTGGACCCGCACCGACGCCAACTGGGAAAAGCTCAATTCGGTGAAGGACTACCACTCGACCTGCCTGGCCTACGTCCCGGGCTCCGCCAAAGTCACCGACAACGCCGGCGTCCACACCATCGAGCCCTACGTCCAAACCGCCGCAGACTTCACTGCCGTCGACTTCGTCGGCCTCGGCTACCAGCCGACCGCCAAGAAGGGCGTCGAAACCCCGATCCTGAGCATCCAGTACAAGGTCGGCTACAACTGCGACCGCGACACCACCCTGGCTACCGGCATGTCCTACAGCGGCTCACGCGGACCCGGCAGCTACCCCACCAAAGGCCCGTCGATCAAGGTCGCCAAGAACACCTCAACCACCGTCTTAGCCACAGTCCCCGCCGGCGTAAAGGTGGACCAAACTGTGCCGCTGAACGCAACCGTCACCGGCGGCATTGACGGAGACATCGTCGAATTCTACGACGGTACAACCAAACTCGGCCAGGGCACACTGGCCGCCGGCAAGGCGACGTTCGCCTGGTCGCCGGCACTGGGCGCACACAGCGTGACCGCGAAGTTCCTCGGCACCACCAAAGCCACCGAATCCGTCTCGGCAGCGCAGAACGTGACCGTATCCCCCGCTGATGTCACCACCACCACCACCGTCTCCGGTGACGCGACCGGTGTCGTCGGCACCAACGTCGCACTGAGCGCGAAGGTTTCACCCGCTCCCTCACTGGGCGGTACCGTCCAGTTCAAGGACGGCGCTACTAACATCGGTGGCCTCGTCGACCTCGACGCCCACGGCAACGCCGCCACCACGGTGCCGCTCGCTGCCGGCACCCACGCCATCACCGCAGTGTTCACCGGTGTCGGTGAATACCAGCCCTCGACCTCCACAGCACCGCACAACGTGACGGTCACCCCCGCCAACGTCGCCACCATCACCACAATCACCGGTGACACCACCGCAGTCACCGACACGGATGCTGTTCTGAACGTGCAGGTTTCACCCGTCCCCACCGGCGGCACCGTCCAGTTCAAGAACGGCACCACCAACATCGGTAACCCCGTCACCCTCGACGGCCAGGGCAAGGGCACGCTCACCACCAAGTTCGCCACCACCGGCGCCCAAAGCATCACCGCGGTCTACGAAGGCACCACCGGCTTCCTGACCTCTACCTCGGTCGCGCATAGCGTCGAGGTCTCGGCCCCCGTCGCCACCGACCAGGACACCACCACGACCGTGACTGGACCGGCCACCGCAGTCGAAAACACGGATGTCACTCTCGGCGTGCAGGTTTCACCCGTCCCCACCGGCGGCACCGTCCAGTTCAAGAACGGCACCACCAACATCGGTAACCCCGTCACCCTCGACGGCCAGGGCAAGGGCACGCTCACCACCAAGTTCGCCACCACCGGCGCCCAAAGCATCACCGCCGTCTACGAAGGCACCACAGGCTTCCTGACCTCTACCTCGGTCGCGCATAGCGTCGAGGTCTCGGCCCCCGTCGCCACCGACCAGGACACCACCACGACCGTGACCGGACCGGCCACCGCAGTCGAAAACACGGATGTCACTCTCGGCGTGCAGGTTTCGCCCGTCCCCACCGGCGGCACCGTCCAGTTCAAGAACGGCACCACCAACATCGGTAACCCCGTCACCCTCGACGGCCAGGGCAAGGGTTCGATCACTACCAAGTTCGCCACCACCGGCGCCCAAAGCATCACCGCGGTCTACGAAGGCACCACCGGCTTCCTGACCTCTACCTCGGTCGCGCATAGCGTCGAGGTCTCGGCCCCCGTCGCCACCGACCAGGACACCACCACGACCGTGACCGGACCGGCCACCGCAGTCGAAAACACGGATGTCACTCTCGGCGTGCAGGTTTCACCCGTCCCCACCGGCGGCACCGTCCAGTTCAAGAACGGCACCACCAACATCGGTAACCCCGTCACCCTCGACGGCCAGGGCAAGGGCACGCTCACTACCAAGTTCGCCACCACCGGCGCCCAAAGCATCACCGCCGTCTACGAAGGCACCACCGGCTTCCTCACCTCCACCTCCACACCGCACACCATCACCGTGACCGCGACTCCGGCCGAAACCACCACCACGGTCATCAAGGTTCCGGCCACGGCAACAACAGGAGTCGAAGTAAATCTCGACGCGACCATCTCCCCGGCCTCGACCGGAGGAACCGTCCAGTTCATGGACGGCAACAAGAAGATCGGTGATCCGGTCGCAGTGGTCAACGGCAAGGCAACGCTCAAGCACATCTTCACGAGCGCCGACACCCACAACATCACCGCGATCTACAGCGACGCCACAGGTCAGGCCATCTCGACCTCCGAGATCCGCACGGTCACAGTCACCGACACCCCCGGCGGCGGTAACACAGGCAGCCTCGGTTCGCTGGGGAACATCTTCGGATCCCTGGGAAACATCTTCGGATCCTGATCCCACGTACCACCTGACGCACTCCGGGTGTGGCCCCTGCCGAACATCGGCAGGGGCCACACCCGAATTTGTCGTAAAGCGAATTCATATTCGTTTGTCAGGTAATTCGGGAAGCAAGAATTATTCGGATCCAAAAAATTTCGTTGTCAAGGCAAATGAAATGAAGCCCAGGAATCATTTCGTGATCACCCTCCCCGTCGCGCAAAGGCTCCACTGACAGGACAGGAACGCAGCTCAGACGGGATTACGGTGCGCTCTGAGCGCGGTAAATCAGCCCCCGGATCGGGGAAATTACTTCAAATACTTCCGTATCTGACAATTCCCCTGATATCAACGCCGCAATGCGTTACTTTTGTCCGTGTTGTCAAGTTGGACAAACGTCCGAAACCTTCGATGAGAGGGAAGCATGGCCCAGAGCACCGCCCACAAGTTCACAGGATCAGAGGAACGTCCATGATGTATCGAGTATCACGACGCGGCGTCGCCGCCGGCGCGGCCACCGCGCTTGCGATAGGCACACTGACCGTCTTCGGCACCAGCGTCGCCGACGCCGCCCCCATCGTGCGCGACTGGGCCGACGGAAAAACCAGCTTCAACCGCACCATCAGCAACGGCACCCCTGGCGTCGGCGAAACCATCAACGTCACCACCAAATGGCGACGCACCGACAACGTCACAGAAACCATCAACTGGGCCACGGATGTGAACCCGCCCTGCCTGACCTATGTCCCCGGCTCCGCCAAGATCAACGGCAACCCGGTCACTCCCGCAGTCAACCCCAACCGCGGTGGCACACCGCCCTCCGGCACCGTCGCCGTCAGCGGGCTCACCTTGGTCAACGCACCGGGCACCAACAACCCCTCCTACAGCGTGGACTACATAGTCGGCGCCAACTGCGCCCTCGGCACCACCTTGCAGACCGGCATGGACTACGGCGGCGACCGCGGCGCCGGCTACTACGGGTTCGGCGGCCCCAACATCACCGCCGGCAAAGGCAACCCCACCACCACCCTCTCCCCCGTCACCGGCGCCAAGATCGGCCAGTCGACTACCCTAACCGCCAACGTCACCGGCGGCGGCAGCGCAACGGGCAACCCCGTCGAGTTCTACGACGGCGCCACCAAGATCGGCCAGGGCAACCTCGGCGCCGCCGGCAACGTCACCACCGCCTGGACCCCGACCACTGCGGGCGCGCATGCCCTGACCGCGAGGTTCCTCGGTACGGCGCTCGCGAACCAGTCGGTCTCGGCAGTGCAGAACGTCACGGTCACCCCGGCTGACGTCACCACCACAACCACGGTGACCGGCCCGGCCGACGCCGTCGCCGGCACCGATGTCACTCTCGGCGTGCAGGTTTCACCGATTCCGACCGGCGGAACCGTCCAGTTCAAGGACGGCGGCACCAACATCGGTGGCCCCGTCACCCTCGACGCCCAGGGCAAGGGCTCCCTCACCCAGCAGTTCGCGACGGGCACCCGCAACATCACCGCGGTCTACGCCGGTTCGGCTCAGTTCCTGACCTCGACGTCGAACCCAAGCAGCATCACGGTGTCCCCGGCCAACGTCGACACCACCACCACCATCACCGGTGACACCACCGGAACCGTCGGCACCGACGTCACCCTGACCGCACACGTCACCGGCGGCCCCACCGCCGGCGGCGGCAGCGTCCAGTTCAAGGACGGCGCCACCCTCCTCGGCGCAGCCCTCCCCGTCGGCCCGACCGGCGAGGTCTCCATCACCACCCCGCTCGCTGTCGGCACCCGCACCATCACCGCCGTCTACTCCGGCGTCGGCGAATACCAGACGTCCACGGGCACACACACAGTCGAGATGTCCCCGGCCAACGTCGACACCACCACCACCATCACCGGTGACACCACCGGAACCGTCGGCACCGACGTCACCCTGACCGCACACGTCACCGGCGGCCCCACCGCCGGCGGCGGCAGCGTCCAGTTCAAGGACGGCGCCACCCTCCTCGGCGCAGCCCTCCCCGTCGGCCCGACCGGCGAGGTCTCCATCACCACCCCGCTCGCTGTCGGCACCCGCACCATCACCGCCGTCTACTCCGGCGTCGGCGAATACCAGACGTCCACGGGCACACACACAGTCGAGATGTCCCCGGCCAACGTCGACACCACCACCACCATCACCGGTGACACCACCGGAACCGTCGGCACCGACGTCACCCTGACCGCACACGTCACCGGCGGCCCCACCGCCGGCGGCGGCAGCGTCCAGTTCAAGGACGGCGCCACCCTCCTCGGCGCAGCCCTCCCCGTCGGCCCGACCGGCGAGGTCTCCATCACCACCCCGCTCGCTGTCGGCACCCGCAACATCACCGCCGTCTACTCCGGCGTCGGCGAATACCAGACGTCCACGGGCACACACACAGTCGAGATGTCCCCGGCGAACGTCGCCACCGACACCACGGTCACCGGTGACGCCACCGGCGTCGTCGGTTCGGATGTGGCACTGAGCGCACATGTTTCACCGGCTCCGGCTCTCGGCGCGAAGGTGCAGTTCAAGGACGGCGCCACCAACATCGGCGGCCTCGTCGACCTCGACGCCCAGGGCAACGCCTCCATCACCGCACCGCTGGCGGCCGGCGACCACGCCATCACCGCAGTGTTCGCCGGATTCAACGAGCACCAGGGCTCGACCTCGGCCGCGCACAACGTGACGGTCACCCCGGCGAACGTCGCCACCGACACCACGGTCACCGGTGACGCCACCGGCGTCGTCGGTTCGGATGTGGCACTGAGCGCACATGTTTCACCGGCTCCGGCTCTCGGCGCGAAGGTGCAGTTCAAGGACGGCGCCACCAACATCGGTGGCCTCGTCGACCTCGACGCCCAGGGCAACGCCTCCATCACCGCACCGCTGGCGGCCGGCGACCACGCCATCACCGCAGTGTTCGCCGGATTCAACGAGCACCAGGGCTCGACCTCGGCCGCGCACAACGTGACGGTCACCCCGGCGAACGTCGCCACCGACACCACGGTCACCGGTGACGCCACCGGCGTCGTCGGTTCGGATGTGGCACTGAGCGCACATGTTTCACCGGCTCCGGCTCTCGGCGCGAAGGTGCAGTTCAAGGACGGCGCCACCAACATCGGTGGCCTCGTCGACCTCGACGCCCAGGGCAACGCCTCCATCACCGCACCGCTGGCGGCCGGCGACCACGCCATCACCGCAGTGTTCGCCGGATTCAACGAGCACCAGGGCTCGACCTCGGCCGCGCACAACGTGACGGTCACCCCGGCGAACGTCGCCACCGACACCACGGTCACCGGTGACGCCACCGGCGTCGTCGGTTCGGATGTGGCACTGAGCGCACATGTTTCACCGGCTCCGGCTCTCGGCGCGAAGGTGCAGTTCAAGGACGGCGCCACCAACATCGGTGGCCTCGTCGACCTCGACGCCCAGGGCAACGCCTCCATCACCGCACCGCTGGCGGCCGGCGACCACGCCATCACCGCAGTGTTCGCCGGATTCAACGAGCACCAGGGCTCGACCTCGGCCGCGCACAACGTGACGGTCACCCCGGCGAACGTCGCCACCGACACCACGGTCACCGGTGACGCCACCGGCGTCGTCGGTTCGGATGTGGCACTGAGCGCACATGTTTCACCGGCTCCGGCTCTCGGCGCGAAGGTGCAGTTCAAGGACGGCGCCACCAACATCGGTGGCCTCGTCGACCTCGACGCCCAGGGCAACGCCTCCATCACCGCACCGCTGGCGGCCGGCGACCACGCCATCACCGCAGTGTTCGCCGGATTCAACGAGCACCAGGGCTCGACCTCGGCCGCGCACAACGTGACGGTCACCCCGGCGAACGTCGCCACCAGCATCACCGTCACCGGACCGGCAACCGGAACCGTCGGCACCGACGTCACCCTGACCGCCAACGTCACCGACGGCCCCGCCGCCGGCGGCGGCACCGTCCAGTTCAAGGACGGCGCCACCAACCTCGGCGCAGCCCTCCTAGTCGGCCCGACCGGCGAAGTCACCCTCACCACCCCGCTCGCTGTCGGCACCCGCACCATCACCGCCGCCTACTCCGGCGTCGGCGAATACCAGGGCTCGACCTCGATCGCACACACCGTCGAAATGTCCCCGGCCAACATCGACACCAGCATCACCGTCACCGGACCGGCAACCGGAACCGTCGGCACCGACGTCACCCTGACCGCCAACGTCACCGACGGCCCCGCCGCCGGCGGCGGCACCGTCCAGTTCAAGGACGGCGCCACCAACCTCGGCGCAGCCCTCCCAGTCGGCCCGACCGGCGAAGTCACCCTCACCACCCCGCTCGCTGTCGGCACCCGCACCATCACCGCCGCCTACTCCGGCGTCGGCGAATACCAGGGCTCGACCTCGATCGCACACACCGTCGAAATGTCCCCGGCCAACATCGACACCAGCATCACCGTCACCGGACCGGCAACCGGAACCGTCGGCACCGACGTCACCCTGACCGCCAACGTCACCGACGGCCCCACCGCCGGCGGCGGCACCGTCCAGTTCAAGGACGGCGCCACCAACCTCGGCGCAGCCCTCCCAGTCGGCCCGACCGGCGAAGTCACCCTCACCACCCCGCTCGCTGTCGGCACCCGCACCATCACCGCCGCCTACTCCGGCGTCGGCGAATACCAGGGCTCGACCTCGATCGCACACACCGTCGAAATGTCCCCGGCCAACATCGACACCACCACCACCATCACCGGTGACACCACCGGAACCGTCGGCACCGACGTCACCCTGACCGCCAACGTCACCGACGGCCCCACCGCCGGCGGCGGCACCGTCCAGTTCAAGGACGGCGCCACCAACCTCGGCGCAGCCCTCCCAGTCGGCCCGACCGGCGAAGTCACCCTCACCACCCCGCTCGCTGTCGGCACCCGCACCATCACCGCCGCCTACTCCGGCGTCGGCGAATACCAGGGCTCGACCTCGATCGCACACACCGTCACGATGTCCCCGGCCAACGTCAACACCACCACCGTCGTGACCGGACCGGCAACCGCCGTCGCAAACGCGGATGTGCTTCTCGAAGCTACGGTCTCCCCGACCCCGACCGGCGGCACCGTCCAGTTCAAGAACGGCACCACCGACATCGGCACCCCGGTCACCCTCGGCACCGACGGCAAGGGCACGCTCACCACGAAGTTCACCACGGCCGGCGGCCAGAGCATCACCGCCGTCTACTCCGGCGCACCCGGCTTCGTAACCTCCACCTCGACGGCACACAACGTGACGGTCACCGCGGCTAACGTCACCACCACCACAACGGTCACCGGTGACACCACCGGCGTCGTCGGTTCGAATGTCGTACTGCACGCTAATGTTTCACCCGCTCCGGCCCTCGGAGCCAAGGTGCAGTTCAAGGACGGCACCACCAACCTCGGTGGCCTCGTCGACCTCGACACCCAGGGCAACGCCTCCATCACCGCACCGTTGGCTGCCGGCAACCACAACATCACCGCCGTGTTCGCCGGTCTCGGTGAGCACCAGGCGTCCACCTCGGTCGCACACAACGTGATGGTCACCCCGCCCAACGCCGGCAACACCACCACAGTGACAGCTCCGGCCACCGCAACAACGGGAGTCGAAGTAGAACTGGTCGCGAACGTCTCCGAGGCCTCGGCCGGTGACACCATCCAGTTCATGGACGGCGCCAACAAGATCGGTAGTCCGGTCACAGTGGTCAACGGCAAGGCGACGCTCAAGCACACCTTCCAGAGCGCCGGCACCAGCAATATCACCGCGGTTCACAGTGACGCCACAGGTGACGTCATCTCAACCTCCGAGATCCGCACGGTCGCAGTCACTGACGCACCCGACACCGGCGGTTCGCTGGGGAACATCTTCGGATCCTTGGGAAACATCTTCGGATCCTGAATAACTGTCCGCTGAAACTAGCAATACCAGCAACATGAGTGTGGCCCCGCCGGAATTCCGGCGGGGCCACACCCGTATCAACGGACGAGGATTTCTCTGACGGACTTGCCACACTGGACGACGTCAGACCGAGCCGAAGCTCGCTACGGCTTTCATACCGGGCGCGATCGAATTGCGGATCAGCCGTGGGCACGTTGATCTGCCCGTGTTACATCTCGAGCTGCACTGATGATCCACCACAGCATCAGTTTTCGGCCCTGGGTCGGAAAACCGTCCCAGTTGCTTCGAGCTCGCGGGTCTCGGCCCAGCGCCGCCTTCAAGTCAGATGGCTCTTCGTCGAGGATGGTGTTGGTGGAGTCGATCCAACCAAAGCAGATAGCTTCCTCGACCGACTCGGGGTACGGACACCGTGGTCGGCTAATGGTGTTGTGCGTCAGCCAACTGCGCCACTGTGTCCGAGTCTGGGCGTGGATGATCGGGTAGTCGAACTTCCACGTTGGCGGGTGGGCACAGGCCGGTGGCGCGACTTTGAAGCGGTCATTTATCCTCCGAGCCCAGAACGAAACGGACACGTGTCTCGATAGACGAGGGACCGCCGTAGGCGCATTACCCGATCCTGCGGCAAGTCACTGCACAGAGGCGAATGCCGAACTGCCACTGAAAGTTCGAGCGTCCGCTCTCAGTCTGGATAGCACGCATATCGTGATGACAAAGCCGCCCTCAACCCCGCTGCGCTGGCAGCGAGGTTGAGGGCGGCAAGGTGGAGTCGTACTGCTACGAGCCCGCGGAACCGGAGGAGCTCAAAGTACCCAATGGACTCAAGAAGCCCTCAGCGCTTCCCGAGCTACCCGAGGAGCTGATAGGACCCAAGGAACCCGTGCCGATCGAACTGGTGGGCAGTTTTGCACCGTCAGAGCCTGGCCTGTTGATCTTGACGATCACCGGGTCGGTGCCATCTGCCTCGACGGTGACCATCCGGGCGCCGGGTTCCGAGGTGATGGCGCCGCCCGTGACTTCGGCGACGTAGCCCTCGGGGTAATGCCGGTCGGAAACATAGATCTCGGTGGGCTTCGCGGATACCTTCGGGCTGTACTTGTAGATGAAGTCACCGTTGGCGGTGTCGAAGTTCATCCCCTCGGGCGTGCCGGCGGTGGCCTGCGGGTAGGTGCGCACCAATTCGTCGCCGATCGCTTTGAGGAAGGGGTCGGTGCCTCCCTTGGGTCCGAAGATGCTGCTGTAATGCCAGTACTGCCAGCCGATGAAGCGTTCGTCTGCTTGATTCAGAGTATTGCCCAGAACGCTCGGGTCACCGTCACCGAACTCGGTCACGACGGTCGGAAGGTTGGCGCGCTGGGTGAACGCGTCGATGTTGCCCCAGGTGTTGCCCTGCGTCACGGAGCACAAGGCTTTCAGTTCCTTCGGCAGCCCCAGGTAGATCGCGAGCTGGCTGGGGATGCAGTAGTCGTGCGGCGCGAAGACGATGTTGTCGTCGGCAATCGCCGGCGTCTTCGGCGGATTGGCCAGATTCGACGGCATCAACTGGTTCCAGGTGACGTTCGGCTCCCAGTACACCGGGACCGTCGGGTCGGCGACGCGGACGGCATCGGTGAGCTTCTGCATCGCGGCCTGGTATTTCCGGTCGAAATCCGGGCAGCCACTTGGGAAGCAGCCGAGGAAGGGAGTACCCGGCCACGGCTCGTTCAGCAGCTCGATGCCCTGCACGGCGGGCTTGCCCTGCAGCTTCGTGGCGAGGGCGGCAAGCGCATCGCCGAGGTAGTCGAGGACGCCGTACGTGTTGTTCCAGACTTCGTCCCAGCCCCTATTTGCGCTTGGCATCAGGTAGTACAGCGGGAAGCCTGGATTCGGCTCGTTTGGCGAGGGCCGGGCCACGATCGACCAAGCGGGGAAGCCGTTGCCCGCCCAGGGCGACGAGAGTCCGTCCTGGTGGTTGTCGAGCAGGACGTGGATGCCATGGGCGCCGAGCATGTCAACAGTGGCGGCCACGCGGCCGAGGTAGGCGTCGTCGACCTTTCCCCGCTCGGGCATTATCGCGTCGAACGAGACCCCGAGCCGGACGGTGTTGAACCCGTGTTGGGTGAGCAGTTCGGCATCCTCCGGCGTGACGGTGAGGCCATCGCCGGCCTTGAGGTATGGCGCCTCCTTGTCGACGTTGTTGACGCCGTGTAGGAGAACGGTGCGACCGAACTCGTCGACCAGCGCGGAACCTTCGGTGTGAAGTTTTCCGGCTGGGGCGATCGGGAGTTCCTGGGCGCCAACCGGAGTGGCGGCGACGATGCCGCAGATCACCGCGGCGGCGAGTCCTAGCGAAAGCAACCTACGCATCAGATTCCTCGGGGTTTCAACTTCCTGCGGACAGTACGAGCAACTCCGTCAGGAATTGGACGCCTGTATAGTTCGCCGAAGCTTAGCGGCCGATTTGTGTGTTTTGCATCACTTTGATCATTAAAATTAATTCACGTCACAGTATCCGTCCGTCGCATCTTCGATGACGCAACGCAGAGGGCCACCCGCACTCGACGGGTGGCTGCGGGGCATTCGCGGGGACAAACCCACCGCGCTGAATGGATCAGGTATGCCCATCGCTTACCGGACTAGGTGGTCTTGTCCTCATCGGCAAGCGGATCGATGGTGTCGACGCCTTCCAACACCGTCAGTTCCTCTTCGGCCTCGGCGATAAGCACTTTGGCCTCAGCCTCGACCTTCTTCACCCAATCGGACATCCCGAGCCTCTTCTCGTCGATCCGAATCCGCACTACTCGCGAGATAATCCTACGTCGCATCGGACAGAAATTCGCCTGTACCTGCACTTTCCAACCGGACCCCCGAAACACAGACTTGCCTGACCGGAACAAGACGCCGAACTCGCCCGCTAGTGTCGACTCGTGGAACTGCGCCAGGCCGAATATTTTCTTGCCGTCATCGAGCACGGCACGATAACTCGCGCAGCGGCAGTACTCCGGGTCGCCCAACCATCACTTTCACAATCCATCCGGACTTTGGAAAAACAGTTGGCGACGCAGTTGTTCGACCGCGTCGGACGCCGCCTGACGCCATCCGAGGCGGGTCTTGCACTGGTTCCCCAGGCACGTCGCCTGCTCACCGAAGCTGCAACCGCTCGCGCGGCCGTGAACGATGTCCTCACAATGACTCGGGGAACGCTGACAATCGCGGTTCACGCGGAGTTGATTGTCGATCCCCTGGCCCCGCTCGTCGGAGAATTCCGTCGAAGGTATCCCGGCGTGCTGGTCGAACTGATCGATCCGAACTCGAACAATGCTGCAATTCGTATGCTTCAAAATGGTGAGTGTGATGCGGCCGTGACGACAATCGAAGATCCCGGCCCGGCGCTATCCTCTTTCAACCTCGGCACGCAGACGCTGTCGTTGGTGGCGGCGCCGTCGTTCCCCCTACCCGAAGGCGATCCGCTGCCGCTGAAATATCTGGCAGATGTTCCGTTGATACTCACACCGCCGACAACCTCCGGCCGCGCTTTGATCGAGAGCGTATTCGCCAAAGCCGGTACACCTGTTAATGCAATGGTGGAATGCGCTCCACGAGAGGCAATCTGGACTCTCACGATGGCAGGTGCGGGCGCTTCGTTCTTCCTCCCCGCGATGGCCGCGGCAGCGGGGCCACTAGGCGCACAGGTCCGATCCACCGATCCATCCATCAGCCGACCAGTCCTACTACTCAGCCGAAAAGGCCCCAATTCAACCGCATTCGAGTGCTTTCTGACGCTAGTCAAGGAGTCAATAGTGATGCGCACTCGATGAAGTCACGCGCTGCCACCGACAACGATTCGGCTCGATAAACCAACCCGTAGGGACGAACGATCGGCGGATCGAAGCTGCGAATTTCGGCACCTCTGGCTGCCGCCTGTCTCGCATGGGTGCTGCCGGCAATCACAGATCCGGCTCCTGTGAGGACCAAATTGACCAAAGCCTGTCTGTGCGTACTGATTACGCCATAACTGACCGAAACACCAGCGTCGGCAAACATTCGATCCAGCAGAACATTCTGGGAACCACCAGCAACTCGTATCATCGGATAGTTCGAAATCGACTTCAGCGGAAGCGGATTCGGTTCAAGATCCGTTCCCGGCGGGGAGATCAACTGCAATTCGACAAAGCCGATCGGTTTCACATCCAAGTCCCCTTCGTCTGCCGGCAGATAAACCGTTCCGACTTCGCAGTGCCCACCCCTGACCAGTTCGCACACCGCCGCCTCGTCGTCACCGTATTCGATACGAACTGAAAGTGCCGGATTCTCGGTTCGCAATCGGGCAATCACACGGGCCGTGGGATCAAGCGCCAAGTTTCCCCACGTCGCAATATCCAAACTCACGGCGGTATCCGGCTTGTTCGCGGACTGGGAGATCCTCACCAACCGTCGAGCAGGTCCGAGGAACGCCATTCCCGCCGAACTCAGCGACACACCGCCTTGCCCGGTCCGGATGAAAAGTTGCGCCCCCAATTCCTGCTCGAGAACTGCGATCGCCTGCGAGACCGACGGTTGTGCAAGACCCAGTGCGGCCGAGGCCCGGCGAATATTGCCGTGATCGACCACTGCCAGGAAATAACCCACCTGCCGAACCTGCACGTAGCGATGCTACTGCCGCCTACATAGGCAGAGCCTGTCAGGGCTATGAGAAATAGTCTTGGACCTGGCGATACGTATTGCATCTAATGGATGAGATCCGTGTACTTCACGTACTCGGCCACTACCTGCCCACATGATCGCCGAGCCACGTGAGCGTCCCGTCCTCGCCCGACCATTCCGGCACCACGACGAAAGGACCCCTGGAAGTGCGATTTTCCGCTCGAGCACTACCTCACGTGACTGCTGCAGCAATTCTGTCGACAGTTGCTCTCGCAGTACCCGCTACATCTCAACCGGCACCTGGAGACGTTCCCGGCAATCTCGTCGGAGGCGCTTCCAGCACGTGTTTCTGGAACTACGGAGCATTCGGCGCAGATCCGAACTTCAACAACGCCTATCCTGACGCCGGGGCCACCTATTGGGCCGCCTACATTCGGCGCCCGGCCGGGTCCACACTCAGCCTGACCGGAACGTATCCGAATGCGCGATACTTCTCCTTCATCTCGTACGACCGAGTTGGCCAGCCCATCGACGGCGTCGCCGACTACCAGATCGCACCCGACCCCGGGTCGTCGAATCCGTTCCAACCCGGCGCTCGCAGGGACGGCCCGGACGCTGCGTCGACGTACACACTCGATGTCGACCATGCCCAGAACTTCGACAGTGCGACAAAGCAACCGCTCTTCACCGTCCGAGATCCGCGCAACAACGAGCCCGAGCGCAACAATCTCCTGACAGTTCCGACTGCCGCCGCACAGGGCGGTACCGGCATCTCACTCGGAACCGAAATCGGTAGCGACGGAGTCACATACGAACTGGAGCAATATCTCTACCGCGTGTATGTTCCCGACAACAACGGCACCATCACCGGCAATGTCCCCATGCCGGAACCCGTACTTACTCTCGCGAACGGAGACCGACTCACCGGCCAATCCGTCTGCGATGCTACAGATTCCGAATCCAAGGACTTGAAGAAGACCACCGGCAACGCCGACGCGATTCGACTTCCCGACCCCACCGCACTCAATCTCGACCGCAAGACGTACGACGCCCTACGCCACCCCGAAACGCTGGCACCAGGTCAGCAGGTCCAGGTGTTCCCGGCCCCAGGTCAGCCCGGTAAGCCCCTGTTCCAGATCGGCCGCCCCGTCGAAAATCCGGCAACCTTCCCCGCCGAGTACAACCCCGGTGCAGAACGCACCGTCGACTGGCGCGGCCAGTACGATCGCCGCTACCTACTCCAGATGTACACCGGCGACGACGCTCCCGGTGCATCCTTGACACCCCCACGCACCGGCGGCGGCTTCTACCCGAACATTCACAACAACTACATGCGAGCAGCTCTCAGCCGCGAGTACGGTCAAGTTGCCGTGGTCCGCGGAAAGCTCGCCACGTCGCCGAAGACATCAAATGGCAACCCGGTCATGGAGACCGGACAGGTTCGGTACACATCCTTCTGCATGAACGAATCTGTTCTCACCACTCGTGTGATGAACTGCGCCTACGACGAGAACGTACCGACGGACAGCAACGGCGACTACACCATTGTCGTCAGCCTTGCGGGCGAACGGCCCGTCAACGCGAACGAAGCGTGCGGCAACGGATGGGTCGAATGGTCCCCCAAGGGCGATGGCGGCGACGACAGCAATTTCGGCTGGTTCCAGGTTCGGAACATGCTCCCCGATAACAATTTCCGTCAGGCAGTGCAAAACACCTCCACTCCGGGAGACGAACTCGCAGTCATGGGCGAGTACCTACCGAACGTCGAGTACATGTCGACGGAAGAGTTCGAGAAGCTCGGCTGCTCGGCAAATGGCAGCATCGGTCTCGGAAGCAGCGGTTTCGGAAGCAGCAACTGAAACTCTGACGCCAATGTCAATATGAGAAGTGGCTCGACGCAAGAAATGCGTCGAGCCACTTTTTGTTGCAGTGCAGAATAGTTCAGTCGACCGTCGGCGCCCACTGCACGCCGTTGATGTGCCCACCACCGTCGACGAAGAGAGTGTTACCCGTGACGTAGCGGCTGTCGTCACTCGCCAAGAAGGCAGCCACAGGCCCGATGTCGTCGAGCGGATCTCCGATACGGCCCATGGGATTTGCAGCAGCCATCGCGGCGACGTTCTCCGGATTAGCTTCGGCGACACGCTTGTACGCCGCGCTCTGCGCACCCGGACAGATGACGTTGCAGGTCACCTGCTTGTGCGCCCACTCCCGCGCAGCGGTACGGGTGAGCGTTCGAAGCGCTTCCTTGGCCGCGTTGTACTGCACCGAGTACATGTGCGCGTTCACACCGTTGAGACTGCACATGTTGATCACCCGCCCCGTACCGTGACGCTCGAGTTCCGGCAACGCGGCTTGCATGGCCCAGAACGCGGCCATCACGGCCATGTCGAAACCGCCGCGCAACTGCTCGTCGGTCATCTTCTCGAATCGTGCGAAACCTGAACCTCGCCAGGCATTGTTGACCAGAATGTCGAGACGTCCGAATCGCTCGACAGCCTTGTTGACCATGGCAACAACCTGCGCTTTGTCGGTCACATCGGTACGGATGAACTCCGCCTCCGCGCCCCATTCATCGCGCAGCCACTGGACTGCCTCGAGGCCCGCCTGCTCGTCGATCTCGGCAACGAGCACCGAGGCACCTTCTCGAGCGAAAGCGCCGGCCACACCGCGTCCGATACCCATTCCGGCACCGGTTACCACTGCTACACGTCCGTCGAGCTTGCCCATAGCAGGGCCCTCCTTCGTCGGGCCCTGTGCGCCAATTTGGTAGTCACAGCTACCAAAAAGGCGCACAGGGGCGGAGCCCCTAGCGGGGGCGCGGAACCGTCTTGTCGATGAACAATCCTTCAACCGAGACACATACTTCACCGTCAGCGGTTTTAATCTCGCCGACGGTCTTGATCTTGCGGCCGTCTTTCGAGATGAACTTGCCGGAGATGGTGAGCGGCACGAACAACGGCGTCGGGCGGTGGTAGCGCGTGCTCAATTGTGCTGTCATTCCGGAAGTTCCACCCCAAGCATTGGCTACGCCGAGTACATGGTCGAGGATCAACGCGGACACTCCGCCGTGAACGTGGCCGGGAGGGCCCTGGTACGGCAGAGTCAAGGTGACGACGCCCTGAACGGAACCGTCTGCGAGACCCTCGAGTACCAGCGGCGGCGCGATGGCATTCTCCGGTCCGGTGACGGGATCGTGGCGAGTGACGCCTTCACCGTTCCACATGTCGATCAACCGCTCGGCGACCTCGGGTGCGTGCTCTTCGAGGTGATCGGCAATGCTGTTGAGTTCCTCGGCAACTCGGTCGAGGTTTGCATTGTTGCGGTCTGTGCGCAGCAAGGCGTCGACGACGCGTCGAGCAGCCAAGGTGGCCCGATCGACGGGGACGTCCTGCGGCGCCGAGGTCAGAACCGTGCCGCCTGGATGCGTTGCGGCCGTGGGGTGCGTTCCGACGTCCATCAGTTGATCTCCATCGTGGCTTGAGTGAGAACCGGGGAGTTCTCACGCTCGGGGCAGGTGGCCATCAATGTCAGGGTGTTGCCGTCCTGCCACACCGACGTGGTGATGCTTTCGCCCGGGAACAGCGAGCCGGCAAAACGCACCGAGAAATTCTTCACCCGCGAAGGATCGCCGTCGAGAACACCGTCGACGACGGCCTTGCAGACAACGCCGTACGACGCGAGGCCGTGCAGGATGGGGGCGTCGAAGCCGGCCATCTTGGCAAAGGCGGGATCGGCATGGAGCGGGTTCATGTCTGCGCTGAGGCGGTACAGCAACGCCTGCGATGCACTCGTTGCAGAGGTGAGCACCTTGTCGGGCGCCCGATCCGGTACACCGGCAACAACTTCGGGCCCGGCGCCTCCGCCGAATCCGCCTTCTCCGCGAGCCCAGATCTGCATTCCGGTGGTCCACAACGGGTTACCGTCAAGACTTTCGGCTGAAGTCTCGAGCACGATGATGGCGGCTTTGCCCTTGTCCCACACATCGGCAACTCGCGAAGAGATACGTGCAGTGCCGGAGGTCGGGATAGGCGCATGCAGGGTCAGTGACTGTCCACCGTGCAGAATCTTGCGGAGGTCGATGTCGATTCCGGGCATGTTCATGGACGCCGGCGGCAGAACGCCAGCCGAAACACCCTGACCTGCAACCATTGCGAAGGTCGGAAGAACCTTCAGGCCCTTTTCGTAGACCCAACCCAGCTCGGCCGGATCCAGAGCGTTCACTCCGGCTCCGAGGCCAAGGTGGTAGAGCATGACGTCGCGCTCGGTCCACGACGCTTCGCGCACAGTCGGTTCGGCGGCCAATGCCACCGCGAGATCGATAGCCATCAGTTCTCCAGAGTTCCGGCGCGGTAGACAGTGACGACGCACGCGCCGCCCAGTCCGAGGTTGTGCTGCAATCCGATTCGAGCGCCCTCGACCTGACGGGCGTCGGCCTGGCCGCGGAGCTGCCAGGTCAGCTCGGCGCACTGCGCCAAACCTGTGGCACCGAGCGGGTGACCCTTGGAGATCAGGCCGCCGGACGGGTTCACGACCCACTGTCCGCCGTAGGTGGTCGCTCCGGATTCGACGAGCTTTCCGCCGTCGCCGGCCGCACACATACCGAGGCCTTCGTAGGTGATGATCTCGTTGATCGCGAAGCAGTCATGCAGTTCGATGACATCGACATCGTCGATGGTGATGCCGGCTTCTGCGAAGACCTGTTCTGCCGCTGCAGCTGTCATCGGTGCACCGACCACGTCGATCATCGACTTCTCGGCAAACGCTGCTTCGGTGTCGGTGGTCATCGCCTGGGCAACGATTTCGATTGCACGGTCTTCGAGACCGTGCTCGCGGACGAACTTCTCGCTCACGACGATGGCGGCGCCGGCGCCGTCCGAAGTCGGTGAGCACTGCGAACGCGTCAGCGGTGCGTGAATCATCTTGTCGCCGAGAACCTGTTCGAGTGTGTACTCGTCACGGAACTGTGCGTACGGGTTGTTGACCGAATGCTTGTGGTTCTTGACCGCAACGGCAGCGATCTGCTCGACAGTGGTGCCGTACTTCGCCATGTGCTCGGTGGCAGCGTTGCCGAACAGCTGAGCTGTCATGGGCGAACGAGCAAAACCATAGTCCTCGACCATGATCTTGAGCTGCGAGTCCAAGGTGGTGATCTTGGGCATCTCACCGTTGCCGGTCAGAGCCGTCTTGGTCATCTTCTCGAAGCCCACAGCCAGAGCGCAGTCAGCCTGACCCGCCTGAACCCACTCGCGCGCCATCATCAGCGCCGTCGAACCCGTGGCGCAGTTGTTGTTGACGTTGAAGATCGGGATACCGGAAAGGCCAGTCTCGTACAGGGCGCGCTGACCGGCGGTGGACGCATTGAACACGTAACCGACTGCGGCGCGCTGGATCTGGTCGTAGCTGACGCCTGCATCGGCGAGTGCGTTCGAGACAGCTTCGGTCACCATGTCCGGGTATTCCCAGTCGCGGGTCTCGATCTTCTCGAACTTGGTCATGCCGACACCGACAACAAAGGTGCGATTGCTCATGCGCGTATCACTTTCCCGGTTCGGGGTCGCGGGGCAGACCCAGGATGCGTTCGCCGATGATGTTCAGCTGAACGTTGGTTGTACCACCGGCGATGGACATGCACTGCACGTTCAGGAACATCTGCGTGGGCGACTGGCGATGCTGGTCGCCCAGAAGCGAACTGGGGCCGGCCCATTCCATTGCCAGATCCCAGACCTGCTGGATGTGCTCGACGCCGATCAGCTTGGAGACCGAAGACTCGGCACCCGGCTGAGCACCCGACAGCGAACGCAGTGTGGTGCGCAGACCCAGCAATCCGCCGGATTGTGCGTCGCACAGCACCTTTCCGAGAACCGTGAGCTGCTCGTCGTCGATACCGCCAGGCAGTCCGTCGACCAAGCTCAGCAGAGCTTCGCCGCCCGAACCCAAGGACGAGTCGTTGGACAGAGAAACCCGCTCGTTGGCGAGGGTCGTGCGGGCCAGCTTCCAGCCGTCGCCCGGGCCTGCAACCAAGCACTCGTCGGGAACGAAGACATCGTCGAAGAACACCTCGTTGAACAGTGCTTCACCGGTGATCTCGCGCAGCGGGCGGATGTCGAGGCCACTGTTCTTGATGTCGATGAGGAAGTAGGACAGGCCCTTGTGCTTGGGCACGTCGGCGTCGGTGCGCGCGAGGCAGATGCCCCAGTGCGCTTCGCGTGCCATGGACGTCCAGACCTTCTGGCCCTGCAGCTTCCAGCCACCGTCGACCTTGGTGGCCTTGGTGCTCAGGGCGGCAAGGTCGGAACCGGCGCCCGGCTCGGAGAACAGCTGGCACCAGACGATGTCGCCGCGCAGTGACGGCGGAACGAACTTGGCGAGCTGCTCTTCGTTGCCGTGCTCGATGAGGGTCGGGATGACCCAGTTTCCGATGATCATGTCGTGCGGCTCGAGCTGTGCCTCACGGAGTTCTTCGGCGATCACGAGCTGGCTGACCGCATCTGCGGACTTACCCCAGGGAGCGGTGAAGTGCGGTGCGGTGTAACCCTTTTCCGCGAGGTACGTCTTTCGCTCAGCGCCCTCGAGGGCGAGGGCGGGAGCGAGTTCCGCGCGAACGTCGGCGCGAATTGCCTCAGCCTCGGGCGGGAGTTCGATGCTGAGTACGCGACGGGTGCCGGCGATCGTCAGCTCGGCAACCCGGCGACGCCAGGAAGCCGTGGAGCCCAGCAGGATTCGCAGCGACTGCGCGCGGCGCATGTACAGGTGCGCGTCGTGCTCCCACGTGAAGCCGATGCCACCGAGAACCTGGATGCAATCGCGGGTAACCGAGAAACCAGCTTCGAGGGCGGTTGCTCCGGCGACAGCGGCAGCGAGAGAAGCCTCTTCGGCGCCGACACCGTTGGCGGGTGTCAGGGCACGGGCAGCGTCCCACGCGCAGACGCGGGCCTGCTCGGAGAGCGTGAGCATCCGCGCAACCTTGTGCTTGACGCCCTGGAACTGCCCGATGACGCGACCGAACTGCTGACGCACCTTGGCGTAGTCAGTCGAGGTGGTCACTGCCCAGTCAGCCAGACCGGAGGCCTCGGCAGCAAAAAGTGTTGCAGCAATGTCGAGTACGCGCTGCGTGTCGACTGCGAGGATCTCGGAGTCCGTGAGAACCAGTCCGTCGACAGTGACCTCGGAGCTACGACGCACAACGTCGTAGCTGGCCAGGTCCGTGACATCGAGGCGGTCACGGTTGATCAGAACGTAGCCGCTGTCCGTCGCGAGGAGGAACACGTCGCCGACGTGGCCGCCGAGGATATGGCTGGACGTTCCACTGAGAGTGGCAGTGCCACCGTCGCGGGTGATCTTCAGCGAACCGGGCTGCAAGGCAACAGCTCCGAGAGTGCTGCCGTCGGCAAGACCGGACAGACGATCGGTGACACCGGCGTCACTGAGGACCGCACTGACCACAACGGTGGGCAGGAACGAGCCGGGAACCATGGAGCGTCCCAGTTCCTCGACGACGATCGCGAGCTCGACCAAGCCGTAGCCTGCTCCACCGAATTCCTCGGCGATGTGCAGACCGAGGAGGCCCTGCTCGGCGAGACCGTCCCAGAACTGCGGGCGGGTCTCGACCTTGGCCTCGACAGCTTCGCGGATGACGGTCGGCGTTGCGTGGCGCGCAGCCCAGCCTCGAACGGAATCGCGGAGGTCGCGATCTTCTTCACTCAATCCAATAGTCATATCTACCTAATCAATTCGAAAGTACGGGTGCGGGTCAGATGCGTTCGATGATGGTGGCGGTGGAAAGAGCTCCGCCGGCGCACATCGTGATCAGGGCAGTGGACTTGTCGGAACGCTCGAGCTCGTGCAGGGCGGTGGTGATCAGACGAGCACCGGTCGAGCCGACGGGGTGACCGAGGGCGATTGCGCCGCCGTTGACGTTGACCTTGGACATGTCGGCGCCATGGACCTGCGCCCAGGAGAGAACGACCGAGGCGAAGGCTTCGTTGATCTCGACCAGATCGATGTTGTCGAGCGTCATTCCGGCCTTGTCGAGCACCAACTGGGTGGACTCGATGGGTCCGTCGAGGTGGTAGAAGGGATCGGAGCCGACCATGCCGGACGCGATGATGCGCGCACGGGGCTTGAGGCCCAACTGCTGGGCGCGCTCTTCGCTCATCAGGAGTACGGCTGCAGCGCCGTCGCTGATCTGCGACGAGTTGCCGGCGGTGTGGATGTGGCCTTCGATGACGGGATTGAGACCGGCGAGGGCTTCAGCCGTGGTCTCACGCAAGCCTCCGTCACGGGTGACCGTGGCGATCTCGCCGGTCGGTACGCCCTGCTTGTCGACGACGGGAGCTGTGACGGGGACGATTTCGCGGTCGAAGCGACCTTCCGCCCAAGCCTGAGCGGCACGACGCTGCGATTCGAGACCGAAGGCGTCGACGTCGGCACGCGTGATTCCACGCTTGTCGGCGATGCGCTGTGCGGAGGTGAACTGGTCACCCATGTCGACGGTCCAGTCGTCCGGGTACGGGTTGCCGGTTTCGGGAGTATTTGCCTGGCCGAGGAATACACGGCTCATGGACTCGACACCACAGCCGATGCCTGCCGAGATCTGACCCGACGAGATCAGGCCGGAAATCAAATGCACTGCCTGCTGTGCAGATCCGCAAGCACAGTCGATGGACGTCGCTGCCGTCGAGTACGGGAAACCTGCATGCAGCCATGCCTGACGGGTGACATTGTTGGACTGCTCGCCGGCCTGCGTAACGCAACCACCGATGATCTGTCCGATGTCTTCGGGGGCGACGCCTGCCCGCTCGAGGACGCCACGCTGCGCTGCTCCCAGGAGCGTGGCGGGGTGCAGTCCCGCCAGGGCGCCGCGGCGGCGACCGATCGGTGTACGCGCGGCTTCGACGATGACTGCATGGCCCATGATGAGCACTCCTTCGTGGAGATATTGATTGGTGAGCTGGCTCACCAACTACTTTTCTGCAATGTATTCTATTTATGTACGCCGAGCAACGTTACGACGCAAGTCGAGTGTCGATCACAGCGTTCAAGAAATTAGAATTGATTTCAATTTTGACGTCGTAACGAACTCACCCGAACCCGGGCGAACTACGTCAGTGCTGCGAGAGATTCACCAGAAGTAAGTCGCAGCCCTTACGAATGTCGTACTCCGCGTCGGGAATCGAGATGCGACCGTTGAGGCAGGACTGGATCACGCCGAACCACAGTTGCATCAGCAAACGCAACGCGGTGTTGTCGTCTTCGGTGGGGTTCTCGATGCCCGCCGCATCCAAGACGATCTGACGAAAACCGCGATCGATCTTTCCGGCGTCGGGGACTGTTGCGACGTTGGCGGTGCTGGTCGATTGCAGCATCGCTGTCGAGAGGGCCGGCCGACGCAGTAATCCGCGGGTGGCGCGCACCAGGACTTCGTAGACCGCGTCTTGTGGATTTCCCGAGTTCACCTGCTGTTTGGTGAAGTTGTCGCCGATCTGATCGATCTGCTCGACCATCACCGCAACAAACAGGTGCGTCTTCGACGGGAAATAGCGGTACAGCGTCCCGATAGCGACACCGGCACGCTTCGCGACCTCGTGCATCTGGACGCGAGCAAGCTCCTTCTCAGTCGCCAACTCCTCCGCCGCTTGCAACATTCGGACGTGGCGCGCGCGCTGCTCGTCCGAACTGGGCTCGGCAGCGTCCCTGACCTCGGCAATTCTCGGCAACGTCGTCCCCATCATCGATAGTGTGTCGCGGCCGATCGCGGCCGATCTAATTCTCGCACTTCACCCATTGAAGCCGGGATATTGCCCGCTCAGTGGGACTTGTCGTAGCCAACGCACGCCACTCGGTATTGCGTGTAGGCCCCACCCTCTTCGAGTTAGGACGCAATGATGCAGGACTGGACCACCGAGTGCGACGTATTGGTTGTCGGCTCCGGCGGCGGTGCGCTGACCGGCGCATACACCGCTGCCGCTGCCGGATTGACCACGATCGTCATCGAGAAGACCGACCGTTTCGGCGGCACTTCCGCATACTCGGGCGCCTCCATCTGGCTGCCCGGCACCCAGGTCCAGGAGCGCGCCGGCCTCCCCGACTCAACCGAGAACGCTCGCACCTACCTGCGCTCGCTGCTCGGCGATTCCGAAACGGAACGCCAGGACGCCTACGTCGACACCGCGCCGGCCGTCGTCGCATTGCTGGAGCAGAACCCGAATATCGAATTCGAGTTCCGCGCCTTCCCCGATTACTACAAGGCCGAAGGCCGGATGGATACGGGACGCTCCATCAACCCGCTCGATCTGGATCCCGCCGATATCGGCGATCTCGTCGGCAAGGTCCGCCCCGAACTGGATCAGGACCGCACCGGCCAGGATCATGCGCCCGGCAAGATGATCGGCGGACGCGCCCTGATCGGTCGCCTTCTCGCAGCCGTCGCAAGCACCGGCAAGGCTGATCTCCGCACCGACACCACCCTCACGTCACTGATCGTCGAAGACGGCCGCGTTGTCGGCGCCGAGGTCGAGTCCGGCGGTGAAACCTTGCGCATCAAGGCAAACCGCGGCGTGCTCATGGCAGCCGGCGGCATCGAAGGCAACGCCGACATGCGCGAGCAGGCCGGCACGCCCGGCAAGGCTCTCTGGAGCATGGGCCCCTTCGGAGCCAACACCGGCGACGCTATCTCGGCCGGCGTTGCCGTCGGCGGCGCAACGGCATTGCTCGATCAGGCATGGTTCTGCCCCGGCGTCGAACAGCCCGACGGCTCGGCAGCATTCATGGTCGGCGTGCGCGGCGGCATCGTCGTCGACTCGAAGGGCGAGCGTTACCTCAACGAGTCGCTGCCCTACGACCAGTTCGGTCGGGCAATGGCGAAGCAGAACGACATCGCCTCAGCCATCCCGTCGTTCATGATCTTCGATTCTCGCGAAGGTGGCGGCCTGCCTGCCATCAGCATCCCGAACACTGCGCCCGCCAAGCACCTCGAGGCCGGCACCTGGGTAGCTGCCGACACTCTCGAAGAGCTCGCTGCAAAGACCGGACTGCCGGCCGACGCCTTGCGTAGTTCCGTCGAAAAGTTCAACGACGCAGCTAAATTGGGTGTCGACGATCAGTTCCACCGCGGCGAAGATCCTTACGACGCATTCTTCTGCCCGCCCAACGGCGGCGCAAACGCTGCCTTGACCGCAATCGAGAACGGCCCGTTCTACGCGGCACGCATCGTCCTCAGTGACCTCGGCACCAAGGGCGGTCTTGTCACCGACGTCGACGGACGCGTCCTGCGCGCCGACGGCACCGTGATCGACGGCCTGTACGCCGCCGGTAACACGAGCGCGTCCCTGAGCGGCAACTTCTACCCCGGCCCCGGTGTTCCACTGGGCACGGCCATGGTCTTCTCGTACCGAGCAGCCCAGGACATGGCGAAGTAAAACCTCACAGCTAAGGGGCGGTTGGTCACAGTGACCAACCGCCCCTTGCTGTTTCACGGCGTGACGATATTGAAATTCGGATCGAAGGTATCCGTAATCTTTGCCAGCGTGTCCAGCACCGACTGATCGCCTTGTGCCTGGACCTTGCCGCTGTCAAGAATCGCCGATGCTTTGCCAGGTTGCAGCAAAATTCCCGCCAACAACCGTTTCGGACCTACCAGTGTGAGTTGCGCATCCGGGACATGGCCGGCGCGAGCATTCAGGACTGCTCGACGCACCCACATGTTCCATTCCTGGCTGGTATCGACAAAGGTAAAGTTGATCGAAATATCTACGCCGTCAGCCTTTTCGCCGATCAGGTGAACTCCGGCATAGTCGAAGAGGAGATCGACCGGCATCGCGAGGATCGTGTCGGTACTGTCGGTGTTGACTTGACCAGCACCGGTGACACCGCTGCGCAATTCCATTGCAGCAGTGAGGAAGATTGCCCGATACTGCGGCACTTCCTGTTGGTAGCCAAGTTGCTCGTAGGCATCGGCTTGAAGATTCTTCGCCTCCACATCATCAGGATCGGCAAAGACTAGGTGATGCAGGAGTTGCACCGCCCACCGGTAGTCCCCTGCCTCGAAAGCGTTGCGGCCCTCGGCAAGTATCTTCTCCCGCCCGATCAACTCGACGTGCCGCTTCGCGTGCTCTTCCGGCAGGAGCGGCAGAATCGTCGCAGGGTCACCGTCCCAGAACCCGAGTTCTTTGTGGAACACCGCACGAACATTGTGGTGCAATCCGCCGTGGTAGTAGCGGTTGTACCACTTCTGGCCGATCTCCTCCGGAAGTCGGACAACCTCAGCCGCTTCCAGTGGCGTGTACCCCTGATTCGCAAATCGTAGCGCCTGATCGTGAATGAACTTGTACATATCGCGTTGCGATTCAAGGAATTCCACGACAGTTTCATTTCCCCAAACCGGCCAGGTGTGTGGCCCGTGATGCACCTCCACCTCGTCTCCCCATCTCACCAAAGTCTCGTCCAGATACCGGGCAAAATTACGGGCATCACGCGTGCGCGCACCACGGATAGTTTGAATGTTGTGCATCGAGTGGTTCGCGTTTTCCGCGCAGGTGAGCGCTTTGATGGCGGGGATCCAGATGTGCATCTCTTCCGGCGCCTCGGTATCGGGTGCGTAGAGGAACTCGAAGTCCCAGCCCCCAAGGTTGCGTACCTCTCCGGTCTTGGTGATGCCGTCGGTCGGCGGGATATAGGTCATGTGGATGTTCATGTTGTCGGCACCGGATCCCAGCCCGATCGTCACCAGGCCGCAATCACAATGTGGAAGAAGAAGACCGAACGTGTACCCCATCCGGCGTGACATTGCATTCCCGGTGATGACATTCTCGCCGATGGCGTGTTTGTTGAACGACTCGATGGTTCCCGGCGCGACGATGGGGATCCTCCCCGCCACGACGTCGGCTTCGTCGACTAGTCCTTTGACTCCGGCGTAGTGGTCGAAATGCGTGTGGGTGTAAATGATTGCGGCGATCGGCTTGTTGTTGCCCAGTTCGCGACGGAACAACTCGAGTCCCGCTTTCGCCAGGTCTGCGCTGGTGGTCGTGTCTATGATGACCAGCCCGTCCGGGGCATCGACGATGGTGAGATTCACCGCAAATCGAACTTGGTAGAGCCCGTCCACCACCTTGTAGAGACCGCATCGCCGGACCAGCTGCGATTGGCGCCACAGACTGGGATTAACGGACTCAGGTGCGTCCTTGTCGTCGCTGATGTAGGTAAACGGTTGGCCGTCATGGATCAGGTCGCCCTTGTCGTTGAAGACCTGATCGTTCTCCCAACCGGCAATGAAGCCGCGATCAATGTCCCCGAAGTCCTGCCGGTCCGACATCGGATAGTCGGCTACCGCCGCGCGGTTGATCTCCGCCGTAAACGGTGTTGCCGGATTTGTCTCAGCACCCATGAAACTTCTCCTCCACTCGGTCCCAGTGCCCCACACGAGTACAAATTGCCAGCGCATCGGTGTCCGCGCATCACCCATGACAGATGAGATCGATCGGATCTACTGGGCACGGCCATGTCTTCTCGTACCCGGCAGCCCCGAACATAGCGAAGACTTCAGAAGCAAAGGGGCAGTTGGCCATGATGACCAACGCGAGCCGGCTCGGCGCCGAAGGACTGCCTGGAGCACCAGCAGCGACGCGGCCACGTTGGCACCTATACCGACTTCCGCCGGCCGGATTCGTTCGGCACCAGCGTCGGACGGTCCGCGAACATCGCTTCGATCCGGGTCTTGATCTCGGCGGTACTCATCGAACCACCAGGTGCGATGTACCTCGGAATTGCCGGCGGGTTCGATACGTTCATGCGTGGATTTCCTTTGCTGCGGTTGTGAATTCGGATGTGCTGAATGAACTGCCGTTTCCAGCGTCAGATCATGAGGGCGGCGACACCGACGCACGCGACGACGAGAGCCGCGACGAGTGCGCACAGTGCGAGGGACCCTGTTACCGCCAGTGCCGGCGCCGAGGCCGTCGCTGCGGAACCGAGGGCAATGGCCGAGGTCGATCGAAAGCGGGAGGTATACGGTTCTGTCGGGTTCCGGTCGGGCGCGGGGTTGTCCATGTGATGCCCTCTTCCCTACTTCATTGAATCTCTCTGGAGCACTGCATGTTCAGGGCATTTTCCTCGACCCTGACGTGCGGGGAGTGAATCATGTCGACGGCCGAGCGGTCCTACAGTCCGACGGATTGCTCGAGAGCGCCGAGTTCGTTATCGAGGTGATCGAGCAGAGGCGCCAGCGGCGGCAGGCTGCGCCGGCAACCGGTCAGCCCGAACGCAATCTCGTCGTCGGTGCTGGTGCAGGTGATATTCAAGGCCTGTCCGTCCACCGGGATGGACAGCGGGTACAGCGCACTCATCCGGGCGCCGTTCCAGTACAGTGCCTTTCGCGGTCCGGGCACGTTGGAGATCATCACGTTCGGTGGGCGGATCGGCCCGCCGAGTCCGAACATGCCCAACGCCAGCGGAACGGTGCCCAGCGCGCTCATCGCCAGAATCTGCGCCGAACTGCGGGTGCGCATCGCGTCCTTGCCCTCGCGCATGGAGACACGCACCGCGTCGAACCGCTCTGCCGGATCGGTGAGGTGGGTCGCGAGGTTGCACATCAGCACTCCGATCTCGTTGCCGGCCTTGCCATCCTGCCGTTCTCCACGCAGTGAGACGGGCACCATCGCGACAAGCGGATCTTCGGGCAGTGCGTCGAGATCGCCCATAAAGGTGCGCAGGGCGCCGGAGCACATCGCGAGCACCACGTCATTGATGGTGGAGTCGGCACACTTGGCAACCAGGCGGAGGCGTTCGAGCGGCCAGGCGCGGGCCGCAAACCGGCGCGCCCCGCCGATCGGCACGTTGAGCATGGATTTGGGTGCGGAGAGTGTGAGCGGGCCGCCATGTCCGCGGCGGGCCCGGTCGATGGTGCCGACGATCGCGGGCAGCATCCCTGCTGCCTCACCAGCGGCGCCGCGGGCGGCGCGCAGTACCGCTGCGGACAGGTCGAGACGGCCAGAGCTTGTGGTGGGCGCGTCCGGGACCAGATGGAGGGAGGGGCGCTCGCGGACCAGCGGTTCCCACGGAGCGGGCATGCCCGTCGCATCCACGTCTTCACTGAGTGCGCTACGCAGCAACTTCAGCGCGGACACGCCATCGGCGAGGGCGTGGTGAATCTTCATGTACACCGCGAAACGGCCGTCGGAGAGGCCCTCGATCAGGTGCACCTCCCACAGCGGGCGACTGCGGTCAAGCAATCCGGAGTGCAGTCGGGCGACGAGTTCCATCAGTTCGGTGATCCCGCCGGGCGCCGGCAGTGCGTCGTGGCGGATGTGGTGATCGAGGTCGACGTCGACATCTTCCTCCCAGCCCCACTGACCCAGTGTGGTCACCGATCGGCGGGCCCGTTTGGACAGCAACGAAGATACTGCGCCGCCGGTGAGCGAGGCGTCGAGCATCGCGCGCATAGCCTGTGCGTCGGCACCGTCCGGCGGTTCGAACAGGGCCAGGCCTCCGACGTGCATCGGATGATCGCGGGACTCGCCGACCAGGAACATCGAGTCGGTCGGTGACATCGGGAGCAGCAAGATTGAGCCCTTTCCATTGGCGTTTCGGACCTACGGCATGGTCCTCGGAGGCCCTGTGGCTTAAGGCGCGTTCTAGGTGTTATCAGCAGTCACAGTCAGATGTGGGACAGATCACAAAATGACCACTTGTGATGTTTTACATCACGAGCAGGACTTGGCGCCACTTGGGCAAAGGTTCAAGTGGCACTTGATACTTGACAGTTGTCAACCCTGGACATCTTGTGTTGGGGCGCGCCCGCCCGCAACACCGAGGCTTTCGCTGGGCCATTGACGCTTCCCGAACGCCGCCCGAGGCATGGGTGCCGACGAGGATTCCGCCGGTGCTTCACGCCGCTCACAATGACCGCCTGGAATACGCGGAAGATGGCCGCTCCCAGGACAGTTGAAACCCCCGGCCGAGAAAATCAGTGACCGGGGGATGTCCAACGTCATCCGTATTGAGCACACAACACGGAGACCCTCTAACCGCGCGAGCCGACCCCCACATCCGGCCCCACAGGTTCACCGTAGGCATGTCGGAGGCAGAAGGTCGGGTGGAAGAAGAAACCCTTCGAATTGAGGACTAAAGTCCCCAGTCTTGCAACGAGAGCTGAGATCATTTTTCGTTCCGAGATTCGCATGGCAGTTACCTCGCCGACGAGCCGGCTCGGAGTTGCCCACACATCGTTCGGAAGTCGTTGTCGTCGGCGGGATCAGTCGGCACTGCCAGCGCAATACCGTCACAAAGCTCGCCGTACTTCACATTCAACATTGCCGGCAGTTCGGCGTAGGTGCATTGTGTGACCAGCACGTCCAGCACGTCGTCAGCGAGAACAGATTCCAGATCTGCCCAATCACCGGTTCGCGCCATTGCGGTCAATCTCTCGCCGACCTCCGTGAAACCGAGAACGTCCAGGGCAACGCGGTAGGCCGGTGTGGAGTAGAGGAACGCAAGCTCTTTCCTCACTGGTTCACGGGCTGATGCGAGTGCTGCTTCATCCCGGCCGCTGACGATTTTCGGCACCCCGATCAGTCGGGGCTTGCGACCACCCTGCTCGAGAGCCGGAATTATCTTCTCCGCGAGCACTTTCGGGTGCGAACTCGTGGGATGGGCGACAAAACCGTCGGCAACCTCGCCCGCCAGCGCGCACATACGTGCGTTCACTCCCCCGGTCCAGATTTCCGGCGGTTTAACGTCGAGCGGCCCCGGATTGAAATACGGTTGCAGACGGTTGAATGTGTAATGCGTACCCTCGTAATCGAGCGCACTGCCGGATTGAAACGCGGCAAAGATCGCTCGCACAGCGCCTACGTAATCACGCAGTTGCGCAACGGGATCCGTCCACGGCATCGAATACCGTCCGACTATATTGCCCCGCACCTGAGTCGCGAGCCCGAGCTGAAACCGTCCACCGGAAAAGTCGGCCAAATCCCAGGCCGCCAACGCCGTCACCATGGGACTGCGCGCAAACGCCACCACCATCGACGTCCGAACCGTCAGCGTGGAACTGTGCTCCACGGCTAATGCAGCGACGGCAAACGGATCCCGAACGGTCTCCGAGATGTGCACGGTATCGAAGCCGAGGGCCTCTATCCTTCTGACACGTTCCGCTACCAGCCGCAATGGGGTATCGGCCGGTAGCGACGTCACTAATTCCATATCAGTCCAACGGCTCCAAACGAATCGACAGCAACTTGCCTTCGGTAGCAACCTTACGTGCATGCTCATTGAAATCCGGTGCCGCACAGACAAACAAGGTTCGGCCATCGGATCCGCCGAGACCACAAGCGAAAACACCGCTGCCGAAAGCGATCTCGCCGATCACCCCAACGCCTTCGGCCACATGCACAATTCGCCCGCCGAGAGCGTCGGCTACCCACATCGAATCGTCACCGTCGATGCAGCACCCGTCGGGCGCGAGCACTATCTCCGCCAGCGTGGTCTCCATTGCCGGTCCACCCGGGACCTCGCCGAACTTCGCCCAATCGCGACGCTCCCCCAGCGACCCGTCCGCGTCGATCGAGAACGCACTGATCCTATTGCCGAGAGTTTCGTCGACGAGCAGTTCACCGGTGGTGGTCAGCGCCATTCCGTTGGGAAAATGCAGGTCGCGAGCCACGACATGAACACTGCCGTCGGGGTCGACGCGAAGCAGATCGGCTGTCTCGACCTGAGCCAGGTTCATCAGATCGAAGCCGAAATTGCCGACGTACGCACGACCCTGCGCATCGACGAGCATGTCGTTGACATTGACGTCTGCGCCCACAAGATTCGACAGGTCTGCGTGTACAACCAGCTCACCGTCCGGTTCGCGGCGCAGGATCTTCTGATCGCGCATGGAGACAACCAGCAACCTGCCGTCCGGAAGCCAGCCCAGCCCCGACGGTTGACCGGGAACCTTGGCCTCGACGCGTACGTCTGTTCCGTCCTCGCGCGCCGACACGACCTGATAACTGTAGAAATCCGAGACCCAGATGCGGTCGTCATGCCAACGCGGGCACTCGAAGTACGTGTATCCCTCGAGAACTACCGTAATTTCTGGTGCCATCGAATTCTCCTGCGTCGGTGAAGAACGAGCGTGTCCGTCATTCAATCATCGACACCTTCCGTCGGTGCCCGATTCGCAATCTTCAAGCGCTCCAGGCATATCGAAGCCGCTCGATAACCGCGGACGCATCCAGCTCTGCGCATCTCGAATGCTCGAGCTCTTTCACTGCGACCATCGCTTCGATGATCGGATTTCCGAGGGCACTTCGCGCAACCCCGGACGCACGCAGTCGCTGCAGAATCTCACCAATATCGGTGGGCACACGCTCGCTCTCCACCAATATAGATGGATTGACAGTCACTTCCCGGGGCAGCGGGGTCTGGTCAATGATTCCGGCGTGAGCTGCTGCGAGAATTGTCGCCGTGGCGAGATACGGATTTGCCGACCCGTCCACAACCTTGACTTCGATGTTGGCGCCGTGCGGATTTCCCGAGGATTCGCTGCAGAATCTTACTGCCGCCTCACGGTTTTCGTGGCCCCAACAGATGTAGGCACCAGACCAGGTGTTGGGCTGCAATCGCATTCCGGACAATGGCGAGGACGCCAAGACCGCCGTCAGATCACCGAGATGAGCTACCAAGCCACCCAACGCGCAGGCTCCGTCGTCAGTCATCCCGTAAGCCTGCTGCCCTCCGGAGAAGATCGGCACACCAGCCCGAGTCAACGAAAAATGTTGATGCGCACCGTTTCCCGAACCTCCGACGGTAGGCATCGGAGAGAAGGACACCGTCATTCCATGGGATCGCGCCGTGCGACCGATCAGAATTCGAGCCAAGATCACGTTGTCAGCGGATTCGACCGGCGATGCCGGCGCAAGCGAGATCTCGAATTGACCCGGACCGTATTCCGCATGAAATTGTTCGATATCCAGTTGGGCGCGTTGAGCATTCGCAAACAGCTCCCGAATGAAGCCCTCCTGTGCAAGCACGGCAGAGAGTCCGTAGGCCGACCACTGCTCGTCGGGTACGCCGCCGAAAAGCGTGAACTCGATTTCGTGCCCCACTCGCGCCTCGAGATCGTTGCTCGCCAGCACCGAGGTTGTGCGTCGCAAAGCCTCACGACTGCATACTGGCGAAACCGATCCGTCCAACTCATACAGAGTCGCCGGCGCCCAGCACACGCCATTCCCCAGATCGCGGAGGTCTGATTCCACGATCCTCAGCCGCAGATCGCCTACTACCGAAAGGTCATCGGTGAATGCGAGGGCATCGTCGGCGCAGAAAACGCTCCAACTCGGCGACGCCCCCATACCGCTGGAAACAAAGGCATCAACTCTATTGGCCGGCACTACTTTCGCCCGCGCCACGCCCGCGAGATCGACGATCGAGCCGATAACCAGTGCCGGGGTTTGCGTCACCTGCCGGAGATTACCCACCCGAAGGGGAGGAAACCCCCGAAAGCGTCAGATCAAGTTGTCTTCCACCGGCAAACCGAAAGCGGCCCGCCCGTACAACGCCAACGCGCGTTCCGGTTCGTTCGCGACATGCACGCTGCCCGCATGAACGTCGCGCCATGCCCGCTCGATGGGGTTACCGCGCGAAAGTGAGTTTCCACCGGCCGTCTTGAACAACATGTCGATCGCTTCCACCGAACGCTCCGTCGCACGAACCTGGTCGCGTCGAGCGCGCAGTCGCATCGACAACGGCAACTCCTGGCCGGCCACGGCGAGTTCGTACATCTCACGAATATTGCGATCCATCTGCAAAATCGCGGCATCGATTTCCGACGACGCACGAGCCACCGCCACCTGAGCGAACTGATCCTCGCTGAACCGTCCACCGCCCAAGCTGAGGCGAACACGTTCACGCATCACTTCGAGGTAGCCCTCGTAACAACCTGCGACGATGCCCACAGAAGGCGCCGCTACCGCCGACGTGAAGATGCTTCCGAAAGGCAATTTGTAGAGCGGACCGGGGTTCACGAGCTGGCCTGGCCCTTCCAATTGAGCCGTCTCGTAATTGCGCTTCAACCGATGATCCGGAACAAATGCCTTCTTGACGACAATCTCGTTGCTCGCCGTTCCGCGCATACCCACGACGTCCCAGACGTCGCGAATCTCGTAATCAGCTCGGGGTACCAGCACCGTCATGAAATCGACGGGACGCCCGTCCATGCCCACGACCATCGCGCCCAGCAATGCCCAGGTCGCATGTTCACAACCCGAAGAGAATCCCCAACTGCCGGTCAGTTCATAGCCGCCCTCCACTGCCGTCAATCGACCGACCGGCGCGTACGCCGAAGAGATGAGCGTCGTCGGGTCATCGCCCCACACGTCTGCTTGAGCTCGATCGTCGAACAAGGCCAGGTGCCACGGATGCACTCCCACCACCGACGCAACCCACCCCGTCGAACCACACGCAGCGGAAATCGCGCGGATAACTTCGAAGAACTGAACGGGATCGCCTTCGGCTCCGCCGTAGCGCTTCGGTTGCAGCATCTTGAACACCCCGGCGTCACCGAGCTCACGAATCGTCCGGTCGGATATCTTCCTGGAGTCGTCCACTTTCTGGGCACGCTCGGCGATCTTGGGTAGCAGATCGCGAACAGCGCTCAGAACCTTGTTGACCATGGGAAGACACACTCCTTGCACCGATCGGGGAGGCCTGATCAGATAGACATAACGGCTGCCCTGAAACCATATCTTGAACCGCTGTTCCGGTGACCGGACGTCCCGGAGGCCGGGACGGCTGCACTCCGCGAACTCTTGCCCCGGCGGTCCCGCCCAGTGAGACGACCTAGGGGTTCGCCACTACAGCTCCCCTAGCGTCACTTTTCAAGATACTGACCGTGAAAGGACGGGACTCATCGTGACGATCAATCAGTCCGACCGCGACGAGGTTCGCGAGATCCAAGCCGGAACCGCACCTACTCGCTTCGCACGTGGATGGCACTGCATTGGACTCACGGAGTCCTTCAAAGATGGAGAGCCGCACTCCATCGAAGCCTTCGGCACCAAGCTCGTCGTGTTCGCCGACAGTGAGGGCAGCGTCAAGATTCTCGACGCGTATTGCCGTCACATGGGTGGCGACCTGAGCCAGGGCACCATCAAGGGCGACGCCATCGCGTGTCCGTTCCACGACTGGCGTTGGGGCGGCAACGGCAAGTGCCAGAAGATCCCGTACGCACGCCGCGTGCCTCCTCTCGCGAAGACTCGCGCCTGGCACACCCTCGACCAGGACGGAATGCTCTTCGTCTGGAACGACCCCGAGGGCAACCCGCCGCCGGCCGAGGTGACCATCCCTCGTATCGAAGGCGCACTCTCCGACGAGTGGAGCGACTGGGTCTGGTTCACCACGACCGTCGACACCAACTGCCGCGAAATCGTCGACAACATCGTCGACATGGCGCACTTCTTCTACGTTCACTACTCCTTCCCGACGTACTTCAAGAACGTCTTCGAAGGCCACGTGGCGACGCAGTACATGAAGGGCACCGCCCGTACCGACATGCGTCCGCATGCCGCCGGCACTCCGCAGATGTTGGGCAGCGACTCCACAGCTTCGTACTTCGGTCCGTCCTTCATGGTCGACGACCTGATCTACCAGTACGAGGACTACAACATCGATTCCGTACTCATCAACTGCCACTACCCGGTCAGTGCGGACAAGTTCGTGCTCCAGTACGGCATCATCGTCAAGAAGTCGGACCGTTTCCAGGGTGAAGCTGCCGACGCGATGGCCAAGAACTTCGGCACGTTCATCGCCAAGGGCTTCGAGCAGGACGTCGAGATCTGGAAGAACAAGACTCGCATCGAAAACCCGCTCCTCTGCGAAGAAGACGGCCCTGTCTACCAGCTGCGTCGCTGGTACGAGCAGTTCTACGTCGACGTCGCCGATGTCGCTCCCGAGATGACCGAGCGTTTCGAGTTCGAACTCGACACCGCGCGTCCCGTCGCAGCCTGGAAGCAGGAAGTCGAAGACAACCTCGCGGCAAAGAAGGCCGAAGCAGATGCAGCAGCTGCAGTGCGCTGAGTGCAAAGCGCAGGTCCTGGTCCAGAAGAACAGCTGGGAACACACCACTGTTCAGTGGAATGACCAGGCCCGCGCCACTTGCCTCGAAATCGCCGACGAACGTGAATTCGGCCGACGCGAGGGACGCCCCGGCGCCCCTCGCAAGCAGTGCGGCGCATTGATCGCGTCCATCGTCGCGGCGGCCAAGGCCGGCGAGATCGAGGTACTCGACGACGCTCCGGTGCCGAAGCCGATCGTCGACGACAGCGAACCTGCACCCGCTCCATTCCACTAGAGAAGCCAACATCTTTCGAAGAAGGTAGTAATGATCGATCCTCAGTACTACGGCCCTTGGGCAGTCATCGCCGGCGGTTCCGAAGGTGTGGGCTCATCCTTCGCTGACGAGCTCAGCAAGATCGGCATCAACCTCGTGCTCATCGCCCGCAAGCCGGGCCCGCTCGAGGAGACCGCGTCGAAGGCTCGCGCCAACGGCGTCGAAGTACGCACTCTTGCACTGGATTTGCTCGTCCCCGACGCGCTCGACCAGATCAAGGCTGTCACCGACGACGTCGAGGTGGGCTTGCTCATCTTCAACGCCGGCGCAAACAGCTACGGCCACGAGTTCGTTTCCGGCGAGATGGACGGCTTCCGCGGCGTCATCGAGCTCAATGTCCACAAGCAGCTCGAACTCTCGCACCACTTCGGCGCATTGATGAAGGAACGCGGACGCGGCGGCATCATGCTGCTCGGTTCGATGTCCGGCTACATGGGCTCCGAAACACAGAGCATCTACTCGGCATCGAAGGCGTTCGGACGCATCTTCGCCGAGAGCCTGTGGATCGAACTCGAGCCGTTCGGCGTGCACGTCCTCGAATTCGTTCTGGGCGTCACCCGCACCCCTGCCATGGCTCGCATGGGCCTCAACTTCGACATCCCGGGCATGAATGTGTCCGAGCCCGAAGATGTTGCCCGCGAAGGCCTCGAGCACTTGGCTGACGGTCCGCTGTGGGTTGCCGGTGGCAACTACGAGGCCGTCAAGAAGCGCAACGGTTTCCCCCGCGACAAGATGGTCAAGGGCGCTGCCGAGGCTATGCGCAAGCTGCTCAACCGCTGATTTTCGACTCGCTGCTGTGCGCCTTTATTAACCCTCCTACGTTAAGAAAGGCGCACAGCAGATGAGCGTCGATATCAACACTCTTCTCGCCGAACGCGAGATCACCCGCTCCATTTCCCAATTCGCTCGAGCCATGGACGCTCGCGATTGGGACGAACTTCACCGGATCATGACGCCGGACGCCACCGCCGAACTCGGTACCGGAACTCTGAGCGGTCCTGCCGAAGTTGTGACCGCCATCCGATCATTCCTCGACGAGTGCGGTCCCACCCAGCATTTGATCGGAAACGTGCTTGTCGACGTCGACGGTGACCGCGCCACCAGCCGTGCCTATGTCAGCGACATGCACTTGGGCACCGGCAGCAAAGCGCATCTGAACTTCGCCACCCTCGGCGATTATCACGATTCCTGGGCCCGGGTCGACGGCACGTGGCGAATGACGCACCGCACCAAGCATTCACACGGAATCCGCGGCTCCATCGAGGTTTTGGGCGCCGGACCCAGCGGCTGGCGTCGCTGAGCTTCCCTCGATCCAGGCCAACCAGGTCGGCGTCAGCAACTGCGTGAACACCTCGTAGCCGCCGCGTCCCGGATGCGCTCCGTCGCCCTCGGCCACCTGCCGCATCCAGAGCTCGTTCGCCCGAAGATCGTCGAAAACACTGCAGTACTGAATATTCTGCTGTTCGCACATCGCGGCGAAGTCCTCGTCCAGCATTCGCGTACGTTCGTTCTGTAATTCATCGAAGACCGGTGGTGGACCAACTACCCACAACTGCCAGCCCTGTCGTTTCGCCAATTCCGTCATCGAGCGGAGATTGGATACCGACTCCGCACGTTCGACCCGAGTCTCGCCGCCCTCTTCCGTCGTATCGTTAACTCCGCACGAGAACACCACCCGGGCGTCGCAACCGCGAGGCAGCCGGGCTTGCGCTTCCACAAACCAGCGGGCTTCGATGTCCCGCGTTGTCTGCCGACGCACTCCGAGGTTGTAGCTGGTAATCGGACCACCCGGCACAGCCGACGCAAGCCGACCGGCCCAGCCTCGGTGGTCAGGGTCACCCACACCCGCGACAAACGAGTCGCCGATGAAACACACACGAGTATCTTTTTGCACCTACCGATGCTCTCACCCCGAAAAATCAGTCGCAGAACCACGTACCGCCGTGATGAGATGGCACGATGCAGATCTCTGTTCGCCCGTTGTCTACCGATGACCTCGACCGTGCGTCGGAGGTGCTCGGCGAGGCCTTTGCCGACTATCCCTGGACCAACTGGTGTGTAGCGGAGGACTCTCACGTCGAACGAGTCACCTCGTTGCAGCGCATCTATCTCGAGCACATGGCGCTGCCGCACGGGAAGGCCTACATCGACGCGGGCGGCAACGGCGTCGCGGCATTCCTTCCTCCGGATGTGCCGGAGCCCGCCGGAGACGTACTGGCAAAGATCATGGAACTACACGGCGACAGGCTCGAACGGATCGTCGCCGCCGAGGAGCAGTTGGCAGACCTTCCGGTCCTCGAGAATGCCTGGTCGTTGGCCACAATCGGCACGACACCGTCCTCGCGTGGGACGGGACTGGGTACAGCGCTCCTGAAACATGGTTTGGCAGAACTTGATCGGACCGGGCAATCCTGCTGGCTCGACACATCCACCGAACGGAACCTGCCGTTGTATCAGCGATTCGGTTTCACTGCCGTTGGGCACCTGACGCTCGGTGACGGGCCTGAAGTCTGGCGCATGCACAGACGCCGGTATTAGTCTCGCCATCACCGAACCACATCTTGTAGACATCAAGAGCGTTCTACCACAACGTCTTCCCGGAAGTTCCGCGAAACGCCCGTCTGAGATCAGCCCGTCAACGCTCGAAGGTGCCTTCGAGCCGGTTGCGCGATCCCGGATGTATGAGCCTGGCTGCGCTCACCAATCCTGTGGCCGACCAGGTTCGGCGGCGAATCAGCAGGCAAGGTTCCGACTTGGCGATGCCCAGCAACTTGCACTCTTCTGCACTACCCAGCACTGCTTCGACCACGTGTTCACCTCGAACCAACGGAGCCACTTCGCTGAGGTAGTTGTTGGGTGTTATTGCCGTGAAATCTTGTGTGAGATAACCGGGTGCCTCGACTGGGTTCACGAAACGTTCCTCCACCTGAATGGGGACGTTGTCTTCGAAGTGAACCAAAAGCGAGTGGAAAACCTTTCGCCCCAACGAATCGCGGATGAACGAGTCCTTGCCGTCCGTGGTCTCCTCGCGAATGAACACCACTTCGGTTCGGTGCCGGTGACCACGCTCCTGAATTTCGTCGGCGATGTTCTTCACCTCGAATAGCGGGGAAGCCGCTTTGGCCGCAGCAACAAATGTTCCGACGCCCATCATTCGGACGATCAGCCCGTCGGTGGTGAGCTCACGTAGTGCACGGTTGATAGTCATCCGGGAAAGCCCGAGCGCACCGACCAGTTGATTTTCCGAAGGTAGCTGATACCCCTCGGGCCACTGACCTGAATTAATCTGCGACACAACCAGGTTCTTCACACGCTCGTACGCCGGCGCCGAATCAGCACTGCTATTGCGGTACAACACAGCAAGCTGCGCGTCCACCTCTGCCATCGCCATCTTCACGTACCTGTCCATCGAATACCTCGACGAGTGCGTCGCCAGTGGGCACAGTCTATCGGCTCGAGTACGGAGAATAAGGCAGATGCGGCGAACGGACGACGCCGATGTCGTCCGTTCGCCGCATTCTTCTGTCGTGTCAGTCCAGTACGCCGATGACTTCTTCCACGCACTGGAGCAGTGCGCCCGTTTCGGCGAGAACCACGACGGCCTCGATTTCCGGCGCAAGGTACCTGTCCGGGCCGGGGCCTTCTACATGCTCACGAATAAGTGCATGCACAGCGCCTGTTGCCGGAGACGGCTCCAGCGGTTTACGGAAATCGAGAGCTCGCGCTGCTGTGAGCGCCTCGATTGCCAGCACTCGGGTGAGCCCGTCGACCGATTTGCGCAACTTGCGTGCCGAAGACCAACCCATCGACACGTGATCTTCCTGCATCGCCGACGACGGGATGGAGTCGACACTCGCCGGAGCCGCCAACCGCTTGAGTTCGGAGACGATCGCAGCCTGTGTGTACTGAGCGATCATGTGTCCGCTGTCCACGCCCGGGTCCGCCGCCAGGAACGGAGGCAGACCGTGACTGCGAGACTTGTCGAGAAAGCGATCCGTGCGCCGCTCGCTCATACTCGCAACATCTGCCGTCACGATGGCCAGGAAATCCAATACATAGGCAACCGGTGCACCGTGAAAATTGCCGTTGGACTCGACGCGGCCGTCGAGCGTAACGACGGGATTATCTACAGCACTTGCTAATTCGCACTCAGCGACGCGACGGGCGTGATCCAATGTGTCGCGGGCCCCTCCCGCAACCTGGGGAGCGCAGCGCAGCGAGTAGGCATCCTGCACAACGGTGCAATCGTCGTTTGCATGGCTGGCGACGATACCCGAGTTCGCAAGTACACGACGCATGTTCCCGGCCGATACAGCTTGTCCGGTTTGCGGACGGAGGGCCTGCAGGTCCGCAGCGAAGACCTTGTCCGTTCCGAGCAATCCTTCGACGCTCATGGCCGCAGTGATGTCGCACAGCCGGAGGAGCTTGTCGAGATCATGGCAGGCGAGAACAAGCATGCCGAGCATGCCGTCGGTGCCGTTGATGAGAGCCAATCCCTCCTTCTCCTCCAACACCACCGGTTGCAAACCCGCTTTGGCCAGCGCGTCTGCCGCCGGCATCAACTGGCCGTTCGCGTCACGTACCGTGCCTTCTCCGATGACCGCGAGGGCGACGTGCGACAACGGCGCCAGGTCTCCGGAACATCCGAGGCTTCCGTACTCGTACACCACCGGAGTGATTCCGGCAGAGAGCATTCCGGCATACGCTTGCGCGACGACCGGACGAACTCCGGTGCGGCCGGTCGCCAAGGTCGACAACCTGAGCAACATCAGCGCACGAACGACTTCGCGCTCCACCTCAGGGCCTGAACCTGCCGCGTGAGAGCGAACGAGGCTGCGCTGCAGTTGCGCTCGCAACTCGACCGGAATGTGACGCGTCGCAAGGGCGCCGAACCCTGTGGATACTCCGTAGACCGGTTCGGGTGCCTGGGCGAGAGCTTCGATCCTCAACCGCGTCTCACCGATGATCGCCAGCGAATCTGCTGAGAGTTCCACGCTGAAGCCGTGGCGTGCGACGTTGACTACGTCTTCGGGCAGGACTGGTCCGGTTCCGACCACAACTTTGCCGTTCACGGTCAGCTCCTCGTGGTTTCGAAGGGTATCTGTAGCCATATTCTTCTCCATATTCATATCGGTACAACTCGTTTCAACATTCGTAGCTGTTATTTCACTTCAGCAACCACCGTCGCCTGATCGTCAACCGTCTTGTCTCCCGCCGCCGCGTTGCCAAGCTTCGGAGTCACCCACAGTCGATACGCCGCACCGAGCAACACCAGCCAGATCACGCCCACGACAAGCGCGATCCGCGTGTCTTCCATGAACGCCAGCACTCCGATAACGAAGACGAGGAACCCGATTGCAAAGAATTGCGCATACGGCCAGAACGGGACTTTGAACTTCAGGTCAGCGGTCTCATCGGCAGTCAATTCCCGTCGAGAACGCAACTGGGACAACAGAATCATCAGCCAAACGAAGACGGTGGCAAAGGTAGCGATCGATGCGATAACCAGGAACACGTCGTCCGGAATCAAGTAGTTCAGCACAACGCCGAGCAACAATGCGACGGTCATGATCACGACGGTCATCCAGGGGACTCCGTTGCGTGAGACCTGACCCATAACCTTCGGGGCATGTCCTGCTTGCGCCAAACCGAACATCATTCGGCCGGCGCCGAAGATGTCACTGTTGATCGCGGACAGCGCTGCAGTGATAACGACGACGTTCAGAACAGTAGCGGCAGGTGCAATACCCAGACCTTGGAAAATCTGCACAAAGGGACTTCCGGACGAACCGATCGACTGCCACGGGTTGATCACCATGATCACTGCCAGCGTCAACACGTAGAACAGGATGATGCGGACCGGCACGGTGTTGATGGCACGCGGGATGGTCGTCTCCGGGTTTTCTGCTTCACCGGCTGTAACGCCGATAATCTCGGCGCCGCCGAAAGCGAACATCACGATCGCGAAACACCCGATGAATCCGCCGAACCCCGTCGCGAAGAATCCTCCGCCCGACCACAGGTTACTCACGCCCTGGCTGGTGTCATGGATACCGAAACCGAAGATGATGATGGCGATGCCGCCGACGATCATCGCCACGATGGCAGTGACCTTGATCAAGGTGAACCAGAACTCCACTTCACCGAAGACCTTGACGCTCAGCAGGTTAATGGCACCGATGAAGAACACGATTGCCAAAACCCAGATCCACCGTGGCACTTCCGGAAACCAGAACCCCATGTAGACGCCGAACGCGGTGACGTCCGCGAGTGCCACGATGATCATTTCGAACGTATACGTCCACCCGGTCACGAAACCGGCGAAGGGTCCGAGATACCGGTGCGCATATTCACCGAAAGATCCGGAGACGGGGTTGCTCACCGACATTTCCCCGAGCGCCCGCAGAACGATGTAGATCACCAGGCCACCGATGAGGTAGGCCAGCAAGACCGACGGTCCGGCTTGCTGAATGGCGGCAGCGGAGCCGTAGAAGAGTCCGGTCCCGATAGCCGAACCCAATGCGATAAACCGAATATGTCGAGCCGTCAGCCCCCTGGTCAGAACATCTGTACTGGCTTTCACAATCGAATCCCCCTGCGTGAGTGGTTCCCTGGGTGACAACCGCACGCCCTGATGTGTGGTGAGTCACAATCGATGACTATATGTATAGTCGTGTATATACAAGTTCGTCAATGGCTTCCGCCCACCAATTTTCGGTGGACGGACCGGAGACGGGTTACGCCACCATGCGCCGCAGGAGTCCAGTCGCTACGGACAGTGCCGCAAGGTCCCGATGCCCCGACGCGTCGAACTCCGCAAATGCGGCACGCGCCCGAACAACCTTCGAACTGTTCCGGGCCTCCCATTCCGCAATCATCAACTCTGCCGAATCCTCCGGAAGTCCGTCGCTGAGCACGTTCAAGCACAAAGTCCGAACGGCCGCATACAATTCGTCACGTAATGACAAGCGCGCCAGAGTATTCCACCGATTATCTCGCGCCAGGCCCGAGACGCCGGAGAGCAGTCGCCCCAGACCGACATGCTCCACCAACCGGAAGTAGAGTTCGCCGACCTCCGGCACATTTCGTCCCGACGTTTCCGCAATCTCTACGACGTCGAGAAGCCCGAACTGATCGAGCAGACTCTGCACACGATGGGCCAGGGCCTCCGGAGCGCCGCGTTCCATCGAGTCCTCGACACGATCACGTAGACGCTCGGCCTCGGACCCGACCAACCAGTGGGGCACCACATCAGCCACCGCAGCCACCCGGTCCCGGAAACGTGCCGTCTCGGCCCCCAGATCCAACGGTTGGGGCCTCCGCGTGAGCATCCAGCGTGAGGCCCTGTCCAACAGTCTGCGCGTCACCAGCGTCAACTGGTCGGATACCGCCGGACCAACGTCAGCCGTACGAATATCCCGCCACAACCTCGGCAGGTCGAACACTGCACAGGCTAGGACAAAGGCGCGCACTGCGTCTTCTTCGTCGGCTCCGACCTCGTCAGCGATCCGGAAGACGTACGACAGTCCACCGTGGTCGACAACTTCGTTGGTCAATACCGTCGCAACGATGTCGCGACGCAATGGATGCCTCCCGATCGACTCTGCGTAGTTCTGTTGCAACGGCTGAGGAAAGTAGCCGATCAGCGTCGGAACAAATGCCACGTCGTCGAGGAGGCTCCCCGCCAACAACTTTCGTTTCAGATCGAGTTTCACATACGCCATCACCACTGCCAACTCCGGCGAGGAAAGCCCGGATTCGGATTTTGCAAGCGCCCCCATCGATACTTTGCTCGGCAACCCTTCCAATGCCCGATCCAATGCTCCCGACTTCTCCAACCGAGAGATAAGTCGGCCGTTCACACCGAGTAGTGCGGCGGACTCCGACCGAGCAATCCCCAAAACCTCGTTCTGAGATTCGTTGTCTGCCAATACCAATGCTGATACTTCAGCTGCCATCGAGGCCAGCAGCGGATCACGGTCCGCAGAGGCCAACACATTCGCGCCGACCAGACCGTCGAGCAGAATCTTGATATTCACTTCGTGGTCGGAACAATCCACTCCGGCCGAATTGTCGACCGCATCGGTGTTGATTTTTCCACCAGCTCGAGCGAACTCGATACGCCCGGCCTGGGTAAATCCCAGGTTTCCACCCTCACCGACCACCCGGGCGCGCACTGTAGCCGCGTCGATCCGCACCGCGTCATTTCCTTTGTCGCCCACCGACAAATCGGTCTCTGATGCAGCCTTGACATAGGTACCGATCCCACCGTTCCACATCAGATCGACCGGCGCTCTCAGAATGGCATGCACCAGCTCCGGCGGCGACAGTTCCGTCACCGCCTCACTCAAACCCAATGCCCGACGCACCGGCTCACCGATCGGCACCGATTTCACCGAACGCGCGTACACACCTCCACCGGCACTGATTGTCGACGGGTCGTAGTCGGCCCAGGACGAGCGGGACAGACTGAACAGTCGCTGTCGTTCCGCAAACGAGGACGCGGCCGCTGGATTCGGATCCAGGAATATGTGTCGATGGTCGAAGGCTGCTATCAGACGAATGTGCGAGCTGCAGAGCATTCCGTTTCCGAAAACGTCGCCGCTCATATCGCCGATTCCCACCGCCGTGAAGTCGTCACGCGCAGTGTCGATACCCAGCTCACGGAAATGCCTTGTGACGCTGGACCACGCGCCCTTCGCGGTGATCCCCAATGCCTTGTGGTCGTAGCCGACGGACCCACCCGATGCAAAGGCGTCACCGAGCCAGAAGTTGTACTGCGCAGCTACAGCATTGGCGATATCGGAGAACTTGGCTGTGCCCTTGTCTGCCGCCACCACCAGATAGGTGTCGTCGCCGTCCCACCGCACCACTCTCGCGGCCGGCACCACATCGCCGCTCCGGGAATCAACATTGTCGGTGACGTCGAGCATCGCACTGATGAAGGATTTGTAGCAGCGAATCCCCTCAGCTGACAAAGCTTCTCGATCGAGGTCGCCTACGCCCGTAGGAGTTGGCGGATTCTTGACTACAAATCCACCCTTGGCGCCCGCCGGAACAATGACGGCATTCTTGACTGCCTGCGCCTTGACCAGACCGAGTACTTCGGTACGGAAATCCTCGCGACGATCCGACCATCGAAGCCCTCCGCGGGCAACAGCACCCCATCGCATGTGCACGCCGGCTACCTGCGCGCCGTAGACAAAGATTTCGAATTTCGGTCGAGGAGAGGGAAGTTCGTCGATGGATTCCGAATCGAACTTGAACGACACGCAGCCTTCACCCACGCTGCCGAAGCGGTCACCCCGCACGTAGAAATTGGTCCGCAGAGTCGAGCGAATCAGCCCGAACATTGCACGGAGAATGCGATCCGCATCCATTCCCGATACCTCTGCGATAGCCGATTCCACCGCCGCAGTGACTATCTCGGCCCCTTCCCCTCCCCCCTCTGGGTCGAAGCGGACGGCGAACAGTTCGGTGAGCAACACCGATATCTCCGGATGTCCGCACAGTACCGTCGCTATGTGGCCCGCACTGTACGAGAAACCTGTCTGTTGCAAGAACTCCACATACGCCCGCAGCATCACAACTTCGCGCCACGTCGATCCGGTTCGGGAAATCAGTTCGTTCAGCGCATCCACTTCGGCCGTGCCGGTCCACATCGCCCGGAACGCTTCCGAAAACCGGTGACTGAATTCGGCGTCCTCGGGACAGATCGCTTCCGGTAAGGCCGGATAGCGAATGCCGAATTCATAGATTCGACAATCTATTTCCCGAGTATTGACGACGCGGTACGGACGCTCGTCGAGTACGTCGACGCCGAAACTCTGCAGGATGGGCAACACTTCGCCGAGAGACACCGATCGTCCGCCCACATACAGGGTCAGACCTGCCCGTCCGGAGAATGCCAGTTCAACCCCGTCGACGAAAAGACGCTCGAGTACGACGAGGTCACGCAGGGCACGATCGATATTCCAGTCGTGCTTGTACCCGGCTGGTAGCGCGGCGCAGTAGTGCGCCAAAGCTGACGAGTCGCACCGAAGATGCTCGGGATCGGCAGCCGACAAGGCGTCCTCCCACGTCCGGCATGCCTCCACCACGCGCTCCCGAATCCGATCTGCAACCGCGGACGGGACCCCCACCCCACCCAAGGAGTCGACCGACATCGTGAAGTGCACTACAGCAAGCGGAAACTCGGATATTCGACTGGAAAATTCGAGTGCATATGCACCCAATTCGGATTTCAGCACTCCTTCGATCGCAGTGCGGATGGTGGTGCTGTAGCGCTCCCGCGGGACGAATACGAGCGCTGACACACTGTTCCCGGACGGCAGGGGGCGCACGTACACATGCACGTTGTTGCGGCCGTCGACGCCCGAGACTTCGGTCAATGATCGATACAGCAGGTCCGGATCTGCTGTGAAAAGTTCGGTGAGCGGCAATGCCTGCACCATCTCGGTCATGGCCCTCCCCGCAAAGGAATCGACGGAATGCCCACTACGCGTGAGTACGTCACGCACCCGGCGACCGATTGCCGGAATATCGAAGACGTGTGCGTTGCGGCCGGCCGACGTGAACGAACCGATGAACGCGTGTTCCCGCCCACCCCAATCGACGGTCACGACCGCGGTGTACTCCGACTTCTCGATCCCTGAGACAAAGGGCATCGACGTCACTCGAAGTACAGGGGTTCCCGGAAGCGTTGCAGCGAAAGCACCGATCCACGGATGTCCTTCGAGCAGCCCCAACGACCGTCGTAGTTCGAGTCCGTCGCGAAGTTGGTATCCGATGACAGTGAAATTGCCTCTGCCACACCATCGAAGAAAGTCCACCGCATCGCGAACTCGCTCATCGTACGGCGAGTCTTCGCCTCCCAGTTCAGCTTCCACGTCGACGCGAACCGCACTCAACGGGCCGACAGACTGATTCACCACTCGCATCTGCGCGAGAGCAGTTTCGATGCAGACATGCAGTTCTCGGCCGGCCTCCGGCGAGATATCCCCCCGGAGCGAGACGTGAATCCACGACTCCGACGTCGCCGCATCACTCTTCTCCGCCGCTCCCGGTACCGAAGCCAACACGCCGTCAGCGTCCCGTTCGACATTCAGGACCGGATGTAGGACGACAGCTGCGATGGCATGGACGCGGGAGATCGCGAGCAGCACTGAATCCACTATGCCCGGCATATCATCGGTCACGATCTGGACGGCATGGCCGATCGACGACTCCTGGCCGAGAACGTGAATCCGACACTGGCCAGTCATTCGTTCCTTCGCGAGCGCAAAGTGGCATCTGAGCACTTCGTCGGCATCCGCTACTCGACGACCCAACTCACCGAAATACTGGCGTCTGAAGGCTGGGAATCCCGTCTCGTCGTCGAACTCCTCACCCCGAGGTCGACTGTGGGCTTAGTGATCATCTGGGCGGGAACAGCTTTCATATCGGCACCTTCCATCGGACGCGATTTCGCTTCCGTAGATGTTGTGGATAGACCCCCCGACAAATTGCGATGCCTGGGCGGCCCGATCGGGCGCCGTCTTGACAGCGGGTTGTCTATACAGGACTATACATTTAATCGAGTTCGAACGTGAGCCAGCACACAACTGCGGTAAGAAGGAAGTACGCCGACTACACGGACGGACCGCGACCACGGCTATCAACACCAGCCACGGCGATCACCACGAAGCGAAGGACAACATCATGGCGAACATCTCGACACCCGGACACGGTCCCCGGCCCGTCCGCGCGCCCCGAGGCAACCAGCTGACCTGCTTGGGATGGCAACAAGAAGGCGCGATGCGCATGCTGATGAACAACCTTGATCCCGAGGTTGCCGAGCACCCCGACAGCCTCGTGGTCTACGGCGGCACCGGCCGCGCAGCCCGTAGTTGGGCAGCGTTCGACGCCATGATCGCCACCTTGAAGACACTGAAGAACGACGAGACGATGCTCGTTCAATCCGGCAAACCCGTCGGCGTCTTCCGCACCAACGAGTGGGCGCCCCGTGTGCTCATCGCCAACTCCAACCTTGTCGGAGACTGGGCCAACTGGGAAGAATTCCGGCGCCTCGAAGATCTTGGACTGACCATGTACGGCCAGATGACGGCCGGCTCGTGGATCTACATCGGAACCCAGGGCATCCTCCAGGGAACGTACGAAACCTTCGGCGCGATCGCCAAGAAGCGCTACGACGGTTCCCTCGCCGGAACCATCACCCTCACAGCCGGTCTCGGCGGCATGGGCGGAGCTCAACCGCTCGCCGTCACCATGAACGACGGTGTCGCAATCTGCGTCGACTGCGATGTCACCCGAATCGACCGTCGGATCGCGCACAAGTACCTCGACACCAAGGCCGACAGCATCGAGCATGCACTCGAACTTGCCGTCGCGGCGCGCGACGCCAAGCAGCCACTGTCTATCGGCCTCGAAGGCAATGCGGCAGAGGTCTTTCCGACCATGCTTGCCATGAACGCACCGATCGACATTGTCACCGATCAAACCTCCGCACACGACCCTCTCGCCTATCTCCCCCTCGGAATCGCCTTCGCGGATATGAAGACGATGTCCGAGAAGGATCCGCAGAAGTTCACCGAGGACTCCCGCCAGGCGATGGCAGTGCACGTCAAAGCGATGGTCGGATTCATGGATGCCGGCGCCGAGGTATTCGACTACGGCAACTCCATCCGCGACGAAGCCCGAAAGGCCGGCTACGACCGTGCATTCGACTTCCCCGGATTTGTCCCCGCCTACATCCGTCCACTCTTCGAAGAAGGTCTCGGCCCCTTCCGTTGGGCCGCACTCTCCGGCGACCCCAAGGACATCGAGGCCACCGACAAAGCCATCCTCGAACTTTTCCCCGACAACGAGCACCTGCACCGGTGGATCAAGATGGCCGGCGAAAAGGTTGCGTTCGAAGGACTTCCGGCACGCATCTGCTGGCTCGGATACGGCGAGCGCCATCTTGCCGGCCTGAAGTTCAACGAGATGGTCGCCTCGGGAGAGCTGTCTGCGCCAATTGTCATCGGACGCGATCACCTCGACTCGGGATCCGTTGCCTCCCCGTACCGCGAAACGGAATCGATGATCGACGGATCCGACGCTATTGCTGACTGGCCACTGCTCAATGCACTGGTCAACACCGCATCCGGCGCGTCCTGGGTATCGCTGCACCAGGGTGGCGGCGTCGGGATGGGTCGATCCATCCATGCCGGACAGGTGTGCATCGCCGACGGCACCGAAATGGCAGCCAAAAAACTCGAAGCCGTTCTCACCAATGACCCCGGAATGGGCGTCATTCGTCACGCCGACGCCGGATACGACCACGCCATCGACACCGCGGCCACCCGCGGCGTACGCATCCCGATGAACGAGAACTAAACCCGTACCACCACCCCGAGTGAGGAAAAACATTGACCACGAACGGTTCTCGAACCACGGTACTGACCAATATCGGGACCCTCGTTACCAATGACCCGACCCTGGGTGAGGGCAAACTCGGCCTACGCCACGACGCGGCAATTGCCTTCGAGGAGGGTGTCGTGGCGTGGGTCGGTAACTCTACCGACGCTCCGGCCGCCGATATCGGTCAGGATATGGGCGGCCGGGCGGTCCTACCCGGCTTCGTGGAGAGCCACTCGCACCTGGTATTCGGTGGCGAACGCGCCGAGGAATTCGCCGCTCGAATGGCCGGAGAAGAATACGCGGCTGGTGGCATTCGCACCACCATCGAGGCCACTCGCGCGGCAACCGACGAGCAGTTACAGGCCAACGTCCGTCGGTTGCTCGACGAAGCCTTACGTTCGGGCAGCACCACCGTCGAATGCAAAACCGGATACGGGCAGAACACCGAGAGCGAACTTCGCAGCACACTGATCGCCGGCCAGTTCACGGATGAGGTCACATTGTTGGCGGCGCATGTTCCGCCACCGGAATACTCGTCTCGCGTAGATGATTACGTAGCCATGGCCTGTGACGAGATGATTCCGGCGTGCGCTCCGCACGCGAAGTGGATCGACGTCTTCTGCGAACGCGGTGCTTTCAATCGTGAACAGGCGCACGCCGTTCTGAGCGCGGGAGTCAAAGCTGGATTGATTCCCCGCGTTCACGGCAACCAACTCGGCGAAGGACCCGGAGTTCAGTTGGCTGTCGAGATGGGCGCTGCATCGGTAGACCACGTCACCTACGTGACCGCCGAAGACATCGACGCCCTGGCGCAAAGTTCGACTGTCGCGACGCTACTGCCGGGTGCTGATTTCTCCACTCGCAACAGTTATCCCGACGCGCGAGCACTGCTCGACGCCGGCGTGACTGTCGCACTGGGCGCAGACTGCAACCCTGGCACCTGCTACACGACCAGCCTGCCGTTCTGTATCGCCCTTGCCGTACGCGAAATGCACATGACGCCCGCAGAAGCGGTGTGGTCGGCAACTGCTGGTGGCGCTCAGGCATTGCTGCGCAACGACATCGGACGTTTGAGCATCGGAATGCGTGCCGACGCGCTGTCACTCGACGCACCTTCCTATCTGCACCTCGCCTACCGCCCCGGAGTACAACTGGTCCGACAAGTGTGGAAGCACGGACAACTCACCACCACCTACTGAAGTTCCTACCTACCCCGGAGGCTGTCGTGGCACACACCATCGTTGTCGATATCGCACCGAAACCCTGGACCGGCCGCTCTGACGGAACCACCGCCGAACACCTTCGCTGGCACCATGCGGTGCAGCCGTATTCGGAACAAGCCCCTGCCGGCGGCTGCGTGATCGTCGGGTTTTCCAGCGATGAAGGCGTACGACGCAACAAGGGCCGCCGCGGCGCTGCCGACGGACCGGACGCTCTGCGCGGCGCCCTGGCGTCGATGGCGCTGACAGAGCCCCTGAGAATTCAAGACGCCGGTACCGTCGCCGTGCGGGGAGAGGAACTCGAAGTCGGCCAAGCTGCCCTCGGCGCCGCTGTCAGCGCAGCACTCGACTCCGGACATTTTCCCGTAGTCCTCGGCGGTGGGCACGAGATCGCCTACGGGACGTATCTCGGGGTGGCAGATTCCGTACTGCGAACACCCGACACACGTCTCGGAATTTTGAATCTCGATGCACACTTTGACCTTCGTGGCGATCCGACCCCGAGCTCCGGCACACCGTTCCGTCAAATCGCGGACGCCGAACTCGCTGCGGAAACCACACACCGCTACAGCGTCATCGGCATCAGCCAGCCGAGCAACACCACTGCGCTCTTCGACACCGCTCGTGAACTGGATGTGGCGTATCTGCTCGACGACGAATGCGGGATCGGCGATCGAGAGCGAGTCGACAGTTTTGTCACCGATTTCCTCGATGACGTCGACATCGTCTATCTCACTATCGATCTGGATGTTCTGGCTGCGTCAGTAGCACCCGGCGTCAGCGCACCTGCCGCCTACGGAGTGCCGTTGGAGACTGTTCAATACGTGTGCGATCGCATCGCAGCCAGTGGCAAGCTGACGGTTCTCGATGTAGCCGAACTGAATCCGTCACTCGATATCGACAACCGCACAGCCCGTACCGCCGCTCGGCTGATTCACCGTATCGTCACGAAACACGTGCGAAGGAACAATCCGCCAACGGAATCCTGACTCCACTCCCCGCTAGACGGTGAGCTTGGTCTTCAACGTCGAGATTGTGTCCGTCGAGAGTCCGAGGCCGGATGTCAGGTAGTTGTCGAACGTGCCGAAATTGGTGGAGATCTCGTCGAGTCCGGCCTGCAGGAACTCAGGAGAAACTCCCGCGATTACCTTCATCGCGGCACCAGCCTGCTCACCCTTCGCCGCGGTCACCTGAGCTGCGGTGGCCGCGATCGAATCCTTCGAATACTCGTTGGTGAGTAGGTAATTGCTCATGACTGTCGCGTCGTCGACGCCCGCGATCTTCAGGAGCATTGCGCTCGTCCAGCCGGCACGATCCTTGCCTGCCGTGCAGTGAAAGAGCTGCGGCCCATCGGTCGCGGCAATCTCGGTCAGTAACTTGCCGAACTGCACACGCATCGCCGCGTCGGTCACAAACTGTCGATTCATGCCGGTCAGCAGCGCCCCAGCGCCTTCCGGCGTGGAAAGATCCACCGACGACGCGACAGATGCGCTCGGAGTGACACCGATGATGTTCACGTTCGTGTAGTTCGCCCCGGCTGGAACGCGGTCCGGCCCCTTGGCGATTTCCGCCTCGGTTCGCAGATCGTAAACTGCCTTCAGCCCAAGGGCATCCAACGTTGCAGCGTCGGCATCGTTCGTGATCAGAGCATTGGAGCGGTAGAGAACGCCTTCACGAACACGGCGTCCATCAGATGTGGTGTATCCGCCGTCGGGCCCCGCCAGGTCCCGGAAGTTGTTGGCGGAAACCAGCCTTGGTGTCACTGCCGCGACCGTTGCCTGCGACGACTGCGACGACGTGGTGGCTGCCGATTCGTTACTTGCCGACTGTCCGCATCCGGAGAGCCCAACTGTTAGCGCTGCGGCAATACCGACAATGATAAGACGGGAATTCACAATTCTCCTTCAAAGGTTCACAAGTGCAACTACTGCATCGTGTGCGGAGAAGGTGTCGCGATTGTGACTGCCTGGCCAACGGTCGGTGTCCGGAAACTGACGTCTCCGGACCCCGGCACCGCTACACGATTCCCACGGGCCGATCACCGACGATAGAGATCCGATCCATCACCCGACGCTCCGGAAAATAGTCACTGGCCGCGTAGTGCTGGCACGCCCGGTTATCCCAGAAGGCAACGGTGTTCGGCTCCCACTTCAACCGCACCTGAAATTCCGGACGGTTGATGTGACGGTAGAGCAACGTGAGGAGTTCATTCGATTCGTCCTCCGACACTCCCACGATTCGCTGCGTAAATGTCATGTTGACGAACAGAACTCGTCGACCACTCTCCGGGATGACTCGAACAACCGGGTGCTGCACGGCCGGAAACTGCGGGCGTAGCGCCTCTACCGATTCCGCCGGCATGGACTTGCCGAAGGAATTGATCCAATCATGCTCGGCAACAAGAGGATCGATTCGATCCTTGATTTCTTGCGGAAGGAGCTCATACGCCGCAGCCGTGTCTGCCCAGAGTGTGTCACCGCCGACTTCGGGAACCTCGACGGCTCGAAGCACCGCCGCAAACGAGGGGAACTCATGCCATGTCACGTCGTTGTGCCAGTTGTTTTCGACACCACCGACCATCGCATCTTTCGCCAGGGTCGTGACGTCGGCGTCCGTCTGTCCGGGTTGGAAGAACTTGAAAAACGGATGCTGTTCCAGCGCTCCCCATCGTTCCGCGAACGCCCGATGCTCAGCGCGGTCGATGTCCTGATCCCGAAAGAACAACACCTTCCACTCGAGAAGCGCCCGACGCAGATCATGCATGACCTCGTCCGACAGGTCGCCGCCCAGACGAAGTCCGGAGATTTCGGCACCGATAGTTGGTGCGATCTTCTTGACGGAGAAATTTGTATATGGCTCAGGCTCTACAGATTCCGGGTTTCGCCGGGCGACCAACGGGCCATAGGCAGCAAGCGGATCGGTGGGAATCGGGTGGATCGTGGTGGGAAACAGAACTGCCATCGAACACTCCTCAAATGCAACCCTAGTGAACCAGATCACATTAGGTTAAGGAGCTTTCCTTAATCTGTCAACAGTGTCCCCTTGATCTCGTTCTTGAGCACCTTTCCTACCTTCGATCGCGGCAAGTCTTCCCAGACGATTACCTGCTTGGGAGTCTTCACACTTCCGATGCGCGCCTTCACGAAAGCCATGACCTCGGCGTCGTCGATTACGACGCCTGAATGCGGTTGAACCACCGCCACAACCCGTTCACCCCACTTGTCGTCCGGCAAGCCGATCACCCCGCAATCCTGAATTCCCGGATACGCCATGAGTGCCTGTTCCACTTCAACCGAATACACGTTGAAGCCTCCGGTGATGATCATGTCCTTGGCCCGATCGACGATGAACAGAAAATTGTCCTCGTCCAGATACCCGATATCGCCGGTGTGATGCCAACCGTGTGCCGACGCTTCAGCTGTGGCTTCAGGATTCTTGAAATAGCCGGCCATCACGAGGGAACTTCGGATAACCACCTCGCCTCGAGCGCCCCGCCCCAGCAGGTTCCCCTTGTCGTCCATGATCCCCACCGTCACCAACGGCGACGGCCGACCAGCAGATGACAGCCTCTCCGTCGCAATAGCTCCGTCCGGACCGAAGTGATCTTTCGGTGCCATCGTCGAAATCATCATCGGAGCTTCGCTTTGTCCGAACAGTTGCGCCATGACCGGCCCGATCTTGCCGATCGCCTCGCCCAGCCGGGTCGGTGAGATCGGCGCCGCTCCATACCAGAAGCATTGCAGTGAACCAAGATCCGCGTCTCCCAGATCGGGGTGCTCGAGCAGCATGTAGATGAGCGTCGGCGGCAGGAAGGTATGCGTGACCTTGTGGGTTTGCACATTTTCCAGGAAAGCACCCAGATCCGGTTTCGGCATGATCACCACTTCCCCGCCCAGCGCCATGATGGGAAAGCACAACACCCCCGCCGCGTGAGTCAACGGTGCCAGCGCCAGATACACCGGGCGCCCCTCGAACGGATAGCTCATGAGGGTGATCGCTGTCATCGTCTCGATGTTGTGCCCGGTCAGCATGACACCTTTGGGTCGACCAGTTGTACCGCCGGTTCCGACGAGCATGGTCACATCATCAGGCGGATCGACGTCGAGTTCATCGACGCCCATCCAGCTTTCGAGCGACTGGGCAAAATCGGTGTCACCGTCAATGCAGACAAGCGTGACCAACTTCGGCAGCGCATCCTTGATCTGTTCCACCAACGACGCATACGACTTCTGGAAGAACAGTGCTCGAGTATCGAAGAGATCCAACAAGTCCCGGTTCTCCGCGGCTTCGTTGCGCGGATTGATCGGACACCACACTGCGCCTGCCCGGCTGATCCCGAAGACACAGGAGAAGGAGACCGGATCGTTTCCGGACAGGATGGCAACCTTGTCCCCAGGCCCAATTCCGGAGGCCGCGAGCGACGCAGCAAAACGGCTACTGAACTGCTGGACATCGCAATAGGAGAGCGTGCGCTCTCCCATCGTCAAACAGGGAGCGGCGGAACCCAGAGAGGCTCCCTTGTCGAGATAATCGGTCAAACGCATGACGGGAGCCCCTCGGGTCGTGAACGAAATAGAAACTGGCTAGGTATTGATCGTCACTTCCGGCTCGAGCGCCAAACCGAAACTACGTAGTGCACCCAACAATTCACGGTGCCCGAACGCCTGACACGCCGACGCCAACCCAGTGCGCTTGGGGGCCTGCTGCAACAGCGAGTGCGCCGCATAGGCCTGCAACAACCCTGTCTGCTTGTAATTGCAGTTGCCATGGATCACGACGTGTGCACGACCGAGCGGACCGGACGCGTAAACCGAGTCCAAAGATGTGTTGATCCGGGGGTTCTCACGCGGCGGCATACCCGCCTGCACCGAGCCGGCGATTTCCGCCAGCGCTGCTTCCTGCTGATCGGCAGGGAGAGTCTTGATCTGCTCTTCCACCATCTTCTGGGTCGCGACAACACCTTCCATCACCGCGCGATCGAATACTCCGCCCGCAGCCTTGACGTTGGAAACCCGGGGATCGTTCTTGAACCACACCGGGTGACTGGTGCCGCCCCACGGCAGCGCGAGCGCCGTTTCGTGTTGACCGGGCACTACGACGTCGAACGTCTGACCGGGCGCCCACTGCACGTACTTGTTCTGCTCGAGGTAGTACCAATTGGCCTTGAGGATCGTGAAGATTGTCTGCGTCGACGCGTAGGTGGGAAAACCCTTCCACAGCACCAGAATATCGAGAGTATCGAGCCCGGGATTCTCCAACGCGATGTTGGCGGCAATCTCACCGGTGGTATACATCTGCGCTATCCCCGGAGAGAGCAGCAAGCCCTTCTCCTGGAATTTGTCACTGAACTTCTCCTGGACGTCGAGCACCCAATCCTGCTCGCCGGTGGTGTCCATGTAGTGGCAGCCGGCATTGAGAGCAGCTTCGACAACAACGGCACCGAGCTTGATGAACGGGCCGACCATGTTGCTGACAACCTGTGCGCCGGTAAACAACTCGGTGAGCGCCTCAACGGTGTGCTCGACCTCGACAACCTCATGGTCAACTGTGTCGAGCCCGGGAATCTTGTCGAGCACTTCCTGGATTCGCGCCGCGTCACGGCCGGCCGCGATGAACGGAATGTTGAACTCACGCAGGTATTCACACACCAGACGTCCGGTGTATCCGGAAACGCCGTAGACGATGACTGGCTTCTTGTCGGACATGTTCGTGGAACCTTTCGAAGTTGAGTGCCGAACCGAAAAAGACTGTGCGAGTTACATGCCCATGCCGCCGTCGACAGGCAGACCGATCCCGGTAATGAAACGTGCTGCGTCCGAGGCCAAGAACACCACTGCGTCGGCCATGTCGTTCACTTCACCGAGACGTCCGAGGGGGGTAAGTCCGATGACGTCGCCCACCGCAGCTTCGGCGCTGGGCCAGAGGCCGAGCTTTGCCATGTCGGAGGCGAGACCGAGACCCATCTCCGTCGCGACGAGTCCGGGATAGATGCAGTTGACTCGGACGCCATACCCGAGTTTTCCGGATTCTGTGGCCGCCACCCGCGTGAACCGGTCCACCGCGGACTTTGTTGCGGAATACCCACTGATTCCGGGAAACGGGATGGTGGCCGCCACCGACGAGACGTTGATAATCGATCCGCCGCTTCCGGCGATCCCACCGGGGCGCATGCTGCGCAATCCGTGCTTGGTGCCGAGAGCTGTTCCGAGAACATTCACTTCGCACATGCGGCGAATATCGGCGGGATCCAGGTCCACCACCAGCGACGAAATTTCGATGCCTGCGTTGTTGACCAGAATGTCGAAGCCGCCGAGGGTTTCCGTCGTGGCCGCAACTGCTTCCGCCCAGTTCGCGTCGTCGGTGACGTCGAGCTTCACGAAGCCCGTCTTCACACCACTGGTGCCGACAGATTCGGCGGTTGCTCGCCCTTCGTCTTCGAGAACGTCGCCGATCATCACCGACGCTCCCGCCCTGGCCAAGGCCGCCGCCATGCCGGCGCCCAGACCTTTTGCACCTCCGGTGACCAGCGCTTTACGTCCTTCGAGATCAAACACGCTCATCTTCGACCGCCTCCATGAATTCGACCAACTCGCGAAACCACCGTCCACAGCAACCGTTTACGTCAGCACTGCCAAGTGGCGTGAGTCACAGAGTATTCAACTTTGGACGAGTGTCAAGAAAATCTTGACAATTGTCAAGATTTTGTACCCGGCCGTCAAAACGCAAGGGTTACACTGTGGCGAGAGCACAAAGCACCGTTGCAGTATCCGCAGGGAACAGGACATACCGCCGTGACCACGACCATCGAAAATGCAAGCGGGACAACAAAAAATGCTTCCCCGAGCAATGCCGACAAAGTCTCGCGCCGGCAGGTGGACAAGTTCTCGGAACGACGCGATCAGTTGGCCGAGGCGGCGCTGCAGACCCTTGCCGAGCTCGGGTATGCACGCACCAGCCTGCGCGAAATCGCACAGAACTCCGAGTTTTCACACGGCGTCCTGCACTATTATTTCAGCGACAAAGTCGACCTGATCACGCACTGCGTACGTCACTACAAGGCGCGCTGCGTCAACCGCTACGACGGCATCGTCGCCACGGCGCAAACTCCCGACCAACTGAGGTCCGGTTTCGGCACGTTGCTCGCGGAGACGATGATCGACGAACCGACCATGCATCGACTCTGGTATGACCTGCGCGCACAATCCCTGTTCGAGGAATCATTCCGGGCAGATGTCGCCGCAATCGACACCAGTCTCGAAAACATGATCTGGCGCATCGTGATTCGCTATGCGGAACTACTGGGTACCGAACCTGCAATCACTTCGTCGGCGATGTACGGAATTTTCGACGGCCTGTTCCAGCAGAGTTTGCTGCGCCACCTTTCCGGCGACGACAACGCGTCGACATACCTGTCCGAGAGCGTCCAAGCGATGATGCTGTTGGTGGTGCCTACGCCGAACCCTTAGTGGCCGAGATACTTTCGGCGACGTACTTTGCGCCACGGCCGAATTCGACCACCACGTCATAGTCTGCGTCTTGGCGCCAGAATCGCACCAGCGTGGCATAGACGCCGCCGATCATCTGCGCCAGAAACAACGGCGGATAGTCGGTTCGAACTTCATCGGCCCCGAGCCCCGCGGTTACGATGCGCAGCAGTTCCAGGTTGAACCGCTTGTCATGTGATGCCCCCGCAGAGGATGCGACAAAATCTCGTTCCAATTCCGTTGTCACCATTCGCTGGTAGCGCGGATGCTTGACGGCCTGGACGGCAAAATCCTCGAAGATCGCGGCAATCCGGTCGACGGTAGGCATCGGCGTCTCCATCAGCCGATCCACCAGCGCTGCAAACTGATCCAGATGATCACTGTGCAGTGCTTCGAGCACGGCGTCTTTCCCTTGAAAATAGTTGAAGAATGTCGCCCGCGAGACCTCGGCGCGCACGACGATATCTTCGATGGTGGTATTCGCAAACCCCTTTGCGGAGAAGAGCATCCGGGCAGCAGCCAGCAGTCTTTCGTTGGTATCCCGCTTGTTCTGTTCACGTTTGGAAATCATGTCGACTCCCCCTCCCCGTTCTCAGGCCGAGTCTTCAGCGTACTGAAGGCCATAGATGAACTACAGTCCAATTATGTCGACTGTTACCTCCGAACGCCAGGGTCGCGTTCTCATCGTCCGGATCGAACGCGAAGAACGACGCAATGCGATCAACCGCGAAACCGCCGAAGGCATCGAGACCGCGCTTGATCTCCTCGAGGATGATCCCGAACTGTGGGTCGGCATCATCACCGGCACACCGACGGTATTCTGCGCCGGCACCGATATTCGCGAGCGCGCCGACCTCCGCATGCCCCGCGGCGGCGAGTACGGCGTCATCCGCCGGCAACGCAACAAGCCTCTGATCGCTGCTGTCGAGGGGTACGCACTCGGCGGCGGATTCGAGATCGCCTTGGCGTGCGACCTCATTGTCGCCTCTCGCACAGCACAATTCGGCCTCCCGGAAACTCGTCGCGGATTGGTTGCCACCTCCGGCGCACTCTTCCGTGCACCACGGGCACTGCCCGTCAACGTTGCTCGTGAACTCCTGATCACCGGCCGCACACTCGATCCCGAGCGCGCCTTGAATCTCGGCGTCGTCAATGCCCTCACCGAACCAGGCAAGGCGCTCGACGAAGCACTGGTTATGGCGTCGGAAATCTGCGAATCCTCCCCCACCTCAGTGAGTCTGAGCTTGAAGTCCGTCAATGCTCTGTACACCGAAGACGACACTCTGGGTTGGGCTGTCACCGACACTGCCCGGGATGCGATTCTGCAGTCACCCGATATCGCCGAAGGACTCGAGGCCTTCGCCAATCGCCGAACACCCAACTGGAGCGGATTGTCCCCGCAGTAGTCGACCACGATTCGAGACAGGTTCCCTATAAGTCTGGTCGGAAAGGGTTCGCTCCAGCTACAGTCACTTCTGTGACGGGAATCGACGCATTTCAGACAGGCACGCTGCTGACGCGGCGTCGCCATGTCGATTTTGCGCACGTCTGTACATCCGGGTGTCCGATCTTCTGATCGGACCTACTTCCGTAAGCGCCGCTCACGGGAGATATTCGTATGTATACCCAGATCAGGGGCCATTTCTGTCATGACCACCGCTTCCATTTCGCACTTGAGTTCCGTCGTCGCTGCCAATTCCGACGCCATCGGCAAGGACGAGAGTAAAGCTCACGTCGCATTCAAGGCGGCCGCGCATTGCCCGGTACTCGATCTGACCCGCAATCCCGTTCCCGTGCCTACAGTCGTCGAAACTGCCTAAGTCGCAACAACCCAACTTCACTACGGAGCAAATAATCATGAGCGAAAACTGGTCCTTCGAAACCAAACAGGTCCACGCCGGCCAAACCGCAGACACCGCCACCAACGCGCGCGCACTGCCCATCTACCAAACCACCAGCTACGTCTTCGACAACACCGACCACGCAGCAGCCCTCTTCGGCCTCACCGAACCCGGCAACATCTACACCCGCATCATGAACCCCACCCAAGACGCCGTCGAACAACGCATCGCCGCCCTCGAAGGCGGAGTCGCCGCCCTCCTCCTCTCCTCCGGCCAAGCCGCCGAAACCCTCGCCATCCTCAACGTCGCCGAAGCCGGCGACCACATCGTCGCCTCCCCCTACCTCTACGGCGGCACCTACAACCTCCTGCACTACACCCTGCGCAAACTCGGCATCGAAACCACCTTCGTCGAAAACCCCGACAACCTCGACCACTGGGCCGACGCCATCCGCCCCAACACCAAAGCATTCTTCGGCGAAACCATCGCCAACCCCAAAAACCACATCCTCGACATCCCCGGCATCAGCGCCGTAGCCCACAACCACGGCCTCCCCCTCATCGTCGACAACACCGTCGCCACCCCCTACCTCCTACGCCCCTTCGAACACGGCGCCGACATCGTCGTCCACTCCGCCACCAAATACCTCGGCGGACACGGCACCGCCATCGCCGGCGTCATCGTCGACAGCGGCACCTTCGACTGGACCCAAGGCCGACACACCAACTTCACCACCCCCGACCCCAGCTACCACGGCGTCACATTCGCCGACCTCGGCGCACCCGCCTACGCCCTCAAAGCCCGCGTCCAACTACTCCGCGACCTCGGCACCGCCGTCGCCCCGTTCAACGCGTTCCTCATCGCCCAAGGCATCGAAACCCTGTCCCTGCGCATCGAACGCCACGTCGCCAACGCCCAACAAGTCGCCGGCTTCCTCGAAAACCACCCCACCGTCGCGTCCGTCTCCTACGCCGGACTGCCCTCCTCACCGTGGTACGAACGCGGAAAGACCTTGGCCCCCAAGGGCACCGGTGCCATCGTCACCTTCGAGCTGCCCGGCGGCGTCGACGCCGGCAAGAAGTTCGTCAACGCCCTCACCCTGCACAGTCACGTCGCCAACATCGGCGACGTCCGCTCCCTCGTCATCCACCCCGCGTCGACGACGCACTCGCAGCTCACCCCCGAAGAGCAGCTCGCCGCCGGCGTCACCCCCGGCCTGGTACGTCTCGCTGTCGGTATCGAAGGTATCGACGACATCCTCGCCGACCTCGAAACCGGTTTGGCTGCAGCAGCTTCCTGATCAGCTACAACAAAAAGCTCGGCCCCGACTCGAAAGTCAGGGCCGAGCTTTTTGTCTGTGAAAACTAGCTCTTGGGCGTGAACGCCGCAAGCGGTTCGGTACCGGTCCAGTCGTGGCCCCAGTAGCTGTCCGCCGTGATTTCCTCAGCGGTGTAATACGTTTCGTCGACTGCCATGCCCTCGCAACCGAACTCGAGGTCCCAGCCACCCGGGGCCCGCACGTAGAACGAGACCATCTTGTCGTTCGTGTGGCGGCCCAATGTGGAGGAGATCGAGAAACCGAGCTTGGAAACGCGATCGAGTGCCTGACCGACGGCGTCGAGAGTCTCGGCCTCCATCATCAGGTGCACCAGACCGGGCTCTTCGACCGGAGGCGCCGGGCACAGAGCCAGGCTGTGGTGGCGAGTGTTGACACCCATGAACCGGACGCGGCGAGCCGGCATCGGTGCATCGATGCCACCGAGGCGGATGGAGCCACGCGGCAGGAAGCCGAGCACCTCGGTGTAGAAGGCGTAGGCCTCGTCGAACTTCGTAACCGGAAGAACCACGTGACCGAGGCCCTGATCGCCGGTGACAAAACGTCCACCGTGCGGGGTGACCAGCGGGCTGTGATCGAGAACCGGTCCGAAGAAGATCTCGACGCGGTTGCCGTTGGGATCGTTGAACGCGATGACCTCTTCGGCGTCGCGGTAGCTGGCGTCGACGTCGGAGAGAACGTCGACGACGACGCCGGCCTTCTCGACTGCTTCGCGAACACGCTGGAGTGCGAACTGATCTCGCACCTCCCAGCCAACGGCGAGTGCCTTGTCCGACTCACCCGGCAGGACGATCAGGCGGCTACGACGCTCGTCGAGGCGGAGGTAAAGTCCGTCCTCTTCCGGGCCACTGCCTACTGCGAGGCCGAGTCCGTCGACCACGAGCTCGCGCCAGCGAGCCACGTCCTGCGTTTGGATCCTGAGATATCCCAGGCCCCGAATTTCAGTCATGCCTAACCGTCCTAAGTTGGTAAAAGGGAGTGAATCAGATCATCGAGCGGTGGATGCCCTGCGGCTCGCCACCGAGCTGCGAGAGCGTCGACGAGTGGAAGATCGATCCGGGCACGTGGATGGCGTGAGCCAGGCCGGCGTGCGCGTCACGCCAGAAGCGCTGCATCGGGGTGTTGAGCTGCAATGCGCCGCCGCCGGAGCGAGCGAAGATCTCATCCACGGCGCGCACTGCACGCCACGCGGCAGCCGTCTGGGTGCGTCGACCGATGGCGCGGAGCTCGAAGGAGACTTCCTGGCCCTTCTCGGTCATGTCCCAGAAGCGGTCGACCGTTTCCAGGATCGCTGCACGCGAAGCGGCGATCTCGGCAGCAGCCTCACCGATGGCGAAGAGTACGTACGGATCTTCCTTGATCGGAACACCGCTGACCGTCACGCGCTCACGCTGCGCAGCCATGTTGCACGCGAGTGCACCTTCGGCGATACCGATCAGCGAGGAGGTGATACCGAGCGGGAAGATGCAGGAGAACGGGAACTTGTACAGGGTCTCCGTGCGACCCGCTTCCTTCCAGGCCGTGCCGTCGTACACCTTGCCGGCGTCGATGGTGCGGTAGGTGGGAAGGAAAGCGTCCTTGACAATGAGGTCCTTGGAGCCGGTTCCACGCAGGCCGACGACGTTCCAGCTTTCCTGGTCGATCTCGTAATCGCTGCGCGGGAGAAGCACGTGCAGGTGCTTCGGCGGCATGAGGGGACGGCCGTTCTCGTCGCCGATCATGGCGCCGATCATGACCCAGTCACAGTGATCCGTTCCCGAAGAGAAGGACCAGCGGCCGTTGAGGATGTAACCACCGTCGACGGGCTTTGCGACGCCCATCGGTGCGTACGGGGAAGCCATCCAGGTGTCAGGGTTTTCGCCCCAAACCTCTTCCTGTGCCTTCTTGTCGAAGAAGGCAAGCTCCCACGGGTGGACGCCGACGATGCCGCTGACCCAGCCGGTTGCACCATCCATCGCACCGATAGCCATTGCCGTCTCGGCAAACTCGCGGGGGTGAGCTTCGAGCCCACCGTATTCCTTGGGCTGGAACATACGGATGACGCCGGAATCGCGAAGGCGCTTCGCGTTGCCGTCCGTCAGCTGCATGAGCTTGTCGCCCTCGATGCCGCCTGCGCGGATCTCGTCGGCGAACTGAACAATATTGTCTAGAACCTGTCCCATGATTTTCTTCGCTTTCTGGTATCGGTACCCGGCAAATGCCTAGGCAGAAGTCTTCGCGGCAAGTCCAAGCGCGATTTCGATCAACTGATCTTCCTGCCCACCCACAAGCTTGCGACGACCGGCCTCGATAAGGATGGCCGCACCGGAAACTCCGTAGCGCTTTGCGTGCGCGTCGGCGTGCTTGAGGAAGCTGGAGTAGACGCCCGCGTAACCCATGGTCAGCGAGAGGCGATCCAGCTGGCATTCACCGTCCATGATGGGACGAACGACGTCTTCGGCGGCGTCGATGATCTTGAGAGTGTCGATACCCGTACGGATACCGAGCTTTTCGGCGACGGCGACAAACGCCTCAACCGGGGTGTTACCGGCACCGGCACCGAAACGACGTGTCGAGCCGTCGATCTGCAGTGCGCCGGCCTGAACGGCGAGCACGGAGTTTGCGACGCCGAGGCCCAGGTTCTCGTGTCCGTGGAAGCCGACCTGTGCGTCGCTGCCGAGTTCCGCGACGAGCGCGGAGACGCGGTCACTGACGTCGTTCATGATCAAGGCGCCGGCGGAGTCGACGACGTAGACGCACTGGCAACCGGCGTCGGCCATGATGCGAGCCTGCGCGGCCAGCTTCTCCGGTGTGGTGCTGTGCGACATCATCAGGAAGCCAACGGTTTCCAGACCGAGGTCGCGGGCCAGACCGAAGTGCTGGATGGAGATGTCAGCTTCGGTGCAGTGCGTGGCGATACGGCAGATGGATGCGCCGTTGTCCGCAGCCTCGCGGATGTCGGACTGCACGCCCAGACCCGGAAGCATGAGGAAAGCGATCTTGGCTTGCTTCGCCGTGGCGACCGCAGCCTTGATCAGTTCCTGCTCCGGGGTGTGGCTGAACCCGTAGTTGAAGGACGAGCCGCCGAGGCCGTCGCCGTGGGTGACCTCGATGACCGGCACGCCGGCCTCGTCGAGGGCGCCGACGATCGAGCGAACGTGGTCAACGGTGAACTGGTGGCGCTTGGCGTGGGAACCATCGCGCAGGGACGAATCGGTGACCCGGATATCGAGGTCTGCACTGTAGGGCATCGTCTTGATTTCCTTTAGAGAGAGATGAGTATTCGGGTCAGACGCGGGAAGCGAGCAAGGCTGTGGCGAAACTTTCGCCGACCTTTGTCGCCGCGGCCGTCATGATGTCGAGGTTGCCCGAGTACGGCGGCAGGAAGTCGCCCGCGCCCTCGACCTCGAGGAAGATGCCGACGCGTGCGAGGCCGCCGCTGATCGGTGTCGGGTCGTCGTACTGCGGTTCTGCGCGCAACCGGTATCCCGGTACGTAGGACTGAACTGCGGCGGCGATCTCATGGATCGACTTGGTGATCGCGTCACGATCAGCGTCTGCGGGGATGGAGCAGAAGACGGTGTCCTTCATGAACATCGGCGGCTCGGCCGGGTTCAGGATGATGATCGCCTTGCCCTTCTTGGCGCCACCGATGGTCTCGATTCCACGACTCGTGGTGATCGTGAACTCGTCGATGTTGGCGCGCGTGCCGGGGCCCGCCGACGGCGAAGCAACGCTGGCCACGATCTCGGCGTAGGCAACCTCGACGACGCGGGAGACGGCGTAGACCATCGGGATGGTCGCCTGTCCGCCACAGGTGATGAGGTTGACGTTGTGAGCGTCGAGGTGCGCACCCATGTTCACGGCCGGGACCACTGCAGGTCCGATCGCTGCCGGGGTGAGGTCGACGGCCTGGATGCCCAGAGCCTGGTAGCGCGGCGCGTTGGCGCGGTGCACGTACGCGGACGTTGCCTCGAAGATGATGTCGGGGAGCTCGTCCTGAGCGAGCAGCCAATCAACACCGTCACCGCTGGCGACAATGCCGTGATCGGCAGCGCGGCGCAGGCCTTCGCTGGTGGGATCGACGCCGATCATCCACTTGGGCTCGATGAGCTCGGAGCGAAGCAGCTTGTACATGAGATCGGTGCCGATGTTGCCCGGGCCGATGATCGCAGCGGAAACCTTGGTCACAGGTTCAGTCCTTACTTGAATTCTACTGTTACGGAGCCGATTTCACTGAAGTCAGCACGGAAGACATCGCCGGGGCGGGCATCGATCGCGCGAGTGCACGATCCGGGAAGGATCACGTGTCCCGCTTCGAGGCGCACACCGAAACTTGCAACCTTGCGCGCCAACCAAGCAACCGCCTTGGTCGGGTTGCCCAGAACGGCGGAGGCGTCGCCACGCGCGATTTCCTCGTCACCCTGGAACAGGACTGCGGAGATGGAACCGATATCGACCTGCGAAGGAGCGATACGTCCCTGGCCGAGAATGACACCGGCCGAGGAAGCATTGTCCGCGATCGTGTCAGCGAGACCGATCTTCCAGTCCTTGATACGCGAATCGATGAGTTCGATACTCGGCACGATGTAGTCCGTCGCCGCCAGGACGTCTTCCTCGGTGCAATCCTCGCCGGGGAGCGTCTTGCCGAGCACGTAGCCGATCTCGACCTCGATGCGCGGGTAGCAGAACGCTGCCGTATCGATCGGGGTGCCCTCGTTGTAGACCATGCTCGACAGCAGGTGACCGTAGTCGGGCTCGTCGACGCCCATCATCTTCTGCATGACCTCGGAAGACAGTCCGACCTTGTGACCGTAGACGGTCTCACCGGATTCGATGCGCTTGCGAATGTTGAGCAGTGCAATCTCGTAGGAATCGACGACGTCGATATCCGGGAAAGTACTGATCAGCGGGTCGATCGGGGCGCGATCACGCTCGGCGGCCCACAGAAGATTTGCGGCGGAAACTCGCTGCGAATCGCTGAGCATCGCGTCCTCCTGAAAAAATGTGGGGGTGATGAAAATCTGTTGGTCAAACGGTGGCAGGAACTGCGCCGAAGTGCAGAAATCCTTCCCAGTGAGTGGGAGCGGCCCCTGTGCGCCTTTTCGGTAGTGGGTACTACCAGAAAGGCACACAGGGGCCGCAGGCCCCTACTTTGCTGCTACGTGGTTCGCAGCGATGTAACCGAAGACCATGGCGGGACCGATGGTCGCGCCGGCGCCGGCGTACTCGTTGCCCATGACGGACGCAGAAGTGTTACCGGTTGCGTAGAGACCGTCGATGATCGAGCCGTCTTCGCGGATGACACGGGCGGTGGCGTCGGTGACGAGGCCACCCTTGGTGCCGAGGTCGCCGGCTTCACAGCGGATCGCGTAGAACGGTCCCTTGACGATTTCGTCGAGGTTCGGGTTCTTCATCGTCGGGTCGCCGTAGTACTGGTCGTAGGCGCTGTCGCCGCGACCGAAGTCCTCGTCCTTGCCACTGCGGGCAAAGCCGTTGAACCGGTCGACGGTGCCGAGCATCTTGTCGGCCGGAACACCGATCTTCTCGGCGAGCTCACGCAGCGAGTCCGCCTTGTGAATGACACCCGAGTCGTAGAAGCCCTGAGGGAAGGGCATGTTCGGCAGAACCTGAGCGAACGGGTAGCGGTTCTTCGCCTTGGTATCCATGACAAACCACGCCGGAACGTGTCCACCTTCGAGCTGGTCGTGCACGAAGTTGACGTACGGCGACGACTCGTTGGTGAAGCGCTCACCCTTGGCGTTGATGATGATGGACGGCGGGATGCAACGCTCCGAGACCAACGGGATGACTGCGCCCATCGGGTGGAACACAGACGGCATCCACCAAGCATCATCCATGAGATCGACTGCAGCGCCGAGCTTCTGGCCCGCACGAATACCGTCGCCGGTGTTCTCGCGTGCACCGGCGCTGATGTTCGCGACGCCGTTCTCGGGCAGGTACTGCGCGCGCATCTCGTTGTTATGGTCGAAGCCGCCGGTAGCCAGCAGCACGCCCTTGCGGGCACCGATGCGAACGGTCTTGCCGTCACGCTCAGCCAACACACCAACCACGGTTCCGTGGTCGTCGACGATCATTTCGGTCATGGATGTCTTGAGCCACAACGGAACTCCGGCGTCCTTGAGGACCATGCGCATACGAGCAACCAGAGCGCGGCCACCCGTGGACATGTGGCGACGAAGAACCATGTTGGACGCAACGCGCCACGCTGCAACCAGAGAAGCCTTGCGGCCCTTCCAGGTTCGCTTGACCATCGCCAGATCGTGGTAGTCCTTGGACGTGACCCACAGGCCCAACGGGCCCTTCATGGAGTTGGGGCGCTGATACTTCTCGTCTTCCTTCAGTGCACGCGTATCGAACGGCTTGCATTCGATGGTGCGACCGAGCGGACGTCCACCGTCGTACTCCGGGTGGTAATCCGAGTAGCCCTTGACCCAGTACAGCTTCATGTGGGGGCTCTTGTCGAGCAACTTCATCAACTCGGGGCCCTGGTCGACGTAGGCGTCGAGACGGTCCGCCGAGATCTTGCCCTCGGTGATGATGTCGAGGTAGCGACGGATCGACTCACGTGAATCGCCGGCGCCCTTCTCGATCAGCGTCGGAGCGTTGGGAATCCAGATACCGCCGCCGGAAATCGCCGTCGAACCGCCGTACGTCTTGCCCTTGTCGATGATGAGGGTGTCAAGCCCACGATCAGCCGCCGTGATGGCTGCAGACATACCGCCGCCGCCACTGCCGACCACCAGGAAGTCGACCTCGTGGTCGAACTTCACTGTGCTGTCCGTCATTACTTGTTGCCTTCGGAGCGGGTGAGGAAGGCCAGAACGGTTGCGACCCAGGCGTCGCGGGCCTCGATCATCGTCCAGTGGCCACAGTTGGGGAAGATGTGAACTTCACCGTTGGGGATGTCGCGCATCGGCAGAATCGCCAAGTCGACGGGGCTGACGCGGTCGTCGCGTCCCCAGGTGAGAAGCGTCGGAGCCTTGATCTTGTTGAGCTGCGCCCAGTACGGAACTGCGGTCGATGCAGCTGCTGCGGCGCCCATGGCGGCCATGGCCTTGCTGCTGTACATGCGGCGCGCGATCTCGAGCGTCTTCGGCTCGGTTGCCAATGCCCAGCGCTCTTCGATGAGCTGCTCGGTCACGACAGCGGGGTCGAAGACCATCGACTTCAACCAGCGAACGAGAGACTCACGGGAAGGGTTGTCCGTGAACTCCATGAGGAGCTTGATGCCTTCACCGGGTCCGGGCGAGAAGGTGTTCTTGCCCATGCCGCCGATGGTGACGAGCTTGCTCACTCGGTGCGGTTCGTCGATCGCAACCTTGGTGGCAACGATGCCGCCCATGGAGTTGCCGATCATGTGGACGGGGCCGAGCCCGAGACCGTCGAGGAACAGTCCGACCGAAGCCTGGGCCATCATCATCGGATGGCCTTCGCCGGGATCGCTGACACCGAACCCGGGGAACTCGAGAACGTAGCAATGGAAGTGCTGGGCGAATTCCGCGAGAACACCGCGGTAATTGCGCCAACCGGTCACGCCGGGGCCCGATCCGTGCAGCAGCAGCAACGGCGGGCCGTCGCCGGCCTCGTGGTAGCGAAGTACACCGAGATCGGTCTGCAGCTCTTTCAGAGTGTCCTCGTAGCTCAGTTCAGTCGTCATGCTGCAAACGTTGCCATCACCGCCGCTGAGCTGGTACTAACCGTCCCGATCAGCGAGACAGCAAGGGGTAAATTCTAGGCGCCCACGCGACAAACGGGTATCGGCGGCGCAGGACTTCCAACGCCGCCGACACCCACTCTGACTAGGTGATTCAGTTCTTCCAAACCTCGTCGAACAGCATGATGCTGTCGATGCTCTGCTGCAGTCCGTGAACGTTCTTGTTCCAGACATCGAAGTTCGGGACGTTGCCCCAGACCTGCCACGGCACGGTCTCGTTGGCGCGCTCCTGAATCTTGGCGAGGACGGCCTTCTTGTCCTCGTCAGTGGTGGCGACGCCGAGCTGATCGAGCAGAACGTCCATCTGAGCATCCGAGTAGCCGGTGGCGTTGTTGCGGCCGCCGGTCTTGATGCCCGTGTAGAGGCGCTCGAACGGATCCGCTTCCGGAAGGCTGAGGGCACCCGTACTCATGTCGTAATCGTGGTCGACGTACATACGCTTGACCAGATCGCCGGCACCGGTGACGTACTCGATCTGTGCGTCGAAGCCGACTGCATTGAGCATGGCCTGCACGCCCAGAGCAGTTGCCTGCGCCGACGGCTCCTGGATGGAGAGGAAGGTGATCTTGCCGTCGAAGCCGTCAGCCTTGGCCTGCGAGAGCAGGTCCTTCGCTTTGGCCGTGTCGATGCCGATCGGCGCGACGTCGTTGTGCCAGCGTGAAGTGTCCTGGAAGATCACCTGACCGGGCAGGCCCTTGCCGTTGTTGACGCGGGTGTTCAGCGTTTCCGGGTCGATGGCCAACGCCATTGCCTGACGGACTCGCACATCGGAGCCGGGGCGACCCGGAGCCATGTTCACGTTCGAGATGTAACCGAGCGACGGGATGTCGATGAAGCCCGGGTTGCCGCTGTCGATCAGATCGAGGATCGGCGCGAGCGTACGCATATACGCAGCGTCGATGCCGCCGGTCTTGAGAGCTTCAGCAGTCGGCTGAGCGCCGACGATGCTGATCAGCTTGAGCTTGTCGACGTTCGGCGCTCCGCCGTAGTAGTCGGGACGAGCTGCCAGGACGAGTTCCACGTTGGGGGAGAAATTCTCGAGCGTGAACGCGCCGGCACCGATCGGGGTGAACTGGTCACCCTTCTGAGCTGTCGGGGCGACGATCATGCCCGGTCCGGTGGCCAGCATCGACTGAATGCCAGTCCACGGATCGACGAGGTTGAAGACAACCGTCGTCGCGTCCGGGGTGTCCATCGAGGCGACCTTGGCGGCCCAGAGGCTGGACTGCGGTCCCTTGTTGGTGACGTAGCGGGTGATGCTGTCGGTGACTGCCTTGGAGTCCAAAGGTGTTCCGTCGCTGAATGTCACGCCGTCACGAAGCTTTAATGTCCACGTCTTGCTGTCGCTGCTCGCCTCGAGCGACTTCGCCAGCTGCGGCACGAACTCCTGCTTGATGGGGTCGTAGCGCATCACGACGTCGTAGATCGCGCCGAGTTCACTGCCACCGGTAGAACCGGCAACCTGCCCCTTGGCAGGATCGAGCGTCGTCACTGCCGCATAGCCGCTGAATGTCAGCGTGCCACCCTTGGTGGGGGTGCCGGAATCAGCCTGTTCGTTGACCATGCCGATCTTGAGCGCGGAACCCGATTCGACGGTTTCACCGCCGCCGCTCGACCCGTTGTCGGCGCAGGACGCCAGGAACATGCCGGCAGTAACTGCCAGGGTGACCGCGGTAAACCCGCGGCGGTAACGAAGGGAACTACGATTCATTCGAATTCCTCCAGAAGGTGATGTGATTCGACTGTCAATCACAAGGTGTTGCGCAACAAAGCTGTTGGACAACACAGGTTTGGCTTATGCGCCGAAGAATGTGTGTTCTACCGGGCGCCTCGGTCGACTCAGCCGACATCGTGATGCGATAACGATCCACTGACTGTCTAACGCACTCGCCGCCGCACCGTCGCGTCACTACCGGTGATCGGGATCACCGACAGGAGATCTTCGTGAGCCTGCCAATGTGGTTGCGGCACAGGCACGCCGAAACGTGAATGAATTTGCGGCAATTATCCGAATCTACGAATTTCCTACCGTGCTCAGATGACACAGCTGAAGGTGATACCGCTACAGCGATATCACCTTCAACTACCGGAAACTCAGATCCAGTGCTGAGTGGAAACGGCGAGGAGACGGTCCATCGTGTCGGCCGAGAAAGTATTGACGGGAACGGGCGGCGCCTTGCGTCCACGACGCGGGGCACCCAGCTCGGGGTACAGCGACCGCGAGACCTCACGGGCCGCGTCGACAACCAACGGTGCGACTCGCTCGAGCTGAGCCGTCCGCATGTCGCCGCACAGCGCGATGCTGCCGACGGGGCCTTCGTGCCCACGAATCGCAGCGGCGACACAGGCCACTCCGCGAGCCGATTCGCCGCGCTCGAACGCAAGACCGCGACGCTGACGGATGCGGTTGAGTTCCTGATGCAGAACGCCGATCTCCGAGATGGTGTTCTCGGTACACCGCGGGAGGGTGGTACCAAAAAGTGCGTCGACGCGCTCCGGGTCGATCCACGCCAGCATCGCCTTGCCGCCGGCCGTGGAGTGCGCAAGGGCACGGCCACCGACTCGCGACGGGAGTGCTGCGGCAAAACGTCCGCCGACCTTGTCGAGGTACACCGTTTCACGGCCGTCGAGGACAGAGAGGTGCACAACCATTCCGGTCTGCAAGTGCAGTTCATGCAGAAGCGGCGCCGCAGCTTCACGAATCTGGCTGTGGCCGCCGTCGCCGCCACCCAATCCGAGCGCGCGTCGACCCAAGCAGTAGCCGAATGATGCATGATCGACCCAGTCGAGTTTGACCAGCTGATCGAGGATGCGGTGAACAGTGGAACGCGGAAGCTGCGTGCGGCACGCAACCTCTTCCAGCGTGAGCCGGGCAGCTCGACCGTCGAAGGCATCGAGAATGAGCGTCATCCGCTCGACCATCGACGGCGGCAGATCCTTCTTGGCCGCAGTGTTGGTCGGCTGAACCGTGGTCATTGTGTCGTCGATATCAACGATGGTCATTGACGCCTCCCGGAAACTGGAATTGATTCTAGTGACTATAACCCAGGTCACAGCATCTGGGAAGTCGAGCCACACAAACCAGTCCCGATCACCGGAAAGTCGCCCCCTCGCGAACGCCGTCACGGCTATAAACGCCCGATGCACCTGGGAATCGTCACACCGGTCCTGATCCAGCACCCCAGCACCCGCTCCGAATGGGAGGCCACTGCCGACATCGAAGAGGTTGCGCAGATCGCCGAAACGGCCGACCGACTCGGTTTTCACCACTTGACCTGCAGCGAACACGTAGCAGTGCCGGCCGAGATCGCCGAAGAACGTGGCGGAACCTACTGGGATCCACTAGCAACACTCGGGTATCTCGCCGCTCGGACACGCAACATCCGCCTTGCCACACAGGTGCTCGTCCTGGGATATCACCACCCCCTCGAGATCGCGAAGCGCTACGGAACCCTGGATCGCGTCAGCAACGGCCGACTCGTTCTGGGCCTCGGAGTCGGCACGCTAAAAGAAGAATTCGATCTCATAAATGCGCCGTTCGCCGACCGTGGAGCACGCGCCGACGACGCCCTCGCCGCGCTGCGGGTGTCACTGTCGAATCCCCGCCCGGAGTACCACGGCGAGTTCTACGACTACTCGGACTTCGTCGTGGAACCGCACGCAGTTCAGACCCGGGTGCCGCTGTGGATCGGCGGCCGGACAAAGCGGTCCCTGCGCCGAGCAGTAGCCCACGGCGACGGCTGGGTGCCGTTCGGATTGCGCCTCTCGGAATTGAAGGACATGCTCGCCGCAGCGCCGCTCCCCGAACGCTTCGACGTCATCCTGTCCACCGGTGCTCCCCTCGACCCACTTGGCGACGCCGAGCAGACCGTCCGCGCGCTGACACGCGTTCGTGACGCCGGAGCGACTATCGCAAGCTCCTCGATCACCGCGACAAGCGCCGCTCATTTCAGTGATCAGCTCGAAGAACTTCACCGCATCGCCCTCGCCGAGGGCATCGAATTCACCGCTTCCTGATTTATCCATTCCGCATGTAAGGACAACCGATGACCGACTCCACAGCACTGATCGAATCCCTGCTCGCACGCGTTGAACTTCTCGAAGACAAGCTCGCCATCACCGAACTCCTGACTGCCTACAGCCCGGCCGTCGACAGCGGGTGCGCTGACGAGGTCGCGAACCTGTGGCTCGAAGACGGCGTCTACGACGTCGACACGGGAGCGATGCATGGCCGCGGCGAACTGCGCGCAATGGTGAAGAGCGACGCACATCAGAACTGGATCATGAACGGCGCCGCGCACATGATGACGCCGGCTCACATTCGTATCGACGGCAACACGGCCGTCGCGACCTGCCATTCACAGTTGATCATCAAGGATCCCGAGAACCCCAAGGGCTTCAAGGTCCTGCGGATCACCGCCAACCGCTGGGAACTGGTCAAGAACGACGGTGAGTGGAAGGTCAAGCTCCGCACCAACAGCATCCTCGACGGACGCCCCGAGGCTCGCGCACTCCTCGCTGCCGGGGTGACGAGCTAGCTCCCAGCTGTGCGCCTTTATTAACCGCCGGGGGTAATAAAGGCGCACAGCACAGGACTCGCCTTGAAAGTTCGGCCTCCCGAACTCTATAGTTCATATAGTCGAATCATTCGGTTTGGCGAATGCGCAAACAGGAGTCCGATGAGCACCCGTACGCGAGAATTGGCACAGCGCCCACGCCGGCGACCGAGTGGCAGATCCATCGCACTGCTCGGCCCGGCATTCGTAGCTGCCATCGCGTATGTCGATCCCGGAAACGTTGCCGCCAACCTCACTGCCGGCGCCAAGTACGGCTATCTCCTGATCTGGGTGCTGGTTCTCGCCAATGCAATGGCCGTCCTGGTGCAGTACCTTTCCGCGAAGCTCGGCCTGGTCTCCGGAAAATCCTTGCCGGAGATGCTCGGTCAGCGTCTACGCAAGAACAACCGTCGCGCATTCTGGCTGCAAGCCGAAACGATGGCAATCGCAACGGATGTCGCCGAGGTCATCGGCGGCGCCATCGCGCTCAACCTGCTGTTCAACATCCCACTCTTTGTCGGCGGACTCATCACCGGTTGCGTGTCGATGGTCATTCTGATGATTCAAAGTAGGCGTGGTCAAAGGACTTTCGAGTTCGTTGTCATCGGGCTTCTCGCGATTATCACGATCGGCTTCCTCACCGGCCTCGCCTTCACGGATGTATCGGGCGCCGACGCCGTCGCCGGCTTGGTTCCGCGATTCGAAGGCACCGAAACAGTGCTACTCGCAGCAAGCATGCTCGGGGCAACAGTCATGCCCCATGCGATCTACCTGCATTCCGCATTGGCACGAGATCGTCACGGCCACATCGAACCCGGGCCCCGCTTGCAGCGACTCCTGAAGATCACTCGCTGGGATGTCGTCGTCGCGCTCATCATCGCCGGCACGGTGAACATCGGAATGCTGCTCCTGGCAGCCTCGGCGCTGCGCGGAGTTCCCGGAACGGACACGATCGACGGAGCCCATGCGGCAATCGAAAACTCCCTCGGCCCCGGAGTTGCCGTGGTGTTCGCGATCGGCCTGCTCGCATCGGGACTGGCGTCCACATCCGTCGGTTGCGCCGCCGGCGCCGAAATCATGCACGGCCTTCTCGCCATTCGCATTCCGGTGATCACTCGGCGGATCGTCACCCTCATCCCCGCCCTGATCGTCCTCGGACTGGGCGTCGACCCGACATTGGCACTCGTGCTGAGCCAAGTTGTGCTGAGCTTGTGCATACCGTTCGCGATCATCCCCCTCGTCCGAATGACCTCGGATCGCGAACTCATGGGCGATGCCCGCAATGCCCCACTGACCACCGTCGCGGCCTGGCTCGCCGCTGGGCTGATCGTCACGCTCAACGTTGCACTGCTGTATTTGACGGTCACCGGAACCGGCTGACCGCGCAAACACAAAAGTCACCCAGCGCGCCCCTCACAAAACGCGCTGGATGACTTCAGGTATTCGACGTATTAGTTTGCTTGCTCCACCAGAGTTGCCTTGGCCCAGCGGTAGTCGGCCTTGCCGCTCGGGGAACGCATGATCGTCGGAACGCTGACGACGGTGCGCGGGATCTTGTACCGAGCTACCTGCGTCGCGCAATGCTCACCGATTTCTGCAGCATCGGGAACATCAAAACCCTCGCGGGTGGTGATGACAGCGGCGACGCGCTCGCCGAACTTCTCGTCCGGAACTCCGGCAACCAGAGCGTCGAGAACGGCCGGGTGACTCTTGATGGCCTGCTCGATCTCTTCGGGGTACACCTTCTCACCGCCGGTGTTGATGCACTGAGATCCGCGTCCCAGCAACACGATCGAACCGTCAGCTTCGACGCGTCCGACGTCGCCGAGCACCGACATACGGACTCCGTCGACGATCGGGAACGTCGCGGCAGTCTTGACCGGGTCGTTGAAGTACCCGACCGGGACGTGACCTGAGCGGGCGATGTATCCGGTGTCGGGTGATCCGGGCTCGAGCGGACGCATCCGCTCGTCGACCACGCGGGTCTCGTCACGAGCAGCGATACGCATCAAGCCGTCTTCGCCGATCTCGATGTTGCCGTCGACACCCGACTCCGAGGAGCCGAAGCCGTCGCGGATGTTCAGGTTCGGAACGAGCGACTTCAACTGATCACGCAGGGACAGGGAGAACAGTGCCCCGCCGGATGTCACCATGGCTACCGAGCTGAGATCGTAATCCGCACCGTTGGCTGCCAATTCGTCCGCGATCGGACGTGCCATCGCGTCGCCGACGACGGTGATGGAGATGGCCTTCTCCGTTCCGGCGAGTTCGAGCGTCGTCTTGGCGTCGAACTTTGCCATCAGAATAGCGTTGGCGCCCATGAAGAATCCGGTGAACAGCGAGTACGACGCAGCGCCGTGCATGAGCGGTGCGGTGCTGAGCATGTTCATCGCGAAGACGTTCGGCACGGCGGTGTACAGCTCTTGCGCGGTACGGTGCGGCGGTCCGAACGGGTTGCCACCGGTCAGCGCGGCAAAGTAGAAGTCCTCGTGGCGCCACATGACGCCCTTGGGCATACCCGTGGTTCCGCCGGTGTAGATGATGAACAGATCGTCTTCACTGCGCGCTCCGAAGCCACGTGAAGACGGCTGTGCCTGCGCGGCAGCTTCGTAACCGACGGTGTCGACGCCGTCGACAACGAGTGAATCCGGGTTGCCTACGACAACAACGTGCTTCACGTCGGGCGTTCCCGGGAGAACCGTCGCGACTGTGCCCGCAAATTCTTCGTCGACGATCAGGGCTACCGACTTGGAATCGTTGTACAGGTACGTCAGCTCGGCATCGACGTAGCGGTAGTTCACGTTGATCGGAACTGCACGAATCTTGAGGCAGCCCAACAAACTTTCGACGTACTCGACGCTGTTGCGCATGTGAAGCGCGACGTGATCGCCCGGTCCGACTCCAGCGTTCGCCAGGTGGTGCGCGATGCGGTTGGATCCCTCGTCGAGTTCGACGTAGGTGCGGCGACGTCCGTCGCAAACAAGTGCTTCGCGATCCGGAATCAAGTCCGCTACGCCCTCGTACAGATCTGCCAAATTCAGTGACACTGATGGTGCCTTCCGTGATTTCAGGTCCGGCACAATCGGCCGCCCTGACCGCGCTGTCTGTTTCGGTACTACTGCCTGATCCGGCGCATTGCCGCCGTATCTAGGTCTTGAGCATTGCTGCCAGGAGCGCGGCAGATCCGCCTGTCGACCCACCCGAAGCCGCCAGCGCAGATCCTGCGCTGAGGATCTCCAGCGACTGACTGGGGCGTGGATGCTTGTGTGCAGGCGAGTCGGTGAACATGGGCGCTCCGGGGCAAAATCGGTGGTGACGCGGGTGCGTACGTGCCTAGTCGGCGCGTAACCCCAAGGTGGCATGACCCACCCGTGACCTACATCACCGCTCCCACTGACCGGGACTTTCGCATTTCCCGTGCACCATCTGTTCAAAACTAGAACTAATTCTGATTTTGACTTGGGTAGTTTTACGGAACCCCGCCCAAAACAGCGTCGGCAAATTAGAATGAATACTAATTTTCAGTGGACATCGTTCCAGCGGACATCAGTGTCACTGGCACAGGATCGAAGGAGCACGACATGACGCAATCACTGAGCTTGGAAGGCAAAGTTGCCGCAGTCACCGGCGCAGGCGCAGGCCTGGGCCGCGCGGAAGCACTCGGCCTCGCAGCCGCAGGCGCAGCCGTCATCGTCAATGACATGGGCTCCGCAGCCAACGACGTCGTCGACGAGATCAAGGCAGCCGGCGGACAGGCGCTCGCCATCACCGGCGACGTCTCCGACTGGTCGCTCGGCGGTCGCATCATCGAAGAAGCCGTCAAGAACTTCGGCTCCTTCGACATCCTCGTCAACAACGCGGGCATCCTGCGCGACAAGATGATCTTCAACCTGACCGAGTCCGACTGGGACGACGTCATCCGCGTGCACCTCAAGGGCCACGCCGCCACCTCGCATGCCGCAGCCGTCCACTGGCGCGCAGCCAGCAAGGCAGCCGACGCTCCCGTCTACGGCCGCATCATCAACACCTCCTCCGAGGCATTCCTCTTCGGCTCCGCCGGACAGCCCAACTACTCCGCAGCCAAGGCCGGCATCACCGCGCTGACGCTCTCGAGCGCCCAGGGACTCTCCCGCTACGGTGTTCGCACCAACGCCATCTGCCCCCGCGCCCGGACCGCGATGACGGCACAGGCCTTCGGCGAGAACAACACCGGAGTCCAGGGTCTCGATCCGTTGGCACCCGAGCGCGTCGCAACGCTCGTCAGCTACCTCGCTTCGCCTGATTCCGACGAGATCAACGGACAGGTCTTTGTCGTCTACGGCAAGATGGTTGCACTCATGGAGGCACCGAAGGTCGAGAACCGTTTCGACGCAGCCGGATCCGCCTTCACCGTCGAGGAGCTCGGCGGACAGCTCACGTCCTACTTCTCGGGCCGTGGACCGTACGAGAACTACGCTGCCTACAGCATCGCCGGCCTCGAAAAGATTGCTCTCGCAGTCGACGAGACCGCAACCGTCTAATCAGCACCACCTACGCAGTTTCACAAAAGAGGAGCGCATTTCATGAGGTTGAACGGCAAGGTAGCAATCGTCACCGGCGGCGCCGGCGGAATCGGTCGCGCAATCACCCGAGTCTTCGCCCGTGAAGGCGCGAAGGTTCTGTTCGTCGACATCAACGACGAGCAGGGTCAGGCACTCGAGAAGGAACTTGCCGGCGCCGGCAAGTTCCTGAACGTCGACCTCTCCGCAGCAGGTTCTGCCGAGCAGATCCGCGACGCCGCAGTCGAGGCTTTCGGCAGCGTCGACGTCCTGGTCAACAACGCTCACGCGTCTCGTCAGGCTCCGTTGTTGGAGACCACCCAGGACATGTTCGACCTGTCCTTCAACACGGGCTTCTACCCGGTTGTCCACCTGATGCAGGCCTGCCACGACGAGTTGGCCAAGTCCAAGGGCTCGGTCATCAACTTCGCTTCGGGCTCCGGCCTGGATGGCATGCCCACCCAGACGTCGTACGCAGCAGCCAAGGAAGCAGTCCGCGGCCTCACTCGCGTCGTCGCCAATGAATGGGCGCCGGAAGGCATTCGGGTCAACGTGATCTGCCCGTTCGCCGCTACCGAGGGTGTTGTCGCCTGGGCAGAAGCATTCCCGGATCGCGCTGCTGCGTCCGTCGCCAAGGTTCCGCTGGGCCGCATCGGCGATCCCGAGACCGACATCGCGCCTGTCGCAGTGTTCCTCGCGAGTGACGATTCCAAGTACATGACCGGCCAGACGTTGATGGCCGACGGCGGCAGCATCAAACTCCGCTGACACCGTCTCTTCTCGGTGGGTGCGATCAGCCCACCGAGAAGAGCTTGGCAGCGTTGTCGTGCGCCACGGCCCGCAGCCACTCGTCACCCAGATCGAAACGCGTAAGTGCCTCGAGTGATTTCAGGTACGGGTACGGAATGTTCGGGAAATCGCTTCCGAACATGATTCGGTCCTGCATAGCGACCAGTCGCGGAATGTCCGCCTTCGGGAAAGCGCCCTGTTCTTCGGTGAAGTCGGTGAACGCCATGGTCGTATCCAGACGCACATTTCCGTATCCCTCGGCAAGATCGAGGAATTCGCTGTACTCCGGCATGCCCATGTGAGCGATGATCAACGACAATCTCGGGTAGCGCGCCAGCAACGACGCGATCCGATCCGGTCCGGTGTACGTTCCCGGCGCGGGTCCCGAACCACAGTGGATGACGATGGGCGTTTCGGCGTCTTCGAGCTGTCCCCACACCTGATCGAGCAGCGGATCGTTGGGCTCGTAATTGCCGACTTGGATGTGGGACTTGAAGATTCGAGCCCCCGACTCCAATGCCTTTCCGACGTACGTCCCGGCCGATTCCTCCGGATAGAACGTGGCTGTATGCAGGCAATCGGGCGTCTGTGCAGCAAATTCGACGGCCCACGAATTGAGCCACTCAGCCATCCCGGACTTGTGCGGGTAGACCATCGATGTGAAGGCGCGGACACCGAACTCGCGAAGGCGATGTACTCGTTCCTCTTCTGCCATCCGATAGGTGATGGGCCACGGCCGACCGATCATCGGGCCAGCCGAATCGAAATAGCCCCACACCTTGTCCATCACACTCTTGGGCATGAAGTGGGTGTGTATGTCGATGAGTCCAGGCAACCCCAGTTCCTGCCAGAACGCGCGGACCTCGGCAATTTCCTGCGAGCCTGGAACTGAATCTGCTTCCGTGCACATAAAAGAACGCTCCTTCTGTTTCGCTCGACCATACCGAGCGTCGTCGCGCTCACTGAGACCGGTGATTGACGGCAGCGCCCCGGCACCCGAGTGTGAAGGCATCTTGCCGATCATTGCTGGAGGTTGCATGTCTCAGTCCGATTCCGACGTCGCGTCACCCCACCCCGCCGAGGAACCACTCAGTCCCGTCGAGGAACTGCTTGCGATCGAGGAAATCAAGAGGGTCTTCTCAGCTCGCCTGCGCTGCATGGACACCAAGCAGTGGCACATCTACCCGACACTGCACACCGCGGACGTCGTCAGCGAGACCTGGGGTGGCCTGCCCGCAGACAAGCAGCCCAAGACCGGCGACACGTCCAACCAGGTTGTCGGCATCGAAAAGCTCACCAATGCCATTCGCAACATGCTCGACGGCGAAATCCCCCTCACCACGGCGCACCACGCGCACATGCCCGAAATCGTGTTGACCTCCCCCACGACAGCCACGGGCATCTGGGCGATGGAAGACATGCTGTGGTGGAACGACGGCGAGAAAGAACTCCACCTACACGGCTACGGCCACTACCACGAGGAATACCGCAAAGAGGACGGCAAGTGGCTGATCAGCTACCGCACCCTCACCAGGTTGCGAGTCGACCAGGACCCCGGATTCTTCCGATTCATGAAAGCACTGTGATTGACATGACCAACCCCCTGTTCCAGCCGCTGCGTATCCGTTCGCTCGAGCTTGCCAACCGCATCGTCATGTCCCCCATGACCCGCTCACGTTCCACCGACGGAGTTCCCGGCCAGGACGTAGCCGACTACTACAGCCGACGCGCTTCGGGCGGCACCGGCCTCATCGTCACCGAGGGAGTGGCCATCGATCACGTCACCGCCGTCGATCACGTCAACGTTCCCAACCTGCACACCCCCGAGGCACTGGCGGGCTGGCGCAAGGTTGTCGACGACGTCCACGCAGCCGGCGGCAAGATCGTTCCGCAGCTCTGGCACGTCGGCCCGCTGTGGGGCGCGATGATGCAGCTCGATCCCGAGCTCAAGCCGATGCGTCCGTCCGGCGAGTGGGGCCCGCTGGGTGTCACTTCGTACACGGCCGAATATGTCGAGCGCGCCCAGGCCGTCACCGAAGCGATGACCGAGCAGGACATCGCGGATGTCATTGCCGCCTACGCTCGTTCTGCAGTCAATGCACTCGAGGTCGGTTTCGACGGTATCGCCCTGCACGGTGGCCACGGTTACCTGCTCGACTCCTTCCTGTGGGAAGGCACCAACAAGCGCGACGACGCCTGGGGCGGCGACCTCGAGCGTCGTACCAAGTTCCCCGTCGCTGTGATCGCTGCGATCCGCGAAGCCGTCGGCCCTGATGTGCCGATCATCTACCGTTTCTCGCAGCACAAGCAGCAGGACTTCACCGCCAAGATCGCCGAGACCCCGGAAGAGTTGGGTGTCATTCTGGGCGCCCTGGTCGACGCCGGAGTGGACGTTCTGGATGCCAGCATCCGCCGCTTCGACGTCCCCGCTTTCGAAGGCAGCGAACTCTCGCTGGCAGGCTGGGCCAAGAAGCTGACCGGCGCGGTCACGATGGCCGTCGGCAGCGTCGGTCTCGGAAAGTCTCTGCGCGACAGCCGCATCGAGGGCTCTTCTCCCGTCGTGGACAATATCCCCGAACTGGAGAAGCGCATCGGTTCCGGTGAGTTCGATCTGATTGCAATCGGCCGCCTGCACCTTGCGGATCCGGCGTTGGCCACCACCCTGCGTGCCGGTGACCCGCTTCCCGCATTCGACCGTGCGGTCCATGAGGGCAGCTTGACCTAGACGCTCAGAAGAGTGTGAACAGATCTTCCGGTTCGATGACCGTCGTGGACTTCTCCTTGTAGGAGGGGTTCACGACGGTCATTTCCTTTTTCACCGAAAGTTCAGCAGCCGGGACAGCAAGCGGCACCGACGCAATATCCCCGGAGACAATGGCGCGTGCGGCCTCGCCGGCCAATTTGTCGGCTACCTCGTTGTAGTGGTTGCCGACGTGTCCGCGAACCCAACGAAAACGCACCGGGCCGACGCGGTCGGTGATGACCCGGTCGATTCCCTGCACGAGTTCCAGGTTCTTGACGGCACCGCCGCTTGCGGTTTTCCAGCCCTTGCGCTTCCAACTCGGCAGCCACTCGGAGGCGCATTTGATGGCGTACTGCGAGTCGGATTCGATGAGCAGGGGCTCGTCGCCGGGGTGTGCGACAACAGCCTCGAACAAAGCTCGCAATTCTGCGATCTGATTTGTTCCGGATGATTCACCACCCGACATGGTGGGACCCTCGTGATTGACCCAAGCCCAGCCGATAGCCCCACCGGGGTTTCGTAGACAGGATCCGTCGGTGCTCACGATGATCATGGCTCGGACAATACGTTGCCCCACCGACATATGCCTGAACGCGCGTCGACCAGGGTCTATACGCTTGCTATGAAATGACGCAGTCACCCGTCGCCGACGAAGTCACCGTAACTTCGGCGCGACCACTCGATGCAGCGCTGACGCTCGGTCCGCATCAGCGCGGACCCGCCGACCCCACCCACCGGCGCACTGCGGACGGCGCGATCTGGCGAACTTCCCGCCAACCTTCGGGCCCTGTGACCTATCGCATCACCCAATCCGACCGGCACACCGTCCGCGCTCAGGCCTGGGGCCTCGGCGCTACGGAATTCCTCGGGAGCGTCGACGCGCTTCTCGGTGTCGACGACAACACGGACGATTTTGCACCCGAGCATCCCAAGCTCGTCGAAGCTCACCGCCGCTTTCCGCATCTTCGGATCGGCCGCACCGGCCGCGTCCTGGAAGCTCTTGTGCCGGCGATCCTGGAGCAGCGTGTGCACGGCATCGACGCGTTCGCGGCGTGGCGCCGGTTGTCCACCAAATTCGGCGAACGTCCACCGGGTCCGGCCCCCGACGGAATGCGGGTGCCACTCACCGCGGATCAGTGGCGCTTGATGCCGTCGTGGGAGTTTCATCGCGCAAATGTGGATCCGGCACGATCCCGGACGATTGTTCAATGTGCTCGCGTCGCCAATCGTCTCGAAGAAGCATCGACATTCACGCGAGCGGAAGCAACACAGCGTTTGCGCGCCGTCCCCGGCGTCGGAATCTGGACTGCCGCCGAGGTCGCCCAACGCGCCTTCGGCGATTCCGACGCATTGTCGGTCGGTGACTACCATCTGGCGTCCGTCATCGGTTGGTCGTTGCTCGGTGAGCCGATCGACGACGCACGGATGGTGGAGTACCTCGCTCCCCTACAACCACACCGGTATCGGGCCGTCCGCCTCCTGCAAGCGAGTGGGCAAGCCGTCAAACCGAAATTCGGTCCCCGCACCGCAATCGCGGATCACCGTTGGCACTGAAAATGCCGCCAGGAGACGAATGAGGATGGACGGTTTCAGTAGCTGCAGAGTCGGGTAGCCATTTCTCACGACCCGTCGCGCGCTAGACGACGGGTCCGCTTGTGCCCGAACAGAAATTTTCATACTGAAGGTTCCACACAGACAGATTGGCCGTCCCCATGAAACTGTCCCGAACTCTGACCATGACCGTGCTTGTTGTCGCGACTGTAGGTGCTGGCGCCGGAACTGCGGTTGCAGCTCCGAACGCAGCCTTCGATCCTTTGAACCCGCCGGTGAGCACAAACAGTCAAGTTGCCGCGACGCTCTTTCCCGGCAACAACCCGAAGCAAATCGCGTTCGACACCATGACAAATGAAGTCAACGCCGGCTGGAACAACGGCGGGCTGCAGTCAACTCTCGGCGGCGCCGCCATGGGCCTCGGGATCGGATGTGTGTCGATCTTCCCCAACTTCATCGCCGGATGCATCGTCGGTGGGGCAATCGGAACGGTGGTGGGCGCCGGTCAGGGCATCATGAACGGCAATCCGAATGCGGCGCCGGCAGTGCAGCAGTTTTTCGCCACACCTTGACTCAGCGGTGGGAGTGACCTGTGTCGTCGAACTGCGTGTCGCCGAAATGCGTTGCGCCGATGGAGTGAAGCAACTGGTGAACGGTGTCTTCGGCCAGTTGGTAACGCATGGAGCGGCCGTCTCGCGTCGCAGTCACCCACCCTTGGCTACGTAAGAGCCGAAGTGCGTGCGAGACAGCCGTTCCGCTCATTCCCAGTGCCACGGACAGGTCCGTGACACAGATCCCCGGTGCGTGATGCAAACAGAGGAGAAGCCGAAGTCGATTCGCGTCGGACAGCAATTCGAAGCGGTTGGCCCACGTAATTACGTCCAAACCGTCGAGGGCAGCCTGTGCGCGCCGAACATCTTCGATGTTCAGGGCTCCGCTGGAATCCTCTGCGCTTGAACTCATCAGCCGACCGCCTCCGTTGTGCTGTTACTCCGGAGTCTACCCAGCGCGAGATTCAGGCGGACTCCACCACAGCGGCCAGGCCCTGCCCACCACCGATACACATCGTCAGCAGCGCTTTTCCGCCGCCACGACGGCTGAGTTCATGCAAGGCCGTGGTCGCCATTCTGGCACCCGTCGCGCCGACGGGATGCCCGAGGGAAATTCCGGATCCGTTGACGTTGAGTCGATCCAGATCCTCGAAGCCCCATTCCTTCACGACACCCAGAACCTGGCAGGCAAACGCCTCGTTCAACTCCACCAACTCGAAGTCCGAGAAACTACCGCCACCCCGAGCAAAGAGCTTCGAGACCGCCGCGACCGGGCCGAGGCCCATCAACGACGGTTCACAACCCGCGGCAGCCCAGCTGTCCAGAAACCCGATCGGTTCGAGACCCAACTCGTCCAAGCGATCCTCGGCAACCACCAACATCGCCGACGCGGCATCGTTTTGCTGACTTGCATTTCCAGCGGTGACAACACCACCCGGGGTTACGGCCCGCAACCGTGAGAGCGCCTCGATCGACGTATCGTCGCGGATACCCTCGTCGGTACGAAACGCCGTGACATTACCCTTACGATCGGTCAGTTCCACCGAGACGATCTCACCCTCGAACCGTCCGGAATCCCTTGCCGAAGCTGCCTTTCGGTGACTGTCGACCGCAAACTGATCGGACTGCTCTCGACTGATGCCGCAGCGCTGCGCGACGTTCTCGGCAGTTTCGATCATCCCGCTGATCTTGCCGAAACGCCACTCGGGCTGAGACCGCTCGCGACCCCGATCGAGTCGGTCGAACAGTTGCAGCCCACCGGATTTCGTTCCCCAGCGCGCACCCGTCGTGTAGTGCTCGATCCCGCTCATCGACTCGACACCACCGGCAACAACGACGTCGGCGGCACCGGTCTGCACCATCATCGCGGCCGTGACGATGGCCTGTAACCCTGTTCCGCAGCGGCGATCTGTTTGGAATCCGGCCACCGAAATCGGCAGTCCGGCATCGAGTGCAGCCCACCGGCCGATGCACGGCGCCTCGGAATTAGCGTACGACTGGCCCATCGCAACATCGTCGATGCGCGCTGGGTCGATCCCGCTCCGTCGCACAGCTTCCTTGATGACGGCGGACGCGAGTGTCTCCGCCGGCACATCACGCAGGCCACCACCGAAGCGACCCACCGCAGTGCGGACCGGCGCAACCAGAGCTGCTCGTTTCATGGCTATCCTCGAATCGTGTCTATTGTAAATTTACATGGCTATCCACTGAAAGATCATGGGTGACAGAGAGATACACCGAACGCTAGTGCGCGCCTCGACGTAGCGTCACACGATAGGTGTACTGCTCGGGCAAGAAGTAGCTCACCGACAATTCGTTGGCCAGGCCCGCAGCGTTCGAATAGAGACGGTCTACTCGCAACATCGGATGCCCCGGCTCGCAATGCACATCCCTCGCCACCGAATCAGTAGCAGGTGCCACTGTAATCGACTGCGCCGCTTCGATTATTGGACTTTCCAGCAAAGGTTCCAGCAGCCCGATCACGGTGTAGGCACTGACGGCACCAGCCGCCATCTCAGGCGCGTCGACGATGTGACGGGCAATCGCCTCAGGCAAATGCGCCGTAGTCTGCACAAACGGAACACCTTCGTGGAATCTACGGAACACCACCGTGTACACCACATCGGTGTCGAGACGGAGCCTGCTGGCAGCCTCGATGTCCATCCGTCGTTGCAACGGTGACACCACTTCCATCGTGGTGTCACGCGAGAGGTTCATGAGATCCTCGATGGATCCGTGGTGACGCAGGTAGCGGCCGCTGTTCTCGGAGACAAACGTTCCGCGCCCCGGAACCCGGTACACAATGCCTTCGGAAACCAGGTCGTGGAAGGCGCGACGCACGGTTTGCCTGCTCACACCATATTGCTGTGCCAGTTCGGATTCCGTCGGCAATTGAAGTCCGTCGCGGTAAGTTCCAGCGGATATCTGCGCACGAAGCTCACGGGAGAGGCGTTGGTACGCCGGCTCCGTCTCTCTTTCCTTACCGCTCATAGCGATCAGATTCTACTTGCTCACCGGGCGGTCACAGTCCGCCGCGTGCGACCAGTTGCGCAACGATCACATTGCGCTGAATCTCGTTGGTGCCCTCGCCGACGATCATGAGTGGCGCGTCGCGGAAGTACCGTTCGACGTCGTATTCCGTCGAGTAGCCGTAGCCACCGTGAATACGCACCGCGGACAACGCAATTTCCATCGCAACCTCGGAGGCATACAGCTTGGCCATTCCCGCTTCCATATCGCAACGCTCGCCGCTGTCGTACATCTGCGCAGCATGCCAGGTCAGCTGGCGTGCAGCAGTAAGCTTGGTTGCCATGTCCGCCAGGTAGTTTCCGATCGACTGATGCTTCCAGATCGGCTTCCCGAAGCTCTCACGCTGCTGGGCGTAAGCAAGTGAATCCTCGAGTGCTGCGGTGGCCACGCCGAGCGCTCGGCACGCCACCTGGATGCGGCCGGTTTCGAGCCCCTTCATCATCTGACCGAAACCCTTGCCCGGAGTCCCACCCAAGATCGCGGTTTCAGAGATGCGGTAGTTGTCGAAGGACAACTCGCAACTCTCGACGCCCTTGTACCCGAGTTTCGGCAAGTCACGCGAAACGTTGAGTCCATCGCCCTGCTCAACCAGGACGATGGAGATACCGGCGTGACGCGGACTGGCAGCGGGGTCCGTCTTGCACAGCAGCGCGATCACACCGGACCGACGCGCATTGGTGATCCACGTTTTGGCGCCGTTGATGACCAGGTCGGTGCCGTCGCTCTTGGCGTTGGTAGTCATGGCCTGCAGATCGGAGCCACCACCGGGCTCGGTCAGCGCCATGGTCGCCCGGATCTCGCCGGTCGCCATCCGCGGGAGGTACTTCCGCTTCTGCTCTTCGGTGCCGTAGAGAGTGATCAGCTTGGCAACCACCGTATGCCCACCCATGGCACCGGCGAGGGTCATCCAGCCCCGGGACAGTTCCTGGGTCACCTGCGCGTAGCACGGCATCGACACGGGAGATCCGCCGTATTCCTCGGGGATCGCCAGTCCGTAGATCCCGATCTGCTTCATCTGGTCGATCCACTTTTCGGGATATTCGTTTGCGTGTTCCACCTGCTGCACGGACGGCTTGACCTCGCGGTCAATGAAAGTCCGCACAGTCTCGATCAGGAAGGTCTCTTCGTCGTTGAGCTTGAGCATGAATCCGCCTCGACTTTGTTCAAAGTTTGTACGGCCATATTTAGTCATTGTTCGCCCAATGTCAACACCCGACCTTGACAGTCACCCGTAGCGACTGCCAGCATCGTGGGAAGTTCGAAGCACTTCCGGACGATTCGCGGCAGCTCACTACATATTCAACTGGCCGTACATTTGGCCCCTGATCGAGGTAATCGACACACGTGGACAACAACGAATACCGACCTGTCCGGCGACGCACCTCCCTGGTCGCGCCCGGTTCCGACGAGCGCAAGGCACGCAAGGCTCTGGCGTCCACCGCCGACGAAGTGATCCTCGATCTCGAGGACGCCGTCACCTCCGCGAACAAAGAAATCGCACGAAATCTTGTCGTACAACTGGTGCAGGAATTCGGCACGACTCGCACCGTGTCGGTCCGAATCAACGGGCTGACAACACCGTGGGCGCGCGACGACCTCACAGCCTGCGGCGCGCTCGGAGAGTCCCTCACCAGCGTAATCGTCCCCAAAGTCGAGACGCCCGCAGAGCTTCTCGAGGCCGAGAGCATCCTCGGGGCCACCGGCACATCCCTTCAAGCTCTGATCGAGACACCCCTCGGAGTCCAGAATGTCGACACCATCTGCGCGGCAACGCCACGACTGCACGCCGCCGTCATCGGCTACGCGGATCTCGGTGCGGCACTGGGACGCTCACGTAGAGCCCTTCCGGAGCACTGGTTGGCGATTCAGGACAGGATCCTGATCGCGTGCCGCGCGGCCGGTATCGCTGCGATCGACGGCCCCTTCCTCGGCATCGCCGACAACGACGATTTCCGGCGCTCGGCGGCCTGGACAAGCGCACTGGGATTCGACGGAAAATGGGTCATACACCCCGCTCAGATCGATTCTGCTACTGCGGCATTCACTCCTTCCGATGACGCCGTCACTGACGCACGACGGGTCCTCGCTGCACTGGAGGAAGCAGAAAACTTGGGCGCCGGCGCAGCCCAACTCGACGGTCAGATGCTCGACGAAGCCGTCGCTGTCGCGGCACGCCGGACTCTCGCCAAAGCCGAAGGAATCAGCGCATGAGCGAAAACTATGTCGGCGGACCGTACTTCGACGAACTCAGTCACGGACAAATCTTCGACGAGGCACCCGCTGTCACGCTCACCAGCGGTCTCGCTGCCACTCACCAGGCCATCCTCGGCGACCGGATGCGACTCTCGCTGGATGCGCATCTCTCCGCTGCGATCACCGGATCCACTGCACCAGTCGCTAATCCAGGTCTGGTCACAGACATAGCGATCGGCCAGTCCACTGTGGTCACCCACCACGTGAAGGCCAACCTGTTCTACCGCGGACTGCGCTTTCATCGTTTTCCCGTCCTCGGCGATACCTTGTATACGCGCACCGAGGTTGTCGGACTCCGAGAGAACTCATCGAAGCCCGGCCGTGCGCCCACCGGTCTTGCAGCACTGCGCATGACGTCAGCCGATCAGAACGGCAACACCGTCCTCGACTTCTATCGCTGTGCGATGCTGCCGCTCAGCAGTAGCCCCAACGACTCGCGAGTTCGACACAACGATGATCTCTCCGCCATCGGGCCCGCTGTTGTCGCTCCGTACGTCTCACCAGACGGATGGAATCTCGATGTCTACCGAAACAAGGTTCCCGGCAAGCACTTCGAGCAAGAACTTGTCGGTTCCATCTTCCGAAGCAGCGGCGACGTTGTCTCCAGCGCACCCGAACTCGCACGCCTGAGCCTCAATATCGCGGCGACACATCATGACGAACGCGCCGGCGCGCAAGGCCGCCTCGTCTACGGTGGTCACACCATCGGAATTGCGCTGGCTCAAGCCACACGCGCTCTACCCAACATGGTGACCGTTCTCGGATGGCATTCCTGCGATCACACCGGACCGGTCCACGAAGGCGACACGCTCACGAGCGAACTGCACGTCGAAAGCTCGACGCCACTGGAGCAAGGTACTGCGCTCGAATTGCGTTCGCTTGTATTCGCCCACAATGCTTCTGCCGCGGATGCCCCCGTCCTGGACTGGCGTTTCACAGCGCTGATGGCATGATCGCACACTCGCCTACCGCTGAAGGATCACCGATGACCCAACCCGCAGCCCCGTTGTCCGGCCTTCGCATCATCGAGGTCTCCAGCTTTGTCGCCGCTCCACTGTGTGGACTCACGCTCTCCCAATTGGGCGCCGAGGTAATCCGGATCGACCCGATCGGCGGCGCTTCTGATTACCACCGCTGGCCCGTCACCGATCAGGGCGAGAGTATCTACTGGACCGGACTCAACAAGGGCAAGAAATCTCTTGCAGTAAACATGCGATCCGACGAGGGCCAGGCCTTGGTGCAACAACTCGTCACCGCGCCGGGCGTGGGCAACGGCATCTTGGTGACCAATGCGGGCGGGCGCGGATGGATGAGCCACGACGCCCTCTCAGCACTGCGACACGATGTCATCACCCTCGAAATTCTCGGCCGCCGCGACGGCAGTCCCGGAGTCGACTACACCGTCAATGCCGCGTTGGGATTTCCGATGATGACCGGGCCCGCTGACTATGCCGGCGTCGTCAATCACGTACTACCGGCTTGGGATATGGCCTGCGGACTGTATGCGGCACTTGCCATCACGGCCGCGGTACGCAAGCGTGATTCAACTGGAACCGGGTCGCAGATCACGCTTCCGCTCGAAGACGTCGCCCTGGCTACCGCCGGCACTCTCGGATACCTCACCGAAGTCCAGATCAATGGACAGTGTCGTGAATACGGTGGCAACGCCGTCTACGGCACGTACGGAATCGACTTTGTCACCAGCGACAACGAACGCTTCATGCTCGTCGCTCTCACCACCCGACATTTTCGCGACCTCACTGCGGTTACCGGCACAGCGGTCGCCGTGGATGCCGTCGAATCTGCGTTGGGTGCAGATTTCAGTACGGAAGCAGACCGGTACCGGCACCGCGAAGTTCTCACTGCCCTGTTCTCACGATGGTTCCGTGAGCATTCGGGATCCGAAGTTATTGCAGCACTGGATAAGACATCGGTCCTGTTTGAGCGCTACCGAAGTTTCGCAGACGTCGTAAAATCCGGTGAACTCGAGAACAACCCGATGTTCTCGCCTCTCGAGCAGCCTCGAATCGGCTCCTACCTCGCTGCCGCCAATCCCGCGTCGTTCAACGGTTCCCACTTCGCCACCGGGCCGGCCTCGGAAGTCGGGGAAGATTCGACGTCGATTCTGGCGGACATCCTCGGCACCACCGGCGAACAGACAGCCGAATTGGTTGCTCAGGGCATCATCGGAGTTCCATCGCAGTAGACATACCGCAAATCCTTTCGGCCTCGGGAACAGTTCCCGAGGCCGAAGGCATGTCGGGAGAAGCTCTCAGAGGCCGAGATCCTTCGCAATGATGGTCTTCATGACTTCACTTGTGCCACCATAAATTCGAGTTACGCGTGTATCGGCGTACAGGCGCGCGATGGGATACTCGGTGATGTACCCGTACCCGCCATGCAACTGAAGGCACTTGTCGATGACTCTCCCCGCCGCCTCGGTGCAGAACAGCTTCGCTTTGGCAGCGTCCGGAATTGTCAGCGTGCCACGATCGTGGCATTCCAGGGCGTTGTCCACCATCAACTGAATGGCGTCGACCTCGGTAGCACATTCCGCCAGAACAAATTTGGTGTTCTGGAACGCCGCGACGGGCTTGCCGAAAACCTTGCGTTCCTTGACGTAGTCGATCGCGAAGCGAAGCGCAGCATTGGCTGTCGCGGCAGCACCGTATGCGATGGTCAATCGTTCTTGAGCCAGGTTGTGGGTCAAGTAGGAGAATCCGTAACCCTCCTCACCCAGCCGATCTTCCACCGGAACGTGAACGTCTACAAACGAAAGTTCCGCGGTATCCGAGGTTTTCAGGCCAATCTTGTTGATCTTGCGACCAACAGAGAATCCGGGTGAGGACGTATCGACCACTAGTATCGACAATCCACTGCGACGGTTCTCCGCAGTGCTGGCCGAGGTCCGGCACACCACGAGGACACGATCGGCAAGAACACCACCGGTGATGAACGTCTTGGCTCCATTGACCACGTAATGCGTGCCGTCTTCGGACAGCTTGGCGGTGGTCGCAATGTTTGCGAGATCCGATCCGGTACCAGGTTCGGTCATCGCGATGGCAAACATCAGGTCGCCTGAAGCGAAGCCGGGGAGCCAACGCGCCTTCTGGTCGTCGTTCGCATACTCGACGAGATACGGCAAGATCAGATTGGTATGCACCGACTGCGATCCGAATGACGCCCCGGCGGCAGCCACCTCTTCGGCAACTACGACGTTGAATTTGAGTGACTTCTCGCCGCCGCCGCCGTATTCTTCCGGCACCTGAATCCCGAGTACGCCCAACTCGCCCAGTCGACGATAGAAGTCGCGCGGAGGATGCCCGTCTTCTTCCCACTCCTCGTGGACCGGTACAACTTCCTTCGCGATGAAATCTCGAATGGTTGCCCGAAATGCCTCGTGGTCTTCGTTGAACACGGTGCGCTGCATGTATGGACTCCAGTCAGTCGATGGGGGGAAGCACGATGGCGCTGATCCCACTCTGCCCCAAGCTCTGGACGTGATCCACAACCAATCACCTATGCCTCGGTTAGGACGTACCAATACAGCCTGACCTGCAACACATAGGCAATCGTGTGGATAATCTTCTGGATCGCCGGGTGGTCCGAAAGTCCTTATACGAGTAGTGCAGTCCGAACCGACCACACCGAAAGCACCGCCGGTTCTCCTCTCACACCGTTCGCGTCATAGTTACCTCGGTCGGCGTCCTGATCTGCGGTGCGATCCTTGTTCTTCCTGTCGCAGATCTCCACTCCCGTCGTCGCTGTCGCGATGGTGTCCGTCGGATACGGATTCTCGGCCACCACCTTCCGCTCGTCAACGCGACGATCTCCGAGTTGCGCCCACCGCAACAGGCGACATTGTGGACAACGTCGCGACACCGGCCGACGGCTACGCCCAGTCATTCCAGGCCCTCGGGATGAGCGGTGACGTCGCAGCAGTTCTCGTGTTTGTGTTCGCAAACCCCGATCGGGATCGCAAGCTCATCCGAGGATAAGTAGGTCACTCATAGCTATTCCCTAACAAAGCTATTCACTGAAAGACATTGCCGAGTCGCATCCACCCATGATCGACTCGAAACACGCCGTACCGAGAACAGACAGTAGGAGACACACATGCGAGATGCCGTCATAGTCGACGCCGTACGTACACCGATCGGTCGACGCGGTCGATCCCTCTCGGAGATTCATCCGGCAGAACTGTCCGCACACGTGCTGCGTGCTTTGGCCGAACGAACCGGACTCGACCCAGCTACCGTCGACGACGTGATCTGGGGATGCGTCGGACAAGTCGGTGAACAAGCCGGAAACGGCGCGCGCACTGCAGCACTCGCCGCAGGCTGGCCAGACAGTGTTCCCGGCGTAACCCTCACCCGCGCCTGCGGTTCCAGCCAGCAAGCTGTGTCCTTTGCCGCTGCAACCGTCATTTCCGGGCAAAACGACGTCGTCGTTGCCGGCGGAGTGGAATCGATGTCACGAGTCCCAATGGGATCGGCCAGCAAGAACGGTGAGCATTTTCCAGCCGCGGTGCTCGAGCGCTACGGCGTGGACGGATTCAGTCAGGGAACCGGCGCCGAGATGATGGCACGGAAATGGGCACTTACCCGCACCGCGGTGGACGAATACTCACTCCGCTCGCACGAGTTAGCGGCGGCAGCAACCGATGCCGGAGCGTTCACCGGCCAGATCACCCCCATTGGAGGGCTGCACCAGGACGAGGGCATCCGCCGAGGAGGAACCCTTGAATCGTTGGGAAAGCTTGCTCCGGCATTCGATACCGAAGGCGTAATCCATGCCGGAAACTCTTCCCAGATCTCGGACGGTGCCGGTGCGACCCTCGTAACGACCAGCGAGTACGCGCGTTCCCGCGGATGGAAGCCCCTGGTACGGATTCACACCGCCGTCGTTGCAGCAGACGATCCAGTCATCATGCTTACCGGCCCGATCGCCGCCACCGCAAAGGCTTTGAATAGATCCGGGCTGTCCATCGACGACATCGGCGCCTTCGAGATCAACGAGGCGTTTGCGCCCGTTCCACTTGCCTGGCAGGCAGAAACCGGAGCCGATCTCAACCGATTGAATCCACTCGGCGGTGCCATTGCTGTCGGTCATCCGCTAGGCGGATCCGGCGCAATCCTGATGACTCGACTCGCCCATCACATGCGCGACCAGGGAATCCGTTACGGCCTTCAGTCGATGTGCGAAGCCGGCGGAATGGCGAATGCCACCATTCTCGAATTGATCTGAACCGACGTTGCTTTCCGACAATCCGTAATCTCACAGGAAGAAGAACCGATACATGAAACTCGAGGGACTCTCAACCGCAATCACCGGTGGCGCATCAGGTCTGGGCCTGGCGACTGCTCGCAGACTGCTCGATGTCGGGGCGCAGGTTACGCTGATCGATCTGCCGTCTTCCGATGGTAAGAAAGTAGCTGCCGAACTTGGACCGGACGCACAGTTCGCCGAGGCCGACGTCACCGACAGCGAACAGTTCGCGGAAGCGCTGGATTCCGCCCACGAGCGTGGCGGCCTGCGTGCTGTCGTCCATTGTGCGGGCGCCGGTCGTCGTATGAGGATCCTCGACAAGGACGGAAAACCCGGCTCCGTCGAGGATTTCGAATTCGTCGTCAAGCTCAATCTCGTCGGAACATTCAATGCCCTTCGCCTCGGCGCAGAACGGATGGCACAGCTCGACGATCTCGACGGTGAACGTGGAGTCATCGTCATGACAGCATCGGCAGCTGCATTCGAAGGTCAGATCGGCCAGATCAACTACACCGCCTCCAAAGCCGGAATCGTCGGTATGACCGTCACCGCTGCACGTGACCTTGCAAGCCGAGGAATCCGCGTCAACACCATTGCACCCGGAATCATGGATACCCCGTTGCTGGCTCGCCTGCGTGAAGACGTGCGCACCGCACTCGAAGCATCGGTTCCCAATCCTTCACGATTGGGCCGCCCCGACGAGTTCGGCCAATTGGCAGTCTCGATACTCGAAAACGGCTACCTCAACGGTGAAACCATTCGTCTTGACGGCGCTATCCGGATGGCGCCCCGATGACGGGTACGACCATGACTGCCAACCCACAACTACGCCACAGCATGCGGTACCCGGACACCACCATGGCCTACTGGGCGCCGAGCATGGTGGCCCTCTACGGTGATCGCATTGCTGTCGTGGACGGGGAGCGTACGTGCACGTTCCGCGAACTCGGTAAGCGCAGTGCACAATTCGCCGGTGGGTTGCGCCGCGCTGGAATCGTCCCCGGCGACGTCGTATTGCTTCACCTCGGGAACTGCATCGAATTCCTCGAGGCCTACTATGGTTCGCTGCAGGCCGGTACCACGGTCACCCTCGTCAATCCGCTCCAACCTGAGCCTGGTCTCCGTAAGCAGATCGACGAGACGTCCGCTGTCGCAGCAGTCACTCAGGACGCTCAATTGCCCACACTTCTCCGCGCCTCGTCAGGAACGTCGATACGCGCCATCGTGACAGTTCGAGATTCGGAAAGTAGTACTCACGAGCAGGATCCACGCATCGTCACGTTCGATGCATTCCTGGCGGGTCTCCCCACCCAGTTCACGCCCGTTTCTGTTGGCGGAGAAGGTATCGCGCACATCGCGTTCACCGGCGGCACCACCGGAGTCTCCAAAGGTGTTCGCGTTCTTCACCGCAACGTCGTCGGCAACATAACTCAGATGTGCGGGTGGCGAACCGGACACGAGTTGGAAGTAGGCGTCGACGGACTCGTAACGCCGCGTCCGATCGACGACCTCGATGTACTCGGACCGACGCCGGGAACCGGGGCGACCATCGTGGTCTCACCGCTCTTCCACGCACATTCGTTGCTCAACACGTCATTTCTGTTGATCTCCGGGCTCACTCAAGTGTTCGCCGGCCGGTTCGAACCCGGTCGAATGCTCGAGCTGATCGAATCGCACAAGGCAACTTACCTCACCGGCTCCCCCACCATGTGGAATGCACTGTCGATCCACCCAGACGCCACGGTTCGCAACACCGACAGCGTCTGCGTCGTGTCCTCCGGTGCTGCCCCGATCGACAGCGTCACGCTCGCTGCGCTCCGTCTCGTTTTTCCCAAGGCTCTCGTCGTCGAGGGCTACGGCCTCACCGAGGCTACCTGCGTGGTCACGGCAGCGCCGTTGGTCAACGGCGCCGAATATCGGCAAGGCAGTGTAGGTTTACCGATATTCGACACTGAAGTTCAGATCCGCGACCAGACTGATCGGCGCACCGTCCTCGGCCAGAACGAACGCGGCGAACTGTGGGTGCGCGGCCCCCAGGTCACCGACGGCTATCTCGGCCACCCACTCGCCACTGCAGAGCAGTTCTCCGACGGATGGCTGGACACGGGAGATATCGCCTACCGAGACTCGGACGGCTACATCTTCATCTGTGATCGAGCCAAGGACATGCTGATCTACAAGGGGTACAACGTCTATCCCCGCGAACTCGAAGAGATCCTGGTATCGCATCCAGCTATCTCGACGGCTGCCGTCGTCGGGCGCGCGGTAGGCAGCAATGGGCAGGAACCCGTGGCCTTCGTTGTGACAATCCCCGGATTCGAATTCGACGCCGAGCAGATCAAGACGTTCGTTGCCGAACAGGTGCTGCCGTACAAGAAGATTCGCGACGTCATCGAAGTGGAACTCCTCCCCACCTCGGCTACCGGCAAAGTCCTGAAAACCGATCTCCGGTCGAGACTCCTCGAAGCTACCCATAGGACGGATGGTTCCCGATGACCACCTTCGCCGACCTGACCTCACAACTGCGCGTTCCAGTTCTCGCGTCACCGATGTTCATCGTCTCGACGCCCGACCTCGTGATCGCGCAATGCACCGCCGGCATCATCGGCTCGTTTCCCGCACTGAATGCTCGTCCACAATCAGCACTGCACGACTGGCTGAAAGTTATCACTACGGCCCGCGAAGAACATGACCGTGAACACCCGGAAAGCCCCTCCGCCCCGTTTGCCGTCAACCTGATCGTCCATCGGTCGAACGATCGTTTGAAAGAGGATCTGGCGACCATCGTGGAGTTCGAGGTACCGATTGTCATCACATCGCTCGGCGCCCGCACCGACATCAACGACGCCGTCCATGCCTACGGTGGAATCGTCTTGCATGACGTCATCGACAATCACTTTGCGCGCAAGGCCGTCGAGAAAGGTGCTGACGGACTCGTTGCGGTAGCTACCGGCGCAGGCGGCCACGCCGGCCGGCAGTCACCGTTCGCGCTGATTCAGGAGATCCGCGGGTGGTTCACCGGGCCACTGTTGCTTTCGGGTGCTATCGCTCACGGAAACTCGATACTCGCAGCCCTCGCAGCAGGTGCCGATCTTGCCTATGTGGGGTCCGCGTTCATCGCGACCGAGGAGGCAAATGCCGATCCCTCGTACAAACAGATGATCGTCGAGTCCCGAGCCTCGGACATCGTCTACTCCAACCTGTTCACCGGAGTGCACGGCAACTACCTCCGCGGCAGCATCGAGGCCGCGGGCCTGGACCCGGAGAACCTCGCCGAATCCGATCCTTCCGCAATGAGTTTCGCGACAACGGATTCGAATACCAAGGCCTGGCGGGACATCTGGGGTGCCGGGCAAGGAATCGGGACAGTCAATTCCGTGGTTCCGACCCGCACACTCGTCGAGCGACTGACAACAGAATTCGACGCAGCCCGCGAACGGATCTGCCGACGCTAGTCCTCGGGCAGGCGCTCGCGAACCAAATCGACGAACGCCTGCCCCACAGGGGAAAGCGCCGACGGATCGAAAGCAAGACCGTACATGCGAAGGAGGCGCGGTTCACATTCCCGCCTGACAATCATGTCGGGCATCGACTCGGCTACCGCTCGCTCGACCAGCGAACCACCAAGTCCCGCAATCACCATCGGCAATCTCGACTCCCTCTGTTCGGTGACCACCGCAAGTTCCGGACTGGTTCCGGCCTTCCGGATCGAATCCTCGATCGCATCACCCATCGCTGCGCCCCGCGGAACGAAGACCATCGGAATGTCCGGCATCTCGGCGAGCATCACCGGCCCCTCAGGCAGTTCGGTTCCTATCGGATAGACCAAGAGATACTCCTGCTCACCGAGTTCCACGATCTCGAGCCCCTCCCCTGCCTCGAGCGGCAGGTGAGCAACCACGAATTCACAATGACCGTCACGAATGACGGCATCCACATTGTCTTCACGTGTCAGCTCCGAAAACCTCACTCGCGCTTTCGGATACCGCCGACAGAACTCTGCAATCAAATCGACGATCGTTCCCAGGGTAAGAGCAGGAAACGCCATGATGTCGAGGCGCCCCACTATCGCGCCGTCGGACGCCGTCAACTGCTCCTCGGCGGCAGCGACATCCCTGAGCACCTGACGACTCGGTCCCACCAGGCTGCGCCCGGCCGCACTGAGCACCATTCCACGGCCGATCCGATGGAAGAGTCGCACTCCCAGTTCGCGTTCCAGTCCACGGAGCGCCTGCGACACGGTCGGCTGAGCCACACCGAGTGCGGCCGCAGCACCGCTGATGCCCTTGTTCTCCACAACCGCGAGAAAATACTCCATCTGCCGAAATTCCACGGCTCAATCCTTCTCTGAGAGAAGAGCAGTGCCGGAGGCCATCTCGACTGCGGTTGCAATGAATGCAGCTGCGGCCGGTGATTGCTCGCCGGAGCGATACACGAGGCAGACGTCACGCTTCATCGGCGGATCGAACGAGAAAGTACGAACATCCGCCATCTGTTGTTGTGCAACCTTTTTCGGTACAACGGTGGCTCCGATCCCTCGACGCACCAGCTCCCACGTCGTCACCGGATGAACACAATCCACAACAACATTCTGGGCGCCGTCACTGAGCAGTCCACGGAACTGGCTCGACGGGTCACCCAAATCAACCACGAGTGGCAGAGTGTCGAGCAGTGCCCGCGGAACCGGATCGGACAGGGACTCGACCACCCGTTCCGACAACGAGGAATGTGCGGCAAGCACCAGTTCCTGAGCGGAAAGTGGCGAAGTCTCCAAGCCCTCGTATGCGACACCGAGATCGGATACACCGACTTCCGCAGATCCGCGCCTGAGCGCAGTGTCCACTCCGGCAGGGCCGTACGTGTCGAAAACTCGAACGACGATACGTGGGAAATTCGCACGGAATCGCCGCACCAGCTCAACCAGCGGGTCGATCGAAAATGCAGAGTAAGACACCACGTCCACGCGGCCGAACTCCAGTTCACGAACCGCCGCCACCTTCGCTTTTGCGCGCTCTACATCCGCCAGGATTCGGCGTGCCGAGAGGTCGAACGTCCGACCGGCTTCCGTGAGAACCAGGCGCCGCCCGGTCCGATCAAAAAGCGTCACCCCCAGCCGACGTTCGAGAGTGCGAATGGCCTGAGAGAGCGAAGGCTGCGAGATATACAGTGCCTGAGCGGCCTTCGTTATCCCACCGTGGTCGACAACGGCCACGAAGTAGGCAACAAAATGTAGATCCACCGCACCATCATACGGTCACACCCGGAACCGCCCACCCACCTGTAAACACCGGCTCACGCTTCTCCACAAAGGCCCGAACCGCATCGGTCGCATCCGTCGCGAAGTTGACGGCTTGGGCCCGCGCCTCATTGTCGAGTGCTTCACGCAGGGTGAGCGACGTGTGATGTTCGAGCATCGCGGCCGACTGACTCAACGCAGCAGGCGGGCCGTCAGCGAGTCGCTCGGCCAGCGCCCGGGTACGGACGTCGAGTTCCTCCGCATCGACCAGGTAGGTGACGAGTCCCAGTTCGAACGCTTCTCGGGCGTCGATCGTCTCAGCCAGCATCACCAATCTCTTAGCTTGCTGAAGTCCGACTAATCGGGGTAGCAGCCACGATCCACCGAAATCCACGGATAACCCACGCTTCGAAAAGATTTGACTGAACTTCGCATCCTTCGAGGCAACCACGAAGTCACAGAGCAACGCCAAGTTCCATCCCGCGCCGACGGCAAAACCCTCGACTTTCGCGATCAGTGGCTTGGAAAATTCCGCACATGCAATCGCGGTGGCGTTGATAATTCTCATGCGGTCCAGCGGATGTAGGGCACCACGACTTCCAAGATCGGCTCCCGCGCAGAATGTTCCGCCGGCCCCGGTCAGGATCACCGCTCGGATCAGCGGATCGTCCTGGAGTTCGAGTACCGCCTTCCGCAAGGTCACCCACGAATCCAGATCCAGTGCGTTGCGCCGATCCGGCCGATCGAGAACAATCGTAGCGACTGCGCCGTTACGCTCGATCTCAACTGCACTCATGAACCGCTCCAGATCGGTGCGCGCTTCTCCGCGAAAGCTGTTGCTCCCTCTTTGGCATCTCGGGACGCGAACACCGGGTCGATGAACTCTCGCTGTGCGGCAAAAGCGTCCGGGTCCGTGTATCGCGCAGACATTGCCAAAACCTGCTTGGTTGCGCGTACAGCGAGCGGGCCGTTGGCCGCGACCCGCGCAGCCAACTCACGTGCGACGGTCAAGGCTTGGCCTGGTTCGGCCAGTCGATTGACCAGTCCGTGGTGATGTGCAACTTGAGCAGTCAGTGGATCTCCGGTGATCGCGATTTCCATGGCGAGGGGATACGGCAAGATCTTCGGCAGACGAAGGAGTCCGCCGGCTGCAGCAGCCAGGCCCCGCTTCACCTCGGGTAGACCGAATTTCGCGTCCGTCGATGCAACAATCAAGTCTGCAGCCAACGCCAATTCGCAACCACCAGCCAGCGCCCATCCCTCCACAGCCGCAATCAGCGGCTTCGACGGCGGCGCCTCGGTCAACCCGGCGAACCCTCTCCCCGGCAGAGATGGCTTTTCACCGCGAGCAAATCCTTTGAGGTCCATTCCGGCACAGAATGTTCCACCCGCGCCGGTGAGAATTCCTATGGTGAGGTCCGGCCGTTCCTCGAACTCGTCGATCGCCGCAGCCAAGGCCATGGCAAGTTCGAGATTAACCGCATTCTTGGCTTCCGGACGGTTGAGTGTGATGACAGCAATGCCGTCGGAGAATTCGGTCAGCACAACGCTCATTATCAATTGCCTCTCCAGTAGTGAATAACGTCAGATGTTCACGGTGTGCGAATACTCCATCGCGTGGGCCTGTCGATGGATGCGGACACGATCACGAGGCTTCTCCGTTCACGCTCAGCATGGTCCGCAGACTCGCTTTGACGAGTTTTCCACTTGCATTGCGCGGCAAAGACTCCACGAAATGGATTTCACGGGGCTTCTTGTACGACGCCAATCTTGCTGTACTGAAGTCGATCAGCTCGGCGACACTCGGAACGTCGGCGCCGTCCACCAACCTGATCACAGCCGTGACCGATTCGCCCCATCTCCGATCCGGTACACCCACCACGGCAACTTCCGCCACCGAAGGATGCTCAGCCAAGACGGATTCCACTTCGATCGGATAGACGTTCTCGCCGCCTGTGATGATCATGTCCTTGAGTCGGTCGGTGACGAACAGGTAGCCCTCGTCGTCGATGTGGCCGGCATCGCCGGTTCGCAAAAACCCGTCCGCGGTGAACAGTTCAGCTGTTTCGCGCTCACGCCTCCAATATCCGCATGTGTTGTTGCGGGACCGCGCGACGATCTCCCCGGATTCGTTCGGCGGCAGTTCCGCACCTGTCGTGACGTCGCGGATCGAGATTTCCACTCCGATCATCGGCTTCCCGGCAGAGCACAGCAGCCTCGACTTCGGGCCTGTCGGGTGATGGTCGTCAGCGCGCAGGACACTGACAGAGCCGGTCGTTTCCGTCAATCCGTAGCGCTGCACGAATTTGCATTGCAAGACGTCCATGGCGTGAGCAAGTAGTGCCGGTGTAATCGGGGACGACCCGTAGGCGACCAACTGCAGAGTAGACAGATCAACGTCCTCCCCCGAAGACAGGTCGACAAGCGTCTGAATTGCTGAGGGGACCAAGAAGACGTGGGTGACGCTATGCGTGGCAATTGCTTCGGCGACTCGACCAGCAGTCAAGTCGCCCAGAAGAACAAGATGAACGCCCGCAGATAGGCACGTACTCATCCATCCGGCTCCCGCAATGTGGAAGAGCGGCAGTGCGTCGAGCGCAACAGCATTCGGTCCGAACTCGTAGACGTCGAGACCCTCCGGCACGTTGTACAGGTTGCGGTGAACCGCGACAACGCCTTTGGGACGGCCGGTTGTTCCCGACGTGTACAACTGCAATACCGCCGCGTCCGGATCGTCACCGAGTCCCGGATCGACTCCGCTTCCGGATTTCAGGAACTCCGGCCAGGTACGCGAATTATCAATGCCGCCAGTCACTCCCACCACGATTACCGGAACCTGCGGCATGGCAGCGGCGACTGCCTCGGCGGCCGGCGCAAATTCTTCGCCCACGATCAACACGCCGAGTTCTGCGTCCTGAGCGACTTTCACTAGTTCGTGAGGATTGAGACGCCAGTTCAACGGGGTGAAGACCATCCCGGCCTTCGCACAAGCGACAAACGTCTCTGCACCTTCGATTCCCATTCTCAGCACGACGCCGATGCGAGCTCCCTGCACTGCCATATCCGCCAACGCACTCGCCACCAGGTTGGTTTCCGCATCGAGTTCCAGGAAGCTCAACGTCCGGTCTCCGCAGGTTACAGCGAGATCGGCGGGTCGCGTTCGCGCCCAATGGCGAATTCGGCTGGGCAGGTGAAGTTCGTTCACATCCACGCTCCTGTAGTCCAGGTATCCGCCGAATATGAATCCACTGGCGGTACCACGACAGTCGATCATCGATATGGCACGCAACACAAAGTCGAGCCGTTGCACAGAGCCATAGCCGATACCTATGCATACAGGTCAAAGCTGGAGTCAGTATGGACCAGACGGAATATGCCTGGAGTCTGAGAGAATCCAGGGGTGCAAGCCACCGGAATGGACATTCGCAGCGCGCAGTACCTCGTTGCTGTCGTCGAGCAAGGCAGCGTGACGGCCGCCGCCGACGTCCTGCACATCTCCCAGCCCTCGCTGTCGCAGGCGATACGCAGCCTCGAGCGCACCCTCGCCACGACATTGCTGGAACGTACGACGCGTGGCGTTACGCCTACTCCGTCAGGGCTTGCTGTCGTCGCGGCTGCCCGCAAACTTCTTGCCGACGTCAGGCGGGCCGAGGACGCCGTCGCTGCGGTTACCAAACTCCGCAAAGGTGAACTCTCACTGGCGGTTCAATCGGACCTGGCCATCGATCCCATAGCCAGATTGACCGGCTTACTTCACGCGGCATCTCCCGGGATCACGTTTACGACAACTGCTGCTCCGACTCCACAAGAAGTACGTGCACTTGTGCGAGACGGCTCCTGCGAGTTGGGATTCGCCGAGCGGACAAGAGGTTCGACAGACGCGCTGAGCGAGATCATGCTGGAAGTACAGGAGACTGTACTTTCGATTCCTGCACCACTCGCCTCCACACTGGCGGATCCTGTTCCCCTCGAATCGGTCAAGCGCCTACCGATGGTCGTGGAAACCACGACGAGCGGACATATCTATCTGATCGATCGAGGGGTGAACCTCGAGAATATCGTCGTCGAGGTCACCGATCGCCTCGCAGTCCGTGAGATGGTCGCGCAGGGCGTCGGGATTGCCTTGCTGCCACGGTCTATCGCGGAGCAAGACGCGCCCGCGTCCATCGTTCGGTCCCTCCATCCCCCGATCACCCGCGAAACTATTCTGGTCCACCGCAGTAGCGCATTGTCACCGGCCGCTGCGGCGTTCGTCGACCGAGTGACGTCAGCCGGGTAGGCCCTGTACGAACAGGCGCCCCAGAGGGGAAAGCCGTTGGGGATCGAACTCGATTCCGTAGGTCAACGAGATCGGCGGTTCAACCGGAAAGATATCGGTGCCCGATGCAGCCATCCGTTCTGCCAGCGAACGTTCCAGCAATGCCATCCCCAAACCCTCGAGCACAAACGCTCCGACGGTCTCGCGTTGCGCCAGTTCGGTGGACATCCTTGTTCGTGCACCGGCGTCGTGCAGCGCAGACTCGATGACAAGGCGTGCACGCGAATGTTTCTGCACACCGACAACCGGAAGGTTTGGCAATGCAGAAAGCGGTACAGGTTGCTCGGACGCCGGTTTCACACCGCCGGGCCACAAATCGGAGGCTGCCTGCGAGGGCACCGCGAGCCAGTACTCGTTAACTCCGATCACCTGAGTGGAGAGTGACGACAACTCGGGTGGCCAATAGCTGAATACCAATTCGCAGGCACCGTCGGCAAGCGCGTGTTCCGCGGTCGCACCCCTCGGAAGATCACTGACCCTGACCGTTATTCCCGGGCAGCGCCTACGGAAATCAGCCACAATACGTGCGACGGGCCCTTCCAATCCGGGCGCTGCGGAACAGATGTCAAGGCGGCCTTTCGGTTCCGCGTCCACGCCAATTGCGGCATTGGACGCGGCGGCACTACTGCGCAGCATCGCTCGCGCGGGTCCGATCAAGGCCCGCCCCGCCGATGTAAGCACCAACCCCCGACCAACGCGATGGAAGAGGTCCACGCCCAGTTCACGTTCGAGGCTGCGAATTCCCTGCGACAACGACGGCTTCGTAACTGACATGGACTGTGCAACCGTCGACAAGGACTCCCCGCCGGCAACGGCGAGGAAGTACTCGATCTGACGTAGGTCCACCCCTAGACCATACGTCGGCGCTATTAGCGCCATTCAGTTGTAGCTACGCAACAATCCCTTGCTGATGATCTGCTTCTGAATATCGCTGGTGCCTTCACCGATCAGTAGGAACGGCGCCTCACGCATCAAACGCTCGATCTCGTATTCCTTCGAATATCCGTAGCCACCATGGATGCGGAAGCTGTCCTGCGTGACTTCCGAGCAGAACTCACTGGCCAGATACTTCGCCATACCGGCCGCGACGTCATTTCGCTCACCCGAATCCTTCAGTCGGGCAGCGTTGACCATCATCAGATGCGCGGCTTCGACTTTGGTACCCATCTCGGCGATACGGAATGCAATCGCCTGATGCTCGGCAATCGGTTTGCCGAAAGTCTCACGCTGCTTTGCATAAGTGACTGCAAGTTCGAACGCACGCTGAGCGATGCCACACGCGCGGGCGGCGACGTTGACGCGTCCGACCTCCACACCGTCCATCATGTGCCGAAATCCTCGTCCAGGTGTGCCACCGAGGACCGCGTCGGCGCCGATGTCGAAGCCGTCGAAGATCATCTCGGTAGTATCGATTCCCTTGTAGCCCATCTTCTCGAGCTTGCCCGGAATCGTCAGGCCCGGAAGGACTTCACCGAAACCGGCAGGCTTCTCGATCAACAGCGTCGTCAGATTGTCGTGCGCCTTCTCTGCACCTTCATCCGTCTTCACAAGCACTGCTACCAGCGTCGACGAACCCCCGTTGGTCAGCCACATCTTTTGACCGTTTACCACGTAATCACCGGATTCGCTACGACGAGCCCTGGTAGTAATTGCAGCGACATCCGAGCCCAACGCCGGCTCGGACATCGAGAACGCGCCGGTGAGTTCTCCGGTGGCGAGGCGCGGAAGATACTTCGCCTTCTGCTCCGAAGTTCCGTGAGCGGAAATCATGTGCGCCACTATGAAATGTGTGTTGATGACGCCGGACACGCTCATCCAGCCGCGTGCCAACTCTTCGACACACAGCGCGTAGGTGAGGAGTGATTCTCCGATACCGCCGTACTCGGGGTCGATCGTCAACCCGAACAGACCCATGTCCTTCATCTGTTTCACGATCTCGGTGGGATAGGTATCCGTGTGCTCGAGTTCTTGTGCTGCCGGAATCACTACACGATCGACGAATTCCCGGACGGCTCCGATGATGTCGCGCTGATTCTCGGTCAATCCTGTGGTCTGCGCCAAACGCGTCACTGCTTCACCTGTCCGTCGAGAGAAATCTTCCGATCATTCAATCCCTGAACGATTGGGCTGTCAAAGAACGACACCCATACGATCTGTATGGGAAAAACTATGCCCGAGTAGGGTTTCTGCAACTGTTGACAACCGCTGTGTGGGTGTTGAATATTCGACTCGGCGCGTTCGCACTTTCTGTGACGCAATTTTCCCGTCCTCCTCTCGAGACAGGCGCAATCCATGCACGACGCAGTCATCTGTGAACCCGTTCGTACCCCAGTTGGCGGATTCGGCGGCGTCTTCAAAGACGTCCCCGTGGCATCCCTCGCGGCCACCGTGATGCGAGGACTGATCGAGCGGACTGGATTGCAATCCGCCGATATCGACGACGTCATCTTCGGTCAGGGGTATGCCAGTGGAGAAGCCGCGGCCATCGGCCGAATCGCCGCACTCGATGCCGGCCTCGACGTATCGGTCCCCGGCATCCAACTCGACCGCCGCTGCGGTTCCGGACTGCAGGCCGTGATCTACGCGGCCATGCAGGTTCAGACCGGAATGAGCGATCTGGTGATCGCGGGCGGCGCCGAAAGTATGAGCAATGTCGAGTTCTACTCCAACGATATCCGTTGGGGCACAAAGAAATCCTCCGTCGAGTTCCATGACCGACTCGCAAAACCCAGAGTCAACTCCGGCGGTGTCAACTTCCCCGTTGAGGGTGGCATGATCGAGACAGCGGAGAACCTGCGTCGCGAGTACTCCATCACCCGCGACGAGCAGGACCGGTATGCGGTGCGTTCCCACGAGCGAGCGATCGCTGCTCAGGACAACGGATTCTTCGACGACGAGATCATCCCCGTCACCGTGGCCTCTCGACGAGGTGACGCGAAAGTTGTTACTCACGATGAACACCCGCGCCGCGACATAGCTCTCTCCGACCTCGCTGCACTTCGTCCGATCCGTGGCCGAGTCGACTCCGAAGCAACTGTGACAGCCGGCAATGCCTGCGGCCAGAACGATGCCGGCGCTGCGGCAATCGTCACCACACCGGCCAACGCCGCGCGACTTGGATTGCGGCCGTTCGCCAAACTGGTCAGTTGGGGCGTGGCCGGCATCGAGCCCAATCGAATGGGCATCGGTCCCGTCCCGGCTGTCGCCAAAGCCCTCTCGCGGGTCGATCTGCAACTCTCCGATATCGATCTGATCGAGGTCAACGAAGCGTTTGCGGCACAGGTCCTGGCGTGCGCAAAGGCCTGGGACCTCAGCGAGGCAGACCTGCGAGAACGGTTCAACGTCAACGGTTCCGGAATCTCGCTCGGCCATCCAGTAGGTGCTACCGGCGGAAGAATCCTGGCCAATCTTCTTCGCGAACTTGATCGACGCCAAGGTCGCTACGGAATCGAAACGATGTGCATCGGTGGCGGTCAGGGAATTGCGGCAGTGTTCGAGAACCTTCGACGGTAGAGAAACTATCCGATCTCGATCTGATCGATCAATCCCCATTCGAGCGCCCGATCGGCATTGATCGCCGTGCTGGAAACAAAGAGGTGACAGGCACGCCAGCACGGGCCCGAATCAGGTGTGCGATAGCCAGATCCGGAGTAGTGCCGAATTCGTCCAGATCACCACCGGCGGAGAACGACGGGCCCGCCCCGTCGAGCAAGACTTCTCGATACTGGAATCCATCAATGCAAGTTGCAGTGCTGCCACCAATCCGTCACGCACCGGTGCCCCATAGGCATTGCGCCGTTCCGGACGTAAGTGTGATGTGCTGCAGTTCATCACGACGATCGATCAATACCGGCGGCCCGGCACGCCGGGTTGCGACGGGTGCACCGGCAGACCTCGTCGTTGTCTCCCGAGGCCACGAACCAATTGCGACCGTCATCAATGGCACGCGAGTCCACTGACGTGGCGCCCTAACCCACCGAACCGTCTCTGCGAAGTTCCGAGATCTCCGCTTCGGTGCGACCCAATTCCGCCAGAAGTGACTCCGTCTGCTGACCCAGCGCCGGCACGTCCCCCATCTGCATCTCCACGTCGGAGAACGTCATCGGCGGCAAGATCGCGTCGATCGGCCCGCCTTCCGTTCCGACGGACCGCCATCGCGAACGTTCCTCCAACTGAGGATGTTTCAGCAGTTCACCCATGTCGTTCAACGCCGCGGCCGGTACACCCGCAGCGGCCAGTCGCTTATCCAACTCAGCCGTGGAGTACCCACGACTGAGCGACGCGATCAACTCGTCAACCTCGACGCGATTGCGGACTCGCTCGATATTGGTGGCGTATCGCGGATGATCAACCAGATCTTCTCGACCGAAGGCATCGACCATCAGCGCCCGCCAACCGCGATCATTCTGCACACCGATGAGGATCTCGCCGTCCGACGTCGGAAACGAATCATAGGGAACTATCGCGGCATGCCCGAGTCCGACGCGTGGGATCTGTTTGTCCGCATACATTTTCATGTACATGGGGTGGCCGAGCCATTCGACGGTGGAGTCGAACATGGAGACCTCGACTACGGCGCCCTTGCCGGTTCGTTCCCGGCGAAAAAGCGCCCCCAGGATCGATGTCAGCGCATACATCCCCGCCGCAATATCCGACACCGGGACACCGGTTTTGGTGGCTGTCTCCGGCGTTCCCGTAACGGAGATCATCCCGGTCTCGGCTTGCACCAGCATGTCGTACGCCTTGCGCTCACGACGGGGGCCCGCGCTGCCGTAACCCGACATGTTGATCACGATGAGCGCAGGAAACTCCGCACTGAGTTGCTCCGCACCGAAACCCAACCGTTCTGCCGCGTCGGGCGCCAGATTCTGCAGAAACACATCGGCATTCGCGATCAAGTCAAGTACGATACGGCGGCCGGATTCCGACTTCACGTCGACAGCAATCGATTCCTTGGAACGGTTGAGCCACACGAAGTGTGAGGCCTGCCCGCGCACCGCATCGTCGTAGTGGCGAGCGAAGTCGCCCTCACCCACCCGTTCGATCTTGATCACGCGGGCACCCATATCCGCAAGATGCCGCGTGGCGAGCGGTGCCGCCACCGCCTGTTCGAGTGCAACTACTGTCACCCCGTCAAGCGGGAGATCCGAGTTCGACTGTCCCATGTCAGAGTCCACCCTCGCATTCAAGCACCTGAACAGATCAGATGTGGCGGCCGCCCGTGATCTCCAAAACGGTGCCGGTCATGTAGCTGGACATGTCACTCGACAGAAAGAGCACTACCGAGGCAACCTCCGACGGTTCCGCGGCGCGGCCCATCGGAATCTCGGACAGCTTCTCGTTCCAGATACGTTCCGGCATCGCCTCGGTCATCGCGGTGCGAACAAGCCCCGGCTGGATCGCATTGATCCGAACATTCTTGAAGGCAACCTCTTTCGCGGCTGCCTTTGTCAGGCCGACAATGCCGGCCTTGGCTGCGGAATAGTTGGTCTGGCCCAACAATCCGACCTTGCCGGAGATGGACGAGACGTTGACGATGGCACCGGTTTCGCGCTCGCGCATGCGTGCTGCGGCGGCCCGAGTTCCGTTCCACGCACCCTTGAGATGGACGGCAACGACGTCGTCGAAGTCCTGCTCGGTCATCTTGCGCATGGTCGCGTCCCGCGTCATACCGGCGTTGTTCACCATGATGTCGATCGGCCCGAAAGCGGATTCGGCCAGATCGATCATTGCCTCGACCTGATCGAATTCCCTGACGTCGCACGACGCGAAACGTGCTACCGAATCTCCGCCGAGTTCGACAACCGCTGCGGTGCCTACGCTCTCGTTGATATCGCCGATCACAACAGTGGCGCCTTCTTTGATGAAGGTGCGGGCAATTTCGAATCCGATTCCCTGTGCGCCGCCGGTTACCACTGCAACCTTGCCGTCCAACAGTCCCATGTCTACTCCATTCGTCAGTTAAAGATGATCAGCGCTGTGCTTGCTTCTTCGCTTGCGACACAAGGCCACCGCCCAGAATCAGCCGTTGAATTTCGCTGGTTCCCTCGTAGAGACGCAGCAGCCGCACTTCACGATAAATTCGTTCGACGGGAACTCCCCGCATGTATCCGTTGCCGCCGTGTATTTGCACGGCGAGGTCCGCGACCTTGCCCACCATCTCGGTGCAGAACAGCTTTGCGGCAGAAGGTCCGAGGCGTCGATCTTCGCCGCTGACATAACGAGCCGCTACTTCACGGACCATGGCCCGGCCGGCCATGACGCCCACCTGCTGGTCAGCGAGCATTGCCTGCACCAATTGGAAGTCGCCGATGGGCGTCCCTCCCTGTTCGGTGACGGTCGCGAAGGCAACGGATTCGTCGAGCGCCCGCTGAGCTGCGCCCACCGACAGAGCTGCGATGTGAACGCGTCCGCGTGCCAAAGACGTCATGGCAGCGCGGTATCCGGTGTCCTGATCACCGCCGACCAAGGCCGAGGCGGGAACACGAACGTTGTCGAAGCTGACCTCGGATGTCCAGGCGCCTTCTTGGCCCATCTTCTTGTCTTTCGGACCAACTGTTACGCCCGGTGTGTCGGCCGGCACCAGGAAGACAGCAATGCCGGGACCGTCGGAATCAGCGGGCCTCGTGCGAGCAAACACCACAAAGAGTTGTGCCAGTGGCGCATTCGTGATGAATCGCTTGTTGCCGTCGATCACCCAGTCGGCACCGTCGAGCACTGCTTTTGTCCGCAACCCTGCCGGGTTCGATCCTGCTCCGGACTCCGTCAGCGCGAAGGATGCAACCACGTCACCCGAAGCAATACGTTCGAGCCACTGAGATTTCTGCTCATCGGTACCGAAGCCCACCAACACCTGTCCGGCAATTCCGTTGTTGGTGCCGAACATCGAGCGCAGAGCCAGCGATGTATATCCGAACTCCATCGCGAGTTCGACATCCTGGGTGAGATCGAGCCCCAGGCCGCCCCATTCCTGGGGAATCGCATACCCGAACAAGCCGATCGCCGCGGCTTTCTTGCGGATATCCTCCGGGATCGCGTCGGTATCCGCAATCTCCTGCTCGCGCGGGACTACTTCCTTTCGGATGAATTCCCGTGCCGTCGCCAAGATATCGGCGAAGTCGTCCGCATCGACCTGCATACCCACCACTCACCTTGCTCGTAAAAGAAGTTCGCACCGTCTTTCGAAGTCAATACCGTCGAGCAATCGGAGTCAAAGACCTCGAAACGAACCAAGGGTAAGGCAGAACCTATAGTGGTTTTCAGACCGTACGAAGCTCGCGCTTCAGTAGTTTCCCGCTCTGATTTCGTGGGAGTTCAGACACGAATCGAACGTGCTTGGGCACCTTGAACGGAGCGATCTTCTCCTTCACATAGGCGATCAACGCCGCCGGAGTCAGCGAATCCTGACCGTCCTTGAGCACGACGATCGCGGTAATCGCTTCGATCCACTTCTCGTCCGGCGTCCCGATCACCGCAACCTCGGCAACATCAGGATGGGTGTAGATCACGTCTTCGACCTCGCGCGATGCCACCAAGATGCCGCCGGTATTGATGACGTCCTTGATCCGGTCGACGACGGTAATGAACCCCTCCGCGTCTCGCACGACAAGATCTCCGGAGTGGAACCAGCCGTCGCGGAACGCTTCTGCGGTTGCTTCGGGATTCTCCCAGTAGCCATTGCAGAGTTGCGGCGAACGGTAGAGGACCTCACCCGACTCACCGTCCGGCACGTCGTTGCCGTCGGCGTCGACGACGCGGGTCTCGACGAAGAACACGGCGCGACCACAGGCGGACGGTCGCTCGGCGTGCTCCTCGGGCTGCAGAACCGTTGCCAGCGGACCGATTTCGGATTGACCGAAGCAGTTGTAGAAGCCGATGTCGGGGTAACGCTCGCGCAGGCGGTTCAGCACGGTCACCGGCATGATCGACGCCCCGTACTGAGCCTTCTTCAGAGACGAGAGATCCCGCGTTTCGAGATCGGGATGATTGGCCAACGGCACCCATACCGTCGGTGCCAGGAAGAGTGAGCCGATCTTCTCGGATTCGATGCGGCGCAGGATCTCCGGAATATCCGGTGCTGCCATCACATTGACCGTGGCACCGACAGACAGGTACGGAAGCATGAATACGTGCATTCCCGCCGAGTGGTACATCGGCATGCAGATCAACGGATTGTCAGCCTGGTCGAGTGCGAGCGCGATCACCGAAGACACGTATTCGTGGACCAGTGCGCCGTGAGTCATCATCGCGCCCTTGGGCTTCGACGTTGTTCCCGAGGTATAGAGCAGCTGGGCAAGGTCGGTCGACGATGCGCGCGACTCGAAGTCCGGCACCTCCCCGGCCGCGGCGATGGTGACCACCGACAGTTCGGCGTCTCGCAGCGCCAGCACGTGATCGAGGTCCAGGTCTGCGCGCACCGAGTCGAGGGTCGGGGCAAGAGTTGGATCCACCAGAACTGCTCGGGCGCCGGACTGCGCTACGAGGTAGCGCAATTCGTCGCCCTTGAGTGCGTAGTTGATGGGGACGTGCACCAGACCTGCTCGCCCACAGGCCAGGAACCCGATGACGTAGGCGTCGGAGTTGGTTCCGTATGCGGCCACACGATCACCGTGCTCGAGTCCCAAGCCCAGCAGATAGGCGGCGACCCGAGTGACGGCGTCGTCCAGTTCGCGATACGTGCGAGTGCGGTCCTCAAATATCACGGCCACACGATCGGGGTACTTGGCTGCCGAGCGCCGCAGCACTCCGTCGACGGTATTGGTACGCGGATCCAGGCTCATGGGCACAGGTTATAGGACGTCCAAGTATTGAGGAAGGCCCCCGACCATTCGTCCGCTCATTTGTTTTGCCACCGAGGGGTCCGCTTCTCCACAAAGGCCTGCATACCTTCCTGAGCATCACAGGTCACCGCATTCGTAGCCATTGTTTCGGCCATCGCCTCGTACGCCTGAGCCTGCGGCAGATCGATCTGGCGATAGAACGCTTGCTTGCCGATCCTGACCGTCAACGGGCTGGCCGTCGTAATCTTCGCGGCCAGGTCTCGAACCTCCCGATCGAGTTCCGCTGCGTCGACGACAAAGTTGACCAGCCCCCAGTCCGCCGCAGTATCGGCGTCGATGACCTGACCCGTCAGCAGCATCTGCATCGCTCGTTTACGGCCCACCGCCCGGCTCAGGGCCACCATCGGAGTGGAGCAGAACAGGCCGATCTTCACTCCCGGTGTTCCGAAGACTGCGCTCGACGCCGCAACAACGAGGTCGCACGACGCCGCCAGCTGGCACCCCGCGGCGATCGCCGGCCCCTGAACTGCCGCGATGACCGGCTGCGGGATCGACTGAACCGTCTCCATCATCTCGGTACACCCGTCGAAAATTGCGCGCTCCTCGTCGAGAGTGCGGCCGATCATCTCGGTCAGATCGTGGCCGGCCGAGAACACCGGATCTTCGGCACGAACAATCACAACACGCACCTGTTCGTCCGCAGACAACTTACGAAGTCCCGCGGTCACTTCACGCATGGTCTCCGCCGAGAGTGGATTGCGCCTCGCCGGCTGATCGAGCGTCAGAAAACCCAACCCGTCCGACTCGTCGACGGTTAGGCGTACAGCGCTCTGGTTTACCTGTGCTCGCGACATATGTCCTCTCTACCAAGTCGATACGTCCCGGTCAACGAGATGTATCAGGCACTGCCGCCGAAGCCTCGATACCGTTCCAATCAATACTTCGCCACTACGAGGAGTGCCCATGAGCACCGTTGCCGCAATTACCACCGATCTTGCGCAAATCCTGCAAGCGCAACAAGCTGCAACGCGCGCAGCCGGAGCGCCGACGGCAGAGCAGCGTCGCGAACGCATCCAACAGGTGATCGACCTGCTCGTGGCAAACCATAAGGATCTGACCGAAGCCATGAACGAGGACTTCGGCGGACGACTGCCGGCGTACTCGGTGATGAATGATGTTCTCGGATCGATGGTTTCACTCAAGCATGTGCGAGATTCCCTCGAAGAGTGGATGATTCGTTCACCCCGAACCACCGGTGAACTTCAGGACCAACTGGGCGCCACTGCGTACGTCACGTACCAGCCGAAGGGTTCCATCGGCATCATCGGCACCTGGAACGCTCCACTCTTTACTCTCCTCAGCCCGCTGGCATGCGCACTCGGAGCCGGTAACCGTGCCATCCTCAAGCCCTCGGAAATCGTTCCGAACACCGCTGCGGTATTGGCCGAGGCCGCCGCACGCCACCTTGATCCGCTCGAAATCGCCGTAGTCACCGGCGGACCCGACGTAGCCGACCACCTCACGTCGCTCCCCTTCGACCACTTGGTCTTCACCGGAAGCACCACCGTAGGCAAATTGGTCATGGCAAATGCCGCCAAGAACCTGGTGCCGGTCACCCTCGAACTCGGCGGAAAGTCGCCGAGCGTTCTGGGCAAGAGCGCCGACTTCGACGAGGCCGCATACAGATTGGCCATTGCGAAGTCCACCAACTCCGGCCAACTGTGCGTCTCCCCCGACCTCATCTACGTTCCCCGCGCAAGCACCGAACGCTTCATCAACGCGTTCACCAACTCGTTTACCGGACTCTTCCCGACCGTTGCCGACAACACCGACATGGTGTCCATCGTCAGCGATCGACACCTCGCCCGCATCGAGGGATACATCGCCGACGCAGCCGATCGCGGCGCGCGCATCATCACCGTTCCCAACGAAGAGCTTTCGTCCGAGACACGTCGTCGCCCCTTGCGGATCGTCGTCGATCCCCCGGCCGACGCCGAGATCATGAAGGAAGAAATCTTCGGACCGGCTGTCGTAGTTCTGCCGTACGACGAGATGGATGCGGTTGTCGCAGATATCAATTCGCGTCCGAAGCCGTTGGCGCTGTACTACTTCGGCACCGACCTCGACGAGAAGGAATCGGTACTCGATCGCACCAATTCCGGCGGTGTCACGATTAACGACGCGATGTCACATCCCGGCCTCAACGACGCACCTTTCGGCGGCGTCGGCGCTTCCGGCATCGGCCACTACCACGGCCGTGAGGGCTTTCTCGAGTTCAGCCACGCTCGTTCGGTATTCGAAGCAGCAGAGCATGATCCGCGCGGCGAGTGGGGAATGCTGCCGCCCTACGGCGACGGATTCGCACAGATGATGACGGCTCAGGTAACGCCTTAGGGGCATAGCCCCTGTGCGCCTTTATTGACCTGGGGCGGGCAATAAAGGCGCACAACTAATTTGCGCGTCCGCAGCTTGACCTCCACCGACGCAAAAACCACTTCCAGTTTTCTCGACGTGGGAGAAATTTCACGCATTACCTCGAGGCATCGACTCGAAACGTCGCTCGTTCAGCGTCCTGAAGGGCCAGGTTTGCACCGATATGCCGGATGAAGATCACCCTTCAAACCGTGGTTGAGTGATCTAGCTTTAGACCGTCATTTCTGAACTAGTTTTCAACCATCGCCAACACTCGTTGGTCATCTCCGAGCAAAGGAGGGGCGTACCAGGCTGTTGGCCTGGTACGCCCCTCTTCTGCTCGGAAACTACTTACCCCACAAGGTCGTGAAGTCTTCCCTGACTGTCGGAACGGCCGGCGGGAAGGACGAGATGTCCGCTGGAATGGTCTTCTGATTCCAGACGATCAGCGGCGTCGGTTTCATCGACTGTTCGACCGGCTGATTGGCGAAGGCTCGGGCCATCGCGTCAGTTTGCTGCCAGACGACATCGACGAGCGGCGTGGGAACCGTGAAGGCTTGCTGGCCTTCCTTGATCATCGCCAGATTGGTGGTGCCTCCGATTGCCCCTCCGATCTGTACCTTGTCGGCGAGCCCAGCTGACTTGAGTGCAGCTGGCAGCCCAACCGCGAGTGCATCATTGGACAGGAATAGCCAATCGATTTTCGGATTCGCCCGGAGGAACGCCACAATGCGCGCAGGTCCGTCACCCTTACTGAAGACTGTGTTCGGGAAGTCCTCTTGACTGTAAGAGCAGTCAGGGCATTGCGTTTCCACAGTGCCTTTGAAGGCATCAGTCAAGATGCCAACCGATTTGTAGGCAGGAAGATTGATCAGTCCAATATTGGCTTTACCGTCACTGTCGGCAATGATGTATTGCGCGCCGAGCGTACCGCTTGCGACACCATCTGATGAGGGTCGGACGATGGCTGTGATTCCGTCACCTACCTTGTCGTCGGTCGATACAGCAACCACTGGAACATTTTTCGCCTGCAATTCAGCCAGCTCGCGTCGGAACGACTCCTGCGCGAAACCTGCGTACATGACACCGTCATACCCGTCGCGGACTACCTGTTGCATAGCCGCCTGGATGTCAGCCGGTGCGGACGTTGCCTGAATCGTCGTCACCTGCCAACCGAGCACCGCGCCCGCTTCCGTCGCGATTTCCGCTTGGGCGTTACACGCCGGCACACCGCAACTGACGTATGCGATTCGTTTGCCAGTTGGGATCGGGCTGGTAATCGGTTCGGTCACTGCGATCGATGCGGGTACCACAGTGGCCTTGGATACAGCGGCCGTAGCATCGGCAACACCCCCGGACGACGACGATGATGAACCGAGTTCGGTATTGTCTTCCACTGAATCGGAGCCGCACGCGGTTCCGAGGATGCCTATCGAGAGAACGGTGGCCGCGGTTAGAACGCGACGTGTCAGCCGAGTTGAGCGTGGTGAGCTCCCAGCAAGTGACTGGCGCTGATGTCTCATATGTTTATGTTCTCCTTGGTGTCCATCCAGAATTATCAAATTGTCTGCTGTGTAGCTGTTTCCACCGCTAGCCGGCATCCCACGGAACAAATTCAGACGTCGGAAGGCAGTCGGCGGTGGCTTGACTCCAACCCGGAATCCGGACGAACCAGGCCACGTTTTTTCATCCCGCTTCGATCAGCCCTTGTACGTAGACGACACCACCGGATCGTTCCGAGACCACGGATTTCAACAACGCGACTGTGCCCGGCTGGGACTGGCGCACGCGAGTGCGAATCGCTTGATGTCGGCAATGGTGGCAAGATTCGCCTCCCGCACCGATTTTCGAAATATGCTCTCCGCGGCATGCGTCAGACCGAGATTGACCCGGCCGTAGGTCGGCACACCAGCCTTCATCAACTGTCGGTAGTAGGCTTCGCCCTCATCACGCAACGGATCGAGCTCGTTGACCGAAACCACGTGCGGCGGCAGGCCGATCATATCGTCAATAGAGGCAAAATATGGCCAGCACAAAGGATTCTCAGCATTCTGGCCATTCGGATCATACGTCGCGGCAAGGACATCCAAACGCGAGCACGAGGCGAAGTATCCGTCATTCTCGATCATCGACGGCAGCTCCCGCAGTTTACGCTCATCCGGCCAGCCGTAGCCGCCGCTGATGAACGGCACCATCGCGTACACCCCGTCGATCGACTCGAGTACGCCGTTCCGCTTCGCCGTCAACGCGACGGCGAGCGCAAGGTTGCCACCGCCCGACTCACCCTGCACAACAACCGATGAGATTCCCAGCGATCCACGATGTACGTGAATCCATTCGAGGGCACTCATACAGTCGTTCAGTCCCGCCGGGAACGGATGCGGGCCACGAACTCCTCCCGCGTTTCGGAAATCGACTGCGATTACCACCATCCCTGCGGAAACGAGATCCTCGCACCACTGCTGGTGCACTGGGTTGTCGACGGCCAGCATGGTCATGCCGCCGCCGTGCAGGTACACGACACCCGGAATCGCGTTGGCGGCGTTCACCGGCCGGTAGATGTGCAGTGCGATGTCGTTGCCCGCGGTACCGGTCACATTGTGGCTCTCTCGGACGACCGCGGGCCTGTCATCGACAAGGTCCTCGTTCAACGCCCCATAAAACGCCTCGAACCCCTGCTCGGTCTGAGCCACCAGCGCTAGCCGATCTGCTTCGGAGGCGTCGCGACCGATCGGGGACGGCGTGCTGTTTTCGGCGAACCCGAACGCGGACAATGTGGCAAGCAAGGTCGGGTTCATTCGCGGATCGGTCGACAAGTTGGAATCCGGGTCCGCCAGCCTTCCAACTTGTCGAGCAGCCGGCCGCACTTGCGCCTCGTTGACTGATTCTGTTGTCATTCTTCTCACCTTCCGATATCGGCTACGCGGGCCTCGAGTGATTACATACCCGAGTACGTCAGGACAATTGAAATCCTTTGTAGTCACTCGACTCAATCTCTTTGAGTCGCTTGCCGTACTCGACCACGCCACCCGGATAGATACCGAAGCTGTGAGCCTCTCCTTCGGTCTCGGTCCAGAACCACGACGACTTCGTCTCGCCGTACAGCGTCATGCCAACCAACTCGGCAACGTGCTCGGCCCACGCATCGCAGGCCTCCTGTGTCGCCTCAACCTCGGCGAAATCCTTGTCCCGCAAGTGATTAACCAACGAATCGACGAATGCCGTCTGATGTTCGATGCAGCGCGGTATGTTCCCGCCCAGGGCTTGCGGACCGCCCAGCATCAACAGGTTCGGAAACCCGTTCGTACCTATCCCTGCGAAGGTCGACGGACCGCGCTTCCATGAATCCTTCAAGGTGATGCCATCGCGGCCCCTTATGTCGATCTGGTCGAAGGCGCCGGTAATCGCGTTGAACCCCGTCGCATAAATGATGATGTCGAACTCGAACTCTCGATCCGATGTCCGCACACCGTGTTCCGTAATCTCCTCCATCGGCGTCTCGCTGGTGTCGACGAGCTCGACATTCGCCTGGTTGTAGACCTCGTAGTATCGGGTCTCGTAAGGCGGACGGCGCTGGCCGAAGCCGTGATCGGTCGGGATCAGCTTCTTGGCTACGGCCGGGTCCGTCACTCGCTCACGAATTTTGTTCGCGAGGAACTCGGAGAACTCAGCATTGTATTCCTTGGTACGGACCACTTCAGTGAAGTTCGTATACAGTCTCGCGAAACCGCGGCGACGATACAAAGTCTCGTACCAGGCGTGCCGCTCTTCGACGTTGAAATCCTTGGCGGAAGCCATGATTGGTCCGTGCACGAACCCGCCGCGGGTGGATTTGGCCTTCTTCCAGATCGCGTCGTATTCACCTTTGATCTCCGCCATTTCCAGCGGTGTGATGGGCTCGTTGTTGAGCGGTGGGCACCAGTTGGGGCTGCGCTGAAAGACCGTCAGAGACTTCACGATCGGCCCGATGGCGGCAATTGTTTGCACGCCGCTCGATCCGGTGCCGATAACCGCCACCCGCTTGCCTTCGAAATCGACTCCCTCCTTGGGCCATCGTGCAGTGTGCACCGACTGTCCTTGGAAACGTTCGCGTCCCTGCACTCCGGGATAGCGCGGATCGGAAAGGATTCCGACGGCGGTAATGAGGAATCGCGTCCGGTACTGTTCGCCCTCCGTAGTCGTGACGAGCCACGTGGAGTCTGCGGGATCGAAATGTGCGGTCTCGATCCTCGTTTCCAACTTCATGTGGGGGCGCAGCTGGAGAAAATCGGCGGCATAGTTGAAATAGCGCTCGTTCTCGGGTTGACCGCTGAAGTGCTCGGACCAGTTCCATCCGTTTCGCAGTTCGTCGGAGAAGAAGTATCCGTAACTGTAACTCTCCGAATCGACTCTGGCCCCGGGATAGCGGTTCCAGTACCAGGTTCCCCCGACGCCATCTGCTGCATCGACAGCGAGAGCGTCGAAGCCCGCTGTGCGGAGCTTGTGCAGGATCTCGATTCCGGACAGACCGCATCCGATGATTAGTGCGTCGAGTATTCCTTGCTCGCGGGAAATAGTTTGCATGGTCTGCGCTTTCGGTCGGTTCATGACCGCTCCTTATCTCGGATTCGACAAACCTAGTCGTCCAGTCGACTAGAGGTCAAGATCGTTTCTATTCGTTAAATTCCTTGGATTACCTTGTACAACAGTCTTTTTCGTACGACGGACCTATACTTCGGATACGAGCGGCGCGATTGCCGGCACCCGACATGCTGCGGCGTACTCGTTCTGCAACTGCGCGACGATCTCGGCCACCATGGGAATCTCATCGATGAAGTCGATGCTCTGTCCTGCACTCCAGATATTTCGCCAAGGAGTGACACCGGCGGGAAGGTGATCGCTGCCCAACTTACCGCTCGCTTGGGGTAGTGAGTCGGGATCGATCCCCGCAGACAAAAGCGACGCTTCGATCCAGTTCGCCGGCACTCCCGACACACCTCCCGTGTACCGCAGGCCGCTGGAGGACTCGGAGACCAGAAGTTGCTTGTAACGATCGGGGGCCAGGGACTCACGCGAGCCGATGAAGCGGGTGCCGACGTACGCGAGATCCGCTCCGAGAACCTCAGCGGCCCGAACGGCGGCACCGTGGCCGACCGCTCCCGCCATGACGATCACACCGTCGAACATCTGACGCAGTCGTGGGATGAGAACGAGATGACTGATGGTTCCCGAGTGCCCGCCACCACCCGCGCCGATCGCTATCAGTCCGTCGGCGCCGGCCGCAATCGCCTTCTCCGCGAAGTGGAAGCTGGTGACGTCGTGGAACACGACACCGCCCCAGTCATGCACTCGTTCAATAAGTCTCGATGGATTTCCGGCTGCACTGACGATGATGTCCACCCCATAGCGCCGGCACACATCGAGGTTCAGTTTAAGCTCGTCATCGTCCATCCGGGTCGCGAGATTGACAGCAATCGGGCCGATGCGAGCCGTGGGGTCCTCGGCGAGCCGGTTGTCGATGGCCTCACGGATGTCGCGTAGCCACGACTCGAACTCGTCGAGCGAACGAGCGTTGTGCCGGGGCAATCCGCCCACGACTCCGCTGAGGCAGGCCTCTCGCACCAGATCCGGGCCGGTGACGAGGAACATCGGTGAACAGAAAACCGGCACTGACAGCCGATCGCGAATGCGCTGGCTTATGGTCATGCGTTGCCCTTCATTTCTCGGTTAGGTTCTGGCACTTAAGTTCCAATATGTCGGCGAGCTGATCGCGGGCGACTCCTTGCGGCCCGGCAAGCGCGACGTTGGCATGCGCCCGCCGCACGTACAGGTGCGCGTCGTGTTCCCATGTGTATCCGATTCCACCCAGCAATCGAAGGCATTCCGTGGTCACACGGACGGCTGACGGGATCACGAGTCGCTGCGCTACCAGTGCAAGTTTGTGTCCGTCGGGTCCGTGCTCGTCTTGTTCGGCGATCGCCGCACGGACGACGGCTTCGCAAAGTTCCACCGTGCAATAGATATCTGCCAACTGATGTTTCACGCCCTGGAACGATCCCATCAGGCGGCCGAAGGCAACTCGAATCTTGGCGTAGTCGGCCACCATCGCCAGCGCGCCTCTCATCAGGCCCAACGCATCAGCCGCGAGCAGTACCCGGCGGTGGTCCGCCAGACGTTGCAGCCCGTCAGCCGGCAATGGGTGAAAATCGTAGGGCGCATTGGTGAGTCGAACACATGCTGTCCGACGGGTCAGATCGAGCCCGTCGATCTGCGTGATATCGACGCCCCTGGCGTCGGCGGGCACGATGATCAATCCCGCGTCGGTCAACGCCACAATCATGGTGGCGCCTGGTCCATCCAGCACTGTTGACAGCATCCCTGTGGCGCCGCCATCGGAGAGCACGATATCGGCATGGTGCGTTCCCAGGTCGAATCCGATGATCGCGTTACCCTCGAGAAGGTTCACCCCAAGGGTATGCCACGGGGCATCCTCGGCAAGGAGCATTGCATCCATTGCCAGAACAGTTGACAACAGAGGTGCTCCGGACAATCCTGCCGCTAGTTCCTCAATTGCGACTGCGACCTCGGCAAGCCCCGTTTCCGCACCACCGATCTCGCTGGGCGCCAACAGACCTGACAGCCCGATCTCACGACAGCCCCGTACCCAGCTGGCGCGGTCGTAGGGAGCTGCAGCAGTACCTTCAGCAGCCCGGACGGCGTCGGAGGGGCAAGTGATGGCCACCCACCTGCGCACGGCGTCACGCAACTGATCATGCTCGGTCTTCGTCGAGAGTGACACGTCAGCTCCCCTGCTGTCGGTTATGCGCGATAATCTCCCGGAAAGTCATCGTCTTTGACGGATCCGACTCACGCGGTAACCCGAGTCCCCGCTCCGCGATGATGTTCTTCTGAATCTCTTCGGTACCGCCGGCGATCGACAGGGCCGGCGCGGACAAAATTGCCTTCTCGACCGCCGGATCTTCGTACACTGCAACAGATCCGAGGATTCGGGTCGCCCGCTCCGCTGCGTCGACGTTGGCCCGCCCGATGAGCAGCTTGGACACCGAATGATCCACGGGTCCGCTGAGACCGTCGTGCGCAAGCTGGGCATACCGCGCCCGCAGTAGCGACAGCGCCTCATGCTCGACGTAGTAGTCGACCAGCGCAGTGATGGCGGCATCGTCCGCAGGATCACCGTGTTTGTGCCACAGAGCCGCGACATTCGGGTACGACACCGCCTCAGTCGCTTTGCCATCGGTGCCAACGCCGCTCGAGACAGCCCCCCGTTCGTGGGTGAGCATCCGGCCGGCGATTCTCCAGCCATCGTTGATCTCGCCGAGCACCATGCCATCGGGAACAAATGCCTGATCGAGTACGACTTCGTTGAACACGGCATTGCCGGTCATGTCGCGAAGCGGCGAGACGGTGACACCCTCGGCGTGCATGTCGACGAGCATCATCGTGATCCCCTGATGCTTGGGTGCGTCAGGTTCGGTACGCACGAGCGCAACTCCGTAGTCGGCACGGTGTGCGTTGGTGTTCCAAACCTTGCGTCCGGTGATCCGGAATCCCCCGTCATCCCGCACTGCCGAGGTACGCAATCCTGCGAGGTCGGTACCAGCGTCAGGCTCGGAGAACAGCTGACACCAGATCGAGTCGCCACTCAATATCGCTGGGCACAGGAGTCGGCGCTGCGCCTCGGTCCCCATATCCACGATGGTCGGACCTACCGTTCCCATGCCGATACGGAAGGGATCGAGTGGCAGCGTGTACTGCGCAGTTTCATCGCGAAAGGTCTGCGCGTCCACGTCGCCACGACCGGCTCCTCCGGCATCGAGCGGCCACGTCAATCCATTGAGGCCGGCCGCGTGCATTAGTGCCATGAACTCCCGCGCTGCAGGCAAATCGGATGGCCCCCGGCCTACGACGACATCGTGTCGATAGGGCTCCGCATGCTCGTGTAACCATCCCCTGACGAAGGCACGGAACTCGTCAGTAGATTCATCGAATGTCACAGTGTGCCTTACCTTTCCGCCGATCTTGACGACTAGTCAACCGGTCGACTATGGTCAAAGTACCACCGCCCGGGCTGGTTGGCTAGAGATTCGACGAAACGCCTGCCAACCGATCGACAGCCGCGCGTTGCCACAACTGGACGAAAGTCCCACGTTTCGGAGGAGTTATCCATGGAATTCGGATGGACTGACGAGGAAGAGCAATTCCGCGAGCAAGTTCAGCGCGCCTTTGCCAAGTACGCCCGGCCTGGGTGGACCCATCACGACCGGGACATGCCCACGCCGCAGGATCGAGATGATGCGATCGCGTTTTGCCAGGCTCTCGCCGGCGAGCAGTTACTCACTCCCCAGTGGCCCGAAGAATACGGTGGCCGGTCCGCTTCTGGGTGGGAGCAGGCCATCCTAGGGGAAGTAGCTTGGGGTGCCGGCGAACCACGCGGCCCGCAATACATGAACGTGAACTGGATCGGCCCGGCAATCATCTACGCCGGTACCAAAGAGCAAAAGGAGTACCACCTTTCGCGCATCGGACAAGGAAATGTGCTGTGGTGCCAAGGATTCTCCGAACCCGATGCCGGTTCAGACCTCGCCTCACTCCGCACGGCCGCGGTCCGCGACGGCGATGAGTACGTGATCAACGGCCAGAAATGCTGGACGTCGTACGGCCACGAAGCAGAGTTCTGCTTCCTGCTGTGCCGAACCGACCCTGACGCCGAACGCCATTCGGGCATCTCGATCTTTCTGGTCCCCATGGACACACCCGGTATCGAAGTGCGGGAGATCATGTCCCCGTACGCCGAACACCTCGTGCACGAGGTGTTCCTGACCGATGCGCGCGTCTCTGCTGATTGTCGACTCGGCCCGGAGAACGAAGGCTGGTCAATCATCACCGAGGTCCTCGCCAACGAGCGGGCCGGCTGGGTCACGCATGAGAACGCTCTACGCCGACTGGACAAGCTGTTGAGCAGACCGCTGGTCGATACCGATGATCCGGACACGTCCGCGGCCGCCGGTCGCGCCTACGCGATGGCCGAAGCAACCAGGATGCTCAACTTTCTCGCAATCGACGAACGGGAGAACGATACGCCGGGCAAACGCCGCGCCATCGCGCCTGTCGCACAAGCTGCCCTCGGACTACTCGAACCGGCCGTGGGCTGGGCCCTTCACGAGATCTCGGGAAACGAAGCGCTGGACCCCGACTCCATCGCCGGGCAGTCGCTGGTGAGCATGACCGCCGGCCCCATCGCGGCCGGGGCACTGGAGATCCAATTCAACTTGATAGCCAAACAGACCTTGGGGCTACCGAAGGAAGGAACCCGGGCATGAAACTGACACCGACCCAGGACCAAGCGGATATCGTTGCTGCCGCAGTTGGTGCCGTTCGACGGGCCACCGCCGTCGGCGGCGAAAACGAATCCCGTGCTGCACTCGAAGCGCTCCGCGATGGCGGATTCTTGGACCTTGCCACACAGGCGGGCCCACTCGAGGCCGCTCTCGTCACGGAAGCGATCTCACGGGAGGGTGTGCTGGCGCCCGTGGGTGCTCGCCTATTGGTCGCGCCGGCATGCGGATTGACCGACGGACTGGTCGTCGGCCTGATCGAGGGACGAAACTCGCTTGTGCGCTATGGCGCCGACGCCGACGTCTTCATCGGCGTCGACGGTGACACGGCGTTTGTCGCACACCGCGATCAAGTGACTGTCTCGTGTGCGCAACAGGGCATCGGCACACCGGTCGCCCGTGTCGTGGTGGACAGTTGCACACACTTGTCGGCAGCACAGTCAGCAGCGGTGCAGCGGCGCTGGCGCATTGCAATGGCGGCCGAGGCCGCCGGCGCGATGGCGGCGGCGATCGCGCTGACCGTGCCGCACGTGTCTCAGCGAATTGCTTTCGGCCGGCAGTTGGGATCGTTCCAGGCTGTTCAACACCGACTTGCACGTGCCGAAGTCTTTGCCCAGGGAACCAGTTGGCTGGCTCGCCACGCTGCGTGGGCTGGAGACGACGAGTATCTGTCGGCAGCCTGTGCGACATATGCATGCCTGGCGGCGGTCCAAGTATACGAGAATACCCACCAGGTGACCGGCGCCGCCGGGGTGACCACCGAGCATGGGCTTGCGAAACACACTCTCCGACTGGTGGGGCTGCAACGCGAGCTCGGCGGACTCAACGCGCACGCCCGGCTGGTCACCGCCGCTCGCCTCGCTGACATGACGCCAGCAGGTCTGCAGGACAATGTCGCCTGATTCTCCAGTCGAGCACCTGATTCTCTCCGGCCGGTCGGGGCACGTTCTCACGCTGACCCTCAACCGGCCGGAGCGGCTCAACGCGACCACGCCGCCGATGCGCCAACGATTGTTCACCCTCCTCAAGGAAGCGGACGACGACCCGGATGTGCGGTGCATCGTGGTCACCGGGACGGGTCGGGGATTCTGGCCGGGCGAAGACCGCGACGAGCTCGCGAAGATCAACGGCGGCATTATCGCGGACAGGTCGGAACCGTTGACCTACGATCTCCCGATGGCCATGAAAACACCTATCGTCGTGGCGATCAACGGCGCGGTCGCCGGTGTAGGACTTTCATTCGTCCTACAAGCCGACATTCGCGTCGCCGCATCGGGAGCCAAATGGGCAGCGCCGTTCGCCGGGCTCGGACTGGTTGCCGAAGCGGGCCTGTCCTGGCTGCTACAGCGGCACGTCGGTTGGGGTGCCGCGCTCGAAATCCTCCTGACCGCTGAGCCTTTCAGTAGCGAAGACGCCTACCGCCTGGGGATCGTCCAACATCTCGAAAAGCCGGACGACGTCCTGCCTGTGGCAAACCGGATTGCAAGTCGGATCGCACGGAACTCCCCGTTCTCGATCCAAAACATCCGCGAGCAAATACATCTCGACGCAACGCGCGGCTGGGAAGAGGCGTATGCCGATGGAAGCAGACGAGCCTTGGAAAGCCTGGACCGCGCCGACTTCCACCGCGCCGTCGCCGCAGCGATCGAGAAGCGCGAAGTCACTTTCTGACGTTCAACGACCCGACTACGGCCAAAGCCACTGAGAGCAACGGAAAAGAACATGAATCCTCAGACACATACACGGACGACGCACGGTCTCGATGCCCTGTTCACACCAGCCAGCGTCGCGGTGATCGGAGCATCGGACAACCCCGGACGGATCGGCGGAAGGGTGCTGGCGCGCTTCGCCGAACACTTCTCCGGGCCGATCTACGCGGTCAATGCCAACCGAGACATAGTGCAGGGGCACCCGTGTTCGCGCACGATCACCGACCTTCCCCAGGCGCCGGATCTGGCGGTGCTGGCGATTCCTGCCGAGCAGGTTCTTACGGCTGTCGAAGAACTTGCCAAGATCGGGTGCCAGGTCGCAATCGTATTGTCATCGGGATTTGCCGAACTCGGGGACGAAGGCAGGCGTCACCAGGAGCAGCTACGCGACGTCGCCGACCGGACCGGCATGCGGATCATCGGCCCAAATTGCGTGGGGTCGATGAGTATTCCCTCCGGCGTATTGGCTACCTTTGCCGACCTGCGGATGCGCGAGTTGCAGAGTGACGATCGCCCAGGGATTGGGATCGTCAGTCAGAGCGGCGCTCTCGGTGCAGTGTTCTTCCAGGCCGCCGACGCGTTGGGTCTACACGTGAATTACGTGTGCACCACCGGAAATGAAGCCGATGTCAGTGCAGCTGAGGCGATTTCGGCGTTGGTGGAGCGCCCCGACGTTAATGCGCTGATGGTATTCCTCGAGGCACTGCGCGATCCCGAAACGCTGTACGCGGCTGGACGCCGCGCGCTCGAACTAGGCAAGCCTATTGTGGCGATGAAGGTGGGCGTTTCCGAGACAGGGGCTATGGCGGCGGCCAGTCACAGCGGTTCACTTGCTGCGCCAGATCGATTCGCCGAATCACTGTTGGAGAGATCTGGCATTATCCGGGCAGAGTCTCCCATCGAACTGCTCAACATGACTGCCGCTCTCGCCGGCGGGCGTGTTCCTGCGGGAGATCGCGTCGCAGTGATGACGCTCAGCGGCGGAGTCGGGATCATGATCGCGGACGAACTCGACCAGTGGGGTCTGACGCTTCCCCAGACCGGAGAGTCGACCGCGCAGAAGATTCAACGTCTCATCCCGCCGTACGGTTCTACGCGGAACCCGATCGACTACACCGCGAATGCCGTGAACAACGCGGCGGGCTTCGCCGAGATTCTCGAGGCCGTGATCACCGACGACGACTTCGACATGGTCGTCATCAACGGCCTGTCGATGGCGACTTTCGACGAGAACGTCGCGGCGATTCAGCGACTGCACAGCGAAAGCTCCAAGCCGATGATCGTTTCGATGTCCGGTCCGGGCGCTGTGGCGATCAATGAACTTGGCGTGCCGTGTATTTCGGACTCGGTACAGGCAGCCAAGGCTCTGGGAGCGTTGAATCTCTACCGGACATTGCGTTCAACACCGCCCGGCGAACCACCACTGCTGGGTGCGGGGCGCTCGCAAGCCTCCCGAACCCGCACCCTTGACGGGAACGAGACACGCGCCTTGTTGGCGAGCTATGGCGTACCGTTCGTACCCGAATACGGCGCGTGTGGACCCGATAACGCCGCCGAGATCGCCGAGACCATGGGCTTTCCCGTCGCAGTGAAACTGGATCCCAGTGTCTCAGCGCATAAGACGGAAGTCGGCGGTATCCGGCTGAACTTGGGTAACCCCGAGGATGTGCGCCGCGCCGTCGTCGACATCCAGTCGAATCTCGGGGCAGATGGTGACGTTCCCTTCGTTATCCAGCGCATGGTCGAACCCGGGCTCGAGTTGACCGTCGGAGCAATCCGTGACGACACCCTAGGACCCGCCGTGCTTGTCGGACTGGGTGGGGTGACCGTGGAGATCCTCGACGAGATTCAGATGGCCTTGGTGCCGGTGAACACAGCTGACGCCGAGCGGATGATACGTCGACTCTGCGGCGGCCGACTCACGACCAGCGCGCGGGGTCTTGCTCCCGCAATGATTCGAACGCTGGGCGAGGTCGTGGCCTCGGTGAGTGCGCTGATGGTCGAGCGTCGCGACGTCATCGAGGTAGACGTCAATCCGCTGATCGTCCAGGCTACCGGGCTTGTCGCAGTAGATGCCCTGATTCGCGTCGCGGACTTCGATACTGTGCTAGACCGATAATCTTGTCAATCTCGGCAGAACGTCCAGAGTACGGAGAACATCAAATGCGCACGGTCACAACGAAATGACACCGAAAGAGAAACGCCCCAAAATTGAAGCCAGCGAAATCGAAGCTGCATTCGCACGTAGCTTCCTCGCCAACGGCTTTCGGGGAACGAGCGTGGACTCCGTCGCAAGAGAGCTGGGGGTACCCAAGGGCAGCGTTTTTTACCACATAGGCACGAAGGAGGAGGTGTTCTTCCGTGTCCAGATGGAAGGAATGCGGGAGTTCACTCACCAGCTCCGACAGATCACCAATTCCGGCAATCCTCCTGAAATTCAGCTGCGGGAGGCGATTCGCGACAGCGTTCGACGCGTCGACCCCTCTGCCGGCCCACTGTTTGCGATCAGCCGTGACAGCCATCATCTCCAGCCGGAACACGCTGCCGAACTCGAGGCCGTCAGACATGACTACCAGTCGCTGTTCATCGGCATCATCGAGAGCGGCATCGACGCAGGGATCTTCCGCACCCAAGAACACCTGAAGGTCGTGGTGTTCGGGATCCTCCGCTTCATCGGTCTGGTCAGGGATTGGTACAACCCGGACGGCGATCTTTCACTCGACGAACTCGCGGATGTGTACTGGGTATTCATCTGCGGAGGCTTGGGGCACGACGCTCTTCCTGCTTAGCGAACCCGTCGCGGCCTCCTGCTGTGCACTCCCCGATCGTGGGGGGTGATTGATTGCTTCTCCCATCGCGCCTGGCCTGTTGCCTGATCGATTGAAAGCCTTGAGACGCAGCATCTTTCAATCGAATGTTTCTCGCTCGCACTCGAATTCGTGTGTCGCGTTCACACTGCACACCCAGCCGAACGGAGGGTTTTTCATGTTGCGGTTCATGGCATCACGACTATTGACGGTCGTGCCGATGCTTCTGATCCTGACTGTCATCGTGTTCCTACTCGTTGAAATCTCACCGGGCGATCCCGCCGCGATCATCGCCGGCGCCGACGCATCGCCCGAAGCGATCGAAGCGGTTCGTCAGCGACTCGGACTCGACCAGCCCGTGTGGCAGCAATATCTGTCTTACGTATGGAACGTGCTACATGGCGACCTCGGTACGTCGTTCGCCACCAATGAGCCCGTGACAGAGGTCATTGCCCGTCGGCTGCCGAGAACACTGTCCATCGGCCTGTTCGCAATGCTGATGGTCGTTATTCTGAGCATCCCGCTGGGCATCCTCGCCGCCGTCAAACGCAACAGCGTGTACGACCGACTGCTCACCGGCACCTCGGTGTTCCTGCTCGCCGTTCCACCATTCGTGTTAGCCGCGATTCTCGTGAAGTGGTTCGCCCTCGACGGCTTTCAGATTTTCCCCCCCACCGGATACGCACCGATGAGCGAGGGACTGGGCGAGTGGCTGCTGTACGCGACACTTCCGGCGATCGCGGTGGCCTCCATCAGCCTTGCCGAGCTGACACGTCAGGCACGCGGCGCCATGATCGACGCGCTCGAGCAGGACTACATCCGCACAGCCCGCGCCAAGGGCTTGAGCAAAATGATGCTCGTATGCAAGCACGCCGCCAAGAACGCTGCGATTCCGTATGTCACCGTGCTCGGTCTGAACGTCGGACGTGTCGTAGGTGCCGCCGTGATCGTCGAAGCGATCTTCAACATTCAGGGATTCGGTCAGCTCGGCGTCACCGCCGTCATCAACCGTGACATCCCGACCATGCAGGGAGTCGTCCTGGTCAGTGGCGTGATCGTTCTGCTCGTCACCCTGCTCGTCGACATCTCCTACGGCTACCTGAATCCGAGGATACGTAACACATGACCACTACAGCGACAAACACGAACAGCGCCAAGACGTTCTTCTCATATACGCCTGGCCGGACGACGAGGCGACTCCTGCAGGACCGGGTCGGTATGGTTTGCCTCGGCGGCCTGGTGTTCCTCGTATTCATCGGTGTTCTCGCGCAGTTCTGGACACCGAAGGACCCGACAGCCCAGGACCTGTTGAACCGGCTCCAGAGCCCCAGCAGCGAATACTGGCTCGGCACCGACGCCGTCGGCCGGGACATTCTCAGCCGGCTCATGATCGCCACCGGTGTTGACCTGGCCGCAGCCAGCCTCGCGGTCACTATCGGACTGGCGGTCGGCGCCAGTCTCGGCTTGATCGCCGGGTACCTCGGTGGCGCCTTGGACTCGTCCATCAGTCGTGTCTCCGACGTACTGATGTCACTTCCGCCGCTACTGTTCGCGGTCGCGATCGTCGGCGCTCTAGGCCCCAGTCTGACCAACGCGATGATCGCAGTCGGTGTGCTTCTCGCCCCGAGGTTCTTCCGGCTGGTTCGAGTCAGCACGCAGGAAATCATCAACGAGGACTACGTCGAGGCCGCCCGCTCCAGCGGCGCCGGCCCAATCAGGATCATGGCGCGCCACGTGGCACCGAACATCGTCTCGCCCTTGCTCATCCAGATATCCTTCGGCGCATCCGTTGCGATCGTTGCGGAATCCGGCCTGAGCTTCCTCGGCCTTGGCGTGCAACCGCCGACAGCGAGCTGGGGCTCGATGGTCAAGGAAGGGTTCGACAACCTCGCGATCAACGGCTGGACCATTATTCCGGCCAGCGTCACGATCGTTGCCTCGATTCTACTTCTGTCTCTGTTCGGCGACAGCCTACGAGACGCAGTCGGCAGCCAAGGAGGTAGCAAAGCGTGACTGTAACTACCGAGAAAGCACTCGAGCAGGACACCGTCCTACGAGTGGAAGACCTGTGCGTCGACTTCAAGACCCCCGATCACGGCTGGACCCGAATCGTCGACAATGTCGGATTCAGCGTCAACAAAGGCGAAACCGTCGGTCTGGTCGGCGAATCCGGTTCCGGCAAGACGGTCACATCGCTCGCGATTATGCACCTGCTGGCACGCAACGCACGCGTCTCCGGTTCCGTTGTCGTCAACGATCGCGACTTGAACACACTGTCGGAGAAGGAACTCGACGAGGTTCGCGGCACGGAGGCCGCGATGATCTTCCAAGAACCGCGGCGCAGCCTCAACCCCGCGTTCACCGTCGGTGACCAAGTCGCCGAGGCAGTCCGCCGACACCGCAAGTGTTCGCGGAAAGAGGCATGGGCCCGCACGATCGAACTGTTCGATCGCGTCGGCATCCCCCAGCCGGAGAAGCGAGCGCACGCCTATCCGCACGAGTTCAGCGGTGGCATGTGCCAGCGAGTCATGCTCGCGATGGCGCTCTCATGCGATCCCGACGTTCTCATCGCAGATGAGCCCACCACAGCGTTGGATGTCACCGTGCAGCGGCAGGTGCTCGGCCTGATCCACGAATTGCAACTCGAGTTCGGACTCGGTGTCCTGCTCATCACTCACGACCTCAGCGTCGTCGCAGAGGTATGCGACAGAGCCGCAGTCATGTACGCGGGCAGAATCATCGAGGACGCGCCCATCCTCGAGCTTTTCGACAACCCACGCCATCCCTATACCGCGGGTCTTCTCCATGCCATGCCGGATCCGGTCCGGCACGCGGACAAGATGGGTGTGATCCCCGGCAGTGTGCCACCGGCGCACGAGTTCGTCGATTCATGCCGGTTCTCGCCGCGATGCCCCTACTCCCGGAACGAGTGCACCGAGGACTTCGTCCCCTTGTCGACCATCGGAACCGACCATCTCGTGAGTTGCGTTCGCACCGACGAGATCTCGCTGAAGGACGCTTTCTATGACTGACACGACCACGACTGGTACGCACACCGATATCCGGACGGACACTGACGACGCAGCCCTCGTTATCGAGGGACTGATGAAGTCGTACCCGGCCAAGCGTAATCTGCTCGGCCGGGTCACCGACACCGTCGATGCGGTGCGCGGAGCGAGCATCGCGGTGCGACGGGGTGAGACTCTCGCGCTCGTCGGCGAGTCAGGAGCCGGCAAGTCGACCGTCGGACGACTGGCCCTACGGTTGATCGAGCCGGACTCCGGGTCGATCAAGGTGCTTGGCGATGACATCACCGCGATGGGACGGTCCGATCTGCGTAAGGTCCGAGGTCGGGCGACGATGATTTTCCAGGATCCATTCAAATCGCTCAATCCGCGTGCGCAGATCAGGTATTCGATCACCGAACCGATGCTGTCCCAGGGTGGTTACAGCGCATCCGACCGCGACAAACGCGTCGCCGCGCTGCTCGATCGTGTCGGTCTGACCGCGCACCATCTCGATCGCTATCCCTACGAGATGTCCGGCGGTCAACTCCAACGTGTCGCCATTGCACGTGCGCTCGTGACTGATCCCGAGATCGTCGTGTGCGACGAACCGGTCGCGGCGTTGGACATGTCCATCCGATCGCACGTCATCAACCTGCTGCGCGAACTGCAGGCCGAACGTAATCTCGCGTACCTGTTCATTTCGCACGACATGTCGCTCGTGCGGGTCATCGCCGACCGCATCGCGGTCATGAAGCGCGGTGAGATTGTCGAGTGCAACGACGCTGCAACATTGTTCGCCGATCCTGCGAACGAATACACCCGCACGCTCCTGTCTGCTATCCCGGCGTCGCATCCGAACCAACGTACGTTCCGTCCCCCACCAATCGCACGAAACGCGAGAGCGAAGTCGACCGTCGCAGTCATGCCGATCGAGTGAGAAAAGGTGCATGAGCATGCCGTCGTAGCGGGAGCAGTTCGTCCCGAGTATCTCGACGACCCAGCAGTGCTGGGTCGTCGACTTTCCTTTCCGCCGTGGCGATCTGGGACAACCCGGCGAGTTTCCGACCTACCCGACCCACATCGAGTACGCGAGGAGGAGTGACACTGGGTATTCGCGGCCTCCTGTTGCCCGAGTGAGGGACGGATAAAGGACTCTGCCGGTTACCCGAATCGGAGGCTCCGTGGAAACGAAATACTCTGTGGTGCACATCATCCCTTGAAATGCACCGTCCGGACAATCGCAGGCGAGTCGAATGGCATTGACTCGGAGGAAGGTTCCAGATACGTTGCATCTGAGAGCATTGTGGTGCACCTCACTTAACATTGAGCGGGTGGCGCCAATCACATCCACTCGATAGTCGCAGTGCACACGTTCCCAATTGCTTCCATCGGACTGTAATCCGCGTCCCGCTTCCACTGGGACTGTAATCCCTTCCACTGGAATATAATCCGCGCTCGCACTCCCCTCGCTCCTCGAAAGGGCATCTCATGTTCAGAAGTCGCTGGGCGGTCGCCGCTGTTGCGTGCGTAACTGTCGCCGCATTGGTTTCCTCGTGCGGTAGCTCCGATTCATCCGTCGCTGCGGGGCAGGGGGAAGTCGATACCAACACAACCTTGTCGGTGGGTTGGACCGTGGCGGTGAGTACGCTCGACCCGCATATGGCGACAACGGAACTTGCATCATTTCGCTTCGGACTCAACAACATTTACGACCGACTATTCTCGGTCGACTACGAAGGCAAGGCCCATGGAATGCTGGCCACCGACTGGACATACAGTGACGCGGGCACCCAATTGGTGCTCACCTTGCGCGAGGACGCATCGTTCCGCGACGGCACGCCACTCGACGCCAGGGTGGTCAAGTCGAATCTGGATCGCGCGCGCACCCTCGAGTCCCCGATCGTCAAACGATCTTTGTCGGCCATCTCGGACGTGACGGCGTCCGAACCATACGAGGTGACCGTCAATCTGACAACTCCTACTGACCAACTCCCCTACATCCTCGCCGGTGTCGCAGGCGTCATGATGAACCCGACACTGTTCGAGAACGGCGATCCGGGAAACTCCGCCGACGGCTCGGGTGCATACAGCATCGAATCATGGGTGCCCGGCGAGAAGCTCACGCTGGTCCGCGACCGCAACGACTACTGGGACGCCGCTGCCGCTAAGCCTGCTCGCATTGAATACGCCGGCATCCCCGACTTCCAAGCGTTCACCAACGCGGTTGCCGGTGGCCAGATCGACATCGGCCAGTTTCAGCCCGGGAACGTCGCAGCAGTCAAAGGTCGTCCTGGTCTTGTCACCGTTCCCGTGGATTCCGGTGTGGGCATGGAGATCTCGATCAATCGGAACGTGAAACCACTCGACGATCTTCGGGTACGTCAGGCACTTAACCACGCAATTGACCGAAACACGATCACCGAGGCCCTGTATCCGGGATCGCGTGTCCGCTGGCAATTCGTACCCGAAGGACTTCCAGGGTTCGATAAAAACCTCGAGGAAATCTTCCCGTACGATCCGAAGAAGGCCAAGGCGCTCCTTGCGGAGGCAGGCTATCCGAACGGTATCGATCTGGGCGAGGTGGCGGTGTCCTCGTCAACGACACCTGGTCTAGCCGACGTCGTGCAGAAGCAATTTGCGGAATCGGGCATCCGCTTCGAGCCGCGGGTGCTCGAAAGCCTCGAGGTGTACTCGCAATTCGCATCCGGACGGTATCCGTTGATGGTCGGGTTCTCTTCTTACGGTATCAGTTTCGCGGCCGGCCTCAATCTACGGAGCGGACCAAATCAGAATCCCGCGGGATTAACCCCGGAGTACGAGACGTTGATCGCCGCAGTCACGGACTCCCGACGCACCGAAGAAGAACGCACGGCTAGCAAGGTGAAACTCAACACCTACCTGACTCAAGAGGCCTGGGGTATACCGATCGAGTGGACCACGTACTCGTGGGTGATGAGCGACAAGGTCGGAAACTTCAGTGCGGAACTCGATTACGCCACAACGTGGGGTCCGGTCGATATGAGGTACCTGACAATTACCAAGTAACAGACAAGCACGGATCCGCACCACCTACCGATGAGGGTAAGCGGTGCGGATCCGTCCAACAGGAAGCAACGCATTGTCGGCCTGGACGGCGACTCCGTGGAGCGCCACTCGCAGTTCACCGGCCAGATCCATGGCGAAATAATGCGTGGGTAGTGAGTTCATTCACCGAATGCATTAATCCAATTGGCGTACAACTGTTTTCAAATTTACAGCCGACAAGGTTGAGCGTGGACGACTCCCGACAAGCGACGGGCACCGGCGGCTCATCTGTTGATGCCCTAGTCGCACCGTCCGTTCGCAACTGACTGGCCGGCATCAAGGTTTGCGAATTGCGATAGAGATCGAAAATTTGCGTCATTTTGTCGAAATCGATTGCATCGCAGTGAATTTAAATAGAACACGAGTATTGCCTTACTTAACTGGGGGAGCTATGGTTTAAATATCAATCGAATCGGTTGATATTTGCAGTGGCCTTCTCGATGTTGTTGTAGCCGACGACGTGGAAGATGATGCCGTGGACTGCTTTCCGGATGCAGATAGTTACCAACGAACCGAAAGGGTTACGGTGGTCGATCAATCTCAAGTAGCGGCAGGAACTGTTCCAGTACTGTCGATTCACGATGCGCGGATGGAGTTCGCCGGCGTGAAGGCACTGCGGGGTGTAAACCTCGAACTCCGGTCAGGCCAAGTGCATGCACTTCTAGGTCCGAACGGCTGTGGGAAGTCAACGTTGATCAAGGTTCTCGCAGGATTCCATGAACCTGCAAAATCGACGGTACTCACGTTTGGCGGAGCCCGGTACGAACCGTGGGGTACGGCACACCGTGCCGAGAGTCTACGTTTCGTCCACCAGGACCTCGGTCTGGTGGACGAGCTCGACACAATAGACAACTTTGCTCTCACCCTTGGCTATCAGCGGACACGCTCGGGTCGGATCGACTGGCTGAGAGAGCGTAGACGCGCCGAACGGCTTGTTCGGAAGTTCGTCACCGATCTCGACGTGACGGTACCCCTCTCCAGGCTGACGCAGGTACAGCGCACAACTGTTGCAATCGCACGAGCGCTGGCAGATGTGGATGGCGTGGGAAGCGTTCTGGTACTCGACGAACCCACTGCGTCGCTCTCGAACGTCGAAGTGCAGGAGCTCCTGACAACCCTTCGCGAGGTTCGTGCGACGGGGACTGCCATACTCTACGTCTCGCATCGAATGGATGAGATCTTCGAAATAGCAGACAGCTACACAGTTCTCAGGAATGGTTCAGTTGTCGGGCAGGGCCAGGTAGCAGATACCAATGCGCAAATCCTTGTTGACCTGATCGCCGGCGAGTCGATCTCGGCGCGGGATCGATCAAATGAGAATCAAACCGCGTTTACCGCAACTGGTCACGATACGTTCGAGGTCTTCGGGCTGTCCGGGCCCACTCTCCACAATGTGGGCTTGACGGTTCGAAGTGGTGAAATAGTTGGAATTGCCGGACTTTTGGGTTCCGGTCGCGATGAACTCCCCTACGCAGCGGTCGGCGAGAGTCGCGACGGAACCTCAGCCCGCTGGAAACTCAACGGCACTGAGTGGTCACCGCGAAGTATCGGCGAATGTATCGAGAGGGGAATTGCTTTCGTCCCTGGCGAACGACTTCGAGAAGGTGTGATCGCCTCGTTCAGCGTTCTCGAAAATGCCTCTCTGTCAGTACTTTCCAAACTCGGCACCCGGGGTTGGCTGGCAAGGGGGGTCGAGCGCGAGCAGTTCAAACATTATGCGGAGAAGCTGAAGATTCCGATCGGCGCGCAGGACCGTTCGGTTGTCACCCTCAGTGGAGGAAATCAGCAGAAGGTTCTCCTGACCCGCTGGCTATGGGTTCGACCTCGGTTGATAATCCTTGCCGAGCCGACCGCTGGTGTTGACGTCGGCACTCGCCACGCGCTGTACGAAATGATTCGTGCCCAAGCAGCGACCGGATTGGCAGTTTTGGTTGCGTCATCCGACTTCGATGATCTCGTCGAATTGTGCGATCGCGTCATCACGCTCAGATCCGGAACGATAGTGGACGAATCCGTCGGAGCAGAAATCTCTGCCACGAATCTGGTAGCACTCATGGAAGGAGTTGACAACTGATGTCGATTGTCGCCAAAGAAAAACGTACCGATCTCGATACCCCTCAGTTACGGCCCAGGACTTTCGCTGGAATTCGGAACTGGCTCGGCTTTGGAAATATCAGTGCCGTTTACGTCCTTATCGCCATTGTTGTGGTCTTCAGTGTCCTGGCCCCCGACACCTTTCTGACCATGGACACTGCGCTACAGATCGTCAATCAGAACGCTGTAGCGGCAATTCTGGCGCTAAGCCTTGTCGTACCGCTGTCGGCCCACGTCTTCGACCTTTCGGTCGGAGCGATGCTCGGACTTTCTGCGGCGATTGTCGCAACGCTCATGACTACGACGTCGCTGCCGGTGGTTCTCATCGTCGCAATCGCGCTCTGCGTTGGTGCGATGGTGGGGTTTGCGAATGCGTTCTTTGTCGTCACGCTGAAAGTCGAGTCTCTGATCGCTACTCTCGCGTCGGCGGCATTGATCGAAGCGCTCGTCGTCATGATCACCGACGAACAGGTCGTAACCGGGGGTCGACTTTTCGGTTCCTTCGGAGAATTGGCCACAGCATCGGTTTTCGGTGTCACTGCACCCGTACTGATCGCGATCACCTTGGCGTTGCTGATCTGGTGGTTGATGGAACACACCGCGACGGGTCGAAGGATTTATGCAACGGGATTCAACGAGCCGGCTGCCCGTCTTGCAGGTGTACGAACGAGGCGCTTGAGATTCTTTGCCTTGATGATCTCTGCCGTCATCGCGGGCATCGCCGGTATCACTCTGGTCGCGCAGGTAAGTTCGGCATCGCCCGACCTCGGGCCGCCGTACCTGCTGACTGCCTTCGCGGCAGCGTTTCTAGGATCGTCCCAGCTGCGTGGGGGCCGCTTCAATGCCTTCGGCACCCTGTTGGCGGTGGTCCTGTTGGGCACGGGACAGGTCGGGCTCGGTCTGGTGAGCGCTCCGGTTTGGGCCTCATCGGTGTTCACCGGTTCAGTTCTGCTGGCCGCCTTGGCTCTGCGTTCAGCGCACGCCGACCGTGGACACTGACTCTACAGGTGACCTCAGTAAGGGACAGAAGATGTTGCAGTGCAATGATGTTGAACCTAATGTCTGGGCGGTGACGCGGTTGACGGTTCCGGCTCGGTGACGACGCCGGGGGAAACAGTCTTCGACAGGTTCGACCTCACTGACCCGGTTGAATGCAGGATGCGCATGTACGCGAAGTATCTCGTGGACAGAACAGTGGGCCGAGATCGAGAAAAGATTAAACAAGATCGGGGACAGCAGCAATTCCCATTCGCGACGACTGCCTGGGCGCGAACGAATACTCTAGGTATTCAAGCGATCTGGGCGAGTGTCGTCCGAAATACGGAATTGTCAAGTTGTTTGGTGTGCAGCTGTCCCAGTCTCCAGCTGTGCGTATGTTCATCTTGATCTGAGCTGCGGCTTTCCTACGAGCAACTCCCGCAGCCCGCAGCTTCGCGTACTCGACTCGTCCGGGTGTCGCGGGCGTCCTCCATACCCGGACGAGGAGGTTCCTGCTTTCCTGGACTAGGAGTACACGCCGCTGAAGGCGCAAGGCGTCGGCGTGTGTGAGACAGCCCAACGGCTGGGGCGGGATCCGTCGACGATCTCGCGGGAACTGCGACGCAATGCGGCCACTCGCGACCGGAAGCTCGATTGCCGAGCCGGCGGCGCTCAGCGGAAGGCCGAATTGTTGGCCCCTGCTTCAAGATCGCCTTCCGTCCCAGCGCCTCGACGAGCGACGCAGTACCTCGTGCAAATGAAGCCAGTCACCCCCTTCCCTAATTAGAACGGACACGTGATTCACATGAGCAGGACCTACGTTGTGACCGGATCCGCATCCGGTATCGGTCATGCAACAAAATCCATCTTGGAAAACCGGGGTCACCGCGTTGTAGGTGTCGACATCCACAACGCTGACGTAGAGGTCGATCTCTCTACCACCGTCGGACGAGATTCACTGTGTCAGAAGGTCTCTGATCTCACAGAGGGTCGCATCGACGCCGTCGTTGCCGCGGCTGGAGTGGCGCATCGGACCTCCCAATCGGTCAAAGTGAACTATTTCGGTGCGATCTCAACACTCGAGTCATTGCGTCCACTGCTCCTTTCCTCTGAGGCTCCCCGGGCAGTCGTCGTGGCGTCATTCGCGGCTCTGATGGCGTACGACATCGATCTGCTAGATGCGCTTTCCACTGGCGACGAGGCGACCGCATCGGCGATCGCCGATCGTATCGCCCGTACCAAACGCGCAGCGACGATTTACGCGTCGACGAAGCGAGCAATTGCCGAATGGGTTCGCTCAGCTTCGATCTCGGCCGAGTGGGCCGGTGAGGGTATTCCGCTCAATGCCGTGGGCCCAGGTGTGATCTTCTCGCCGATGACTACGCCGATGATGGAAGACAAACGACAGTGGGAGCAGCTCTTGAAGGCGGTTCCGATGCCGCTCACCGGTCGACCGGGTCAGCCGGTCTCGGTTGCCTACCTCCTCGCATGGCTGGTGAGCGAGGAGAACACAAACTTGACAGGTCAGGTCATGTTCATCGATAGCGGCGCCGACGCGGTTATCCGGGGTGCGCGCGTGTTCGACTGATGCAACTCTGGCACCAAAGACGGCATCGCAGTTCGCGGTATGTGAACAACAGCGCCGAAAACAGTCATCAGCCGACCCGGCAGCGGGAGCGGTCCTTCAACTGGCCGAGAAGCTGGTACTCGAGAAGCTCGAGCACTTCGTCGGAGTCACCGAATCCAACATCCTCCAGCGCCCCCGCGCGTGCGTCCTCGCCCAATGGGCCTTCTGACTTGGAGAATCTGCAGTGCGGCCCCGGCGATCCAGGAATGGGCAGACGAGGCCGAAACGGGTTACTACGTCGAAAAGTTGCGCAAGCGCGTGCGACCCGCCCTCGGTGCCGGCCCTGGGGCTGGAGTGCCTGTGCGGGACGCGCCATCGATGGAGGCGTTGAACACGCGTGGAGAGGGAATTTGTCTCCCGATCCGAGGCGATCCGAGAAGCGGTGCACGCCTGGACTCAGGCCTCGTAAAAGCACATAAATCCACCCTCAAACACGGAATCACGAAGACGCCGGTATCTACGCAAGACTGAGACGGTGAACGACGGTCGAATCCCGATTGTCCATACATCTGATCGACATGCGACGAGTTACGGTTGGCGATCATGACGTGGATCGAGACGACGCAGTCCACGAGCCAATCAAAGAGAGGGTAGCCTCAAACATCTTCTAGCGCATCGCAAATCGAGCACTCAGGAACTCAACCAACTGCCACGGCTGGGTATCCGGCGAGTCGATCAACGCGATCAACGCATCCTTGTCTTCCACTGCAATCGGCTCGATTCCACCAAAAGTCCGCATCGTGGCGCCGGCGGGCAGCACCCGGGTGCACACTAGTGCGCCGGCTTCAAGGTTCAGACTCCCCCACTCGTCGGCGACGTCATGAACATCTCCGGTACGGACGTCACTCAACGTCAGCGACGTACCCGGAACCGTCGAGACAACCTCGTACACCGACCGCGGCACCTCCAACCATCGCTGCGCCAGTTCCAACTCGTCGGCAGGCAGTAGTTCACCGCGACGCCCTATGAATGCTTCGAAGATGTTTCCGTCGAATAGTGCTGCGTCGACTGCCAATCCGCCTTCGAGTGCTCGGGTCAGCGCATCCTCGTCATCCCAATGCTGAGCACGAACCTCGGCGAGGTCGAATACCTCGTCGAAGTACTCCGGCGTGCGCGAGAACAGTTGCGCCTTCACGTACAGCCAGTTCGCCCGGTCGTCGAACGTAACTTCCGCCTTACCCAGATGGCAGACCTTGAACTTTCGACCAGATCCACACCAGCACTTGTCATTACGACCCAATTCCGGATGATCGGCCGGGGCATATCGGGCTAGCACGTCGTGCAAGATTTCCGATTCGCCGCCCTCGATCCGGCCCAGCAAAGCGAGCGCGCGCGTAGCGTCACTGCGATCGGCAACCAGAAGTGCGAGATCGAAAATTGCTGGGACCCAATCGGGATCGCGGTCGAGCGCGCTTTCGTAGTACGCCTCGGCGACGATGATCTTGCCGAGGCTGTCTGCTGCCTTGCCGGCAAGCCAGTACGCCGCGGGCTTCACACGACGCGGCCCCTTGTCTGCCAGTGCCGTGGCTACTGCGTGCAATACCTCGTCATGATCGTCGAGCTCGGACAGCAATTCGAGGGCCGCGGCCGCTGCCGGAGGCTCGGCAATACCCACATAAATCTGAGGGTTTTCCGTGATCTGTTTGCGTGCCCAATCACCGATGCCCGACGTGTCTTCGGGGAACTCGAGATGCGCAGCCGACACCAGATCAACGAGCGCGATGACCGCTGATGCCTCGTCGGCATGCAGATTGTCGCGGATCTCGAGCATCCGAGCGCGGTTAGCCAAATGGTATGCCTCGAAATCGAAACCTTCGATCGCGACGTAATCACCGTCGCGGACGTAGCCGGCCGAGTCGAGCAGTTCACCCAAAGGGGCGGCCGGCTGGCGGAACAGTGACGGATCCTCGAGCATCAACTGCCAGACAATCGCGTCGAGGGTTTCGGCACCGGTCTCGCTGAGGATGCTCCCGAGTGCGTCCCCGAAGCTGGGGGCAGGATCAAGCACTTCGGCGATCGTGCACAGCGTCAACTCACGGTCCGCGACAAAAAGCCCGATCAAATCGCCGGCCGCGCATTCGGAGAGTGCGTCGGAGGCCAGCAGGAAACCTTCATCAGCCGGAAACTTCGGATCGTCGATTCCGCGTTCGGCAAGGATGTCGTCGTCAAGACCGCGATGTACGACGCGCATCTCCCGGTCCTCGTCTTCCTCGAAGCTGTCGAGGAAGACGCGCAGGACCATCAGATCAGGATTGGCGTCGAGTACGCCTGAGCTGATCTCAGCGTCGGTAAGCCGATGAGTGAGCACACGGTGCTCGAAGAGTGTGTCGAGAGCTGCGTAACGCTCCCCACTCAAATACCCGAGCAGTGGATCTTCGACATACTCCACAAACTCCGTCATGTCGTCGGCCGTGCCATGCCCGGCCTCGGCCAGCAAGTTTCCCCAGTCCGCCGCGGTCTGAGGGCCATGCTGACGCAACAACTCCATCGCAGCTTCGGCGATCAAGTCATTAGGATCCATCGGTTCGGTCACCTATATAACTTTAACGGGTTGACACTTCCTAGGTCAGACAGCATCAGTCGGAGGTGAAGGTTGTGTCGAACAGTGGCGACCAAAGCGTCTCTAACTCAGCACCGTCACCAACTCGACAGGATCGATAACATCCGCGGCCAGAACCCGGAGCACATCCGCAACCTGCTGATCAGAGGTGAGTACGACGCCACCGACGGCCTGAGTCGTCGATCCGGCTACCAAGATTCGAGCACTGAGAACATCGCCGGCCTGACCTGCAGCTCCCACCTTCACGGTCTCTCCGGTTCGGCGATCGACCAATGCCGTTCCCTCGGAGTTCACGTCGTACACGGAGCGCCGCGTTCCCAGCCACTCGGTAGCAGTAGCGAGATCCTTCTCCGAAAGCAGTTCACCGCGTCGGGTAAGGAATTCGGCAAAAAGCCCATCTTCGAAGAGGGCGACGTCCAGTGCCGGTCCCTCGAAGATCGTTCTGCTCCGCAGGGCATCTTCGCTCAGGTTCACGCTCGCCAGGTTGTCGAGTTCGACCAACCTGTCGGCAAATTCGGAGGCAAAGGCGAACATGCATGCCTTCTTGTACAACCAGCGGCCGTCTTCGAGTATCGACTCGTCGATCTTGCCCAGGTGGCAAACCTTGTATTTTCGGCCGGATCCGCACCAGCACTTGTCGTTCCGTCCCAGTTCGAGGTGCTCGACTGGCAAGAATGCCTGCAGAACCTCATGGAGGACTTCTTGGGTCCCTCCGTCAATTCTACCCAGCAGTGACAATGCCCGATTCACATCTCCGCGATCGGATGCGAACTGTGCCAACTCGAAAAGTGCTGGGCCCCAATCAGCTTCCCACTCCAGCGACTTCTCGTAGTGCGTCTCGGCTTCAAGAACCCGTCCGAGTCGATCTGCCGCTTTGCCGGCCAGCCAATGGGCCGCCGGCTTCAGCGCACGCTGTCCCTGCCTGGTCAATTCGAGGCCAAGAGCCTCGAGAATCGTGTCGGTCACCAGATCTTGATTGCGGAACCCCAGATCGAAGACCGCCACCGCAACCCCTGGATCAGCAAGGGATGCAAACGAATCGGGCACTGCGGCAATGTGCCGACGAGCCCAGTCCTGCACATCGAAGTTGTCAATTGCCGCATCGGTATAGCCGCGATCAGCAAGATCCACGAATGCCACGACGGTTGCTGCTTCGTCGTGACCAAGGCTGTACCTCGATGCCACCGAAGCGGTGCGGAGTTGCACATCGTATGCAATGAAGTCGAACCCGCGCTCGGCAAGCAGCTCTCGCTGATGCTCGTACCCGGCCGCTTCGAACAGTTCACCGAGCGGCGGGCTCGGAACCGTGAACAGTTCAGGATCTTCGATCAGAAGTTGCCAGGACGCTGAATCCAGTGCTTCCACACCATTAGCAGCAAATATCTTTCCGAGAACCGGCGCAAGATCCGGCTCGTCCTCGACCTCGGCGGCGCGCAACGTCAACTGTCCGTCCTCGACGGCAAGTCCAACCAGATCACCAGCCGAGTAATCAGCGAGTGAGCTTGGCGGCAGAATTACGACGCGGCGACTGCCCGCCGATTCAAAACCGCGCTCGTTCAGCAGTTCAGTCTCGTATTCGACTTCCACGACGCGCAATCCGTCGGTGACGTTGACAAATCCTAGGATCGGATCCAGATCGGGGCTGGCTTCGAGCACATTCGCGGAGATTTCGATATCACTCAGGCGGTGTGTGAACACCAGACCTTCAAGAAGAGCATCCAGAGCGACGTACTTGTCTCCGGGGAGAAACCCCACCATGGGATCGTCGAGGAGCTCGAGAACTTCGGCAATCTCGTCTACCGATCCGAATTCTCCGAGCGCGAGCGCCCACTGTTCCAGACTCAGCGGGCCCGACTCACGCAAAGCTGCCATGGCAGCAGTTGCGAAGGCAGCATCGGCAGCATCTTCAGGGGAATCAACAGAGGAAACGGTCACTGCTCAATGGTAGGCGACCACGGCTGTCGATCTACCCGCATCGACTAGCTGAGACCACTCAAACCTTCACCGAGCACAATCACCCCGAGCAGTGCCAAGATCGCGGTCATCATGACTGCGTTGTTCGCGGTCATCCAGGCTTTGACTGAGTCGAGCACCGACGCGGCGCGATCACCGAGAGCCACATTGACCACAACCGGGGCAGCGACGCCGACACTTGCAATGACAGTGAAAACAACAGCGGCGACGGCTTGCTCCGCCACAACGTAGGTTCCGGCTGCGATCGCCGCAGCACCCGAGACTGCGAGAGCAGAGTTCTTCGGGTTAGCCACCGAGAGCAAGGCAAGCCCCAGAGATTTCAGTGGACTGAGCGAACCAGCGCTCGACATCCACTTGGGCTGCGTGGGCTGCGCTCCATCTCGAGGCCGGGATCGCCACTGCTTGAACGAAAGTCCGAACAGGACCAACCCGAGCACTATTCGCACGATACTGGCCCACCGCGAAGCCTCGGTCTCGGGCACCGCAGTGTCGACAATCGTGATGGTCAGTGCCACAACACCACCGATACCTACGATCCAGCCCAGAATGAAAGCTGCAACGGAAGCTCGCGCACCGGCAGTAACCATCATCAGCACCACAACGGCCATCGGGATGGAGACAACAGCCAAGCCGACCGCAATCGGTAGTGATTGACCGAGCGCACTCAGCATGAAAGTCCTTCCAGCAGATTAGCGTTCATAGCCTTTTCTCATGTCATCAACTATCCGAGGTCGATCGAGCGTCGACGGTTCCATCTCGCGGCGGGGGCGATCCCGTGGAAAGACCGAGGCCGACGCCAATGTCGGCTCGTCGAGGAAGCGCAGTTCCGGAGCATCAGCGGGCAGTCGAAGTTCCGGCGGAATACCGCCTACCTGAGCAAGAACGTACCCCCAGTCCCCGAAACTGGGCACGTACACGTGGTACGGCGACACTCCCAGTCCGACGGCCGAGACCGTAGATACGGTTCGCCAGTACGCATCGGGAGTCGAATAGGGACTGCCGGATTGGACGACCATCAAGCCACCGGGATTGAGTGCGGCAGCGGCCAGTCCGTAGAACTCCATCGAGTAGAGCCTGCCCAAGGCTGGTGTGTCGGGATCGGGAAGATCGATGATGACGGCGTCGAAGCCGGGTTGGGGTTTTTCACGCAACCACCGGAAAGCGTCGTCGACAACGACGTGCACGCGTGGGTCTTCGAGCGCACCACCGTTCAACGATCGTAGGCGGGTGTTGGCCAATTCGATGACGGCAGGATCCAGTTCGACCTGCACGATTTCCTGGACGCCGGCCAGTCGCAATACTTCGCGCGCGGCAAGACCGTCGCCGCCGCCGAGTATCAGTACCCGCTGCGGATTGTTCGAGAGAGCCGGATAGACCAGCGATTCGGTGTACCGATGTTCGTCGACGCTGGAAAATTGCAGGTCGCCGTCGAGAAACAGTCGGGTGTCGTTGTTGCGCTCGGTGACAATAATTTCTTGGTACACGGAGCGCTCGGCCGCGACTACAGGATCGGTGTACAGGCGCTGACGGGCCGTGGTTTCGATATCGGATGCCGCGATCAACAACCATCCGATGAGGCTCGCCGCCAACAGCATTGCCACCACCGCGATCAACCGGGCACGCAGGCTCAGTTGCCAGCGCAGCAAGATCAACGCAACTACGGCTGCGGCAACAAGATTGATCATTCCGGTGATAGCAGCGCCGCGGATCATTCCAGTCCAGGGCAGTAGAACGAACGGCCACAGTAGTCCGCCGACCAGGGCGCCCAAGTAGTCGGCTGCATTGAGATTGGCAAGAACTTTGCCGGTACTTTGTGCGTCGTTGTCATCGCGTCCGGATTGCAGCAATGTCATCAGCAAAGGCACTTCGGCCCCCACCAGAGTGCCGATCAATGCTGTCGCCGCCACCAGGACGGCCGCGCTGGAACCGAAGAACGTGAAGGTGACGTACAACGTGACGGCGCTGAACCCGCCGATGATGCCGAGCAGAATCTCCACTGTCACAAAGGAAATGGCCGCGTGCCCCAAGAGCGGTTTTGCCGCGAGGGCGCCGACGCCCAAGGCAGCGACAAAGCCGGCCACGATCAGCGAGGTCTGGGTTATCCCACCGCCGGTGAGGCTGACCGACAAGGTGAGCAGAGCCAATTCGTAGATCAGCCCGCAGGCAGCGCACGCCGCGACGGCCGCGAGCAACAGGACCCGAGCCCGGGCACCAAGCATCGAAGACGAGGCTTTCACATCAGCGACACTCATCAGGTAAGCGCGGCGGCGTTCACCAAACCGATGGACAGCAAGCTCACGCCCACCGCCCAGGCTGCGCCGCACATCTTCGGATCCTGTACCAGCGCAACCAACTTTCCGGGCAGGACTACGTTCATCAACCGTAGGGCGATTGCCTGCAAGACTATTGCGAACAGTCCGTACACTGCCGAGTCTGCAAGCCCCTGCGCAAAGCCGTCAGAGCTGGTCAAGATTGCGGTCACCACGATGATCGCGAGCGCAAGGTGATTGGACGCCAACAGAATTGCGGCATTCGGATTCTTGTCCACGTACACCTGATGGCGGAGATTGCCCGGCGTCATGAGATCGAGGACCAGAAACCCGGTGACCAGAACTGCGACACCGACAGCGAAGTAGGCCAAAGTTCCGAGAACACCACCGACCAGTTCGAGGCCGTCGACGGTTCCGATTTCGGTGGTTGCGGACGCAAGGATGAAGGTCACGTATTTCTCCCGTTGATAGTGTTCGAGGTGCTCATTTCGCGCTACCCGATCCGCCGCTGCCACTACTGCCACTCGCGGGTGATCCTGGGTTGAATCCCGGCCCCAGGTAGGCGTATCCGCCGCTGCGATAGGTGCCGTCGATGTCTTCGACCTTGATAGTGCTGCCGCCACCGGAGCCGGCACTCACAGTGACGATGTCGTCGTCGTAGCGCAGGTATTCATTGCCTCCGTCGGCACTACGCGCGGCAGGTTCGTCGGCGTCGACGATCTTCGATACCGTTTTTCCGACAGGATCTTTCGACGAGTACAAAGCAACATCACCGACTTGCGAACTCTTGGAATAGTTGTCCGCGATGAAGTCCTTGGCGCCTCCGCCACAGGACGACAGCACGAAAGCCATGACGATCAATCCGGGAACAAGCCATGCCTTCACGGATTCCACCTACTCGATGTTTTCACGATCACTCCTGTCCCCTCCCCGGGGTACAAATGCCAACTCTGCCAAGCCCATCCCTGCCCGGCGCTACTGCCGGACAACACCGTGAGTGCTGATTCATCGCCGGGAAACGCTCCGCAGATCCAGCCTTCCTCCGAGGCTCTACCCTTCAACCGAATTGCGGCGGTGTCGAACTCAGCTCGATCAACGGTCTCGGTGGTGGATTCGAATTCATAAGGTCCGACTACTTCGACTCGCGGCAGAGGATCCCCGCCCGCGGCGACGGCATCGCAGGACACCTGCTCTGTCAGCACCTCCCCCTGCGAACGAGCAGTCACCACATGCGACGCCCCGAGCACCCCCAAAGTTAAAGCGCCATCAACGGTTTCGATGACAAGTTGAGCCAGAACCGGTGGGGCGGGCGCGTCGAGGAGCAGACCGAGCGCCGACGCATCCACGTCGGTGGACTCCACCTCGAGGAAATGCACACTCACTGCGGCGGGCCTGAATGAATCACGGTCAACTCACCGCGGGTCACAGCGCGTCCAGTGGAAACCTCCCACGACTGTCCGCGGGCCCACCGCTCGAAACCGATGAGGCCGGTCTTGTCGGCCGTCGCATAGTCTGCGTAGTCCATCAACCCCGACGGCGCTGTCCCCGTCGTTCCTTCTGCGGTGAACCTGGCTGTTCCGCTTTCGATCTTGCGATGAACCTTGTCGTCGAGGATGACGTCGCCGCTCGGTTCGAGATTCGTGCCCTCACGGCGCATCCAGAGCGTCATCTCGAGTTCGCCCTCGTCGTCCTCGACTGTGAGCCAGCGTCGGCCGGTCGAGCCGTCGATCAGGTGCTCACGCCAGATGTATCCCTCTTCGTCGAGAGTGATGGTTCCGCGGACGACGTGATCGATCCCCGCGTAGGTGATGATGTCGCCGACGCCGATCTTGTGGGGGTCGTAGACCTCCGGATAGTCGGCGAGCGGATCTACACGCCGTGCTGGGGCACTCTTGCGTCCACGTAGGACCACGAAGGCCACTGCCGCGATCACGACAAGTATCAGTACAACGATCAGTACATTCGTCAACGGTCACTCCGAAACGGTCGTCCGGCAGGGTTGCCGCGGGCAATACCCTACCGACCGTTCTCCGAGTTAGGTGGCGACCGTCGACCCAGCGGACCGAGACAATGTCGGGTACGCCGCAAGTATCTGAATACGAGCATCATCGAGATACTTCTGGAGCAGTTCGACGGCCAGCGCATTTTCGCCGGACTTCAACGCGCCGTATATCTCGTGATTTCGGGCCAGGTACGGCGAGTGGAATCGATGTGGGTCGTCCATGACGTGAAAGACCAAGCGGAGTTCGTTCCACACCCCACCCATCAACTGATCGATGCGACTGCTGTTGTTCAATCCCGCGATTGCACGATGAAAATGGATATCTGCCGTGCCGACGGCAGTCCAGTCCTGGGCTGCCAGTCGTTCCTCGGCGAGCTCGAGCGCGTCGGCGAGCGCGGTGAGGTCGCCCGTCGCAGGATCGAAGTCTCGAACGCCGGCCGACTCGACCACCCGGCGGCAGATGTACAGCTCGGCAACGTCCTCGATGGACGGGACCCGAACGAACACGCCACGGTTGAGTTCGTGTGAAACCAACCGGTCCTCGATCAGGATCTGGAAGGCTTCGCGGACGGTGTTTCGGGAGACATCCAAGGCGGTGCAGATGTCAGGTTCGGACAATCTGGCGCCCGGACGGAAGCTTCCGTCGATGATCAACTCGCGCAGAATTCCTGCAACGCGCACTGTTCGACTCGTCCGCTCGAGTTGTCCTCGATGGGCGGCCAACGCGGCGTGCGCATCCTCTTTCGGAGGATTCAAGCTGGTCAAGTGTGCTCCTAGTCGTTTGTCGCTGCACTCATCATAGTGAGAGCGGTCCGTCCAGTCTGCTCGCGACAGCCCACCCAAAAGTTTCCGATAAATTAATTATCCCTTCAGGGTATTGCAGGATCGTTGAACGATTTGTACCTTGAAGGTCCTGACTTTCCTTTCTTCACGCGAGGTACCGATGACCGCTCCGCTACAAACCGCAGGTGCCCCGCCGCGCCCATTCGACTGGTTCCGCACACTTGGACCGAAGGGCAAGAAGGCATTTGTCGGCGCTTTCGGCGGCTACGGTCTCGACTCGTACGACTTCCAGGTACTGCCCCTCGGGTTGGCCGCGATCGCCGCGTACTTCGGGCTCACGACGGGGCAGGCCGGCCTCCTCACCACCGTCACACTGGTGGTCTCCGCACTCGGCGGCATCCTGGCCGGCATCCTGGTGGACCGCATCGGCCGCGTCCGCACATTGCAGGTGACGGTCGCGACGTACACGATCTTCACGGTTCTGTGCGGTTTTGCACCCAACTTCGAGACGCTGCTGATCTTCCGCGCTTTCCAGGGACTGGGCTTCGGCGGAGAGTGGGCGGCCGGCGCAATCCTGGTTGCCGAGTACGCAAAGCCTGAGTACCGCGGCCGCGCAGTTGCATTCGTCCAGAGCGCTTGGGCGGTGGGCTGGGGCCTGTCGGTTGTCATCTACACCGTCGTCTTCCAACTCTTCGATCCGGACGTCGCGTGGCGCGTGCTGTTCTGGACCGGCGTCCTCCCCGCCTTCCTCATCATCTGGGTCCGACGCAACCTCAAGGATCCGGAAGTCATCACGGAAAAGCGAGAGTCGGCAAAAGCTGAAAAAGGTTCCTTCCTAGCCATTTTCCGGGGCCCGATGCTCCGGACCACGATCTTCGCGTCCCTTCTCGCCACCGGCGTCCAAGGCGGCTACTACACCCTCGCGTCCTGGTTGCCGACGTACCTGAAGAACTCGCGCGGTCTCGACGTCGTGGGCACCGGCGGGTATCTCGCCATCCTCATCGGCGGAGCATTCCTCGGCTACGTCAGCGGCGGCATCCTCACCGACAAGCTCGGACGCAAGCGAACCATGCAGTTGTTCGCGACCCTCTCTGCCGTGTTCATGGTGCTGTACACCCAGGTTCCCGACGGCGCGAACACTCTCATCATGGTTCTCGGATTCCCCCTCGGCTTCTGCACATCAGCCATTTTCAGTGGCTTCGGTTCGTTCCTCTCCGAGCTGTACCCGACCGCCCACCGCGGCACCGGACAGGGATTCACGTACAACTTCGGTCGCGCTGTCGGCGCCGTGTTCCCCGCCATCGTCGGTTTCCTCGCAGCCAGCAGCCTGGGCATCGGCGGCGCCATGATCTTCGGTGCCATCGGTTACGGCATCGCCGTAATCGCACTCTTCGGCCTACCCGAAACCTTGGGACGCGAGCTCAACTGATCGCTTGTCGCTAGGAATCGACTGCTTCGAGGAATGGACACCACCGTGATCGACAATCGCACCAACCCGGATCCGAGCTCAGCTCGGCAGGGATTCAGAGCCGGAGCAGTGTTTCCCACATCGGGAATTGCCCCGGGTTTCGCGCAGACCAATCTGATTGCCGTTCCCAAGGACTGGGCGTACGAGGTTCTGCTGTTCACGCAGCGAAACCCCAAGCCCTGCCCCGTCCTCGACGTCAGCGACGCCGGCGAATTCACGACGATCCTGGCTCCCGACGCCGATATCCGGACCGACTTTCCGTTGTATCGCGTCTGGGTCGACGGTGAACTGACCGCCGAAATCGAGGATGCGACGCAGTACTGGCGCGACGATCTGGTGGCGTTCCACATCGGCTGCAGCTTCACTTTCGAGCACCCTCTTGTCGCGGCGGGGATCCCCCTTCGCCATGTCGAGCAGAAGCGAAACGTCCCGATGTACATCACCGATCGGGAATGCCGACCCGCCGGACGCGTCAGCGGCCCGACCGTGGTCTCGATGCGTCCGATCCCCGCCGAACAGGTCGAACGGGCACGCGCAATCACCGCCCGCATGCCCGCGGTTCACGGTGCACCCATCCACATCGGCGACCCAGCCGAACTCGGTATCGCCGATCTCGGCCGTCCCGACTTCGGCGACGCCGTCGAATTCCAGCCCGGCGACGTTCCGATGTTCTGGGCCTGCGGCGTGACACCGCAAGCGGCAGTGATGGCATCGAAACTCCCGTTCGCCATCACGCACGCACCCGGCCACATGCTGATCACCGACGTCCCGGACACCGAATACACCTTGGATCTGCCATGAACATCGACCTCAATTGTGATCTCGGAGAAGGCTTCGGAGACTGGCGGATGGGCGAAGACGCGGCGCTCCTCGACATAGTGTCGAGCGCCAACATCGCCTGTGGATTCCATGCCGGCGATCCGGCGACGATGCGTCGTACCTGCGAAATGGCCGTCGAACATTCGGTATCCATCGGAGCGCACATCGGCTTTCGTGACCTGGTGGGATTCGGCCGTCGAAACATCGACATCACGCCCGGTGATCTGAAAGACGAAACCCTGTACCAGATCAGTGCTCTGACAGGATTCGCTCACGCTGCCGGCTCGGCCGTCACCTACGTCAAACCTCATGGCGCGCTCTACCACTCCGCATCGCAGAGTGCCGAGCTCGCCGACGCTATCGTCTCTGCCATGACCGAATCCTCGAATTCCCTGGCGCTGCTCGGTCCACCACTCTCTCACCTGCAGAAAGCTGCCGAGATCCACGGAATCGAGTTCGTCTCCGAGGGTTTCGCTGATCGCTCGTACACCCGATTCGGGAAACTCACTCCGCGAAGCGAACCCGGCGCGGTCCTCGCCGATCCTGAATCCGCGACGGCGCAGGCAATCGATTTGGCCAGCACGGGAACGGTGATCACCGCCGACGGAATCACCATCTCGATGCCGGTGAAAAGTATTTGTGTCCACGGCGATTCACCCGGCGCGGTTGTGATGGCCAAGTCCATCAAGGCCGGACTGATCAACGCCCGCATTCGTGTGGAGGCGTTCGCATGAACCGCCTGACAATCCTGCCCGCCGGTGAACACGCACTTCTGGTGGACCTCGAGTCCGAGGCCGAAGTTCTTGCGTTCATCCATGCCCTTACACGAAATACCCCCGCCGGTGTGGAGGATTTCCTTCCCGCCGCCCGCACAGTCCTGGTCACCTGCACACCGACGGCAGATCTGACGCACGTTCGTCACGATCTGAACGAGTTGGCGCACACCATGTCCGACGCGGTCACGGACAACGGTTCGGACGAGGCCCCGTTCGTCATCGAAGTCCGCTACGACGGACCGGACCTCGACGACGTCGCAAAGACTCTGAAAATGAGCCGTGCGGAAGTCATTTCAGCTCATACGTCGGCGGTGTGGCGCTGCGCCTTCATCGGATTTGCGCCAGGTTTTGCTTACCTGACATCAAGCGACACTCGCTTCGACATCCCGCGTCGACCCCAATCGCGCACTGCGGTGCCCGCCGGTTCCGTCGCGCTGGCCGGTGGATACAGCGCGGTGTATCCACGCGCCTCCCCGGGCGGCTGGCAGATCATCGGCAGCACCGACGCCGTGATGTGGGACTTGAATTCCGCACCGCCCGCAGCCGTGCAACCCGGACGACGTGTGCGGTTCGTAAACAAGGAAGAACGATGAACAGTCTGGAGATTCTCGAAACCGGTCCGCTGAGCCTGATCCAGGATCTCGGCCGGACCGGCCACTTACGCTCCGGCGTCGGAGTTTCCGGTGCTGCCGACAGGCGATCACTCCGGCTTGGCAATCGGCTCGTCGGCAATGCCGAAGACGCTGCGGGGATCGAAATCCTGATGGGCGGGTTCAGCCTCCGTGCACATCAGTTGATGACACTCGCATTCACCGGCGCCCCCGCGCAGGCGTACCGCGACGGCATTCCTGTCGGTCATTCGAGCATCATCGTCGTCAATCCGGGGCAGGTTGTTCGGCTGGACTACGCGCCCAGCGGACTGCGGACGTACCTGACTGTTCGGGGCGGAATTGCAGTGCCCGAGATTCTCGGATCGCGCAGCACCGACACGCTTTCCGGGATCGGCCCGGCGCCCCTCAAGCCAAATGACATACTCCCGATCGGACCGACTCCGGCTGCATTTCCGTTGGTAGACGTGGCACCGGTCCATCAGGTTTCAGGCGGAACCCTCGATATTCGGGTTGTATTCGGTCCTCGCGCAGACCGATTCGTCAATCCGGAAGCCTTGAAGGCCGGGCGATGGGCAGTCTCGACGGACTCCGACCGCATCGGCGCGCGTCTCGATCGCGTCGGCACCGATGCGCTCCTCCAGCGAACTGACGGACTCGAATTGCCGACGGAAGGCGTGGCTCTCGGCTCGATCCAGGTCCCGCCCAGCGGCCAACCCGTCGTCTTCCTGGCAGATCACCCCATCACCGGCGGCTATCCCGTAGTCGCGGTAGTGACGGATGCAGATATCGACCGACTCGGCCAAGCCCGTCCCGGTCAGAAGATCCGATTCGTCAGCAGCTAAAAACCACGCCGCCCCCCTTCCGGCAGCTCGTGAACGATCACCTCATCGCCTATACCCGTCACGACGGCCACGAACGTGACAGCCTGCCTGTCGATCCCGAGGAACCAACTGATCGCGACACCCTGCTGACGGGGTACTCGACGGAAGACCGATTCGCCCCCTTCGATAACCGATCCCGGATGCAACGAGCGGGCTGTGTCGATCACCGTTCGCCGCACGACATCGAGGTCGATCAGGTCATCGTCCGGTCCGATCTGTGACGGCTGAAAACTCGTCACAGCGAACGGTAAACGGATCACTATCGGCTCGGGTTCGGGAACCTGCACCGGGTTGTCACTGAAGTCGATGTCCCAGACGAGGGCGCCATCCTCGATAGTCGGGAGCAGTCCGGAATGTTCGATACCCGACTCGACACTGATACGTACCGAATCGACGTACTCCGCTAACGACCCCGACTCCGGATCGCATTCATCCGCGCCCTCCGCACCGAATTCGCGGACGCAACCTTGCCGCTGCCCACCGCGGGTGTCGACGCACAACAGATCACCGCATCCGTGCTCCGCGAACGGAATGTATTCACTCAGAAACATGTGCGCGATTTCCCCGGCCGGCTGCTGCCGCGCGATACTCCCCCAATCCTCACCGAAATCTTCGGTGTCATGGAGGTGTTCTCGGGAGTCCCGATGCCGTGCGACGACCTCGTCGAGACAGAGCAGATCAAAGCCCGGGAACACACTGCCGACAAAGTCTTCTCCGCCGGTCGGCCGTTTCTCTCCGTCGTGAAGGGAGAAGAACTCGCGAATCTCCGCAGTCCAGGGCGCCGTAGCCTGTTCGGCGTCTTCTCGCTCAGAGAGTGTCCGCGGCGAATGCACTGCACCTGCCGTGATCGGCGCCTTCTGGCGAAGAACCTCCATATACCTGAGCCATGCGTCGGTGAGGGTCATCGCCTGAATGTATCCGGCAGGTCAGGGACCACGAACATCATGCCTGTCGGACCCTACGGGCACACTGGTCCCGTGAGAGTTGTCGTGGTTCCCGGTAGTACGACGTCCACGGGAGCTGTGACGGCAACGGTCGTTCGCACCGATCCCGACGGGACTCTCGTCAGCGATGCCGTCGAACATCCTGATCTGGTCTCCGCAGTCCAAACCATCGAGGCTGCCGAGCATCCCCGGTGGGTCTGGCCCAGCACTTCATCGGTGTATCCGACGTTGCTGCGGGCGGGCGTGCGAGTTCAACGTTGCCACGACATCTCACTGACTCGCGCCATTCTGGGCATGCGGGCCGGCAAACCGTCACCTCCGGACGAGGAGTTCGACGACGACCGTCTCGGCCTTTTCGACACCGCACCCGTTCTCGATCCCCAGGGTGTTGTTGCCGAGTTTGCCGCGCAACGAGCCACCATCGGATCGGACTCGCGCCTCGATTTATTGATCGCCGCCGAATCCGCCGGAGCCCTCAGCGCCGCCGAAATGACCCACACCGGCCTACCGTTTTCGACGCAGAAGCACCGCAAACTCCTCGAAGAGCGACTCGGCCCCAAACCGACGGGATACGACCTCCCCGTCCGGATGCAAGAACTCGCGGCCCAGATCAGCGAGGTCTTCGGACGCACCGTCAATCCGTCGTCATCCGTCGAGATCACCGAGGCTTTCGGCCGCCAAGGCATCGAGTTGCCGTCGACCCGTAAGTGGTTTCTGCAGGAAATCGACCACCCGGCAGTGCCATTGCTGCTGCGTCACCGCGAACTCGCCAAGCTGTACAGCACCAACGGTTGGCAGTGGATGGACAGTTGGGTGCGCGGCGACCGCTTCCGGCCCATCTACGTCCCCGGCGGTGTGGTGTCCGGCCGGTGGGCCAGCCGCGGCGGCGGCGCTCTGCAGATTCCCAAGACCATGCGCTCGAGCGTCGTCGCCGACCCCGGGCACACATTCGTGGTTGCCGACGCCGGCCAACTCGAGCCTCGCATTCTCGCGGCAATGTCACGCGATCACCGCATGATGGAGGCAGCGGGTGACGACGACCTGTACGCGCTAGTCGGAGCCGAGGCCTTCGGTGGAGACCGGGCCAAAGCCAAAATTGCCATCCTCGGTGTGCTGTACGGGGCCACCGCCGGTGAAGCCAAGGCACTTCTCATCCTGCTACGGAAGCGGTTCCCGGTAGCGGTCGACTACGTCGAAAAAGCAGCCAAGGCCGGCGAACGGGGCGAGGTGGTCCATTCACTTCTCGGTCGAGCCTGTCCCCCACCGTCTCCCGATTTCTATTCACACGGCGACGCCCATGCGCGTGGACGGTTCACCCGAAACTTTGTCGTGCAGGCAACGGCGTCGGAATGGGCGTTGTGCCTACTCGCGGACCTGCGTCGCCGCCTGGCCGACGACCCCGACGGGGAATTGGTGTTCTTTCAACACGACGAGGTAGTCGTGCACACTCGAAATCCAGAGTCCGGCACCGCCCATGTGCTGGCCGCTGCGGCGTCGGCAACCCGATTGTTGTTCGGCGACACAGTGGTTAGGTTTCCGATGGATGTGGGTATCCGCGAGATTTACGGCAAACCTGTTCCTCCTGAGTAAAGCGGGTTCCGCTCATGTTGGTGCTGGTCGAGTGCGCTCGAGGAGAACCATGACCAAGCTGGATACAACCGACTCGGAACAGAATGGCAGCCCAGCGGTGAAACGCCACCGTCTGCCGATATTCACGGTGATCGCACTGGCGATCTTCGCCTTTATCGCGGGCGGATTCGGTGGCGCGTTCCAGGGAAAACTTGCTGAGGTTCAGAAGAACGACAATTCCTCGTACCTACCGAGTTCTGCCGAGTCGACTGTCGTCAGTAATCAGTCTGCGGAATTCCTCTCGGTGGAAACCATTCCCGGATTTGTTCTCTTCCATCGAGATTCAGCCCTGACAGATGCGGACAAGTCTGCGATCGACACTGCGCGCCAGTCTATTTCGAGCATCTCCGGCGTCGACGCAAACGGAATGCAACCGACGCAGTTCTCGGCGGACGGCACCACTGCATCCATCTTCGTGCCCCTTGTCGCACAAGACGGTGACACCGCTGTGGCGGGCGATGTGCTGGCAGCAACCGAACAGAACGTCATCGATGCAGCCGAACACGCCGCCGGAGACATGCAAGTGCTACCCGCCGGACCGGGTGGTCTGCTCGTTGCCCTCATCGACGCCTTTTCGGGACTGGAGGGCGCCCTCCTGGGCGCGGCTCTGCTTGTTGTCATTCTGATTCTCCTGGTGGTCTATCGCTCACCCGTCCTGTGGTTTTTCCCGCTGTTCTCTGCGGTCCTGGCAATCGGTTTGTCATCGATGGTGATCTACTACCTGGCGAAAGCCGATATCTTGACGTTGACCGGCCAATCACAGGGCATCTTGTTCGTACTGGTCATCGGTGCGGGCACCGACTACGCACTGTTGATAATTTCTCGATATCGCGAAGAACTGCACAACTATCCCAATCGATTCGACGCGATGATCCGAGCGTGGCGCGAATCCGTGCCGGCAATCACGGCTTCGGCTGCCACTGTCATTCTCGGTCTGCTGTGCCTGACGTTTTCCCAACTCAACTCCAACAAGAGTCTGGGCCCAGTCGCGGCCATCGGAATTGCCTGCACCTATCTGGTGATGATGACCTTCATGCCCGTCACGCTGGCAGCGGCCGGTCGCTGGGTATTCTGGCCCCGCACACCACAAGTCGATCACGCCGCAGACCTGGCGACGCACGGCCTGTGGGGCAAGATCGCGACAACCGTCGGCAAGAAAGACCGCAGTTTGTGGATCGGTTCTAGCGTGCTGCTGATCGTTCTGTTCGCGGTCGGCATCGGAAGCCTCAAGACCGACGGCCTGACCGCAGCTCAAAATTTCACCAACACTCCCGACGCTGTTGTGGGGCAGGAACTCTACGATTCCCAGTTCAATCCGGGAACCGGCGCGCCGGCCGTCATCACGGCCAATGCCGCCCAGTCCGACGCGGTCATCAAAGCGGCAAGCGCCACCTCGGGAATCTCACAGGATCCCGGCGCTGTCTGCACGCAAGTCGATGTGGCCAAAGTCAGTGCTTTGATCAAGACCAACCCCGCTGCCGTTGCCCAGGCCGCTGCAGCGGGTTGTGCCCCGGCAGGTTTCACCGTTGCTCCGATCGACGGACGCACCATGATCAACGCAACGCTCACCGACTCTTATGATTCGCCGCAAGCCTTGGAAACGATCACACGACTCCGCACCGCAGTGCATGCAGTTCCCGGCGCTGACGCCCTGGTCGGCGGCAGCACCGCGACAACCCTCGACGTTCAAGCGGCGTCGGTGCACGACCGCAATCTGATCATCCCTATCGTGCTGGTTGTCATCTTCCTTGTTCTCGCCGCACTGCTCCGTGCCTTACTCATTCCCGTGATTCTGATTGCAACCGTGGTTCTTTCGTTTGCTGCGACCCTGGGCGTGAGCGGATTCTTCTTCACGCATGTCTTCGGATTTGCCGGCAGCGATCAGTCGTTCCCCCTCTACGCGTTTGTCTTCCTCGTAGCCTTGGGCATCGACTACAACATCTTCCTGATGACCCGTGTCCGCGAGGAAACGAGTGAATTCGGCACTCGTGCAGGTGTATTGCGCGGGCTAGCAGTTACCGGCGGTGTCATTACGTCCGCCGGAATTGTTTTGGCTGCAACGTTTGCCGTACTCGGAGTTCTGCCACTCGTGTTTCTTGCCCAGATCGGGTTTGTCGTGGCCTTCGGCGTTCTCCTCGACACGATCATTGTGCGCAGCATCCTGGTGCCCGCTCTCTCCCACGATATCGGCAAGCGGATCTGGTGGCCGTCTGCGCTGGCACAGGCAAAAGATTAGAGAAACGCTTCCTTCGTCCACAGATGGAAGAGTGCGTAGGCGCGCCAGGGCCTCCAGCTCTCCGCCAAGGCAGCAGCCTCCTTGCTTGACGAAACGCCGAGCGCCCGCTTGAGAACGAGATCGTCGGGAACAAATGCGTCGCGGTCACCCAAGATCCGCACGGTCAGATAGTCCGCGGTCCACGGGCCGATGCCCGGCAAAGCGAGGAGTTCGCGACGGAACCGAACCGGTTCCGCATCCCAGCCGAGATCAAGCCCTCCGGCAGCGGCAATCGCCAAGGTGTGCACGGTTTTTGACCGAGCCTTGGTTAATCCGACAGCCTCCCCGATCGCCTCCGGGGATTGCGCAGCCAGCGTCTCCGGCGCGGGAAAGGCAACAAAATCCCCGTCCACAACGTCACCGAAAGCACTGACAATTCGTCCACCGAATGTTCGCGCCGCGGCCAACGAAACCTGTTGTCCCAGGACGGTGAGGACAGCGGTTTCAAACCCGTCGACACTGCCGAGCACCCGTAGACCCGGTCGCGCCGCAATCAACGGAGCAATGATGTCATCCGAATCGAAATACGGATCGATCATCGAGTGATCGGCATCCAGATCCAACCACCTACGTACCACCGACTCGAGGACAACAGGATCCGTACCCGCGGTGGCACTGGCCGACACATGATCGTCGTGCCACGATACCGACACGATCGAGGGACCAGCGGGCAGTGAAATAACGCGTGCATGCACTCCGCCGTCGTGGCGCTCCAATCCCGCCACACAGTGAGCACGCAGCGCACCGACCATCGGATCCGTCGAGTACGGCGCAATGAACGGAAGCTGCAGCACGACAGTCATGTTCGGTTACCGGATTCGAGATCCAAGAGGATTGCCTTCAGTTCCGGACCACCCGCATACTGCCCAAGGCTTCCGTCGCTACGGACCACTCGGTGGCACGGCACAACTAGTGGCAGTGGGTTTTTTGCACACGCCGTTCCCACAGCGCGGACGGCCCGCGGACTTCCGGCAGCAGCAGCAACCACCGAATAGCTTGCGGTATGGCCATATTCAATCTCGGGAAGATGACGCAGAACTTCGCGTCGAAAACCCTTGGCCAGCTGAAAATCCAAAGGCAGATCGAATTGTGTTCGCGCTCCGGCAAAGTACTCGTCCAACTCCCGCGCGACAGTGTCGAGCCTGCGCGGAAAATGCAGGACACGAGGGCTCACCGTATCGGCCAATCGCTCCAACACCAGATCATGGCCCTCGATCGCAAAAGCAACTCGAACCAGGCCCGCATCCGTTGCGGCGAGCAGCAGTTTACCGATCGGCGAGTCGACGGTCCGGTAGGCCACATCGATCAACTGCGCAGCCGACGCCTCGTCAGCGAGCCTCGAGCGCAACCTCGCCATCGCGCCCTTATCTACCGCGGGGAGTGCATCGAACAGTTCGGAATCGATACTCATGCGTGGCTCCCTTCCGGAACAGTTTTGGGCAAGTAAGTCTTTCGAAGGGCGGCAATGCCGTCGGAGCCGGCCTTCCGGGCAGCTGTCGGTGTGTTGCCCAAAATTTCCGCGATGTCGGCGTAAGGCAACCCGCCCAGAAAGTGATAAGCCACAGCGGCACGTTGCTTGAACGGTAACTGCTCCAGCGCATCCCACAGTTCGTGGTCCCAAGACCCTGGCAGACCGATGCGGGTGGGCAGTTCCGGAACCTCGTCGGTGGGAATCGCGACACGGCCCCGAACGCGAACGATGTCAATGGCTTTGCGGTGCGCAATAGTCACCAGCCACGCTTCGACATTCGCGCCCGGATCGAGTTCCGGATAGGCACGCATCGCCGCGATGAATGTCTCGGACCAGGCGTCCTCGGCATCGACGGGTCCAACTACCGCACGGCATACCCGCAGCACGACAGAACCGTACTCGGTCACGACTTCTTCGAACGGTTTCAACGACACGATCAGCAGACGCTCGGGCCGATAGATATGTGAGCTCGACTCATCAGAACAACACATCCGAGATTCCGCCGGATTCACGTTCGAGAAGGTACCGCTTGCGATCAAGTCCTCCCGCAAATCCCGTGAGACTCCCGTCGCTACCGACCACACGATGGCACGGCACGATGATGCTGATCGGATTCTTCCCGTTTGCCGCTGCGACGGCACGCACCGCAAGAGGATTGCCCAAAGTTTGCGCAAGATCTAGATAGGTCCACGTTTGCCCGTACGGAATGGTCCGGAGCGCAGCCCACACTCGGTGCTGAAACTCGGTTCCCGACGGATCCAACGGCACCGTGAACTCGGTACGTTCCCCCGAAAAATACTCCGCGAGCTGGGCCTCTACCTCACCGAAATTCGCCGGTGCGCTGTCCCCGAAAGTCGATTCGTCAGGCTTGTGCCGGTGCTCTGCCATATACAGTCCGCACAGGCCATTTGCACTCGCGACCAGCGTCAACGGGCCGATCGGAGACTCGGTCACGGTGTGGGTACGGGTAACCGCCATGTCTTGATCCTTCCAGGTATCGATTGGCGACGATCAGGACGCGTGTCCCGTATCGCTTGCATCGCTCATAACTCGAAGACGTTTCGCGCTACAAGTATGTGAGATTTACCTGCACTTCCGCTGATCATCAGGCAGGATCAAGGGATGGCTCTAGTTTTGCCCGGACGCTCGAGCGTTGTCCGATCCGTCAGCGACGTCGTGCACTGGTCCGCATCTGCAGTAATTTTTGCGGTCACGCTCCCATCGCGCCTCGACGCGCTACTGGTGAGCGTCGAACGACTGGTCGCCAGAATTGGCCAGATAGCCGAGAACGCCGATCGCGTCGTTGTCGGCGTCGCCTCCGTAACTGTCCGCGCTGAAACTCTGGTCGAAGCCGTCGAACAAACTTCGGACATTGCTCAACAGCTCCTCGAACTGTACGAACCCCTCGCTGTACAACTGGCACCGTTAGCTGCGAGGTTTGCCAACGACATCAGCGAAGCCGAAGTCAGTGCCGCGATCAAACTGATCGACCAACTCCCGGAACTCACCGAACGAGTAACGGCAGTCCTGCCGATTCTCGCGACATTGGACTCGGTATCCCCCGAGATCCACGAACTTCTCAGTGTCGTCAAAGACCTCCGCCAGGCGATCGTCGGGGTGCCGGGATTCGGCTTCTTCCGGCGACGGGGCGAAGCAAAAGACGTTCCAGCACAATAGAATCCAAACCCGGACCGGGCCAATCAATCCCTCGCCTCGAAGGCCATTTTCGTTCAATCGCCGAGAACGAACGTAAACCTCACATCGCATCCCATTTGAGTAACAATTCCGATGTGGCGAACTGTTGTACACAGAGCACTCTCGTGTCGTAATCTGACTGCGCGAGACGAGAAGTCCAGCCGCAGAACGCAGGTCACTTCCGCTCGTTCGAAGAATGGACCAGCCAACATACCCGTCTCGTTCGCCGACCACCGGAGGATTGATGCCTCAACCAGGTGCTTTTCGCTTCCATCTCGAACGAATCGCATTGGTGGCGATGGTTCTCGCCGTGGTGAGTGCGACGTTCTCGTCTACGGCGGCAGTCGCCGAGTCCAGCGGCGCTGATACTGCGACGGGAAGCACCAGCTCCGTCACCGGGCCGAGCGACGATGAAGGGGTCGACCCCAACAACTACGGCGCAGAGTGTCCCGGCACCTTGATCGTCGGAGTCTCCGGTGCATCTGATTCGTCGGCCGATCGCAATCCGTTGACAGACGCCGCGGTACAAGGGGGATCCAACTGGTTGAAAAACGTCACGGTGCCCACCGGTGCACATCTCCAGGACGAACCTGGAACTATCGGGTGGATGTACGTACCATATCCGTCGACGTACGGGGTAGGCCTCTTTGATCCTGTTCCCACATACCAAGATTCGATGGCCGCCGGAGTTGAGTCGACAAACCGACTTCTCGAGGACAACAAGATCAAATGCGGAGACGCGACAAAATATGTTCTGCTCGGATACAGCGTCGGCGGCGAAGTCGTGGAACGGGTGGCGCGCGACATCGGTCATCGTGACGGGACATCGCCAATCGGTCCGGATGACATCGCCGGCGTCATGCTCGTCGGCGACCCGTATCGGCCCACCGGCACGCCAACGTTGGGCCAACCCGGGCCAGCCGGCGGCGGCTTCATGTCACAGGAACCAGCCGACTACGGTGCGCTCGCCGGCAAGGTTCAATCTGCTTGTCGGCCTTACGACATGGCGTGTGATGCACCGAAAAACATTGCGATACTGCAACTCACTCTCGGAGTGCTCGGTCAACTGCATTTCACCGTCGCCGACCTCGGCCAGACGTTCGTCGACTTCGGCAATGCCGTCAGGACCATGGCAGCCAAATCCATCGTCTACATAAGCGCACATCCCGGATGGTTCGACTCCGACGAGTCGTTCCTCGACGTCGCACTGAAAACCTCGAATCAAACCTTCGATCCCGACGGACCGAACAATGACATCCCATTGACCGATGCCGAAATCGTCGACGCGTTCAAGTGGGCCATGGGACCGGGGGCCGACGTGGTGCAAGCAAAAATTCACGCCGACGGCCCCCGGTTCATCGAAGACAACAGTGGCATCTTCGAAGTGGTGACCAAGCCGTACATCTTCCTCGGATTCATCCAGCACATCTTCTACTGGAACAACAATCCGAACGACCCGTGGTACTGGGAGAGTGAGCGGATCGTCGATTGGATAACCACGCTAGCGAGAACTCAGCACGTCCTCGACCGCTCCGGAAACTGAATGCTCAGGCCCGATAGCCGTCGGTTCCGGCCCGGGTCATCACAACCTTCGGAACAACTGCGCGAGCCGACAACCGGAGGAGGCCGTCCACCAGTTCGACGATGTCGTCAACCTTGATCATCGTGTCCGGAGGGATCCGATCCTGGGTCCAGGCAGACATGTCGGTGTCGACATATCCCGGAGCAATCGCGGTGGCACTGATGCCATTTCCGGATTCTTCGGCATTGAACGCCTCGACCATCGATATCAACGCAGCCTTCGTCGCACCGTAAACAGCGAGCCCACTTTCGGCGTACACCCCGGCCATCGATGACAGGGTAATAACTTTCGCCCCAGCGTCGAGATCATTGTCAGCTGCGGCCCGCAGCAACGGCAACGCTGCCTGGAGCAGCGCGAACGGCGTACGAAGATTCACCGCCACGGTTTTGTCGAAGCGCCGCATGGGGTAGTCCGCAACGCTCCCACTTGTTCCCACGCCCGCATTGAGAATCAAAGCGCGCATGGAATCGAACCGATCACCGTGAACCGCAACGAGTTCCGCAGCGAAATCCTCATTCGCCATATCTCCGGCAACTACGACGACGTCGGGAGATCCCGCGCTACGCAGTCCCTCGGCGACCACTTCGAGCTTTTCACTGTCCCGGGCCGTGATCGTCAGCCCGTAGCCGAGCGTCGCAAGACGCGTCGCAATTCCCAATCCGATACCTTTGGATGCACCGGTGACGAGTGCTGACCTACTCATTCAAATTTTCCGTTCAACGCATTCAATCCAGCTGAGATAAGTTCCGGCACAGAAGATGCTGCGGTATCAAACCCTCCGCCTACTGTCGCTCCGGCACGGAACCGGTGATCGATTCCTTGCGCAATCACGGCCAGCTTGAAGAAGCCGAGAGCCATGTAGAAGTTCCAGTCGGTGAGCTCGCGGCCCGAGACCGTCGAATACCGCTGGGCCAGATCGACAACGGACGGCAACGACGGACTGGTCCAGGCTGCCGGCTCGCCCAGGACCAGATCCAATGCGGGATGCCGGTAGACGCACATCATGGCAATGTCGGACAGCGGATCGCCGAGCGTGGCGAGTTCCCAGTCCACAACTGCTGCAACCTTTGTGACGTCGCCAGCGGCAAGAATTGTGTTGTCGATCCGGAAATCGCCGTGCACGATCGACGATTCCGATTGCGCCGGAATCAGTTCCGACAACTTCGACGCCAACCGGTCGACATCAACAGAATCTTGCGTCTTCACCCGACCCCACTGCCCCGACCACAGCTTCACCTGACGCGCCACGTAACCCTGTGGACGGCCCAATTCGCCGAGGCCAACGGCGTTGTAGTCGACGTCATGGAGAGCAGCCAGCACTCGTACCAATTCGTCGGCGCACTGCGCGATCTGAACTGCGGGAACGGCATCGAGCTCGGACTTGGTTCGAATCACCTGCCCCTCGATAAACTCGACGACAGTAAAGGACGCCCCCATCACCGATGCGTCCTCACACAGCGCCACCGTGGGAGCCACCGGCACTGCGGTGCCCTGTAGAGCGGAAGTGATCCGGAACTCGCGCGCAACGTCATGCGCGGACGGCGTCAAACCTGCCGTAGGCGGACGACGCACAATCCAACTCGAGGCGTCGTCGTAAATCCCATAGGTCAGGTTGGATTTGCCGCCGGAGATCAACTCCGCACGCAGATCACCGACGACCGCGACGTCGGAATCGATCAGATACTTCTGCAGAGCTGGGAGATCCAGGCCGGGAAACTCGCTCATCGCGCACCGTCACGAGCGGCGCGACGCGCTGCGCCGACAGTGCGCTTGGCAATTGCCCAGCGGTGAACTTCGGACGGTCCGTCGTACACACGGAACGGGCGAACTTCGCGGGAGAGTCGCGCCAATGGCAGATCCTCGGAAACTCCCATGCCGCCGCACATTTGAACGGAGTTGTCGACAATGCGGAAGATTGCCTCAGCGGCAAACGTCTTGGCGATCGAGGTGGAGTTGCTCGCATACCCACCCTGATCAAGCTCCCAGCAGGCCTGAACCAGCAAAGCACGGCTGGCGGCGATGTCGATCTCGTTGTCCGCGATCATCTTCTGGATCATTCCGAGATCACCGAGCTTGGATCCGAAGCCTTCACGCTCCGCAACACGCGCGACGGCGATGTCGTGACCGCGACGTGCGGCGCCGAGCCAACGCATGACGTGCGTCATGCGTGCGGGGCCGAGGCGCACCTGTGCGTAGGCGAAACCCTGGTCGACCTCACCCAGAACAGCCTCGTCCGGAACGAAGAGATCCTCGAATGTGACCTCGCAGTGTCCACCGATCATGGACTTGTCGAGCGTGCCGATGTGACGGCCCACGATCAATCCGGGAGTACCTGCGGGTGCGAGAAACATTGTGGCACCGCCACGTTGACCGGGTTCACCCGAAGTCCGGGCCATGATGATGAAGAACCCTGCACCGTCGGCGCCGGTGATGAACCACTTCTTGCCGTTGATCTTCCAGCCGCCCGGAGCCTTTTCTGCTCGGGTATTCAATGCAGCGGGGTCCGACCCTGCACCGGGTGCGGGTTCCGTCATCGCAAAAGCGGAACGCATGTCGCCACGAGCCAAAGGAGCGAGGAACTGTTCTTTCTGCGCGGCGCTCGCCACGTGAGCAAGCATGTGGACGTTGCCCTCGTCAGGCGCGGCAATATTCAGCGCGGTGGGGCCGAAGAGCGAGTATCCGGCTTCCTCGAAAACCGGCGCCCGATCACTCATGTTCAGCCCGTGTCCGCCGTATTCGATCGGCGCATGGGGAGCAAAGACACCGGCGGTCCGGGCCGCATCCTGCATCTCGATACGAAGAGCGTCGCCGCCGGCAACCGCGATGTCGCCGCCGTGCTTGTCTTCGATCGGGAGAACTACGTCGCGAGTGAAGGCGCGCGTCTTCTCGATCAGCGCCGTCACCTCCGGTGCATACGTCAGATCGATTGCCACCATCCACCTCCAAGTTAGACCGACCGAACGATCGCTCGGTCTATGCACTGTGGCATACCGGCACCTCAGCGGTCAACCACTCAAATCCGCTTCGCACCCACAACTACATCCCCACCCGCTTCGCACCCACCGTGCACCTCGCTATGCCCAAATACCGCTCCACCAACTCATCCGGCGACAACTCGCCGTCCGGCCGGTACCACTGCGCCACCGCCACACACATCGTCACGACAGCCCGACTCGCATCCTCGGGATAAGCGGCATCGAACACGCCGGACCCCACCCCGTCCCGCACGATCCGATCAACCTGCTTCTGCTGCGCATCACGTTGAGCGATGTATTTCGCCCGACCCTCCGGTTCCATACTCCGAAGTTCCGACGACGCCACGAAGGACTGCTCACGTCGAAACATGTGGAAGCGCAACAAGGATTCGATGACGGCGTCGAAACGATCCGAAGGATCCGTACCTGCTTCCGTCTCCGCAACACCGGTTCGTTCGAGCAACTCCCCCATGACAACCGTCGTCAAGCCGATCAACAACGCCTGCTTCGACGGGTAATGGTGGTAGAGCCCTGGCACGGAAAGCCCGGCTCGTGCAGCGATGTCTCGAATCGATGCACCGTGGTACCCCTGTTCGACAAACGCTTCCAATGCTGCCGCGAGGGGCTTGGGCAGACCCAGGTCTTCGTATTGCCGCCAGGATCCGCGCGTCGCGGGTTCGTTCGTCATACCCGATACCGTAGATCCACTTGTGCTGACACGAATATGTCGGAGCAGTTAGCTACAGTCGATGTCCATCGATAGACAGGGACCAACCATGATCCACGTTCGCCATTCCGCGGTTGCTGCCGTACCCGTCGATGTCGCCTTCGCCTATATCGACGATTACCGCAATGTTCCGACGTGGATGTTCGGCGTTTCCGAGTTCGTTCCCAACGGCGAGTTCGATCAGGGCCTCGGCGCAACCTTCGATGCTGCGATGCAAATCGGCCCCAGCACGTTGCGCTCCAAGCTCGAGGTCACGGAGTGGGAGAAGGACCGCATCATCACGCTCTCAGCACTTGGGGGCGTCGCCAATTCGTCTACCTGGGAATTCACTGCGGTCGACGATTCCAACACCGAACTGTCAGTCGATTTTGCCTACAAACTTTCCGACGGACTGGCCGGCAAAGCCTTGGGCATGCTGGTCGGACCATTTGTCGAGAATGCAGTCCGGAACAGTGAAGAAACGTTGCGTCGACACCTCGAGGCGGAGTTCGCCGCACGCGGGAAAAGCTGATTGGTTACGGCTGTTCGGACAGCTTCAACGCGTTCGCCCAAATCCGGGTTGCTGTCTGAACCACGTCCTCGAACGGCACGGGCTTTCCGTCCGCACCAGGCTCTTCGGACACGAACACGCTGTACGCAAATCGGCTAACCATGGACGAGAGCGCTCGCGAAGCCAGAAGCGGGTCCAGTGAGCTGTCCGCTTTCCCAGCCGCCTGCAACCGTTCGATGGCTCTCGCGTTCCGATTGATGAATGTTGCGCCACGATCGCGTCGTAGCTTCGCGAATGCCGGGTCGATGTGCGACACCTGCTCGAGCAGACCCATCAACTTGGCGTTGCGGCGGAACGCCGTCAAGTATGCGCGGTTGCTCGATTCGAGCACGGCATAAGGACTGTCTGCATCATGCGCACGACCGACGCCGGGATGAAGCATGTCTTCCTGCGCCACGGCGAGAACGGCAGCAAAAATCTGCTCTTTGTTGTCGAAATAGGTATAGAAGGAACCGGTCGAGCAGTTCGCTTCCTTGGTGATGTCCGTCAATCGCGCATCGAGATAGCCTGCACGCTCGAACACCGTGCGCGCAGCTGCCACCAGAGATGCCCTAGTCCGGACGCCTCGCGCCGTCACCGGGAGATCACGTAGGAGCTCCGTCGCAGCCATCGACGGCGGCGGACGGTCTTCCCAGTTCTCCTGATTTTCAACGCGAGAGGTCACCCGCTACTTATACGGCAATGCCGACGGCGCCCGGGCATCGCCGTCAGGTGATCGTGATCCCACCGTCGACGGCAATGGTCTGTCCGGTGACGTATCCACCGGCTTCGGAAGCAAGCCACACCATGGTTGCAGCGAGTTCTTCGGGATCGCCCATCCGACCGAGAATCAGCCGGGGAGCCATCGCGTCGAGGTAGCCGTCGTTGTATTGATCGGTCATTTCCGTCTTGAAGAATCCGGGCGCGATGGCATTGACCCGGATCCCCTTGCGCGCGCCCCACTGCTGAGCCAGATCCCGGGTCAATCCGACGATCCCCGCTTTACTCGCGGCATAGGCCGCTTGCGGAAGTCCGGCAGTGGTGAGTCCGAGGATGCTCGAGATGTTCACGATCGAACTGCCCGGCAGCATCACGCGGCCGCACGCCTGCGCAGCCCAGTAGGAGCCGTTGAGGTTGATGTCGATGACTGCCCGGAATTGATCAGGCGTCTCGCGGGTCGCCGGAACCGCAGCACCCACGCCGGCGTTGTTGACGAGCACGTCCACGCGGCCGAACTTCTCCATCGCAGCGTCGACCATATTCTGAGCCTGGGCCGGATCGACGATGTCGGTGGCTACGCACAGTGCCTCGCGGCCGGCGTCACGAACCAACTTGGCGGTGTCTTCAAGCTTGTCGATACGACGCGCGGCAAGCACGACGTCGGCGCCGGCTTCTGCGGCGGCTTTCGCAAACGCCACACCGAGACCCGACGACGCACCGGTCACGATGACTACTCGATCGGTCAGGGAAAACTTGTCGAGAACAGACATACGCGGTGATGCTCCTTCGGTCGTCGGGCTCGGAGAGACTTTCGAACGAAACTACAGGCCGAGGTCGCGGCCGATGAGTTCCTTCATGATTTCATTGGATCCTGCCCAGATCTTGGTGACGCGGGCATCCATCCACGCACGCGCTGCGCGGTACTCGGTCATGTAGCCGTAGCCACCGTGCAACTGGACGCAGTGATCGAGGATCTCGTTCTGGACCTGCGCGGTCCACCACTTGGCCTTGGCTGCGTCGATAGCGGTCAGCTCACCGGCACCGTGGGCGGCGACGCAGTTGTCGACATACGCCTGGGTTACGTCGACGCGCGTCACCAGATCTGCGAGCAGGAATTTGTTCCACTGCAACGATCCGATGGGCTGTCCGAAAGCCTTGCGGTCCTTGGCATATTGGATTGTCTCTTCGAGAATCGGGACGGCATGCGCAATGTTGGAGATAGCCGCTCCGATGCGTTCCTGCGGCAGCAACTGCATCATGTGGATGAAGCCGCCGTCGAGCTCACCGATGATGTTGTTCGACGGCACGCGGACGTTCTCGAAGAACAGTTCGGCGGTGTCGGACTCGTGCTGGCCGACCTTGTCGAGCTTGCGGCCACGCTCGAAACCTTCCATGCCGGCTTCGACGGCAAAGAGTGTGATGCCCTTGGACTTCTTCTCCGGGCTGGTGCGAGCGGCGACGACCACGAGGTCGGCGTTGTAGCCGTTGGTGATGAAAGTCTTGGAGCCGTTGATGATCCAGTCGTCGCCGTCCTTGACCGCGGTGGTCTTGAGGGCTGCGAGGTCGGATCCACCGGAAGGTTCGGTCATACCGATCGCGGTAAGCATTTCACCGGTACAGAACTTGGGAAGCCAACGCTGCTTCTGCTCTTCGGTGGTGAGCTTGACGAGGTAGGGCGCAACAATGTCGGCGTGGATACTGAAACTCGATGCGACGGCGGCGCTGGCACGCGAAAGCTCTTCTATGAAAACAGCATTGAAACGGTAGTCGCCAGCTTCGCTTCCACCGTATGCCTCGGGAACCTCGAGGCCGAGGAAGCCGTTGCGGCCGGCCTTGAGCCAAATCTCACGATCGATGAAGCGCTGGTCGATCAGCTTCTCTGCGACCGGGAGGATGTTCCGGTTGACGAATTCACGAACGGATTCGCGAAATGCCTCGTGATCGGGTCCGTACAGAGTGCGACGCATGACCGTTGCTTCCCTTCATCGCAGTACAAGCTGCGTCTCGACGCCGCCTAAGCGGATGCTTAGAATCTAAGCACCCGCTTATAGTGTGTCGAAGGCGCGATATTGTCAACATTCGATCCGCAACACCTGGAGGAACCCTTGAGCGATTCACCTGATGCGGTGATCAGCACCTCCAAAGCAGCAGCACGTATCCGCGCGGCCGCCGTCGACGCCTTCGCCGACGCCGGATACGGCGGAACGACGACACGCGACATTGCCGCCCGTCTCGACATGAGCCCGGCCGCGATGTACCCGCACTACCGCTCGAAAGAAGAGCTTCTTTTTGCCATCAGCTACGAAGGCCACACCGAAGCTTTGAAAGTCGTTGAGGACGCTGATCTTCCCGGAGAGGGCCCGTCCGTACGACTTCGAGAACTGATCAGCGTTTTCGCCAGCTGGCAGGCGTCCCACCATTGCTTGGCCCGCGTCGTCCAATACGAATTGACCGCACTCACGCCGGATCACTACCGGACCGTAGTTGCCTTGCGCCGCAATATGACCCAGGTGGTCAGAAACGCAGTCGACTCAGGCGTTTCTTCCGGCGAGTTCACCATCCCCGACGCCGAAGGCGTGACCCTGGCCTTGATGTCACTGTGCGTCGACGTGTGCCGGTGGTTCCCGGCCGGCAACTACACCGACCCCAAAGACATCGGAAACCTGTACGGGGACTTGGCTTTGCGGATGGTCGGGGCGAGCTGAGCACAATTGGATCCCGACGAGCAAACCGAGCGCCACGGCAATTTCGAGCAGGTCGACTGGGAAATGAGATTTCTGTCTGCCCTGATCCGAATGCTGACGACGCACCCTTGGGATACCGGCGTGTACGAGGTCGAACGCCTGGAGTGGGCCGATTCGACCATGACGTTGGTTGTACGGGTCTGGGGACGCGATCAGTCGCAACTCGTGGGATGGCGGGAGCATCTACCCACGATCCGATCCGGCTTCACCCCCGACGGTCCGGAATCCGTTGCAGGCGCCTGGTATACAGGCGAATTCTATCCTCGCTACTTGCCCTCACCGTATGTACCCGACGCCGACGGCATTCATTGGATCGGTCAAGGTCGACCGTCGTTCCGAGACCCGCGCAAATTCTGAGGTTCGAGAAATCGACTTGGTCTCAGCCGTACTGCAAACCGCGACTAAACGGACTCATACCATTGGATAAGCCATTAACCAATGGTATGGCCGCGAAGTGGCATCGGATAAAAACAAGCCCCGACTCACCACCGGCTCCGACCGCGCAGCGGCACCGGCGTTCATTGCGAACCACACCATCTCACTGAGCCCCGGGCTACAGGCCCTGAACGAGAAAGCAGCGACCACCCGCATTCATTCGAAGTCGAGGCCAGTCCCATCACCGCCCCTTTCGCACCATTCTGCTCCGCACCGAGAGTGCGTCGAGCTCGGAGATCCAGAACCTCACCAGCGGAGCGCGGCAAATCGCATTGCCGAACTCGGCGAGCACGCCTCCCCGAATGCCCGCCCGATCGTCGGAAATGTTCGGGCAATGCAAGCCACATTGGAGTCGTCCGACGCCGTCGACTCCCAGGCGATCCTGCAGATGCACCAAGCCGCCGGAAGCGTTGCGGCAGGACGACAAGGGTTCAGAACCTCGTACGCGAACATCGTCGATCACGACGTCACCGCACGAGTCGCCGGGCACTCCGACTACTTCAGCAAGGTCGATCTGATCTGAATAGGCACGATGCGGACTCGAGGACCTCCGCTGATGTGGCAAGCCGAATCAACAGTCACACCGCGGCATAGATTCTCCGGCGATAGTCCTAAGCACCGTCGCCACATCAGCCGCCGGAACTATTGATACTGACAGCGCAGCGCAGCACCACCTGCCAGAGTTCGTCGAGATCGACGTCGCCGACCACGAAACCCTTTGCAACGGACTGATAGTCCTGTCCGATCAGCCCGGCGAGTTCTGCAAATCCCGGATGGCGACGCACCATCTCGTATTGATTCCAGGTTCCGTAAGCCATAAGTTGGGCAGCCTTATTAATCCACAGCTGAATCGGTGCGAATCGTAATCCGTAGGGGTAGAGGAAGATTCCTCCTCCCGGACGGTTTCCGAACCACAAGGTTTCATGAGTGCCGCGCCTGTCGCCGAGTCCTTCGAGCAGTTCGAAGAGCTTTTCGGCGAGCGCACGGTCGGATTCGGAGCCGAGCGCATCGAGAAACGACTCGGCGGTCCAGGACGTCGCAGGCCCCGAGGCCCGGGCTTTGGCAGCGGCAATCTCACCGCCGTAGGTGGACGGCATCAGAAATTCGATGTCCCCATGTCTGGAGTAGGTCAGTTGGAGTGCGGTGACTGCTATCTCGTCACGCGTAATTCTGTTGAGAAATTCCACCAACCGTTTCAAATCGTTGTCGATCCTGTCGACAGCGAGGCAGAGGTCTATTCGACCTTCGGTGATGTTGTTGTCAAGCTGTTCGAGTGCAGCCTCACTGAGCTGGTTCAAATCCTCACCGTGTTGTCGATTCCATTGTTCCCGAAACGATTTCACCCCACCAACCCAGATCGCCGACGCGTAGTCGAGAACCTGGCCGATCACCATTCTGCGCCGTTCGGAGTTCGATGCCAATTTGCACTCGACAATCGTGATCGCTCCGTCCGGACTCACTATGCACACGTCAGCGGGCCCTGCAGTTGTAGACAGTTCACGCACCGTCAGCGAACCCTCGGGGACCCCGGGAACGTACTGCGGATCGGAAGCGAGGATTCGCTGGAGGTGATCCTCGTTGTCGTAGGCAGTCATTTCCGGTGAATCCCAGGATCCAACTGTTCCCACGCGCCGAACCAACAATCCATGCTCTGCATCAGTTGCCATCTGACTACTCTCCACTAGTTCGAATTCACCGATTCTGATCTTTGAGCACATTGTGGGTGTCATCGAGTCGAATACCTGCCGCCGTCGGCACTTCGACCGGATCACTCCCACACGCCACCAACGCGAATGCGGTAACAAGTTCCGATATCAGGGCTGCGGTGGTGCGCGTTGTCGACATTTTTCCTGCCTTAGCGCAACTGGCAGATTCGGGAACTGTTTTCCGGATGATTGATTCCCTGATATTGCACCATGCGGCGAAAGCTCCTACTGCATCGCCCGATCTTCCATTTCACTAAGCGATGTCAGAGCGGTCAGGCATAGTGCGGGGAAAAGGAACCGAATGCACACACAGACCAGAGGACAAAGCATGCCCACAACAGCAGATGTTCACGTTGCCCTCCTGACACAGCGCTGCGATACCGACCTCGGCGACCCCGACCTGTGGTTCCGCCCCGACGGCTACCCCCACAGTCTCGCCCTGTGCACCATCGACTCGATCTCATCCACCGGCGCGCACTACAACTCCGTCAAAAACATTCTGCGGCACTACATCGACTACCGAATTGCGCAAGGCGGCAATGCCGACACCGACAATGCCGGCGCCCTGTTGGGTACCTTCGACGAACTCGGCGGTCCACAGGCGTGGGCCGCGATGACGAACAATCGCAAACCGACCTCGACCGCCAAAGGCGCCCCGCTCAAGGCTGCGGCCATTCACGAGGCAGCCGGGCGGCTGCGCGAGCTGGGAATCGACAGCACCGACGACCTCCGCGCAGCCGACGCCGACGCCCTCGCCGACGCGAAGAAAGCCTGGGCCACCGTACCTGGCCAGCGTTCCGGCCTCACCTGGAACTACTTCCTGATGCTCGCCGGCATTCCCGGGGTGAAAGCCGATCGCATGGTCATCCGCTACGTCGCCGACGCGATCGGCACCACTCCGGAGAACGTGAGCGCAACCGATGCCGCGATGCTCGTGAAAGCGGTCGCCGAAAAATCCGGCCACAACGTCACCCACCTCGATCACGCGATCTGGCGATTCGAATCGGGCAGATCTGTAAACCAACAGAGCTGAGTAAACATGTCGGCACGCTGTGCCACGCTACTGCTGGCAACTGAGCAATTAGGATGCTTGCCGCATCTGCGTTGATCTTGTCCGAGCTTCATACGGAGAACGACAAGAGTGAGATACAGATGAGTGCCGCGAAAATGAGTTCACCCGCCGAGGGATTCGTGGAATTCATCGTTGCAGTCGTTTTCCTAGTGATTGTCATCGGCGCAACCGTCACAGCATCTTCATGAATTTCACCCGGCTTCGGCGCCTATCTGGAAAAGAAGAACAATGAGTCATCCGTCGAGCGCGTCCTCGACCGCGATTACATCGGTCCACACCTCGGCGAGAATCTGCACGTCGATCTCCCCCGCGCCACCATCACAGCAGCCATAGACCTGTCGATACTCATGTACGACCGGCACCGATCTACACCAGGAGGTCTCGAATGACCGTTACATCCGACGAACAGTCGCCGTTGACATCAGCGCAGGTCACTTCGGCGCGCCGTGCAATTCATTTGTGGCAGCGAGCCGAACACCAGAATATCGAGCTGCATTCAGACACAAATTTCGACGAGTACCTGGCAGATCATCCGGAACTACACGATTCGATCCGCGCGGCGCACACATTGCAGTTGTCGTTCCGGCACCGTCAACTGCAGGTACCAATGTTTGTGCTCATTGCCGCGCACTTCCAGCTCTCACGCACAGACCGGGCCCACGCGGACAAGGTCTACACCAGGTTCGATGAGCAGGTCGGTTTCCGATCTGCAGACGCAACTTCCGAATTCGGGTTGTACGTGAAGATCACCCGATTCGCAGGCCTCGATCCTGAAGTGCTTGGAGATTCGCGTTCTGGCGACGCCGATCTGCCCACAGACGGCATATGGGGGCCGGTACTGCAGGTCCAACCGCTCGCAGACGGCATCGCCGGGGTCGAGGCGCGACGCCGTCTCGGACTTCTCGTGTCCCTGCGCCGGATCGTGGAGATGCCAAAGAGCCTGTGCCCAGAAGGCATAGTGGACGGCGAGTGGGTATGGCTCAATGATCGGTCGGCAGATCTAGTCCGACTTGTCCATGCCGACGAGCTCGGTATCGCCGACGGTCAGTTCGACGAACTCGAACTGACCGTCGCTCGGCGGCTACCACTGGCGTGGGCACGGTGGAAGTCCGGAACCGGTACCCGAACCGTGGAGGTGCCATGCAACATCACTTTCTCTGTGCAACAACGACTTACGGCCGCCATTGCCTGGCTACCACGAGGTTCCGGTCGCGCGGAGGGCACCGACTGGCTCGTCGAGCAGGGTCTCGACCGTGAGGAACTCCGTGACCAGGTGTGGGTGAACCCGGCCTCCCAGGCATACAGCACGGAGCGGTCCAAGTGGACCGAGTACGCGATAGATCGCATCTCCAAGCATGCCGCACAACTACACAGCGAACAGGACCAAGCAAAAGACACCCTGATCTCGCGACTCGTACTCGAAGGCTGGACACGACACGCCCTGCACCTCGGGGCATCGCAAGAACAGGTTGACACCGCCGCGCGCGACGGCCGAACGCGAGCGAATGATCGACTCACGCTCACTCGAACCGAATCCCAGCTCGAATCGGAAGGCAGCAACGATGACTGACGATCACACCGACCATTTCTTCATCGAGGGCCGAACCCTGACGGAGTAGCCTGACGTCGCACAGTGCCTTTCACGCCGGGCTTCAAGCAGTCGCAGGATCGCAGGCAAAGATCGTCGCTGAGACCGGGACTGACCCGGAACCCAGCGCCTGGGTGCGGTCCCAGAATATGCAACGCACGCACGACCGCGAACTGCGTGCCCTAAAGAGGCCCGGCGAGACAGATTCGAAGGCGGAGGCCGCCGCTGCCGCAAGGTCGAAAGACGAAGAACATGTATGTCAACGCGCTCAAGCATGAACCCGCGAGGTACAGGAATATGCCGAGGAAGCGCACCGCCACAGCGCTGCAGCAGAATCACTTCTGGGGCACGCCGACGACGTGCCGGGCGCGCTCGAATTGCTTGCGCAGGCAAGGCCTCGCACGAAGCATCTCGGTGTGTCTTCGAGATCAATCGGGAGGCGATGAGTTCGTTGGTGAGACGCCGAAATTCGTAAACGTGTGCGGGCACCGTGGTGCAATTGACGAGTGCGGGGCCTTACAACACCACGACGACGGAATCCATATTTGCTGCGAACACAAGATCGTCGGTGCACACCCCTACAGTGCACATCGTGGCTACAAAGGTGAACTGGGCAGCAATCACAACCGAATCGATCCTGACGGCAATTGCCGATCACGACCGAAAAGGGCAACAACAATTCCTGTCCGACGCAGGATTCCGCCCATCCAAGAACTTCAGACTGGTACACCAAGGGCGCTTTTACAGCTCGAAAGCGATCGTCGGTGTCGCCAACGGTCATGCCGGCGACCTGTTTCTTCGCAGCGGCGACTTCACAGGAGGCAAGGCTGCCGTCGTGAAAAACTTGGATACACTCGGATTCGTCGTCGACTACCGTGACGAAGACGGCGCTACCGGTGGACTGCTGTGGGATCTGGCCACCACCCACACCTACACGCACACCGACGGTGTTGTCCGGGCGCCGTATAAGTACATCGTGCTGCTCTGGGCCATCGCCCGCCGTCAACGCGGTCTCGACTCGGCCCCGGCACTGCGTGATGTGCGCACCGAACTCGGCACGCTCCTCGCGGCATTCGCGGTCGCCGACACCACCCCTCAACCGGAATATCCGTGGATCGCGTTGGACGGACATTCCTGGTGGGAAATCCACATTCCCGAAAGCCTTCGCGATACACCTCGACGTCAACTGCGCAGCCGCAGCATCGCCGACGACCTCCGCGGCGGACTCAGTCAAACGGTATCCGAACGTATCGACACCGACCCGAAATGGACACGCGAAGCGGTTGCGCTCCTCACGACCTTGATCACCGAATCCGGCGCGCCAGGGTCGATCGACGAACTGCGCTCCAGTCTGAACCTCAATCCCGTCCCCACTCCCGCCGTCGAGCGGCACTACGCTCCGAAGCCGTCCGATCCTCTTGTCCAGCATGTGAAGGTGACTGTGCAAAGGCGGTCGGTCGAACGCAACGATGCCACCGAATTCACCACTGCTGCGCCCGACCCCGAGCAGGAACGACGAGCACTGCGACGCGAAGCGGCACTGCAGAACCTGTACGTCGCGTATCGCGAATCCAGGGGTTGCGTCGTCAGCTCACGCAGCATCACGATCGATGACCGAACCGAAATGCCCACAGTTCTGTCGATCGATGTGTTCGACGACACCGCCGAGACCTTGATCGAAGCCAAAGTCGATGTCCGGCGTGAAACCCTGCGCACCGCACTCGGACAGATCCTTGACTACGCCCGGCACGTCCCGCACCAACACACAGCTCTCCTGCTACCCGAAGCGCCCACGGTGGACATGACTGCGCTGCTGTACGACCATGGCGTCGACATCATCACCCCAGTCGGCACGGTCGTCGACTCCGACGGAGTGATCACTGCAGTCGACTCGTTCACTATCAACAGAAGTCCACGATCACTGTCCGTCCTCGCTGCCGACGACCAACTCTGGAATGACTATTCGCAGGCCGCTATCGACCTTCACCTCCCCACCGGCACCATACGTATCACCCCGACCGACCCGGTCACGGACGGCGATCCCGGACACAAAATCATCGGTAGCGACATCCTTCCGGACGAACCGCTACACATCTTGGCCGCGTGCCACCCCGGCGAGGATCCCGAAAGTTCGACTGCCATCGCCCGATACCAGCAACTACGGGAACACCTGCACGCACGCGGATACACCATCTGGGATGCTACCGGCGGCAGTGCCGACCTCGAGTACAGCGAGCCGAGCATCGTCGTCTCAGGACTCTCCGACATCGGGGCCATGCAGATCGGAGCCGATTTCGGACAGGTCGCACTGTTTACCCTGACCAGGCACTATTTGACTCTCCAGGCCTGCACAAGCAGCCGCACCACGATTCGTCGCTACGCTCTCACCCGGTAACCGCTCGATTCAGCGCTCGGCCACGGACAGAACAACAATCCCCCCGCGGCTCCTGAATCTCCGGAGCAACTCCAATCCCACCAACAGCGCAAGGTCAACTTGTCGACGTATCAGTGGCGTGCCCAGTTTTTGCGAGGCTGTGTCACCGGAAGTACAAGGGTCACCGACAATGTTGACTCCGGATGTTGGGACGCTGTTGACCCATTTACATCCCCCGTTTGCACCCTTGTACACGTAGACGATGTTTTCTCCACTGTTCATGTCTTGCGCTCTTTCCGGTTTGATCTCTAGCCCTCGAGCATCTGACGACTCCAATCACCTTGCTCATAAACGAATTTCGCGAAAACGCCAAAACATGTCGGCGGTTTGTCATACACTTGAGTAGCTTCACGAGATGCGGTGCCAAGCTCCGACTTGCCGCACACCAACCCCAAGGCGTTTCCGGGGTGGTTCGGATGACGAAGCGGCCCCACCACCCGGTGGCGGCAAGAACGCCCCCGTCCGCGGCGGGCCTAACCGCAGGAGAATCGCCGCGTGAAGATCTACTACAGTCCCGAATACGTCGGCGCCGCCTACGGATTCGACACCACCCGCAAGGCGGCCTGGGTCGCGAATTCACTGACCAGCAGGCCGATCGACGGCGTCGAACTCCTCGCCCCTCCGTCACTGACTTCACACGATCTCGCACTCGTCCACGATGCCGACTACATCGAGGCCGTACAGACCGGCGAGCCGTCGTATCTGGCCGAATCTCAAGGGTTCGACTGGGATCCGGCCCTATGGCCGATGGTGCTTGCCTCCAACGGCGGCGTGCTCGCTGCAGCACGCAGCGCACTCGCCGATGGCATCTCTGGCTCGCTGTCCTCTGGGTTGCACCACGCCAAAGCTGATCGCGGAGACGGATTCTGCACATTCAACGGCCTGGTGATTGCAGCAAAAACTCTCCTCGACGAGGGCGTCGTCAAGTCGGTCCTGATTCTTGATCTCGATGCCCATTGCGGCGGCGGTACCGCGCAACTCATCGACCGTGACCCTCGAATCTGGCACGAGGACGTTTCGGTGGACTCGTTCGATCACTATGAAGGTCATTCAAACTCGGCACTGTGGGATGTCGACCAAGCCGACGAGTATCTGACTACCGTCAAACAAGCCGTGGCACAAGCTGATCGGATTGGCAGCTTTGATCTGTGCTTGTACAACGCGGGAATGGATCCCTATCAGGGATGCGACATCGGCGGATTGGAAGGGATCACTGAAGAAGTGCTCGCGCAACGTGAGCGCATCGTCTTCGACTGGTGCCGTCAGCATGGCCTGCCCATCGCATTTGTCCTTGCCGGCGGCTACATCGGGTCCAGGCTCGACGAAAGCGCACTCGTCGATCTACACCGACTCACCCTTACCGAAGGAGCTCGAGCAGTCACATCCGTCTAACTTTGAATACTACTCACGGTCCGGCGTCGTCTCAGCGAGTCGTCGCTCCAAGAACGCCCGTTCCGGTTCACTACCAACCACATTCAACGCCCGTTGATAGGCCGAGACGGCTGCGTCGGTTCGACCCAACCGAGCTAACAATTCGCCGCGCGCGAGATGGTACGGGTGGTAGTCGGCAAGTTTCGGCTCCTCGGACAAAGCGTCCAAAGCTGCCAGACCCACTGCAGCACCATCGCGCATCGCCACTGCGACAGCGCGATTCACTGCCACCACCGGCGAGGGCGTCAGTGTCAGCAGCACTCCGTACAACGCACAGATCTGAGGCCAATCCGTACTCTCCACGTCCGTTGCCTCATCGTGCAGTGCTGCGATCGCGGCTTGCACTCCGTACGGCCCCGGCGCTCCCCCAGTCAGTGCGACAACAACCAGATCGCTGCCCTCCTCGATCATCGACCGATCCCAACACTCACGGTCCTGGTCTTCGAGCAACACGATGCCGCCACTCGAATCCGTTCGCGTATCCCGTCTCGCATGCACCAGCAGCATGAGCGCCAGGAGTCCGGAAATCTCGCGCTGGTCGGGAAGCAACCCGCGCAAGATTCGCGCCAACCGGATGGCCTCCACCGCCAGGTCGACGCGCTGCAAGTCCGGACCGGAACTGGCGGCATAGCCCTCCGTGAACACTGAATAAATCACCTGCAGAACCCCCGGAAGACGCTCGGGCAGTTCGTCGATGCTGGGAGTTCGGAACGGAATCCTGGCCTGGCGGATCTTCTTCTTCGCTCGAACAATCCGCTGCGCCATCGTTGCCGGAGGCACGAGGAACGCCCGCGCCACCTCAGGCGTCGTCAGCCCGCCGAGGCACCGCAGGGTGAGTGCGATGCGGTCGTCTTCGGCGAGCGCCGGGTGCGAGCACGTGAAGAACAGCTGCAGCCGCTCGTCCGGCAGCTCACCGTCTGCATGAGGTGGCGCCGGATCGGCTCGATCAACATCCACCTGCAACACCGCCAAACGTGCCGCATAGGCCTGATCGCGCCGAAGTCGGTCGACGGCTTTGCGACGAGCCGTCGTCAACAACCACGCGCCCGGTTTGGCGGGCACTCCGTCCACCGGCCAGTGGACCAACGCAGCTTCGATGGCGTCCGAGGTGACCTCCTCGGCCAGATCAAGATCACCGAAACGGCGGACGAGCGAGGCCAGCAGCCGTCCGCGTTCCTCCCGGAACACGGACTCGACAGAGGTCCCGGCCTGCTCGTCCACGTCGAATCAGTCCCCGAACCCGGCCAGCGGACGCACTTCGACGCTTCCGCCGTCGCGCGCGCCGGGGCACCGCGCGGCCCACGCAAGCGCCGCATCCAGATCGGGAACGTCGATGACGTCGTAGCCGCCGAGGATCTCGCGGGTTTCGGCAAAAGGTCCATCGGTGACAGTCTTTTCCCCGGACTGCGAGACCCGAACCGTCGTCGTGGTGCTCAGATCAGCGAGGGCGTCGCCGGACACCCAGACGCCGGCGTCCTTCATTTCTTTGTCGTAAAGCTGCCAGTCCTCGAAGGTGCACTGAGGTTCGGTGTCTCCGCCGGGTGCGGTGTAAATGAGCAACATGTACTTCATGGCTGGCTCCCTTGTCTGTTGGTTCTCTTGCTTACAACATGACGACGAACGGATCTGCCCCGAATCGACAGGCCGACCCGAAAAACTTTTGGAGCGTCTGTACGGCTGCTGCCGCTAGGGTGAAGTTTATGTCCGAACGGGACCGGGACGACACCGGAAAACCTCTCAATGCGCGCCCGCGCGACGGTCTGGGCCGCCCATTGCCGCGCGACTCGGCGAACGGTGTTCCACAGATTCCCGACGACCTGAGGTTGCCACCGGACGAGGCGATCACCGAAGCACAACGACTCCTCGACCACGGTATGCCGTTTCACGCACATGAGATCCTCGAAGGCGCGTGGAAGAGCGCACCCGACGAGGAGCGCAACCTGTGGCAGGGATTGGCTCAATTGGCCGTCGGCCTGACGCACCTGCTGCGCGGGAACTCCAAAGGCGCGGCTTCCCTCTTAGCCCAAGGACACAATCGCATCAGGCTCTACGAGGTAGAAAGCCCACACGGCCTGGACATCCCTGGCCTCCTGGCCTGGTCCGAGCACCTGCTCGCAGAAATCGATCGCCCCGGCGATTTTCCCGCCCCTCCGATCCCGAGGTTGAGAATCCCCTGATGCCCAGATTCCCCATGTTCCCGCTCGGTACCGCAATGTTGCCGGGAGAGGTGCTGCCCCTCAACATCTTCGAACCGCGCTACCGAGCACTGGTAGAAAACGTGCTCGAGGCCGCCGACGGCCCACTGTTCGGAGTTGTGCTCATCGCCCGCGGACACGAGGTGGGCGGCGGTGAATCACGCCACGACGTCGGCACTCTCGCGCGTATCGAATCTCACGTCGCGATGGGTGCGGGGCGGTACCAGTTGTTCTGCCGCACCGAGGACCGTATTCGGGTCAATCGCTGGCTGCCGGACGATCCGTATCCGCTGGCCGAGATAGAACTGTGGCCGGACGAGAACAACGGAACCCCGGTCACCGCTTACGAATACGACTCTCTACTCGAGCGCATCGACTTCATGTACGGGATGCTGGGCAAGGTCGCATTGCGAGCGGGAGAACCATCTCCCCGAATGCCTGTCCCACCTTCACCTTTGGATCCGCTGGGATCTCGGCTCTACGCCCTGGCCCGCAGCCTCCCGATGGGCGACGCCGATCGCCTGGCGATGTTGACCTCGCCAGGCGCCGACGAACGCATCCGTGCATTGTCCGAAGCAGTGGAGAACGCCATCGAGGTGGCGCAGTTCAATCTGCTCTGAGACTTAAGCCATCGTCTGGTCCAGACTTCAAGCCATCGTCTGGCCCATGTCGATGACGATCTTCGTTCCGGTGACGGCGCGCGAGAGATCCGTCGCGAGGTACATCACGGCGTTCGAGATGTCTTCGATGTTGGTGCGCTTCACGGAGGTGAGCGGCCACGAGTAGGTGCTCATGTACTCGGGGTGCTCGGTGAGAATTTTTCCGACGTTGGGGTCGTTACCCATCTCGGTTTCTACCGCGCCGGGGTGGATGCTGTTGACACGAATGTCGTAGGCGCCCAACTCGGTTGCTGCAGTACGTGCCAGTCCGACCAGGCCGTGCTTGGCAGCGGAGTAGTGCGCACAACCCGGCGCTGCCGCGACACCGGCAGCGCTGCTGACGATCACGATGGACCCGCCGTTCCCGGCTTCGATCATGGCGGGAACCGCAGCCGTCATGGTGCGCCAGACGCCATTGAGGTTGATGTCGACCAGCGTCGACCACTGCTCTTCCGGCATCTCCCAGAAGCGACCCCACGTCGCGATGCCCGCATTCGCGATCACGACGTCGAGGCGACCGAACTTTTCGACGCCGGCAGCCACCGCGGCGCGCAGCGCCTCGAGGTCACGCACATCCGCAACGGCGGTGAAGATCTCGCTTCCTTCTGCTCGTACGAGTCGGGCGGTTTCTTCGAGATCCGCTTCCGTCGACGCCGCGTATCCAACGTCCGCGGACACCGGTGCGCACACGTCGACAGCTATGACGTGTGCGCCCTCACGTGCCACCCGCACTGCATGATTGCGGCCCTGACCACGCGCTGCGCCGGTGATGAAAACGACCTTGCCTGCCAAAAGTTGTGTCATGACCAGCACGCTAGCGGCGCGTCGTGAACGCCGGTGATCTGTTCCCGCCCAACGGAAGGTCAGCGCGAAGCCGCATCCTTGGCCGCAAGAAATCCGAAGACCATGCTGGCCCCGATCGGATTTCCGCCACCGGGATAGACGGTGCCACTGACCGCAGCCATCGAATTGCCGGCGGCATACAGTCCGGGAATCACCCGAGAATCGGAGTCGAGGACACGGGCATTCGAGTCCGTTCGAAGCCCACCTTTGGTCCCGAGGTCGGACAAGCCGAATGCCGCAGCATGGAACGGGCCTTTTGTGATCGGGGCCATCGGCGACTTACCTCCGGTGAACGCGCGATCGTAAGGCTCATTTCCACGATCGAAATCTTCATCGTTTCCGGACTCCGCAAACATGTTGAAACGTGCGATGGTCCCCGGGAGCACCTTCTCGTCGACGCCGATCTTCTGCGCAAGTTCCTCCAACGTGTCTGCGGTATGCCACAACCCAGCGTCGACGTAGGCAGCAGAATCGACCATTGGCTGCGTGCTTGCTTTCACCGGAGGAACCAGTCCCTCACGATCGTCGTAGATCATCCAGAACGGCAGACCCACTGTCCCGTGGCCCATTGCCGCAATGACTTCGCGGCCGAGTCTGTCGTAGGGCGCCGACTCGTTGACGAATCGGTGTCCGTTCGCATCGACAAAAATACCGCCGGTGAAACACAGTGAGAATGCCGATCTACCGTCGGGATGCGTCAGTCCCGGTGACCACCAGGCCTCCCCCATCAGATCGACGTCGGCACCGATGTCGATGCCCGCACGGATCGGTATTCCGGTGTTGGCAGGAGCGCCCATCGAGCCTTCGACGTCGCCGGGAATACCGAATCGAGTGCGCATCTCGGCACTCTGCTCAAAACCACCGGCAGCGATGATCACTCCGCGCTCGGCGCGAATAGTTCGCCGCTCCCCCTCCACCGACACCACCACGCCCACCACCGCGCCTTCTTCGACGAGATAGTCCTGAAACTCGGTATTGGCGCGCAACTCGGCACCAACAGCCTGCGCAGCCAGCAGGAATCGGCCGATCAGTGCTTGGCCGCCGGTTATCGCGGCGGGAAGTGGAAGGCCCAACCGATCGGCGCCCAGAGGTGGGCGCAGACTCTGCCGCAGATCACCCAATACCTCGGCGTCGAGTGGTGCCGGAATGATGTGGCGCCCACCCGCACGGGCTTTCGGCGCGTTGCCGAAATAGTCGGGCCACGGGAGCACTTCGAAGGCAAGGGCGTCGTCAAGTTCGAGATAGTCAACCAAGGTCGAACCGGTCCGAAGATAGCTCTCCTGCAGGTCTTTCGGAGTTCTGTCACCGACCACGGCCTGGAAATAGGTTCGTGCGTCGTCAAGGGTGTCGTCGTCACCGGACCGTCGCAATACTGCGTTGCAGGGGAACCACATGCCGCCGCCTGAATACGCGGTAGTTCCGCCGAACACGCTCGCCGACTCGATCAGTAGCGTGTTCAGGCCTTCTCGGGCCGCGGTGTACGCCGCACACAATCCGCCGCCGCCCGAACCTACAACCACTACATCGAAATGTTCATCCGCCATTGGTACACAACCTTTCGCTGATCGCTCTCGGTCAATATTTGCCACAGCGATCGGGCTCGCATCGGGTTTTCCCGATAGTCGAGATGACGACCTGCTCGTTCCACACAGCAGGACTTGCGTTTGGAATGTGTTCCACGTCACCGACACACTGTCAGCCAACGGCGGCGATACCCGCCTCCGACGCAGGTAGGGAGTCCCGACGTGAAGCTTGCCGCCACACCCACTCGAGAGTCGATGCTCGCCCGAGTAACGGCTCTGGTGGACGCCTACGGCACTCCGCAGGAACGTCTGGGCCTCGAAGAACTGTCTCGCCGGACGGGAATTCCGAGATCGACTACCCATCGGATACTGGTGGAAATGGTGGAACTCGATTGGCTGGTCCGCTCCGGGCGCGAGTACCGCCTCGGCCCGCGTGCGCTGGGTGCCATCGGTCCCGACGCCACCTATTCCCATGCCCGTATGGCAGCAGCCGACATCATTCACGAGCTGTACCTCCGCACCGGGATGGTGATACATCTCGGCGTCCTGCAAGGTGGCCACGAGTACTTTCTGGACAAAGTCGGTGGCACCTTCGCTCGGGTATTGCGCTCCCGAGTCGGGATGCGTGTTCCGGCCCATCGAGGTGCCGGCGGCCGCTCGATGCTCGCGTTACTCAAACCAGAGGAAGTCGATCCGTTGATCGGCAAGAACCTCACTCCCGCCGGCGATGCCCAGGGATTGGACGCTTTGCACACCGATTTGGCCCGCATCCGCACCGCGCACGGCATCGCCTACGACGCCCCGACCAGAATTGCGGGCCTGGGATCAGGCACCGTCGCCAGTTTGGGTTGTGCGATAAGAGTTCCCGACGGCACAGTTCTCTCACTGTGCCTTGCCGGCGAAGCCGAGAAGGTTCGCCTCGATCGCGTTGCGCCACTTGCACGAAAAGCCGTCGACGATCTTGCTGCCGCAATATGATCGCGTTCATCTCGACAATCGCGACGAACGATCAACCACCCATGCAACTTTGGCTTACTTAACCCAATTTTCCGATGTTGAACCAGAGATGGAGAAGACCATGACGACTTCGACCACCGATCAGGAAGATGTTCGCGAGATTGTCGCGAAAGAATCGCCCACTCGATTTGCCCGAGGCTGGCATTGCTTGGGCCTTTCCCGTGAGTTCAAGGATGGAAAACCCCACTCGATCAACGCTTTCGGTACCAAGCTCGTCGTTTTCGCGGGAGAAAGCGGTGAGCTGAAAATCCTGGACGCGTACTGCCGTCACATGGGTGGAGACTTGTCCCAGGGCGAGATCAAGGGCGATTCGGTTGCGTGTCCGTTCCACGACTGGCGCTGGGGCGGCAACGGCAAATGTACGGGTATCCCCTACGCCCGCCGCGTACCGCCACTGGCGAAAACCCGCGCCTGGCCGACGCTCGATCAGGACGGAATGTTGTTCGTCTACAACGATCCGGAGGGTAACCCGCCGCCGCCCGAGGTTGCGCCGCCGCGCATTCTCGGTGCATTGTCCGACGGCTGGACGGATTGGAAGGGCTTCAAGCAGATCGTCGTCAACACCAACTGCCGTGAACTCATCGACAACAACGTCGACATGGCCCACTTCTTCTACATCCACAAGTCATTTCCCACGTTCTTCAAGAATGTGTTCGAAGGCCACGTGGCCGCTCAGTACATGAACGGAGTGGGCCGCGACGATTTCCGTCGGCCCGCCGCGGCCGGTGAACCGAAGCTGTCCGGAAACAGTTCGTCGGCAGCGTATTACGGTCCGTCCTTCATGATCGACGAGTTGACGTACCACTACGAGAACTTCGATATCGAGTCGGTTCTGCTCAACTGCCACTACCCGATCGACGCGAACTCGTTTGTGTTGACGTACGGCGTCATCGTCAAGAACTCCGAGCATCTCGACGGTGCCGCGGCGACCAATATGGCCGAGAGCATGAGCGGGTTCATCAGCACCGGTTTCGAGCAGGACGTCGAAATCTGGAAGAACAAGGCCCGCATCGACAATCCGCTTCTGTGCGACGAAGACGGACCGGTGTACCAGCTGCGTCGGTGGTACGAGCAGTTCTACGTCGACGTCGCCGACATCACCCCGGACATGGTGGACCGCTTCGAATTCGAACTCGACACCACCCGCCCGGTCGAGGCCTGGCGCCAAGAGGTTGCCGAGAACATGGCGGCACGAGTGTGAGTAACGCTGCCCAGATCACGTGCGGGACTTGCTCCGGCAGCGTCACTGTCGAGAAGAACAGTTGGCATCACACGACGGTGCAGTGGGATGCGGACACTCTCGCCCACTGCACCGAATTGAGCGGCCCCGACACCGCCGTCCACAATATCGCCGGGATGCGGGATTGCCCTCGACTCCGCGAAGCCATCAAACGTGCAGTAATCGGCGGAGAATTCGGCGACTTGGACTGAGCTAGCTGACGATCACGACGTGCAGATTACGCGGGCCGTGGACACCTTCGACTCGCTCCAACTCGATGTCGGAGGTGGCCGACGGCCCGCTGATCATGGTGGTGGGCCGCTCGGGAGTCAGCTTTGCCATCGCTTCCGGCACACCGACTTCCACGCTCTCCCCGAAGACCACGCAGATGTGCGTATCCGGCACGAGCGTCAACGCACGGCGTCCCTGATCCGGGCCGGCATCAAGAAAGATGGTGCCGGTTTCAGCGCAGGACACTGCCGATCCTGTGATCACGGCGTCCAACCTCTCGAGTTCGGGCGCCGGCACATCGGAACTGTCCACGACAAGCTCGTCGTAGAAATCTGCAACCCAGGTGCGATCCAGGCCGGCCGGGATCCCGACGATCTTCAAAGCGTTTGCAGCAAGAATGTCGGCAATTGTTTCCGCGATACCTGTCGCGGCGCACTGGTGGACGTACGCCTTGTAATCCACCAGTCGGTCGACAAAAAGGTCGATGCGTTCGTCATCGGGAAGCGTTCTGCCGGTGCGATAATTCCGGGGAATTTCCGCATCGACTGCCGGAGCCAGAGTGATGGCGTCCCGAATACGTCCGAGCACCAGATCACGTGAATTCACTTCTCTGCCTTCCCGTCGCTGTCTGGATGCGCTCCGCGACGCGCCTGATCCAGTGCCGCGCGGCCTTCGTCGGAATCCCACCAGGATCGAAATGTTTGTTTGGGCGGTGCCGGAATATCCCGGGCTGCGGTCCAACCGTTCAACGGCGGTGGGAGCGTCGAGATCTTTCCCTTCTTACCGGCCACGATGCGGCCCAGCCCCGCAGCTTTCTGCGCGGCCGTCCACCGCGTCGACGACGACATCGCGTACGACGCGGCCTTCATCGCCAAAGCCTCTGCGGTGACGCCTGATTGCTCAACCTTCTGATGGCGCAGTTCCACCAGCAATGACGGGATGTCGATCTTGACGGGACACGCGTCGAAGCAAGCCCCGCACAGCGTCGACGCGAACGGAAGCGTCGAGTTCGGGTCGTCCTTGCCGTGCATGCCCGCCAATTGTGGTGTCAGCACTGCACCGATCGGACCGGGATAGGTCGATCCGTATGCGTGGCCGCCGGTGCGCTCGTAGACGGGGCACACGTTCAGGCATGCCGAGCATCGGATGCAGTTGAGTGCTTCGCGACCGATCTTGTCGGCCAGTGCTGCCGTGCGCCCGTTATCGAGGAGTACGAGGTGGAACTCTTGCGGCCCGTCGCCAGGTGTGACGCCGGTCCACATCGAGGTATACGGATTCATGCGCTCGCCGGTCGAGGACCGCGGCAATAGTTGAAGAAAGACTTCGAGGTCCCGATACGTCGGCAAGATCTTCTCGATCCCCATCACCGTGATCAGGGTCTTCGGCAATGTGAGGCACATTCGGCCGTTGCCCTCGGATTCGACGACCGTGAGCGTTCCGGTGTCGGCGATCCCGAAGTTGGCACCCGAAATCGCGACCGGCGTAGTCATAAATTTGTGGCGCAAGAACTTTCGGGCTGCGGCAGCAAGTTCCGCCGGGTTGTCGCCGAGTTCCGGATCCACGTCGGGCATTTCGCGGAGGAAGATTTCCCGGATCTCCGAGCGATTGCGGTGGATCGCCGGCACCAGGATGTGCGACGGTTTGTCGTGGCCGAGTTGGACGATCAGTTCGGCGAGATCTGTTTCGTAGGCTGTGATGCCCTGGGTTTCGAGGTGCTCGTTGAGGCCGATCTCCTGCGTTGCCATCGACTTGACCTTGATGACTTCATCGGAGCCGGTCGTCTTGACCAGTTCGGTCACAATTGCATTGGCCTCGTTGGCATCTGCCGCCCAGTGAACCGTGCCGCCGCGTGCAATGACTGCAGCTTCGAACTGTTCGAGCAGTTCCGGCAACCGCGCCATGACGTCGGTCTTGATCGCAGATCCCGCGTCGCGCAACTCTTCCCAGTCGGGTAGCTCTTCCGTCACGTGAATCCGCTTGGCCCGGATGGTGTGGGTGGCTTTGCCGATGTTGCGACGCAATTGAGCATTGGCCAACTCGTGATGCGCAGCGGCGGGAAACTTTTCGGCGCCGCGGAGGAATCCCGCCCCTTCGGGCGAACGCGGCGGGAAGCTGGGCAATCCCAGAGTCACGGCGCTCATGCGTGCACCCGGCTTTCCACCGAAGCCAGGATCTCCGCCAGGTGAATCGTCTTGGTGCCCATCTGCAACCGCGACAGTCCACCGCCGATATGCATCAGACACGAGGAGTCTCCCGCGCTGCAAAACTCTGCTCCGGTGTCGGCAACGTGGCGAATCTTGTCCGCCAACATCGCCGTCGAAGTTTCGGCATTCTTGATAGCGAAGGTACCGCCGAATCCGCAGCAGGAATCCGCTTCGGGGAGTTCCACCAGATCGATGTCCCGCACGTTACGCAGCAACTGCAACGGCTTGTCTCCCACTCTCAACATGCGTAGCGAGTGACAGGTCGGGTGATAGGTGACGCGATGGGGGAAGTACGCACCGACGTCGGTGACGCCGAGGACATCCACCAGAAACTCGGAGAGCTCGTACGTCTTTGCCTTCACCGTCTTCACTTGCCCGCACAGAGATGCAGTTCCGTATCGCTCGGCAACGATCTCGTGCTGATGACGAACCGAGCCCACACACGATCCGGACGGAGCGACGACGGCATCGATCGAGATGTCGCCGAATGTGTCGGCGTAGTTCGTAACCAACGGCAACGCTTCCGGCTGATAGCCGGTGTTGACGTGCATCTGCCCGCAGCATGTCTGCCCGGACGGAAACACGACGTCGTGCCCGAGCCTGGTGAGCAGGAGGGCCGTGGCCTTGGCTGCGTCGGGGAACATCGTGTCCCCGATACAGGTGGCGAACAGTGCGACGCGCATGTGATCTCCGCAATCTGTCGATGTGGTCAGACCACAGTAAAGCACGGTCAGGGGCCTAGGTAACCGGAATACCCCGAAAAATAGAAAAATTCGCACAACACTCGATTGTGAGCCGGGTCATGGTGTACGTTCCTGTGGTCCGACCACACAGACCGTCATTGCAACCGCTGACCTCGGCGGTGCCGTCGTCAGGAGATACTTGTGGCTACCGAATTACTCGCGGTGAGTTTCACGCCGTCCACCACCGCGATCGGCGGGTCGTTGACCGCGTCTGCGCTCGTCGGGCTTCTACCCTTGGCGACGTTCTTCGTCCTGCTCGCCGGCTTCAAACTCAAGGCGTGGTACTCCGGACTCGGCGCATTGGCCGTCGCAGCAGTCGTCGCTGTCGTCGGCTTCGACATGCCCACGTCACTGACCGCACTGTCTGCGCTCCAAGGAATCACCTTCGGACTTTTCCCGGTGATGTGGATCGTCGTTACCGCAATCTGGTTCTACGAATTGACCGTAGTCAGTGGACGTTTCGAGGATCTACGACGTGTATTCAATACCGTCGGACGCGGCGACATGCGAGTGCAAGCCATGCTCATCGCGTTCTGTTTCGGCGGAATGCTCGAAGCCCTGGCCGGTTTCGGCGCACCGGTAGCTATTACCGGCGCGATGCTCATCGCACTCGGGATGCCGCCGATTCGTGCCGCTGTGACCGTCCTGGTTGCCAACACTGCACCGGTTGCCTTCGGCGCCATGGCAATTCCGATCACCACTGCCGGGAACCTGACCGGCATTCCGGCCACCGAGATCGCCGCCGTTGTCGGACGACAAACCCCCATCCTCGCGCTGTTCGTCCCCCTCTTGCTCCTGTTCCTGGTCGACGGCAAACGCGGCCTGAAGCAGGTCTGGCCCATCGCCCTGGTCACCGGCGCGGTATTCGCCTTCGCCCAGTTCTGGTGCTCCAGCCATTTCTCGTACGAACTCACCGACGTGGTCGCTTCACTTGCCGGCCTCGCAGCAGCCGTCGCCATGCTTCGTTTCTGGCATCCCAAGACGCCTGACGATCAGCGATCCAAGGTCGAACCCGAGCACCTCGGCGCACCGCGAACCTTCATGGCACTGTTCCCGTATCTCCTGGTTGTGGTGGTGTTTGGCGTCGCCAAGCTCTGGACTGCAGGGTTCGACCTCGCCGGCTGGTTGAGCAAGACCGACCGGAAGATCGAATGGCCGGGACTGTACGGAAACTTGCTGACAGGCACCGGCGATCCCTCGTCGAGCGCGATCTACACGTTCTCCTGGCTCTCGAATCCCGGCACACTGCTGTTGATCTGCGGTGTCATCGTCACCGCCGTGTACGGATTCTGGACACACGACGGCCGGTTCCCGCTGACTCCAAGACAGTCAGTGGCGACCTTCGGAGCCACCGTCGTCAAGATGCGCCTTGCCATTGCTACCGTCGCCACGGTGCTCGGCCTGAGTTACGTCATGAACCAATCAGGACAGACAGTGTCGATCGGCACCTGGCTGGCCGGCACCGGCGCGGCCTTCGCGTTCTTCTCCCCGATTCTGGGTTGGCTGGGCACCGCCGTGACCGGCTCGGACACGTCCGCGAATGCACTATTCGCCAAACTGCAGCAGGTCGCCGGCCAAACGGCAGGTATCGACCCGACCCTGTTGGTGGCTGCCAATACCTCCGGCGGCGTCGTCGGCAAACTCGTGAGCCCCCAGAACCTCACGATCGCTGCCACGGCCGTCGGCCAGATCGGCAGCGAACCCATCCTCTTGCGCAAGGTCATCGGATACAGCCTCGCCATGCTCCTCATCCTGTGCACGCTCGTGTATCTGCAGTCCACACCCGTCCTGTCGTGGATGCTCCCGTAGGCGCCACCTAGGCTCTTGGCTCATGCCCTCCGATTCGAGTCCACGCGCGTGGGAACAAGTTCTGAGCCACCTGGAGAAGAGGCTGACGTCGGGTGAGGTCCGCCCGGGTCAGCGCCTTCCGGGTGAACGCGTCCTTGCAGCAGAACTCGGCGTCGGCCGGTCCTCCGTCCGGGAAGCGTTGCGCGTCATGGAAGCACTCGGACTTCTCAAGGCGCAGACGGGATCCGGCCCGACGTCGGGTGCCATGATCGTCGCCCGACCCACCGGCGGCATGACCATGCTCATGCGCATGCAGGTTGCAGCACAAGGCTTTCCGGTTTCCGACGTCGTAAAGACGCGTTTGGTTCTCGAAGCCGAAGTCATGGCGACGCTTGCCCGCTTGCAGCCCACACCGGACCTCGGCAGTGCCGTCGAACTGCTCGACTCCATGGAGAACCTCGACCTCACTGCGGATGAGTTCCTCATCCTCGACGCCCAGTTCCACGTTGCCATGGCAGATGCCGCGGGCAACCAGGTTGTCGCAGCGATGATGGCCGGACTGCGCGAGTCCATCGAGGCCTACGTGCTCTCGGGGGTACAGCTCGATTCCTGGCCGACCACCTGCTCACGCCTGCGGCACGAACACCGCGGACTGGTGGAAGCTATCCAGGCCGGAGACCCGGACCTCGCACGTGAGCGGATCACCAGTCATATCCGTGGGTACTACGCCGAAAGCGCTCACTCGGGGAGCTGAACCGGGGGTGGTAATTGCACCTCCCGAAGTCGTGTACTGTTGGTTTTACACCGACGCGGGGTGGAGCAGCTCGGTAGCTCGCTGGGCTCATAACCCAGAGGTCGCAGGTTCAAATCCTGTCCCCGCTACAAAGATGGCCCGTAAGTTGCGATTCACTCGCAACTTACGGGCCATAGTTTTATGTCTAGGTGGGTTATGTCCAGGTCAGGACCCCACCAACTGAGCGACCACTATGTAGTTGTCGTCGGTCGGCTCCCCATCACGGACATCGCAATTGGCGAGGATCAAGCGCCCGGCAACCGATTCACGCAACTCATGTGCCCCCAGCAGAGTCCCCTTGCGCAGTGGACCAGCCGTCTCGACGACGTACTCCAGCACACCGGCAGACGTACTCAACACAACGCGGTCACCGGGTTCAACCACGCCCAAGGCCCGGAACGGGGCATCTCTCGTGGAGTAGTTGTGTCCGACCACCACGACGGTTTGGGTAGCCGAGGTGCCCGGCGTTCCGCTTTCGCCCCACCACACCGGAAGCTCGTCGACCGGGTTCAACTGCTGTCCGCTCTCCCCGCCCCGCATCAATTTCTCGGGGTGCAGTGGACTGCTCAGATAGGTCACTCCGTCGGGTGATCGCAGCTCGATGTGGTCAGGTTCCGCCGGTTCGACAGTCGCCGACGCCGGTGGAGCCGCAATGTGCGACTCCACCGGCGAACGATCCGGCAGCGACCCTGCCCCGATGCCCGAGCAGCCTGGCACCAGGATTGCCAGCGCCGCCACCGCCATCAGGTGGCGGCATTTAGGAAGCAGTGCCGCCGCGCTTACGACGAATGACCACTGCTCCGGCTGCAGCAGCCACGCCCACAACTCCGACGCCGGCCAGAACCAGCGGCACACTTACGCCACCGCTACTCGAGGAATCACCGAGCGCAAGGTCGACCGGAGGCAGTCCACCCGCGAGCGCCTGGTCTCCCTCAGCATCGGTGACGTAGTAGTCGACGACGTCGAACGCACCCTTGTTGTTGTAGTAACCGACCAATTTCACACCGGTCTTGTCGACCACGGCCGTGGTGTCGTCGACCTTCGTGACACCCGAACCATCAGTCGTCTTGTCACCGATGATGACGTCGCCACCGATGCCGGTTCCGTTCTCGATATCCTTGTCGGACTTCGCTTTCAGATCTTCGAGTGCCTTCTTCGCCGCATCAGACTCGCCCTGCGCCGCAGTTGCCGCGGCCTGAGCCGCCTTGGCTGCTGCTGCCGCCGCGTCGGCAGCAGCTTTAGCTTTGTCTGCCTCGATGTAAAGATCCTGCGCCTTTTGGCTCGCGGCCGCGGCAGCTGCTGCCTTCTCCGCTGCCAACTTGGCCTTGGCATCGGCGTCAGCTCGCTTATCTGTCGCAGACTCCCCCGCCGCGTCGGCGTCAGCTTGCGCCTTTTCTGCGGCAGCCTTGGCATCCTCAGCTGCCTGCTTGGCTGCGACGGAAGCTGCTTCCGCGTCGTCCGCTGCCTTCCGTGCGTCCGCAGCGACCTTTAGTTCATCCGCCGCGTCCGACTCAGCGGTTTTAGCCGCGGCTTCGGCGTCGGCAGCTGCCTTCTGGGTTTCCTTGGCGGCGACGGCGAGCTTCTTGGAACTCAATGCAGCCCAAGCTGCTTCGGCCTTAGCAGCTGCAGCCTTGGCGAAATCTCTTTTCTTCCAAGCCTCTTCAGCTTCCTTGTTCTTATCCTCGACCAGCTTCGCGTTGACATCCACGGCAGCCTTTGCCTCGTCAGCCTTACCCTGCAGTGCGATTGCCTCTGCCCGGGCCTTCTCGGCTTCCGCGATCTTGGTTCCATCGCCGGCCTTCGCAGCCTCTTCGAGCTTCGCTGCATTGGCTGCAGCTTCGTCGGCCTTCGTCTGTGCCGCCTCCGCAGCCTGCTTAGCCTCCACAGCAGAACTTGCCGCCGACTTGGCAGCGTCTTCCGCCGCCTTGGCGGCCTGCTCGGCCGTTACGGCCTGCTCCTTGGCCTGAGTCGACTCCACCGCGGCCTTGGTTGCCTCGACGCTTGCCTGCGTCATCGCATCAGTCGCCTTCTCTGACGTGTCAGTCGCGGCCGTTGAGCCCTCGCCTGCCTTCGCCGCCTCGTCGGCGGCCACCTTGGCTGCATCTGCGGCGGCTTTGGCCTTAGCTTCCGCCTCCGCAATAGCTGCTGCGTCCTTGTCGCCGGCTTCTGCGACCGGTGCACCGTCAGCAGCCTTGGGGGTCACTGTCTCGGTATCTGCCGGTGTCGTTCCGGTTCCCGCATCGGCGCCGGGCACCGTTTCACTGTCGCAGGGCGTCTCCGCGCTCGGTGTGCAGGTGGCATCTGGCTCCGCCAACGCTATGCCCGAACCACCTACCGCCAATCCGAGTGCGAGAACGGCTCCGACGGCCGCGGCGCGGACCCTCCGAGAATTGGCAATGGACTTCTCCGACATTCGCACAACCTTTCAGCCTTCTTTACGAAGACGGCATTTCCGGCATGGACAACCTTTACTTCGCCAGGAAACACAAAAGCGTTACGACCGGTTGGTCCGATAATGTTCAGGGAGGGCTCGACCGCTGCCGGATCAGGATCGGGGAATGCGTCCCATCAGGTAAAACTCCGGATTCGGCAGCATTCCGGAGAAGCTGGCCATCCTGTTGCTCAGACCGAAGAAGGCAGTGACAGCGGCAATATCCCAGGCATCCTCGTCATTGAAGCCGTGCTCACGCAGTGCATCGAAATCAGAGTCGGCGATCTCATGCGAAGCGGAGTTGACCTTGGTAGCGAAGTCGAGCATCGCACGTTGACGGTCCGAAATATCGGCAGTTCGATAATTGACCGCAACTTGATCGGCAACGAGCGGCTTCTTCTCGTAGATCCGCAGGATCGCACCATGCGCCACAACGCAGTACGTACATTTGTTGGCCGCCGAGATCGCGGTGACGATCATTTCGCGGTCGCCCTTGGTGAGAGCTGAATCTTCCTTGAGCATGATCGCGTCGTGATAGGCGAAGAACGCTCGGAACTCCGCCGGACGACGCGCGAACATCAGGAAGACATTGGGAACAAAACCTGACTTTTCTTGGATTTCAAGAATTTTCGTCGAGATGTCCTCGGGAAGGTCCGTCAGTTCGGCTTGCGGAAAACGGTCGGTCACAGTGCCTCCAGAGCATCAGCCAATGATCAAATTAAGATAATGACGATTAACTGAGTTGTCCAGAGGCGCACAATCAACATTCCCGCCGCGCCATTCGTTCAGCACCCTGATTGTGCGAACATCGACTTTGTGAACATTCTGCTCATCTCAGGGAGCACCAGAGCAAACTCGACCAACGCCGCTGCACTCGCGTCAATCGCCGAATCAGCTCCGCCGAGTGCGACCACAACCACGTATCGCGGGTTGTCGCGTCTGCCTGCGTTCAATCCCGACGACGACCAGGATCCACTTCACGATGAAGTACGCGCCCTGCGACAGGCCATACGGGACGCCGACGCCGTGCTGTTCTGCACACCCGAGTACGCAGGAACTTTGCCGGGCAGTTTCAAGAACCTGCTGGACTGGACCGTCGGCGGAACCGAGATGAACGATAAACCGGCGGCGTGGATCAACGTCGCCGCACAAGGTCGCGGACAAGGCGCGGTGAGCACCCTTGAAACCGTATTGGGCTACGTCGACGCGCGATTGATCCGGCCCGCCTGCGTTGCGGTACCTGTCGGACGAGATGCCGTCGACGGAGACGGAGCAATTCGGAACAAGGAAGTGTCGCGGTCATTGGCGCAGGTCTGGAATCTGCTGGGCTGACATATTTCGAACGTCGAGTACGCACCACTCGCCGCTTGGCCTGCCGATGCATCACGTCGTCGAGTCCGAAGGCCTCATGGATCATGACCACTCCCGGCCACGGACCGGGACCCGCCGGTACCTCCAAGATTCCGCGTAGCGGCTGCGAACCGCCGACAACGGCAGAGCGCCCGGTCAGATCGATGTCCACCATCGGCAGATAGTAGGCCGAACAGGCGATTCACTACCCGAACCTACGACGTTTACCGGACCGAAATGACACCAATTGCCCAACCGGACGTCCCGAAAATGATCAATTTATGCCTTCTGAAGTGCCTTTTTGCACGCCACGATGCGCAGACTTGCGCGGCATGCAAAGATGGAGGTATCGAGATCGGGACTTCGATGTGAAACCCGGATCGTTTTGTAGGGAGTATTTGTATGGCACAGGGCATCGTGAAGTGGTTCAACGGCGAAAAGGGCTTTGGTTTCATCGCTCCCGACGACGGAACACCGGACGTGTTCGTTCACTACTCTGAGATCTCGGGCAACGGCTACAAGTCGCTCGACGAGAACCAGCGTGTGGAGTTCGAGGTTGGCCAGGGCCAGAAGGGCCCCCAGGCTACCAATGTGCGCGCTGTCTAGTCAGTGACACAGAAAGAGGGTCGCATCCGCAAGGGTGCGGCCCTCTTTTGTATCTGGCCCTCTTTGCATCCTCCGGCCTGACGGCTACTGATCCTCGGATTGAGCCTTGATCACCGCTGACACCGTCGCCTCGATATTCGATTCCGCTGCGGCTTTGTCGACGCCAAGGTCGGCGAGAACACCGGAACCGTCTTCCAGCTCGAGCAATGCGAGCAGGATATGTTCGGTGCCGATGTAGTTGTGCCCCAATCTGAGGGCCTCGCGGAAGGTCAGTTCGAGTGCCTTCTTGGATTGAGCGTCAAAGGGAATGAGCTGGGGCAGCTCATCCGCTCCCCCTGCTGCCAATCCGCTGGTGACGGCGTCACGCACCGCCTCGAGGCCTATCCCCTGCGCAACAATCGCCTGGGCCGCCAACGCCTCGGGTTCCGTCAGGAGTCCGAGAATCAGATGCGCCGGATGGATCTCCGCGCTACCGGTTGCCCGGGCTTCATTCTGCGCAGCCATCACCACATTCTTGGCGCGAACCGTAAATCGACTGAATCCGTCGTTGGGGTCCATCAGCTTGCCTTCGCCGGGCGCTTTCGGCACAAAGCGCTTCTGCGCGGCTTGCTTGGAGACGCCCATGCTCCGCCCGATGTCGGTCCACGACGCTCCCGATCGTCGTGCTTGGTCCACGAAGTGCCCGATGAGGTGATCGGCGACTTCACCGAGATGATCTGCTGCAACCACCGCGTCGGACAATTGGTCCAACGCGTTGGTGTGGACCTTCTTGATCGCGTCGATGAGGTCGTCGAGTCGGACTTTGTTTGTCATTTCTACCGGCTTGTCCATGCGTCAACCATAGGTTGACGATCCCGAGATCGTCAACCCCGGGTTGACGTCACTTCAGTTGGCCCCGAGTACCTGACCGGACCACTCGACCAAGGGTGTCAGCGCGCGCCAGGACTTCTGAACCTCTTTGAGTGTCCGCGGGCTGTCCAACCACGACGGACTAGGGAAACTACGGCTCGCGGTCAAGGACTTGTGCCGGAGCAGTTCAATCCTCGGGTGGTCGACGGTGTAACCCCGTGGCGCAGTCTTGAGGGTGTCGCCGCCGACGGTGAAGCCGGCCTTCTGCACGTCCGCGAGGATCTTCTCGAGTTCCGGGCCACGAACGTCGTCGTCGACGGCGGCGCGATAACGCGCAATCGTTTCCGACGTACTGCCGTAGAACCCGCCGGCCACCATCAATCCTGCGGGGTCGATCTGCACGTAGTAACCGCAACTCTGGGCGAGACCCACAAAGGCACCCTGGTGCGTCTTGTACGGAATCTTGTCCTTCGAGAATCGCACGTCGCGATACGGACGGAAGAGCTTGGCGGTTCCGAACTCGTCTTCGAGTTCCGCGACCAGCGCTGTCATGGGACGACGAACCATCTCGTCGTACGTATCTTTGTGCGCGGCCCACCAGGCCTTGCTGTTGTCAGCCTCGAGATCCTCGTAGAAGTCGAGTGCGGCAACGGGTATCCCGGTGAATGCGACCATGAGACAAGCCTAGCGGGCACCGGCGCCAGGCTTGCCTCATCGACAATCACGTGGAGGTCCGCGAACGCCCATTGTGAAACGCTTGCACGGCATCGCGGTGGTCTGCTGTCAGGAGTCCGATCACCTGTGAACGTAGTTCCAACTCGAGGTGCTCACGGAAACCGCTCCAACCGAGACTGGAGTTGAGCAGTTCCTTGCACATCGCAATACCCAGTGGCGGCCGACTGCCCATTTCTTCCGCCAACTCCAGAGCGCTCTGCAACGGATCCTCGGCCAGGGTTCCGGTGAAACCCCACTCCTGAGCCGTCGCCGCATCGAGGGCACCTCCTCGATAGAACAATTCTGCGGCCCGCCCATGTCCGATCAATCTGGGCAATATCCATGACAACCCGAGGTCTCCGGGACTCATACCGATCTTGACGAACATCGCGCTGAAAAGAGCGTCCGAGGAACAGATTCGAATGTCGGACGCCGCAGCAAAAGCGAACCCTGCTCCCACCGCGTTGCCGCGGACAGCCGCAATCACCGGTTGGCGAATCTCCCGCATCGCGATGACGACGGACGTGGCCGTCCGCATATCCTGATAGACGGCTTGGACTGGATCACCATCCACACCGGCGCCAGGAGTGGAATCGAGATCCATTCCTGCACAGAATGATCGACCACTTCCAGTCAGTACCACCACTCGGGTAGACGAGTCACCGCCGATACGTCGAAGTGACCGCTCGAGATCGAACGATACTTGGGCAGTTAAAGCGTTGAGCCGATCTGGGCGCATCAGAGTCACCACCGCCGTGGCGGCGTGCACGGTGACTGCGACATTGCCGTAGATGAACTCTCTATCGACTGCTGAGCTGTTCATTCCAGTACGGCTCCTTCAGCTTTCGTTTGAACAACTTACCGGTGTCTTCTCGCGGGAGTTTGTCCTCGAACACGATAACCTTCGGAACTTTGTAACCGGCCAGATGCGCACGAACAAAATCCTTGACGTCCTCGACGCTGAGGGATGCGCCGGGAGAGAGCTCGATGTGAGCCGCAATCGCCTCCCCGAACTCTTCATCCGGAATTCCGAATACTGCTGCATCAGCGATACTCTCGTGCCCGACCAAGCACCCTTCGATCTCTGCCGGATAGATGTTCACACCACCGGAATTGATGAGGTCGTTTCTACGATCGTTGAGGAACAGATAGCCGTCGTCATCTATGTAGCCGATATCGCCGACAGTAATGAGCCCGTCATGCTCCATCTCTCGTCGCTTGGCGTCGTTTCCGATGTAGGTGAACTCCGGCCACGACGAGAACGGCTTGATATAGATATCGCCCGATTCTCCAGTCGGAAGTTCCTGCAGAGAAACAGGATCCAGAATCTTGACGACGGTGTCCGCGATCGGATGCCCCACCGTTCCTGGATGCTCCAGCCACTGCTCACTGTTGCATATCACTGCCCCACCGGTTTCCGATCCTCCGTAGAACTCCGAGATGATCGGACCGAACCAATCGATCATTTCTCGCTTGACGGTTACCGGACACGGTGCGGCAGCATGCACTACCGACGCGAGCGACGAAATGTCGTACTTGCCGCGGATATCCGCGGGCAATTTCAGCAACCTCACAAACATCGTCGGAACCATCTGCGTATGTTGGATCTTTTGATCCTGCACGAGGCGTAGGAACTCTTCGGGATCAAAGCGCGGCATGATCTCGAGATTCATACCGAGAGCTATCGCAAAGACCGCGTGGGCATTTGGCGCCGTGTGATACAACGGTGCCGGTATCAGCGTCGACATCGACGGATTAGCTGCAAGCATTGTCATCATGACTGCCGCTACCTGACCGGCTTGCCCCGTTGTCATCGGCTGCCGCAGAATACCTTTCGGCTTTCCCGTGGTACCCGACGTGTAGATCACACCCAACGGGGGATCCAGAACTTGCGCACCGATCGGCTCGCTCGTCGCTATCAAGGATTCGAAATCCGGATACTTCCCACCCGTACTGCCGCCCACTTCCACAACAGTCATCCCCGGTGGAAGAACAGCCTCGACTACCGACACCAAATCACTGTCGACGATGACAAGCTTGCTGCCACTGTCTGTGAGCAGATGAGCTAGGTCGTCGCCCGTCCAATGCGAGTTCACCGGGACGGGAATCGCACCGATTCCACTGCCCGCCAAGCTTGCTTCGAGGAACTCGATCGAATTCCGCATCACTATCGCGTATCGATCACCGTGCCCGATTCCGAGTGCGCTCAACGCCGACGCCAATCGCGCAGCTCGTCCTCTGATTGCGCTATGCGTCCGTACTGCGGCACCGCAACGCACCGCTGGTTCTGCGCTGGTCATGTTTCGCCTTCCCTGGAGCGTCGAGAAACTGGTCAAGCCGGGGTGTTCTGAAACTGGACACGCAATTCGCGTTTGAGAATCTTGCCGGCCGCCGACATCGGCAGTTCACTGATCACAGCCAGACTCCGCGGGATCTTGTATCCTGCAATTTCTTCCTTACAGTGATCCTGCAATTCGGCCAAGGTCAGGGATTGCCCCGGAATCAGCTGCACCACAGCATGAACCCGCTCACCCCACTTCTCATCCGGAACCGCCACCACCGCACACATCGCGACCGAGGAATGTCGGACGATCGAGTTCTCCACCTCGATCGAATAGACGTTCTCGCCACCGCTGATGATCATGTCCTTGATCCGATCGGCAATGAAGACAAACCCTTGGTCGTTCATATAGCCGCCGTCGCCGGTATGCATCCACCCGTCACGAATTGCGGCCGCGGTTTCCGCCGGTTTGTTCCAGTACCCCAGCATCACGTGGTCACCTGACACGACGATTTCACCGACAGTTCCACGTGGCACTTCAATGCCGTCGGGGTCGACAACCTTGACCAGCGAATGCGGTGCCGCCCGACCTAGCGATCGCCGCAAGATGGGGTCTTCATGGAACTCGTCGACGAGACTCGTTGCAACCGGGGAGAGTTCAGTCATTCCGTAGGCCTGGATAAACTTCGTCGACGAGAATGCGTCACGCGCCCGACCCAGGAGAGATTCCGACATCGGGGATGCCCCGTACATGATATTCGCAACTCTTGACAGGTCGAACTCCGGCCGACGCGGATGATCGATCACCATCTGAATCATGGTCGGCACCAACATGATGTCTGTAACACCATGTGTATCGACAGCCGCCAGGGTCGCGACGGGATCAAACATCGGTATGAATACATGCGAGCCACCTAGCAACGACATACCTACCAGTGATGCAAGATCCGCAAGGTGGAACATCGGTGCGGCGTGCAGTGTTCGCCCCTGCGAGGTCACTGCTCCCAGTGCAGCGTTGCCCAGAGTCGAAGCGAAGATGTTGCGATGACTGAGCATCACGCCCTTCGGGAACCCCGTAGTGCCACCGGTGTAGAAGATTCCCGCGAGGGAATCTCCTCTGCGATGTGCATCCGGAATCGGATCCGACTCACTGATCAACGTCTCGAAGGACAACATCCCTTCCGGCATAGGCCCGTCGCCGCTGTGAATAACTGCTGCGAGTTGCGGGCTTGCTTCCTTCAATTGCGGAATCAGGGGCGCAAACGCGTCGTCTACGAAGATCAGTCGAGTGTCAGTCTCGTTGAGCGAGTATGCGATCTCCTTGACACTCCACCTGATATTGACCGGTACTACGACGGCGTCTGCCCAGGGAACTGCCGACAGCAACTGAAAGTATCGGTCGGAATTCAGCGCCAGAATCGCGACTCGATCGCCACCGCGGACTCCGAGATTCCTCATCGCTCCCGCGAGACGGCTCACTCGCTCCAGAGTTTGTGCATGCGTAAAGATTCGATCGCCACAGATTGTCGAAACCGACTCTGGCGCTTGTTGAACGCTGCGGTGCAGCGACTGAGTGAGGTACATGTCATCTCCGTCAAAAGAACGAACAAGGACCGAACTGTCAGAGCGAACGAGCGATAAGGTCTTTCATGATCTCGTTCGACCCTCCGTAGATCTTTTGTACCCGAGCGTCGGCATACATGCGGGCGATTGGATATTCGCGCATGTATCCGTATCCACCGAAGAGTTGAACGCAACGATCGATCACCACACACTGCTGCTCGGTCAACCACCACTTCGCCATCGCTGCGGTGGTCGGATCTAGTTCACCTCGCAGATGCCGTTCGATGCACGAATCGAGGAATACGCGCGACGTGTGAGCAATTGTCTGACATTCCGCCAGAACGAACTTGGTGTTCTGAAAATCGAACAACGTCTGCCCGAAAGCTTTGCGCGACTTCACATACGCGACAGTTTCCCTGACCGCAGTCTCCATCGTTGCAACCGCTGTAACACCGATGACGAGCCGCTCCTGCGCCAACTGCGTCATCAACTGACCGAAACCGCGACCCTCTTCACCGCCCAACAGGTTGGTTGCCGGCACACGCACATCGGTGAACGACAACTCGGAAGTGTCGGCTCCGCGCTGGCCTACCTTGTCGAGTATTCGGCCGCGCTGAAATCCTGCGCAACCCGGCGTCTCGACGACGACCAGCGAGATCCCTCGCGCACCTGCCGACGGATCCGTCTTGGCGACAACAACAATCAGATCGGCAGTAGAACCGTTGGAGATGAAGGTTTTGGAGCCGTTGATGACATATTCATCGCCTTCGCGCAACGCGGTGGTCGTGATCGCCTTCAAATCGGACCCGGCTCCGGGCTCGGTCATGGCAACAGCAGCAATACACGTTCCCGCAGCCAGTTTCGGAAGCCAGGAACGACGCTGATCCTCCGTGCCGTACGCCAGAATGTAATGGGCAACAATTCCGCTGTGTACTGAATTGCCGAACCCTGTGTCGAGCGATCTGGCCTGAGCCTCGAACACCGCAAGATCGTGGGCGTAGGTCCCGCCGCCGCCCCCATACTCCTCAGGGATGGAGCAGCACAGGAGACCGAGATCTCCGGCAGCCTTCCACACTTCACGATCGACGTAGTGCTGACTTTCCCATCGCTGACGGTTGGGCACAACCTTGGTCGCAAAGAACTTGTCAGCGAGTTCGCCCAGTGCGATCACGTCCGGGTCGCGCCAACCCGACAAGTAGGTCTGCGGTGCGGTCATGGGCACCTACCCTTCGTATCCGCCGCCGGTGACCAAAATCTGTCCACTGACGTAATCCGATTCCGGGTAGGTGAACATCGCGACGGAACCTGCTGCCTCGTCCGGAGTTCCGGGGCGGCCCAACGGAATCATCGCCTTCATCGCCTCGAGCAGATGGGGGTTGACACCGACCTTGATCTCACGACCTTCGATGTCGATGGTCGAGTTCCCATCAGCGGATACCTCGGTCAGACGTGTCTCGATGAAGCCGAATGCCACGGCGTTGACGTTGACGTTGTACCGACCCCATTCCTTGGAAAGGGTCCGGGTGAGTCCGACGAGGCCGGACTTTGCTGCCGAATAGTTCGCTTGCCCCGCATTGCCGTAGAGGCCGGCGATCGACGAGATGTTCACAACCTTCCGGTTCACTCGCAGTCCGGCGTCCTTCTCCACCTTGGCTGCCTTACTGATGACCGACTGCGCTGCGCGAAGAATCTGGAATGGCGCCTTGAGGTGCACGTCGAGAATGGCGTCCCACTGATCGTCTCCCATCTTCTGGATGACGGTGTCCCACGTATATCCGGCATTGTTGATGACAATGTCGAGTCCGCCGAATTCACTGGTCGCGGCGCCTACGAATCGCTCGGCGAAGTCCGGAGCTGTGACATTGCCGGCGCAGATGACAGCATTGCCACCAGCCTTGGTGATCTCCGCGACCACTGCGGCCGCCGGATCGGCATCCAAGTCGTTCACAACAACATTCGCACCTTCGGACGCTAGCTTCAGTGCAATGGAACGACCGATTCCACGGCCGGATCCGCTGACGATTGCAGTCTTACCTTCAAGCTTGCCCATGACAAATTTCCTCTACTGGTGGGTGTGGTCAATCGAGCGCGATGACGGCGTCACCGAGTAGGGTGACTGTCCCGTCCGGTAATGCCATCTGAAGTGTGAGGGTGGCACGACGTTCACCGTCCACGTCGTCAATCGATGTAACTGTTGCAGTGCACGCCGGACTACCGTGAATCGGCGTGATGGAAGCGAACCGCACCTTGAATGATCGAAGTTGTTGCTGCGGAGCGATGTTAGTGAGAAGGCGCCCCAGGTATGCCATCGAGAGCATGCCGTGCGCAAAGACGTCATCGAGCCCCGCGGATTTGGCGACGTCGACGTCGATATGGATGGGATTGACATCACCGGATGCGCCGGCGAACAGCGCAAGGGTAGTCCGCGAGATCGGCGGAATACTCAGTTCCGAAACGTTTCCCACCGAGAGCGCAGTCATGACACAGCCTTTCCGACGAGCTTGTTCTGCACAACAGTCGAAGATCCGATCTCCGCTACGACAACGCCCTCCTGATTCGTGACGGTGGTACGTCGGATGATGAATTCGAGTGCGCCGCCCTTCTTGTCGTATACGTCGACGATTCGACTTGCGGTCGTGAGTTCATCTCCTGCATAAGCCATTTCGTGGTACACAAACTCTTGCTCACCATGGAGGACAGTGCGGAGATCTACCCCTAGATCGCCGAGGAACGCAAACGGGTCGGGGGCTTCGAGATCAACCCCGAAGAAGAAGGTCGGCGGCACCGGCAGGTCGCGGTGGCCCACCGCGCGTGCCGCATCGAGATCGGTGTAGATCGGATCACTCTGGCCGGTTGCATTGGCAAAAGCCCTCAGTCGGCTTCGGCCGATCAGCAGCGTGCCACCGGCGAGTTCTGTTCCGATGACGGATCGATCTATTGCCATCAGTTGCCCACCTTCTGATAGAGAGTGACGACGCAAGCGCCGCCCAGACCTAGATTGTGTTGCAGCGCAACGCGTGCGCCGTCCACTTGGCGATCGCCGGCTTGCCCACGCAATTGCCAGACGAGTTCTGCACACTGCGCAAGGCCAGTTGCCCCCAATGGATGCCCCTTCGAGAGCAGCCCGCCCGAGGGGTTCGTGACGACCCGGCCTCCGTACGTGTTGTCACCGTCCCGAATGAACTTCTCGGCGGTACCCGCCGGAGTGAGCCCCAACGCTTCGTAGGTCAGGAACTCGTTGGTGGTGAAGCAGTCATGGAGCTCGACTACCGGGATGTCCTCGGGACCAATGCCTGCGGCTTCGTACACAGTGTGCGCCGCAGCGGCTGCCATGTCGTAGCCGATAACCTTCCGTAGATCCATCGACTCGAAAGTGCTTGGGGTATCTGTTGTCAAACTCTGGGCTGCAATGACCACGTCTGCGGAAAGCCCGTGCTTCTGCGCGAATTCAGCACTGCAGACAACAGCAGCGGCAGCACCACACGTGGGTGGGCAGCACTGCAATCGAGTCAGCGGTCCGAATATCCGGGGAGAGGCAAGTACCTGTTCTGCGGTAACAAGATCGCGGAACACCGCATTCGGGTTGTTGGCCGCATGCTTTCGCGCTTTCACCGAAATCTCGGCGAAGATCGCGGGATCGATTCCGTATTCATCGACGTAGGCTTGCCCGGCCCCACCGAAGAACTGCGCTGCCATCGGTGCCGATTGGTCGCCGCTCTGCAATTGGTCCCGCACTGCTGCGAACCTGGTCAACGGATCTGGCCGGTCCGAGTAGATCGAACCGAGTGCTCCCGGCACCATCTGCTCGAATCCGAGCGCAAGGGCACAGTCGACGGTACCGCTGGCCACTGCCTGCCGCGCGAGGAAGAGCGCCGAGGATCCTGTGGCACAGTTGTTGTTCACGTTGATGATCGGAATTCCGGATTGTCCGATTCCGTACAGAGCGGCTTGGCCTGACGTTGAATCGCCGTATACATATCCGACGTACGCCTGCTGGACGAGCGAGTAGTCCAAGCCCGCGTCGGCAAGCGCAATCCGCGCCGCCTGCTCACCCATGTCTGAATAGATGCCGCTCTTGCCCGGCTTTGTGAACGGAATCATCCCTACACCCGCTACGAAGACGTCGTTCCCCATCGCCACACCTCTCGATCGCCGAATGATAATTTCGACCTTAACCGAGATTTACTTAACCGGGAAGGGGTTTGAGGAAACTGAATTCGGACGGACCGAGCTAGTCCCCCGAGCGCAGGACAGCGCTCGCCACGATGATCACTTTCGACGAAAAGCGTTCCGTCGCAGCCAAATGTGGAGTGCGCATGAGATCGTGGATAACACCCAACGCTGCGTGAACCAGTACCCGCGCAGTCCCTTCGGCCAATTGTGGCCGCGCTCCCCGCAGAAGGGCCACCCATTCCGCGACATACTCACGTTGACTTCTCTGAGCATCAGGTGCCAGCAAGGCAGGTTCGGCGAACAAGAGCGAGGTCAGATTGACATTTTCTTCAGTCATGAGCACGTACGATCGCACCACGTCCATGAGGGCATCATCGTGTGTTGTGTTGTGCCGCAATGCCGTATGCAATGCAATCCACAATGCATGGGTGCCGCGTTCGATTGCGGCGTTCAGGAGGTCGGACTTGCTGTCGAAGTAGCTGTACAGGCTCGGACCGGACACCCCAGCCGCGGCACCGATGTCGTTCATTCCAGTCGCCTGATACCCCTTGAGGCCGAACAAGGCGATGGCACTGGAGAGCAGACGCTCCCGCTGCGACGCCGGCTCGAGACTCGACGGCAAGGTCTCGACGGTTAGCCCCGTCGTACGGATGTCGGCACGGACAACTTCCAGCCCCGACGCCGCGAGCACGTTGGCAAATTCAGTAGTCGGCAACTCCACCGAATGATGACCCGGACTACTCAGAATCGACAGGATCGCCCAAGCCAGTATTTCTGCATCAGCCGCCGACAGATCTGGGCGGGCAGCCAGAATCAGACCCGCATAGATGTCGTTGGACTCCCGAAGTCTCTCCCGCAAAGCCTTGTGCGCTTCGGGGGGAAGGTTCCTGGCTTCCCTCGACCAGAGGAGACCCGTTTCGCGGAATCGAACAGCGATCATGCAGTTGACAGCAAGCATCTCCGCAATCGACTCACTCGATGTTCTAACCGGAGCTACATCGTCGAAACTGCTGGCCACGGCAGCTTCGAGTAAGACCGACTTGTTCGAGAAATGTCGATACAGCGCACCCGGACTGATATCGACCGCCTCGGCAATCGAGGCCATCGTGACGTTGTGATACCCCAGTTGAGCGAACTGGGATCGCGCGTTCAACAGAATCTGTTGCCGCCGATCCTTGGGCCGACGCTTCTTCTCTGCTTCGGCTGCCGTCATGGACACTCCTCCGAATGATTTTGTGAATCTCTGTTAAGCAACTTACGCGCTGATCGAAACGGTTGACGCCACAGTCGGAATTGGCTGCAATGAACGCATGTCTGTCGACAACGAATACCGGAACGGTGCGCCGTGAGCCGAGCCTCCGAGTTGATGATCGACATCCGCGGCGGCACGGTCGATCTGCGCGACGACCGCAAGGGCACCACGTGGACCGCAGTCGTCCAACCGTTTCGCTTGGCGCGCTATCCCATGACTACCGAAGTGCTGCACGGTGATTCAACTTCTGCCGCGAACACTTCGGCAGTCAATGTGTCGTGGATCGACGCGGTAACGGCCTGCAACAAACTCTCGGCGGACGACGGCCTCACTCCCGCCTACCTGGACATCGACAGCGACTCACCGCAGTGGGATCAGCAGGCCAACGGATACCGTCTCGCCACAGAAGCGGAATGGCAGTACGCGTGCAAAGCCGGCACCACGGGATATCGCTACGGCGAGGTCACCGATATCGCGTGGTACAGCGACAACTCCGATGGTCATGCCCACCCGGCCGGCCTGAAGGAACCCAACACTTGGGGCTTGTACGACATGATCGGCAACGTCTGGGAATGGTGCTGGGATCTCTACGATCCCGAGGTCTACGGCACCTACCGCATCTTCCGAGGGGGCAGTTGGGCCGAAGAAGCACGCGGTTGTGGGGCAAGCGTCCGTCGTCGTAGCCACCCGACCTTCGCAATCGACGACTTGGGCTTCCGTATCGCCCAATCCGTGGGCCCCGGGGAATAGCATGTTGGAGAATCCGCGTACCGGAACCGGTCGGGAGAGAGGGCGCAACCATGCAGCGTGAAGAGTCGTCGTTCACCGGAGTATCCGGCACCAAGATCGTCTACGACGTATGGACTCCGGATCGTGAGCCCACCGGCGTCCTCGTCCTGTGCCATGGTCTCGGCGAACATGCTCGCCGCTACGACCATGTGGCTGCCCGGCTGGGCGAACTCGGCCTGATCGTGTATGCCCCGGACCACCGCGGACATGGACGGTCCGGCGGAAAGCGCGTCCATTTGAAGGAATTTTCCGATTTCACCGACGACGTCCACACTCTGTTCGGAATCGCGACGGCAGCACATCCGGGCAAGGACAAGTTCCTGCTCGGCCACAGTATGGGCGGCGCGATCGCGCTGAGTTACGCACTCGATCACCAGAGCGACCTGAAAGCGCTGGCACTGTCCGGGCCGGCCGTGATCATCGCGACCGGTACACCCAAAATCGTCATGCAGTTGGGTAAGTTCCTCGGCAAATATCTCCCGGATGTTCCGGTCGAAAGCCTGGAAGCAGCGGCGGTGTCGCGCGATCAGAATGTTGTCGACAAGTACAACGCCGATCCACTGATCCACCACGGCAAGGTACCGGCCGGAATTGCGCGCGGAATGATCACGGCGGCAGAAGGATTCCCGTCCCGCTTGCCTTCACTGACCATTCCGGTTCTGCTGCAACACGGATCCGCCGACCGCCTCACAGACCCGGCAGGCAGCAAGCTGGTTGCCGACCTCGCCGGATCCACGGACGTCACATTGAAGGTGTACGACGGCCTGTACCACGAGATCTACAACGAGCCTGAGCAGAAAGAAGTTCTGGACGATCTTGTCGAGTGGCTACGCCCCCGCGTCACCGGCGCATAGTTCGATGACAACATGCGGGGTCCTGCTCGCCGCCGGCGCAGGATCCCGCATGGGTACACCGAAAGCATTGAAGTTCGATGCCGACGGTCAATCATGGCTCCGCCGTGGAGTGTCCGTATTGCGCGACGCCGGCTGCACTCCGGTGATCGTTGTACTCGGAGCCCAAGCCTCAGCCGCCGCAACCCTTCTGCCCCCCGATTCCACGAATATTCTTGTAGTGGAATCGGACTGGAAGAAGGGCATGAGCGCGTCACTTCACGCCGGCCTCCACGCCGCACAAAAGCTGACTGTCGATGCCGCTGTCATCACCCTCGTTGATCTGCCGGATCTCAACGCCGAGACAGTAACTCGCATGGTCGGCCCGACGCCCGTTCAGTCGAATACCCTCCGTCGCGCAGTGTTTCACGGAAGCCCGGGGCATCCCGTCGTCATCGGGCGCGCCCATTGGGACGCCCTGATCAACTCCTTGACCGGTGACGCCGGCGCCGGCGCTTATCTGCGCAAGCACCGAGCGGAACTCGTGGAATGTTCCGACCTGAGTACGGGCCGGGACGTCGACTATCCGCAGTCGTGAATCAGGCGCTCAACTGCCGCTTCGAGGCCAAGGTCCGTTCCAGGAATGCAATACTCAGGTCAACGATCGTGCGGCCTTCGCGCAGGGATTTGCCGATCACGGGGAAGGCATGGATCTGCCCGCTCCAGATGTGAGTCTCGACGGATTGGCCTACCTTGATGAGGTTTTCGGTCATGATTTCCACGTCGGGACGCATCAGTTCGTACTCTGCCGCGACCAGGAATGTCGGCGGGATCAGGCTCGGGTCGGCATTGATCGGGGACTGCGCACCGAAAATCTCGTCCGGGCCGCCCAGCCACCGATCCTTGAGTTTCTCGACCTGCGACATCGGCAGGTACGCATCACGTTTCATGAAGTCGGAGTCGTGCTCTTCGAGGTTGACGTTGAGCATCGGCGAGTATCCGATAACTGCTGCCGGCCGGGTCATTCCACGCAGTGCGGCAATTTCGGCGACCTTCATCGCCAGGTATCCACCGGCCGAATCACCCGCAACCACAATCTTGTTCGGGTCTTCGGCAGTCTCGAGGAGCGCCGTGTAGGCCGCCATCGCATCCACCACCGAAGTCCCGATCGAGCCTTCGGGTAGCTGGCGGTAGCGGACGGAGATCACCGGGACACCGGCCTTGGCGGACAGCAATCCGCACAGAGCGCGGTGTGTGGCAAGGCCGCAGAAGATGAACCCGCCGCCGTGGAAGTACAGGATGGTGGCACCGGCCAGCTCGCCGGTTGCCTTGCGTGGGTGTGTCACCTTCTCGCTGGGAACTCCGCCGAGCCGCAACGGTTCGATATCGAGATTCTTGGGCTTCGGCAGGCGGTCGGCCAGTGCGTCGAGGCGTTCCAGCTGCCGAATTCCGCGGTCACTGGTCGGCCAGAGCGTGAACATCGGCTTCACGAACGTCCTGGTCACCGCAAAAATGAACCGCGCTCGCGGGCTCACGTTCCAGTGCCATACCGTCGAATCTCGCGTCCGCATAGCGTCCTCCCAGGTCAAAGCGTTTTGTGTATTTGAGTTACACATACTTTTCAGTGAACGATAACCGACGAGCATCCTTGAGGACAGATGCGCTCCGAAAGTCTCAGTATCCGAGCGTCTCCAACCTCCGCAGAATCTCTTCCACGATTACGGCAGGACTGCCGCCCACGTCGACGATAATTGCTTGTTCATCCGGGTCGAGGGGCTCGAGAGTAGATATCTGCGAGTCCAGAAGCGACGGCGGCATGTAGTGGTCGAGACGCGCCGTCAACCGCTGGCCGATCTGATCACGCGAGCCTGCGAGATGCACGAACACCACGTTGTCACCGCGAAGGACATCCCGATAGCTTCGCTTGAGCGCCGAGCAGGTCACGATGCCAGGCTCCCCCGCATCGGCCCGTTCGGTGATCCACCGAGCGATCTTGTCCAGCCACGGCCAACGGTCCTCGTCGCAGAGGGGATGCCCGGCAGCCATCTTCTCGATGTTGGCCTGCGGGTGCAGATCGTCGCCCTCTTGAAGATCCCATCCCATGGCGCCGGCAATCATTCCACCGACGGTTGATTTACCCGACCCCGAGACACCCATCACGACGAGTACCGGATTCTTCTGCGCTATTTCAGTAGTCATGTTCCAGCCCTAGATGATTGCGCTCAGTACAAGGACACCGGCCAAGCCGGACACCGAGATGATGCACTCCATCACGGTCCACGTCTTGAGGTTCTGTACAACGCTGACACCGAGGTATTCCTTGACCAACCAGAACCCGGCGTCGTTGACGTGCGAGAGGAAGAGGGAGCCCGCTCCGATCGCCAGCACCATCAGCGAAACATGGGTGGACGACAGATCTGCGGCTACCGGCGCAAGAATGCCCGACGCGGTCACGGTGGCAACTGTTGCCGAACCTGTTGCAACGCGGATCAATACAGCAACCAACCAGGCCAGGAAGAGTACCGGCAGGCTACTGCCCTTGATCGCGTCGGCAATCACGTCGGCGATGCCCGTGTCGATGAGAACCTGCTTGAAGCCTCCGCCGGCGCCGACGATCAAGAGAATGCCGGCGATCGGAGGCAGCGAACTTTCGAGAGATTTGGAGATGGCCTTGCGGTCCATTCCCCCGCCGCGGCCGAGGAGCACCATGCCGGCCAGAACTGCGAGACCCAAAGCGACAACGGGTGTTCCGAGGAAGTCGAGCACCGATTTGGGGAGTGCATCTGAATCAGGAGCGATGACGTCCGCAAACGCTTTGCCGAGCATGAGCACCACGGGAAGCAGGATTGCGGAGAGTGTGGCCGCGAAGGACGGCCTCTGCTTCTTCTCTTCTTCGCCTAAATCTTCGCCGGTGACAAAAAGATCCGGAACTTTGACATCAACCCATCGTGCGGCGATCTTGCTGAATAGCGGACCGGCGAGAACAACGGTGGGGATGGCGACCAGCACACCGAGCGCCAGAGTGAGCCCGAGGTTCGCGTCCAATGCGGAGACCGCGACGAGCGGGCCCGGATGCGGCGGAACCAGGCCGTGCATCGCAGAGAGTCCGGCAAGTGTGGGGATTGCGATTCGGATCAACGACTGACCGGAGCGTCGAGCCACCAGGATGATGACCGGCATCAGGAGTACAAGTCCGATTTCGAAGAACATCGGCAGTCCGATGACAGCACCGACCAACGCCATCGTCCACGGCAACGCCGCTGCACTGGAGCGACTGACCAACGTGTCGACAACTCGATCGGCACCGCCCGAGTCGGCCAGTAATTTGCCGAACATCGCGCCGAAGCCGATCAGGATGCCGACGCCGCCCATCGTCGAACCGAATCCGGTGGCGAATGCGGCGACGGACTCCGCAGACCCGAGACCAGCCGCCAGACCGACGCCGACGGCCCCGATCGACAGAGCCAGGAAGGGATGCAGATCCAGCCAGGTGATGAGCGCGATGATCACGGCGACGCCCGCGACGGCGGCGATGATCAATCGGGCATCGCTACCAGCGGGGACGATCTCCGCTGCCAGCAGTGCTGTGGTGTTCATAGGGACTCCAGTCCGGTGAATGATTGAGGTCACTGTTCCTTAATTAACCTACAATTTCAAGACCAGACACTAATTTGTAGTATTTATGGAGCTTGCAGCGGGCTTATCCATACGCATGGGACCATCTATCTATGACCGCCGTCCCCTTTCAGCAACTGCACGACTCGATGCTGGAACAACTGGGCCAGGACATCGTGGGCGGCGTCCTGAAACCGGGCACCACCATCTCCGCCGACGAGGTCGCAACTCGCTACGACGTGTCCCGCACCGTCATCCGGGAAGTCGTGCGAGTCCTCGAATCACTCGGCCTGGCCGCGGTGCGTCGACGCGTCGGGATCACCATCCTCGGATCGGAGCACTGGAACGCGCTCGATCCCACTGTGATCCGCTGGCAATTGGCCGGGCCCGACCGATTCGAACAACTGTCGATCCTCAGCGAACTGCGCTCCGGAATCGAACCGCTGGCTGCTCGCTTGGCCGCGACAAGGGCCACCCCCCAGCAATGTGGTGCGCTCACCGCAGCCGTCATCGGCATGTCAGCTACCTCCCGAGCTGCCGACACGGACGCGTACCTGAGTCACGATGCCGACTTCCACCGCACCCTGCTCGCCGCGTCGGGAAACCCGATGTTGCGCGCAATGTCGCAGATCGTCGTCGAAATTCTCGAAGGTCGAACTCGGCATGCCCTGATGCCCCACGAAGCCGACGCCGAAGCGATTCACCTGCACGGAGTGGTGGCTTCGGCCATCCAATCAGGCGACGCCGACGCTGCCGAATCTGCAATGCGCTCGATCGTCGCGGAATCCGCGGGCGCCGTCGAGAATCTGCGCGAGAGCCCGTCACCTTAGTTCCAGACACAGACTCTGCGGATTTGCCCCGCAACCGCTCCGCAAGTGGAACGCTTGGCCTCATGACATCACTCGCTACCTCGAACAGCGCACTCTGATGGCCCGCGCGGTACGCGTCGTCGTTCTCGGCGCCGGATCCTGGGGAACCACCGTCGCCGGCCTTGCTGCCCGCAACACGCCCACGTTGCTGTGGGCGCGAAACGAAGAAGCTGCCGACGAGATCAACACCAATCGAACCAATTCCAAATATCTCGGCGACCGAAGACTCGCCAAGGGGCTGAGAGCAACGTCCGATCTGGTCGAGGCCGCTCGCGAAGCCGATGTCCTGGTGTGTGGGGTGCCTTCCCATGCCGTGCGCTCCACACTCGCCGAGATCTCCGAAGAGGTGCGCGCGTGGGTGCCGATCCTGTCGCTCTCCAAGGGCCTCGAGCCCGGGACGCGTTTGCGTCCGACCGAGGTAATCGCCGAATGCCTGCCCGGTCACCCGGTCGGGCTTCTCGCCGGACCGAACATCGCCAAGGAGATTGCGGACGGCATGGCCGCCGCATCTGTCGTCGCAACACAGGACGATCGCGTCGCCGCTGCCCTTCAACCGCTGTTCGCGTCCGCAGTGTTCCGCGTCTACCGGAACACCGACGTTCTCGGGTGCGAGCTTGGTGGCGTTCTCAAGAACATCGTCGCGATCGCGTCCGGCATGGCTGACGGACTGGGCGTCGGTGACAACACGCGCGCCATGGTCCTTGCCCGTGGCCTTGCGGAGATGACCCGCATGGGTGAAGCAATGGGCGCTAATCCGCGAACCTTTGCCGGTTTGACCGGCGTCGGCGATCTGATTGCCACGTGCATGGCCCCGACGTCGCGCAACCGTCGTGTCGGCGAGGCCCTCGCGCAGGGGCTGACCGTCGAGGAAGCAGTGGCCAAACTCGGCCAGGTGGCCGAGGGCGTCAAGACTGCGCCGACGGTTATGGCCCTGGCTCGGGAGTTCGGCGTGGACATGCCCATCGCGGCGGAGGTCGAGGCCGTCATCGCCGGCCGGCAGAGCGCGAACGACGCCTACCGCGGCCTCCAGAAGGTGGCGGCCGGTGGCGAGGAAGACATAGCGTAATCAAAATCTACAGGTATCTAGCCAATCAGCTAGATACCTGTAGATAGATCAATCGACTGAATCAGCCGACTACCGGACGCAGGATCCACCAGCCGCCCACCACCAGAACGCCGACATTGACCAGTAAGAACAGCATCACCCAGACAATCGCGGGTATCGGCGAAAGCCTCGCCAGTTGATCGGCGTCGGAATCCGGAGCGCCGCCACGCTGCATGCGCTGACGCTGTAGTTCCACCACCGGACGCGGCCCCGCGAAAAGCAGGAAGAGCGTCAGGAAGTACGCGGCCGCCACCTGCAATTCCGGTGTCCCCCACCAGACGAGAGCGAACAGCGCAGCGCCGACCACCGCCAGCGAGAACACTCCGTACAGATTGCGGATCAGCACCATCATCACCGCGATCACGAACAGCCCGATCCACAGCACCGACACCGCGCGCTGCGCGCCCAACAATGCTGCGGCACCGAGTCCGAGGATCGACGGCCCCACGTACCCCGCGAATGTCATGAGGATGACACCCAAGCCCGTCGGTTTGCCCGACGAAATCGCAACTCCCGACGTATCCGAGTGCAGCCGAAGACCTTTCAGCCGGCGCCCGACCAACACCGCAACAATGAGATGGGCGCCCTCATGTGCGATGGTTACGACATTGCGCGCAACCCGCCACAGGTGTGGTTCAAGAACGATCACGACGGCCAACAGCGCCATCAACGGAACTACCCACGTCTGTGGCGCGGGACTGATGGCCGCAACCCGATCCCAGGCAGTCTGCAGCGCGTTCATTCCGCCTGCCCACGCAGGTAGCGGCCGAAATGCGGAACCGTGAATCCGATGGAACCCCGCTCGGCGGAGTAGATCAGACCCTTCTTGATCAAACCGTCACGCGCCGGCGAGAGCGACGCCGGTTTACGGCCGAGTTCGACGGCAATCGCCGACGTCGCGACCGGACCGTCGTCACCGGAAAGATCAGCCATCGCGCGCATGTATTCACGTTCCGCGGGAGTTGCTCTCTCGTAACGTGATCCGAAGAAGCCGACTGCCAGTTCTTCCTCGGCCGTCGGAGCGCCCACTCGCACATCATCTTTGGTGATCGGACTCGACGCGGCCACATCCCACGTCGCTTTTCCGTAGGCCTGAACAAAATACGGATAACCGTCTGCCGCGTCGTACAGCGCGTCGAGCGCTTCGTCGGTGAACTTGACGTCCTCACGCTCGGCGGGCGCAATCAATGCCTGGTCTGCAGCTTCCCGTTCGAGTCGATCGATCCGGTGATAACTGAACAGCCGCTCCGAGTAGCTTTTCGACGCCGACAACACTGCTGGCAGATGCGGAAGTCCGGCTCCCACAACGATGAGCGGTGCACCGTCTTGGCTGAGCTCATGGCACGCGCCGCAAATCGCCGATACGTCCGCGGCACTGAGGTCCTGCATCTCGTCGATGAAGATCGCGATCCCGACGCCGACATCGCGCGCCAGCGACGACGCTTCCATCAGCAGTTCCACCAGGTCGATCTCGATGTCACCGCTGTCGGCTCGGCCCTTGATCGCCGGAGCATCGATGCCGGGCTGCCAACGCTCGCGCATTCCTTTGTCCGCCGTCGCGCGTAGCGCAAAGGATTTGAGGACACCCAGAAACTGTTCTACTCGCTCCGGATCACGATGTGACACCGCAATTTCCCGCACTGCCATGTGCAGAGCGGACGAGAGGGGACGTCGTAAATCTTGATCGGGGCGCGCCTCAATTTTGCCGGTCCCCCAGCTCTTCGAGATGGCGGCCGACCGTAACTGATTGAGCAGCACAGTCTTCCCGACACCGCGCAGCCCGGTCAGGACAACACTGCGCTCGGGCCGTCCTCGAGCAATTCGCTCGAGGACGACGTCGAAGGCATCGATCTGCTTGTCGCGGCCTGCCAACTCCGGCGGCCGTTGACCGGCACCGGGGGCATATGGATTGCGCACTGGGTCCATGCCCACCGACGGTACAAGCCGACTAGCCGAATATGTCGCTCTCTAGGGCGTGTCCTAGAAAACTAGGAACCGGCGCTTCCCGTACTGCTGCTTCCGTTACTCAGACTGCCCGTGAGACTTCCCAGGCTGCCGCTGTTGCTGCTGCCGAGTTCACTGCTTCCTGCCTGGATGCCCGCCTGGATCCGGAGCACTTCTGCGATCACATCGTTGAGGGTTTCGAATCCCAGGCCCTCGAGTGAACCGGAGACGCTTCCAGCGCCGCCGTCACTGCTGCCCACACTTCCGCTGCTACCGAGACTGCCCAGTGGACTACCCACCAAGACGACCTCCGGCAAGCTGATTGTCGGAATCGGGATGTTGCCACTGATAAGGCCGGCAGCGAGATCGATGATCGACACACAAGCACCGACGACACCGTAGATGCCCGGCGACACAGTCACTGTCTCGGTAAGGGTTCCCTGCGGAGAAACTCCGAACAGGTCCAAGGGATTTTCGACCCGCGGATATTCGAGAACACCCGGTGTCAGTATCGACAATGGGTCATTGATGATTCCGGGTAGCTTCCCGATCTCGACGATTGCGGGCGTGCAGTTGATGAAACTGAACCGCGGATTCGGGTTCTTGAGCGTGAACGTGATGTCGTTGTCTGCCACACTCACCTCCAACGGCGGCGCGAGTGGCGCTGCCACCGCCGACGTAGTTCCGGCGAAGGTCAATCCGATAGTTGCTGCCGAGCTGACAGCAACTCCTCCGAGCACACGCTTGAACCTACGACTACGCATTTCCGTACCTCCGGACAACTCGGTCAACTAGAACTTCCAGAACAATAGACCGCTCAGTCGGAAAACGTGTGGTGGAAAAGCCAACTGCGCCGGACTCGGGGGAATTGTCACCCGAGTCCGACGCAGCTGAAGAAAACTACCTAGTCACTGACTTTCACTTGCCGAGGATGCCCGACAGCAGTCCCATGATGTCGATGCCATCAAGGCTTCCACCACTGAGGCTTCCGGTGCCACCGATCGTGACCAGCTTGGGCACACCGAAGGCCGGCTTGAGGGGAAGAACCGTCGGGTCGACGCATCCACCGATCACGGCATACGTTCCGTCAGGAATATTGTCCACATCCACAGTCTTGGTCTCGCCCGCGACAACACCGAACAGCGACTGGAGATCCGTAACCTGGGGGTAGACAACAATACTCGGGTCAAGCAACTTGGTTGGATCGTTGACAATATTTGTTGCTTCGACCGCATTGACGACAAGCGCCTGGCACCGCGGCGACGTCAACCCGGTGTTGGTGTTGTTGTTGACAACCGTCAATTTCATATCGTTGTCGACGACCGAGAAGGTCACATCGGGCGCCGTGACAGCGGCCGACGCGATTGCCGGGCTGATCAGTGCTGCGCCGCCGACAGTTGCGGCAGCGACAGCCACAGCGCCCACTACGCGACGAATTGCAAACTTGCCCTCTACCTGCATTGACGACCCTCTCGTTGGTTCCGCGACACTCAGCCGCAATAACCTGCGAAGTGTAAAACCAGACGAGCGTCCAATTCGGGCAACACGTACAAATGGGACCAAGGCTCGTGAACTCAGGACCATAGTCCCGCTGTGGATCTCCCTAGAGACCGCGCCTCGCCAGGATCGGCCGGACACCTTCACCGAACTGGTACGTCTCCTCGAGATGCGGATAACCCGACAGAATAAAGTGATCCAGGCCGATTGCCGCGTACTCGGCGATCCGATCGGCAACCTCTTGATGCGAACCGACCAGCGCGGTTCCGGCGCCTCCGCGCACCAAACCGACACCGGTCCAAAGGTTCGGCGCGATCTCCAACGAGCGCGCACCGATGCCTACCTTGTAAGCGCTTCCGTTGCCGTGTAGTTCGAGCATCCGACGCTGCCCTTCCGAACCTGATCGAGCGAGATTCGCCTGCGCCAGTTCGACTGTCGCCGGATCCAAGGCACTCAGCAGACGATCGGCCTCCGCCCACGCCTCCTCCGATGTGTCACGGCTGATGATGTGCAGACGAATTCCGTAGTCCAGACTTCGCCCCTGAATCTCAGCCAGGTCCCTGATCCAGGCGATCTTGGAGGCAACTGCAGACGGGGTTTCACCCCAGGTGAGATACGTATCGGCAAAACGTGACGCGACGGTGCCCGCAGCGGGTGACGAACCCCCGAAGAAGATCGGCGGCACGGGATCCGGAATCCGATGCAAGGCAGCATTTTCCACACTGACGTACTCTCCCGAGAAATCCACGGGACCGTTCCCGGCCCACAACTGCCGAATCACGTCGAGAAATTCGCCGCAGCGCGCATACCGCTGGTTCTTGTCCAGAAAGTCTCCGAATGTTCGCTGCTCGTAGTCTTCGCCACCGGTTACGACATTCAGAAATAGTCGTCCGCCGGATTGCCACTGGAACGTCGCCGCCATTTGAGCCGCCAACGTCGGACTCAGCAAACCTGGCCGAAGCGCAACGAGGAACTTGAGGGTTTCGGTGGTGTCCACCATCATCGCCGTCGTCAACCAGGCATCCTCGCACCACGCTCCGGTCGGAGTCAGGACGGCTTCGAATCCGTTGGCTTCTGCTGCAGCTCCGATCTGGTTCAAGTACTTCAGCGTCGCCGGACGGTCCCCTGACATCGAACTTCCGTGCCCGCCTGCCATCAGGTTGCGAGAATCGCCGTAGGTGGGCAGATACCAGTGGAAACGCAGAGACACGGCAGTTCCT